>JAKAWQ010000163.1 GCA_021816925.1 Pseudomonadota bacterium
GACCATGCCGGAGCAACGGCTGCTGCCACTGGTCGAGAAATTCGCCGATATGCTCGCCCCGCTGCCCGTCTTCGCCGAGGCTTTCGGGGCGGTGTGAAAATGAGGGAGTCGTGAGGCTGGCGGCCTATCAGGTGCGGAGCCGCGCGGCGAGATCCTGTGGGCTTCCGAGGCGGCACGGCCAAGCGATGCGAGCGATGAGACGAGCGGCGCACGGGCTGCACCTGCGCCTTCCCGACGCTCGACGGCCAGCGCCTCGCTGCGCAGGCTCGCCCAGAAGAGGTCGGGCACGGGAGGGCCTTCCGCCGCCAGGGCTGCGCACACGCGGGCGAAGAGCGGGCGGGCGCTGGCGGGATCGCCGCCTGCTTGCAGCTTGAGCATGGCTTGGCCGAACAGCATGTCTCGCCGGCTCGCCGAAAGCGGGCCGGGTGCCAGCGAGGTCTCGGTTTCGCGATCGCGCGTCTCGGCGGCAGAGAGCCTGCGCGCGAGCCGATAGCGGCCGACAGTGACGAGGCCCGTAAAGGCACAACGGACGATGTCGCGCCGGCGCTCCGTTCCGTCCGCTCCGGGTGCGGCGGGAAGCAAAGCGAGCCGGGCCGGGAGGTCAGCTGCGCTTGCCTTGGCATCAGAGAGCAGCGTCTCGGCGGCGGCAACCCAGCCGAAATCCTCCGTCTCGCCGTCTTCTAGCATCCGTTCGGCAAGCGCGCGGCGCAGCGCCGCTGCCGCCTCCGCGGCGGCGGCGAAGAGCGGGCGGACGGGACGGTGGCGGCGCGCGGCCGGCGAAGGCGATCAGCGAATGGGAGTCCCGCTCGACGGTTGCGTGAGTGAAGCCCGATTCGCGCAACAGGCGGGAGGTTTCCGGGCGAATGGCGGCGGCGTCCGGGGTGGGGAGCACGAGAATGCCCTCGGGCGCGAGAGCATCGGCCAAGCGCGCGAGGAACTGACGCGGCGATGGGATGTGCTCGATGACTTCAGCCGCCATCGCGACGTCGATGCTGGCGGGTGCGGTGCTGGTGAAGTAGGCCGGCGTGATCGGCAGCCTGAGCCGGGTCCGGCCGATCTTCGCGATCGGCGAAGGGTCGAAGCCTCGCGCCTTCCAGCCGAGGCCGTGGATGGCGAGGTCAAGCCCGAAGCCGAGCCCGCACCCGACCTCGAGACAGAGCGCGTGCCCGGCGGCTTGCCGAGGCGCGCGAGCAGGCCGGCGCTGTGCCAGAGGCCGGTTCCTTGCTGGAGGTAGAACTCGGCGCGGCCGGCTGCGGCGATGTTGGCATCGGTGTAGTCGGGGGAGCGAGATTGTCATAGAAGGCGGCGCCGCAGGCGGGGCAGGCGAGCACGTCGTTGCGGCGGTCGGGCTTCTCCTCGGTGCGTCAGCCGACCGAGACCAGCACGGGTTTGGCGCCGGGGGCGCCGCATTGCGGGCACGGAAGGCCGCGCGCCGTACCCGGCGAGGGCCACGTGAAGGCGGGCAATCGAGGGCCTACCTCGTTCATCGCGAGGAATCCTTGCCTTGGCGGGAGCGCTTCGGCAAATCCGGGTTGAGGCGGAGCACCAGGAGCAGGAGCCCCGCGGCCCCGCCGAGCACGCCGGCGAGGAGGAAGACTGATCGCGGGGCAAGGGCCGTCACGACCGGCGCGGCGAGTGTCGGCGCGGCCGCCTGCGCGAGCAGCACCGGCATGGCAAGCCAGCCGAGCAAGGTTGCGTAGCCTTCCGGGCCAAAGATCGCGAGCGGCAGCGTGCCGCGGTTGATCGTGAGGATGCCGTTGCTCATGCCGTAGCATATGGCGAAGGCGGCTGCGGGGCCGTGCAGCGCCAGCACCAGAACGCCCGCCGGGAGGAGAGCCGCGCCGATGCGCGCGCGGGTTAGAAGTCCGATCCGTTCGGAGAGGGCCCAGTCGAGGATGCGCCCCGTGACTTGGCTTGGGCCGAACAGCGCCGCCACCAACACCCCTTGGCCGCGCGAGAGGCCGACGCCCGAAAGCAACGGCAAGATGAAGACCGCGATCGCCGAGGTGATGAGCCAGCGCACGGTGAAAAAGATTGAAAGGCAGGCGAGCGCCTTCACGCGTCCGGGTCGGGCAGCCCCGGCCGCTTCGGTTGATGTGGCGCCGGACGGTGCCGGCGCGGCGGGCGGTTCGGTCGCGGCCGGGACGAAGAGGAGAACGAGCGGGAGATTCACCGCGAGCTCGAGGCCGGCATAGAGGTCGAGGAGGCCACGCCAGCCGATGGCGGGAAGGAGGGTCGCGCCGAGGGGCCAGAAGATTGTGCTCGCGAAGCCGGCGATGAGCGTGATGCCGGTGATGGCCGGGCCGGCTTCGGTACCGAAAAGGCGGCCGACGGTGGCGAAGGCGGCGTCATAGAGCCCGGCTGCCATGCCGGCGCCCACAACGGTCCAGCCGAGATACCAGAGGGCAAGATCGGGCGCGGATGCGAGGATGGCGAGGCCGGTTGCGATGATGAGCGTGCTGGCTGCCAGGATCACGCGCCCGCCCATCCGGTCGATGCGGCGGCCGACCCGCGGGGCGAGAAGCCCGGCGGCGAGGAGGGCCCAGGAAAAGCCGCCGACGATGCCGACGCGGGAGATGCCGAGGCTTGCCGCGGCGGGCGTAGCGATTATGGCCGGCAGATAGAAGCTGACGCCCCAGGAAACGACCTGCACCGTGCCGACCGCGAGCGCAACGCGGCGGAGATGAAGTGGGGGGCTCGTAGAAAGGCGCGGGAGAGGCATCGGCTGAGAGTGGCGGCAGGCGTGTCCGGCTCCAAGAAAATTTTGCTTATGCTGGGCTTTAGGGCGTGTCGTCAAATAGGGTGACGCTGGCGCGGTGGGTCCAGAATGCAACACCTCTGCGCAAATCGGCGCGTGGTGACGAGGTGGCGGATTGAACTAAACCGGTTTGCCAATGAGTGGCGCTCG
>JAKAWQ010000164.1 GCA_021816925.1 Pseudomonadota bacterium
GTGCATGCGCCCCCGCCGCCGGAACGGCCGAATGCGCCGGCCGCGCAATCCTACCACCCGGTGGTCGTTCACCCTCCCGCGGCGGAGCCGTATCACCCGCCTTCGGGGCCGCCGCGGCCTGCGGTGGTGCATGCGCCCCCGCCGCCGGAACGGCCGAATGCGCCGGCCGCGCAATCCTACCACCCGGTGGTCGTTCACCCTCCCGCGGCGGAGCCGTATCACCCGCCTTCGGGGCCGCCGCGGCCTGCGGTGGCCCGTCCACCGCCACATCCTGCTCCGCCGCCCCGTGAGCGACCACAGCGGCCGCCGGGCCAGAATCAGCTGCAGAACTGAGCCGAGCGGGCAACGGGAAGGCAGCCGCAACCTTGGGTTGCCCGCCGCGCTCGGCGGTGCGAAGATTGATGCTGTCGCCTCCGGTCGGATCGAGTGCGCCGGCGATGCTGGGGCTTGAGGGCGGGGGGCGTGTTTGCCTTGCGGGACTCGTCGGCAAGATACAGGGCGGAACGAGCGTAGGCAGATGGCTGAACGTGAGCAACCGGGCTCGCGGATGCGTGACGCCGCGGAATGGCGCGCCCTCGCGGGGCGTCTGGCCGCCCTCAGTAGTATCAGCGGCGAGGCAGCGCACCGGCTGAACAACTTCCGGGCGGTGATCGATGGCACGCTGGCGCTGCTCTCCGCCGACGCCGCCAGCCCGCTGAGCAAGCAGCGGTTGCAACGTCTGCGCGAGGCGGCGGCGGGAGCCGAGGCACTTGCCGAGGCCATCGTCAGCATTGCACGCTCGCGGCCCGGCGGCGACCTGCGGTTTGATCTTGCCGGCTGGCTCGTCGCTGCAAGGTCCTGGATGCAGCCTCTTCTGGATGAGGGGACCACCCTCACGATCGAGGTACCCCCGACGCCGGCGCCGCTCGTGGGCGATCCGGACGCGCTCCGCACCGCGCTCACTGCCTTGTTGCTCAATGCCCGGGCGGCCGTGGGATCGGCGGGGCATGTCGGCGTGCGACTCGAGCGTCTTCAGAGGGAAGGCCGAGCCATGCTGATGCTCTCGGTGACCGACGATGGCCCCGGGATGGCTCCCGTGGTTGCTGCCCGGGCGCGCGAGCCGTTCTTCACGACGCGACCGCCGGCAGCCGGGCTTGGGCTCTCCGTTGCCGAAGCCTACGTGAGCCGGTGCGGCGGATACCTTGATCTTTTGAGCGATCCGCAGCGTGGGACCATTGTCTCGCTATGGCTCGGCAAGGCAGAAGGGACGTGCCTGCCCTGATGCCGCCACGATTGCGCGGTTACGTTCCTTTACAATAGTTTGTTGGACCGGCTGAAAGGCCGCCAGGGCGGATAGGGGAACGGGCCGCAATGCGTTGCAGGGGGCAGAAGCGCGTGGCCCTGCCAGCGCGGTAGCATCGGATGGGGCGTCCTTGATCATCGCGGTGCATCCTCGCCGGAGGTGGCGCCGGTTGCTCGACGCGGCACTGCTGCCGTTCGCGTTGGTGATCGTCATCACCGAGGACGTCCTTTGGGCGGGGGCGAAGTCCCTGTTGGGCGAGATCAACCGGCTGCGGTTCATGCGAATTTTGCGTCTGCGCATCGCCCGTCTGCCGGTTAGCTATGCACTGCCGCTGTTTCTCGTTCCTGAGATTGTTTCGCATCTCTTCGAGGTCTATGCCGCGGTGCTGCTGGCGCGAGGGTTTTTCCAGGCGGCGGTGACGGTGGAGGTGCTCGGCAAAGGCGTGGCGACGCTGATCGTCGTCTGGATCTACCAGGCTTGCGCGCCGACCCTCCTCAAGGTGCGATGGTTTGCGCGCGTGCACCGCGCCGCACTCGAGCTCCGGTTCTGGACCCTGGCGCGGGTCGGGTCGTTGTTCGTGCGGATGTCGAGCGGCCTGCATCTCGGCTCGGGGCGTGCCCGTTGGCTGGTGCAGCGCCGTTTCCGGGCGCTGCGCCGATGGTTGTCGGGGCTACTCGGATGGCGGGCCTCGCACGACCATTGAAACGGATTGCGGCGGAGGGGGATCCTCAGCGACGGCACTGTTGCGCTGACGCTGGCCAATGCCGCGCACGTCAAGAACGTGCCGGGCCGCAAGAACGACACCAACGACGCGACATCGCTGGCCGATCTGCTGGCGCATGGCCTCGTCCGCGGCAGCTTCGTCCCCGGCCCCGCGACGCAGGATCGGCTACGACGTCCAAGTCACCCTACTCGCCGCATGACCGGCGGTAAGTTTCTTTCCAGACAATTGATTGAAGCGGCGAACGCAGTCTAAGGTTGCTTAGGCGGTCAATTTGGTGGCTGCGGCGGATCGCTCGGCGATTCGGTCCGAAGCCCTCTTGGTGTACGGGCGGAGAAGTGTCACCGCCGCAGCGGGGGTGGCTGCTTCGCATGAACGATAGAGAGGGCGCGGTCGGCCAAGTGCAGTGCGCCAGGCGGCGTTTGGCGCGTTGGCCGTGGCGGAGCCCCTGGGGCCTCATTCACACGAAAAGGTGGCTGCACCGCCGGCAGGTGATGATGTTCGTGATCGCCGCTCTGGTGGTCGGGCTGATCGCCGCCGTCTTCAGCATCGGCATCACCTGGGCAACCAACGCCTTCACGAGAATGGACAGGGCGCGGCCGTGGCTCCCCTTCCTCGTCTGTCCGGCCGGCCTTGGCGCCATCGTGTTCGTGACCCGCAACGTCTTTCCGGGGGCGCAAGGCAGCGGCATTCCCCAGGCCATGGCCGGGTTGCGCATGCCTAATCCGCGGCAGGTGGACCGGCTGCTTTCCTGGCGCATCGCGATCGGGAAGCTTTCCCTGACGCTGGCCGGATTCCTCTGCGGCGCCTCGATCGGCAAGGAGGGCCCGATCGTGCAGATCGGCTGCTCGGTGATGAACAATGTCGGCCGCATGGGATTGCCGCGCACGGCCGGGT
>JAKAWQ010000165.1 GCA_021816925.1 Pseudomonadota bacterium
CCGGCGCTCATCCAGCCTTTCCGAACGCCCACCAGCAGCAAAAGTCAACGCACCGCGAATCAAGGCATCGCTCATTCACCGCAGCAAAGGCGCGCCGGAATCACGCGCATTCTCGCCGCCGTTAACAACGGGTCATGCCCACGCTGATTGCAGCGGAAGGCGGGGAGCCTGAACTCGCCCGCTCGGTGCCGGCCCATTCTCGCTGGTCAGCGTGGCTGGCTCCTCCACTTCGGCACCATCGCCGCAGCCGTCATCCTCATGGGTGACACGCCAGTGGGTTTGCTGTCTGGGCACCGACCCTGGTGACGGTGCGTAACGGGTGCAGAAGCCGCTCGCCTCCCACCATTCCGGCGGCACGCCGCGCCGTTCGGCCATTGGCACCGGCTTGCCGTCGGGCTGATGCCAGTGGATGGGAAGCATGAGGATTCTAGGGGCGTCATGCCGCGCTCTGCTCCGCGGCAGGGTTGTTGTCATTGGCGAGGCCAGGGAACCACAGCGCGAACATCGCCCGGAGCGTGCCGTCCAGGGTCCGGACGCGGGTTTGCAGCAGCAGGTGGGCGCCGAGCGGCGTCCACTGCATCTGCTGGCGCTTGGCAAAGCGCTTGCTGATGACCGCGTTCACGGTCGACTCGGCGAGACACGATGAGATGCGCTCGCCGGCACGGAACCTCTCACCGTAGTTGATGAGGCTTCGGGTATTGGCGGCGATGTAGACCGCGAACTCATAAGCCGCTCGCTTGAACTTGCCGATGTGCGGGTATTCCAAGGCCAGGCAGCCGACGTCATCGACGAAAAAGCCGGTCGCCGGCGTGGCGCGATATGTATTGCCGTGCCAGAGCAACCATTTGATCCGCTCCAGGGCGTGCAATAGGGTTTCGGCCACCTCCTTATCATGTTGCGCAACGCCGCGGGCGTACTGGCATAAAACCGTCAGACGCATGGTGATATGAAACCAGTCGAGGACATGCTCGGCCTCAGGGCTGATCCGCTCGGTCAGCGCGACGATCTCCTCTCCGCCGTCGGTCAGGAAAGTCAGCTCCTGGTTCGCCTGTAGACCCTGCTCGCGTAGCACCTCGAACAGCCGGCGTTTCGGTTTACGGTCGTAGCCATGTACCAGTCCGAGGTAGCGCGGCGCTCGATCCTGGGCGATGGATTGCCCGACAATAACTTCGAAATTGCTCTTCCTGTCTTCCCAGTTTCGGACGTAACCGCCGTCCAAGCCGACCACGATGCGGCCTTCCGGAATCGGCAGTCGCTGCCATTCTGCGGGGCAACCATCGACGAACGAGACCCGCTCTTCCGCGAGTTCGCTCTCGGCGCGCTCCGCCATCCGCAGAGTGTGCTGGCGGATTGTGGTCGCGTTGGCCCCGGAGCCCACGGGCAGCACGTCAGCCAAGAGTTCGGCGGCCGCGGCATATGGCACGAGCGAGGCCCACTTCGCTTCGAGGTACAGCCGCTCCGGCGCGACATGGTCGGGGATGAACTCGCGCAGCGGCGAGACTGTCGCCGGACCGCTGCCGTTCTGGCAGGGACCCCGGTGCAAGCGCACGCTGCGGAGACTGACATCGCCATAGAGGGTCCGGAACACGGCACGGTTGCTGCCCTTGATGCGGCGCGGCTGGCCGCAGGCGCCGCAACGGCGGTGCTGCTGGGACCAGTCCGCTACCTGTTGCGCAACCACCCGTTGCTGGACCGCGATCAGCACTTTCTTGGCTTCGGCTATCGACAGACCGAGATCCCTCCGGGCGCTCCGTCGCCTTCTCGAAGCTTGCCAAATCCTCGACCGCGCCCGTGGCGTCGCCATTGTCGGTGATCTCAAGCAGAATCCTGATGCGCATCGTCACCTCCGGACGGCAAAGTGAGCTTCCCACAACTGCCGGAGTGGAAAGCTCGAGCAAGTCCGGCGTCCTTGACGGTCCAGATCTTCCGGGCCGCAGCCGGTGCCGCGGGTTCCAGCTTGCACTCCGAAGGCGGCCGAGCAAACTGGCGCATGGCTTCCCTGCAACGGGCCGCCGCGGCGATCGCCGCCATTCTCGTTCGTGAGGGCTTCGACTACGCCCAGAGCAAGGCCGTGTTCAAAGCCGCCCGGCAGCGCGCGGACCTGCACGCGCCGCCGGAACGCCGCCATGGCGTAGATCGGCTGAGCGTCGAGGAGGAACTGCGCTTCCTCGATCATGCCTACACCCGGGGCGGTCGCACCGGGCTGATGCTTCAGACCCTGTTGGAAACCGGCGCGCGCTTCCGATCTGGTGCATTTGCGCGTCGAGGATGTCAGCCTCGCCGAACGGGTCGTTACGATCCGCGCGGGCAAGGGCGGCAAGCGGCGGGAGGCGCCGGTCCGGCGCGAGCTGGCCCAGCTGCTCCGGCTCCATATCGGCACGCGTCGCGCAGGACCGCTGTTTGCCAGCCGCCAGCAAGGCTCCGGCCCAGTGCCCCACGTCCTGACGCGCCAGCGCGTCGGCCAGATCGTGCGCGAGGTCGCCCGCGCCGCCGGCATCAGCAAACGGGTCGATCCCCATCTGCTGCGGCACACCGTCGCCACACGGCTGCTCGCCCTGGGCATGGACATCACCGATTTGCAGCGCTTCCTCGGCCACGAAAGCATTACCACCACGCGGCTCTACGCTGAGACCACGGCCGGCGCCTTGCGGCGGCGGTTTGATCAGCTCACCGATCCCGCCGCTCATGCTCGGGAATGTCCCGGCGAATGTTGAAATAGGGAGGCGGCGTTGCCCGCCTTGAGCCGCTAGGCTCGGGGTGCCGAATCCACGAAGGAGAGCAACGCCATGAGGAAGGATATCGTACCGGGGGGGTTGTCGCGCCGGGGATTGAGGAGGCTTGGCAGGCCGTTGGGGCGAGCTTCGAGCGGTTTTGCCTGGCT
>JAKAWQ010000166.1 GCA_021816925.1 Pseudomonadota bacterium
AAAATCGAGCGCCACTCATTGGCAAACCGGTTTAGTTCAATCCGCCACCTCGTCACCACGCGCCGATTTGCGCAGAGGTGTTGCATTCTGGACCCACCGCGCCAGCGTCACCCTATTTGACGACACGTCCTAATCGAGCCGTCATCTTCCTCAGAACCTCCGTGCAGTTCGCAAACACCCCGATCTGCCGAACCTCCCCGCCACGGCCGCTCTCGGCCACCGCTACCGAAACCGCCGCTTTGTGTACGTCCAAGCCGACAAACGTGATAGCTTCCATTAGGCGCGCTCCCCATGCATGAGGCTCTGCGCCGATCACCCGGTACAACCCTCGACACTTGCATGCCAGGGAACGGGCCGCCGATCACTCAGCGGACATAGGGTCTAGAGCGGCAGGATCCGGCGGGGGCATGGATCGCGCCGTGCCTCCCAGCCGCGGTTCAGAGCAGGATGCCCGAGTCCCGGAGCGCTGCGATGTCGGTGTCGCCGATGCCGAGTTCGCGGGCGATCTCGGTGTCGTGTTCGCCGACACCCGGTGGGTTGCGCCGGAGCGCACAGTGGGCGCCGTCCAGGGCAAGCGGAAGCGTCGGAAGCCTGCTCGATGAGCCATCGGGCAATTTTACCTCGAGGAGCCCGCCCGAGGATTTGAGGTGCGGATCTTCGAACAGGTCTGCGGGCTTGCCGATCGGCGCGAAGGGCAGGCCGGTCTCTTCGCAGCGGCGCATGAGATCGGCGCGGGTGTAGGTACGCAACGCCGCGGCGATGCGCGGCATGGTGCGGTTCCTCGCGGCGACGCGCGCGGCCTGGGTGGCGAGCGTGGGGTCGGCGGCAAGGTCGGCCAGCCCGAAGGTCTCGCACAGAACCTGCCATTGCCCGCCGGTGACGGCACCAATAAAAACCTGTCCGCCATCGGCCGTTTCGAAGATGTCGTAAACCGGCCAAGCGGGATCGCGCAGGCTCATCGGGCGCGGTTCGATCCCGGTCACAGCGATCTGCGCCATGTGCTGGCCCATCAGCAGGGCCGTGTTCTCGAACAACGCCGACTGCACGTGCCGGCCGTGCCCGGTTCTTTGGCGTTCGTGGAGGGCGGCGAGAATGCCGATGACGCCGAACATGCCGCCCATGATGTCATTCACCGAGGTGCCGGCGCGCAGCGGCCGATCGGGCAGGCCGGTCATGTAGGCAAGTCCGCCCATCACCTGCACCACTTCATCGAGCGCCGTGCGGTTCTCATACGGGCCGGGAAGGAACCCCTTGCAGGAGCAATAGATGAGGCGTGGGTTGGCAGCCGCCAGCGCGGCATAGCCGAGGCCGAGCTTTTCAAGAGCACCGGGCCGGAAATTCTCGATCAGCACATCCGCTCCGGCAAGCAGCCGGCGCACCAGCGCGATCCCTTCGGGCCGCTTGAGATCAACCGCGAGACTACGTTTGTTTCGGTTGAACATCACGAAGAAGCCGGCGCCAGAGCCGGTCAGGCGACGTGTGTTGTCCCCTTCGGGGCGCGGCTCGACCTTGATCACGTCCGCGCCAAGGTCGGCGAGGATGAGGCCGGCAGTCGGCCCCATGATCATGTGCGTGAATTCGATGACGCGAATTCCGGCCAGCGGTACGGGGACGGTCGTCATGGCCGAGCGGGCCGGATCAGGCGGCCGCGCGGAAGGTCTTCGGGATGCCGGCCTTCGGCACTTGGCCGTGTAGCGGCTCGTCCGGCAGGCCTTCGTGCAAAGCCGTGCGTGCGGCGATCAGTCGGGCGAGATCGATGCCGGTTGAGAACCCCATGCTTTCCAGCATGAACACGAGGTCTTCCGTGACGATGTTCCCCGAGGCGCCGGGGGCAAAGGGGCAGCCGCCGAGCCCGGCGAGCGCGGCGTCGAAACTGCGTATCCCTTCTTCGAGGCCGGCGAGCGCGTTAGCGAGGCCGAGCCCCATGGTGTCGTGCAGGTGCAGACCTTCGAGCTTCGGGCCGATCGCGGCGCGTACGGCGCGTACGGTTTCGTGGATCTGCGCCGGATGGGCGTAACCCACGGTGTCGGCGAGCGCCACTGACTCAACGCCGGCTTCGGCGAGGCCCGTTGCTACCGCGACAACTTTGGCGATCGGCACCGCTCCGTCGATCGAGCAGCCGAACGCCGTCGAGCAGCCGGCCTCGATCTCCATCCCGCGCGGTTGCCTTCTGACCCAGGCGACGATGCGGCCAACTTCGGCGATCTGTTCCGCCGGCGAGCGGTTGAGATTGGCGCGGCTATGGCCCTCGCTCACCGAGACGGGGATGGTGATGCGGTGGGTGCCGGCGGCATAGGCATTCTGGGCGCCGCGGAGATTGGGCACGAGTGCGACGACGGTGAGCCCGGGGATCGCCACGGCGTGGCGGACGATCGCGTCGGTGTCAGCCATCTGGGGTACGAGCTTCGGGGGGACGAAGCTTCCGACCTCGATTGCGGGCACGCCGGCGGCCGCAATCGCGGTGATCCAGCGGATCTTGGCAGGGGTCGGCATAATGCCGTGGGCGATCTGCAACCCGTCGCGAGGACCGACTTCACAGACGGTGACTTTCTTTTTTGCGCTCATGGCGGTGCAATCTCCACACTGAGCCCGGATGTCCCGGATGAACGACGACATAACATAATAGTTGTACGAAACTTCCGAGTCTGCTATAAACATCAACGGGTTGTATTTGTCATGGTGGCAGGTTCATGGGACACCCGGCGGGTGAATCGGATGATGGCTCTCTGCGGGTCGACTTCGACCGCCGCCTGAGGCTGGAATTCCATGGCAGCCGCATCACCTCCGATGCTGGCATCCTGGTCCACCGAGAACTGGATGGCGTGCTCGGCCTTACTGACCTCGCAGGTGCGCTGCTGTCCGAGTGCCGCCGT
>JAKAWQ010000009.1 GCA_021816925.1 Pseudomonadota bacterium
TTGGAAGTCCGCTTGGCGAATTCGCAAGGATATGCCGCCGGTCGCGGTCGTGCAATTCTTTCCGGAATCGCCCCTATGGTCGCCCGATTCTTTTGTGTCCCAAGGAAAATAAGGGGATGAGTGAGGTGCTGGCCTTCAACATGCTGGGCGACTGGCTCCGCGAGCGGCTGGACCCGAAATCGGATTGAGGAGGACAGAGAGCGTGGAGTTCGACATCATCGACGTGCATGCGCACATCTTTCCCCCGTTCGCCGGCGCCTGCGGATTCGCCGATGTCGCAACGCACCTTCTGCATCAGCAGCGCGCGATGCACGTGCACGGCGATCAGCCCTATCGCCGCGCCCGCGATCATGCGACCACGACGGCGCGCCCGCTCTGGTCTGCGGAGGACCCTTCCGAGGCCGGGCGCACGCGTGATGTGGGCTTTCGCGTCGGGCGCTGCGGCCGCTTCGAGTGGGAGCACGAGGGAGAGCCCTGCTACGTGCAGTTCCTCCCACCCTCGATGGCCGATCTCTCGCAACCGGCCGAGGTCGCGGTGCGGCAGATGGACTATGCCGGCATTGCTTCTGCGGTCCTGCAGAATGACCATATCTACGGCAATCTTGCCGACGAATTCGCCGCCGCCGCGGCCGCCTGGCCGGGCCGCTTCATCGGGCTTGCTCACGTCGAGGAGGCATGGGCCCGGCGCGACGAAGAGCTTGCGCGGCTGGAACCCCAGGTGGCGCGCCTTGGCATGCACGAGCTCTACTTCACTACCACAGGGCTCTTCCGCAACGGCTACCGGACGCTCCCCGGAGATCCCGCCTTCACGCCCCTCTGGCAAGCCGTCGAGCGGCTAGGCATCCCGATCTTTTCGGTGCATTCGGCGCGCTCGCCGATCGGCGGCTACGAGGACGAGATGCGCCACCTCGCCGCCATCGTCGAGCGCCATCCCGCGCTCCGCCACATGCTGGTGCACGGCGTCCCGACCGCGCTCTTCGCCGAAGAGAACGGCACGCTCCGGCTCCCTGCGGTGCTCGAACGGCTGCTCACCGAGGCGCCGGTTACGGCTGAAATCCTCTATCCGATCGCCTGGGGCGGGCGCCTGGATTACCCCTATACGGCGGCCCTGGCGCACGTCCGCCAGCTCATTGATCGCTTCGGGCCCGGCCGTTTCGCGTGGGGTTCGGACATGCCGAACGTCGAGCGCTACTGCACCTATCGCCAGTCGCTCACCTATCTCGCGGCCTACGCGGATTTCCTCGGCCCGGCGGAGCGGCGGCTCATCTTCCGCGAAAACGCTCTCGCGCTCTTCGCAGCGGGTGCGAACGCGACCGAGGCCGTCCCACGCTGAACGCTCAGTGCGTCGCCCCGCTCGCCATCTCCATGCGGACGATGCGGTCGGGATCCGTCACGCGTCCGTTCGGGCCGCTGCCCTTCTTGATCTCGTCCACGTAGCGCATGCCTTTCACCACCTGGCCGATGATGGTGTACTTGCCGTCGAGGAACGTCGCCGGCGCAAGACAGATGAAGAACTGGCTGTTGGCGCTGTTCGGATCGCTGGTGCGCGCCATACCCACCGTACCGCGCAGGAACTCCGCCCGATCGGTGAATTCGGCCGGCAGATCCGGCAGCTTGCTGCCCCCCGTCCCGGTGCCCGTCGGATCCCCGCCCTGCGCCATGAAGCCCGCGATCACCCGCCAGAACGGCGTGCCGTTGTAGAAGCCCGCGCGCACCAGCTCTTCCACCTGTGCCACGTTCTTCGGCGCCAAGTCCGGTCGCAGCGCGATCACCACCCGCCCGTATGTCAGGTCCATATAGACCGTGTTCGTGAGATCGGGCCCCGCGGCCTCGGCTATGGCGGCAGGCATGAGTCCTCCGATCGTTGCGACAATCAATGAGCGTCGATGCATGATCCCTCCTCCTTCCGCGATCCGCCGCGGGAACCTACCCGGGCAAGCATGCGCGCCAGCACCAGCGGGGGTACGAAAGAGGAAATATCGCCGCCCAATGCGGCAATTTCACGGACGAAGCGCGAGGAAATGAACTGGTGCCGCTCACTCGCCATCAGGAACACCGTTTCGATCGAGGGGTCGAGCCGGTAGTTCATGCCCGCCATCTGGAACTCGTAGTCGAAATCGGCCACCACGCGTAAGCCCCGCACGATCACGCGCGCCTCGACCGAGCGCGCGAACGCGACCAGCAGCCCATCGAACCGCCTCACCTCGATCACGCTTCCGGCTCGCGCAGCCACCGGCTCGATCTCGGCGCGAACCAGATCGACCCGCTCCTCGATCGAAAAGATCGGCGCCTTGCCGATATTGCTCGCAACCCCGACCACGAGCCGCGGAACAATCCGTGCCGCACGCGCAATGATATCGATATGGCCGTTCGTCACCGGATCGAACGTCCCGGGATAGACGCCGGCGCGCATGGCACCGTCCCGTTCACTCATCGCCGGCTTCGATCATCGCCCCCCTCGTCCACGCCCGCCTCCTCGGCCCCGGCTTCTACCACCGGGAAGACGCTCGTCACGGATTCCCCGTTATCGAGGCGGAACAGCCTCACCCCCATCGCCTGCCGCCCGGTGATGCGCACCTGGTCCGCCGGCACGCGGATCAGTCGCCCGGCATCCGTCACCAGCATCACATCGTCGCCCTCACGCACCGGAAAGCTCGCCACCACCGCGCGCCCGCTGCGTGCCGAGAGGGCGATATTGGCAATCCCCTGCCCGCCCCGCCCGGTCGTGCGATACTCGTAGGCGGAGCTCCGCTTGCCGAACCCCGCATCCGTCACCGTGAGCAGAAATTCCTCGGTCGCGGCCAGCGCGGCGTACCGCTCTGGCGCGAGCGCAATCCCGGGCGCGCCCTCCTCCCCCTCGGGAGCCTCCTCCCCCACGCCCGAAAGCGCACGCCGCCGTTGTCCGGCCACCCGCACATAGGCCGCCCGCTCCTCTCCGTCCACGGCCACATGCGCGAGCACCGAGAGGCTCATCACCTCGTCGCCGGCCGCAAGGCGGATGCCGCGCACGCCCGGGCTCTCGCGGCCCGCGAACACGCGCAACGTCTCCCCGGTGATCGGAAAGCGCACGCAGCGGCCGAGCCGGCTCGCCAGCAGCACATCCTCGCCCTCCCGGCAGGTGGCAACGCCGATCAGCCGGTCGTCCGCGTCGAGCTTCATGGCGATCAGCCCGCTTGCGCGCAGATTGCGGAAATCCGAAAGCCGGTTGCGCCGCACATTGCCGCGCGCGGTCGCGAACACGAGATGGAGGTTCTCCCAAAGCGCCTCTTCCTGCGGCAGCGGCAGCACTGCCGTCACGCCGTCGGCGCCAAGCTCGGGCAGCAGGTTGACGAGCGCGCGGCCCTTGGCACCCGGGCCCGCCTCCGGCAGGCGCCAGACCTTCTCGCGAAACACCTTGCCGCCGCTCGAGAAGAACAGCACCCACTGGTGCGTATGCGCATTGAAGCTGCGCGTGACGATATCGTCCCCGCGCGTCGTCGCCGCACTGCGCCCGCGCCCGCCGCGGTTCTGTGCGCGGAACGTTTCGAGGGTAGTGCGCTTGATGAACCCCTCGCGCGTGATCGTCACCACCATCTGGCCGGGTTCGATCAGGCTTTCGTCGTCCGCCTCGGCATCGCCTTCGACGATCTCGGTCTGCCGCGGCGCGGCAATCCCGGCACGCACCGCCGCCAGCTCCTCGCGCACCACCTCAAGCCGGCGCGGCCGCGAAGCGATGATCGCCAGCAGCTCGCCGATGCGGGCGGAAACCTCCTTCAGCTCCTCCTCGATCTTCTCGCGCTCGAGCCCGGTCAGCCGCTGCAGGCGTATCTCCAGGATGCCGCGTGCCTGCGTCTCGGTCAGGTGCACCGTGCCGCCGGCATCGATCCGGTTCCCGGCATCCTCGATCAACCCGAGCAGCGGCTCCAGCCCCGCCGCCGACCAGGCCCGCGCCATCAGCGCCGCCCGTGCCGCCGCGCCGTCGCGGCTGGCGCGGATCAGCGCGATCACTGCGTCGATGTCGCCGAGCGCGATGGCAAGCCCCACCAGCAAGTGCCCCCGCTCTCGCGCGCGCCCCAGCTCGAAACGGCTGCGCCGCAGCACCACCTCCTCGCGAAAGGCGAGGAAGGCCGCGAGCGCGTCACGGAGCCCCATCAACCGTGGCTGCCCGCCGTCCAGCGCCAGCATGTTCACGCCGAAGCTCGTCTGCAGTTGCGTGAACCGGAAGAGCTGGTTCAGCACCACCTCCGCCGTCGCCTCGCGCTTCAGCTCGATCACGATCCGCATGCCGTCGCGGTCGCTCTCATCGCGCAGATCGGAGATGCCCTCGATCGTCTTGTGCCGCACCAGCTCGGCGATCCGTTCGAGCAGGCTCGCCTTGTTCACCTGGTAGGGAATCTCGGTCACCACGATCGCCTGACGGTCGCGCCGGATCTCCTCGATCATGCTCCTGGCACGCAGGATGATCGCCCCACGCCCCGTTTCGTACGCCGCGCGGATGCCGCCGCGCCCGCGAATGAGGCCCCCGGTCGGAAAATCCGGGCCCGGCACCAGCCGCAGCAACGCCTCGAGCGGCGCGTCGGGATCAGCGAGAAGGGCGAGCGCGGCATCGACGATCTCGCCCGGATTGTGCGTCGGAATGTTGGTCGCCATGCCGACCGCGATACCACTCGCCCCGTTGACCAGGAGGTTCGGGAACCACGCCGGCAGTACGCGCGGCTCTTCGGCGCTCTCATCGTAGTTCGGCTGGAAATCCACCGTCTCGCGGTCGATATCCTCGAGAAGAAGGCCCGCCGCGCGCGCCAGCCTGACCTCGGTGTAGCGCATCGCCGCCGGCGGATCGCCGTCCACCGAGCCGAAATTGCCCTGCCCGTCGATCAACGGGAGCCGCATGGCGAACGGCTGCGCCATGCGCACCATCGCGTCGTAGATCGCCGCATCCCCGTGCGGATGGTACTTGCCCATCACATCGCCCACCACGCGCGCGGACTTCCGGTACGGCTTGTCCGCCGTGTAGCCCGCCTCGTGCATGGAAAAAAGGATGCGCCGGTGCACCGGCTTCAGCCCGTCCCTCACGTCGGGCAGCGCGCGCGCGACGATCACCGACATCGCATAATCGAGGTAGGAGCGGCGCATCTCCTCCTCGAGCGTCACCGGCACGAGATGCGAGGGC
Organism: Pseudomonadota bacterium; assembly: GCA_021816925.1. GTDB lineage: Bacteria > Pseudomonadota > Alphaproteobacteria > Acetobacterales > Acetobacteraceae > JAKAWQ01. Next base: position 5,150 of record JAKAWQ010000009.1, read on the forward strand.
GGCGGCGCGCCCGCCTCGGGTCTGTCGCTCAAGGGCGCCTCGGATAACTCGGATCAGGCGCGATCGGAGCGGTCAGAACGGAATCTCGTCGTCGATCTCCCCGCCGGCCTTGCCGCCCTCCCAGGAGGCTCCCCCGGCGGTCCCGGCGCCGCGCGCCGCCCGCGCCGGGCCGGTACTCCTTGCTTCGGCGCCCTCGCCCGCGCCGCCCGGGGCGCCGCCGGAATCGAGCAGTGTCAGATCCCCGCGGAAACGGCTGATCACCACCTCGGTCGTGTATTTCTCCTGGCCCGACTGGTCGGTCCATTTGCGCGTCTGCAACGCGCCCTCGACATAGACCTTGCGCCCCTTGCGCAGGAAGCGCTCAGCCACGTCGGCCAGCCGGTCGTTGAAGATTACCACCCGGTGCCACTCGGTGCGCTCCTTGCGTTCGCCCGAGGCGCGGTCGTTCCAGCTCTCGCTCGTCGCGAGCGAGAGCTGCACGATCTTCTGGCCCTCCTGCGTTGTCCTAACCTCGGGGTCCCGGCCGAGATTACCGACGAGAATGACCTTGTTGACGCTGCCCGCCATTCGCCCGATCCTCAAAAAGCCGCCGGCCCGCACCACCATAGAGACGGACCGGGACGGAAGCCACCCCATCGCGCAGAGATGCCCTTCACAACCCGCCCGGCTTTGCCATAGACACGCGAACAACACAAGAACATCATCGCCCTTTCCGCAGCCCTTCTCCCGGGGAGATCATGGCCGGCTTCATCCACGTGCGCGGCGCGCGCGAGCACAATCTCAAGAACGTGGATGTCGCGATTCCGCGTGATTCGCTCACGGTCATCACCGGCCTCTCGGGCTCCGGCAAATCCTCGCTCGCCTTCGACACCATCTATGCCGAGGGCCAGCGCCGCTACGTCGAAAGCCTCTCCGCCTACGCCCGCCAGTTCCTCGAACTCGCCGGCAAGCCCGATGTCGATCAGATCGAAGGGCTCTCGCCCGCGATCTCGATCGAGCAGAAAACCACCAGCCACAATCCCCGCTCCACCGTCGGCACGGTCACCGAGATCCACGACTACATGCGCCTGCTCTGGGCGCGCGTCGGCGTGCCCTATTCGCCCGCCACGGGCTTGCCCATCGAGGCGCAGACGGTGAGCCAGATGGTCGATCGCGCGCTCGCCATGCCAGAAGGCACGCGGCTTCTTCTGCTCGCACCCGTGGTGCGCGGCCGCAAGGGCGAATACCGCAAGGAGCTGGCCGAACTCTCCCGCAAGGGCTTCACGCGCGTGAAGGTGGACGGCACGCTCTACGAAATCGGCGAGGCACCGGCGCTCAACCGCAAGCTCAACCACGACATCGAGGCGGTGGTCGATCGCATCGTCGTCCGCCCGGGCCTTGAAACCCGACTTGCCGACAGCTTCGAGACCGCGCTCGGGCTGGCCGACGGCGTCGTTTATGCCGAGAACGCCGAGTCGGGCGAGCGCACCATCTTCTCCTCCCGCTTCGCCTGCCCGGTGAGCGGCTTCTCGATTGCCGAGATCGAGCCGCGCCTTTTCAGCTTCAACAGCCCGCACGGCGCCTGCCCGGCGTGCGACGGGCTCGGCACGGAGCAGTTCTTCGACCCTGCGCTCGTCGTGCCGGACGAACGCCTTGGCCTCGGCAAGGGCGCCATCGCGCCCTGGATCGGCGCGCACTCCCCCTACTACGACCAGACGCTGCAAAGCCTCGCCCGGCACTTGCGTATCAGCACGAACACCGCCTGGCGAGACCTCCCCGAAAAGACGCGCCACGCCGTCCTCTTCGGCACCGGCGAGGAGGAGGTCGCCTTCGCCTACAAGGACGGCGTGAAGAGCTACACCGTTCGCAAGCCCTTCGAAGGCGTGATCCGCAATCTCGAGCGCCGCTTCTCCGAGACCAACAGCGCCTGGGTGCGCGAGGAACTCTCCCGCTACCAGGCCGAGAAGCCCTGCGCGGCCTGCCACGGCGCGCGCCTTAAGCCGGAGGCGCTCGCGGTCAGGGTCGGCGGCAAGAACATTGCCGAGGCCTCAGATCTTTCCATCCGCGCCGCCCACGACTGGTTCGCCAATGTCGGCTCGACCCTCAACGTCCAGCGCGCCGAGATCGCGCGCCGCATCCTGCGCGAGATCGTCGAGCGGCTGCAGTTCCTCGTCGATGTCGGGCTCGACTACCTCACTCTCGCCCGCGGCTCGGCCACCCTCTCGGGCGGCGAGAGCCAGCGCATCCGCCTCGCGAGTCAGATCGGCTCCGGCCTCACCGGCGTGCTCTACGTGCTCGACGAACCCTCGATCGGGCTGCATCAGCGCGACAATGCCCGCCTGCTCACGACGCTCCAGCGCCTCAAGCGCCTCGGCAACACCGTCCTCGTGGTCGAGCATGACGAAGAGGCGATGCGTGCGGCCGACCATCTGATCGACATGGGGCCGGGCGCCGGGCTCGCCGGCGGCACCGTCGTCGCCGCGGGCATGCCGGCGGATGTCGAGGCCAATCCTGCCTCGCTCACCGGCGCCTATCTCGCCGGCCGCCGCCGCATCGAGATTCCGCCGCTCCGCCGCCCCGCGCAGAAGAACCGCGAGGTGCGCGTGATCGGCGCGCGCGGCAACAACCTCAAGAACATCACCGCCACCTTCCCGGTCGGCACCTTCATCTGCGTCACCGGCGTTTCGGGAGGCGGCAAATCGACCCTCGTTGTCGATACGCTCTACAAGGCCGCAGCGCGGCGGTTGATGGGCGCGGGCACGGTGCCCGCACCGCACGAGCGCATCGAGGGGCTCGAACTCCTCGACAAGATCATCGATATCGACCAGTCCCCGATCGGCCGCACCCCACGTTCCAACCCCGCCACGTACACGGACCTCTTCGCGCCGATCCGCGACTGGTTCGCGGAACTTCCCGAATCCCGCGCTCGCGGCTACAAGCCCGGCCGCTTCAGCTTCAACGTCAAGGGCGGACGCTGCGAGGCCTGCCAGGGCGACGGCGTGCTGAAGATCGAGATGCACTTCCTGCCCGACATCTTCGTCACCTGCGATACCTGCAAAGGCAAGCGCTACAACCGCGAAACGCTCGAAGTGAAATATCGCGGCAAGTCGATCGCGGACATCCTGGCGATGACGGTGGACGAGGCGCTGCCGTTTTTCGCGGCACAGACGCGCATCGCCGACCGCCTCGGCGTGCTCCAGCGCGTCGGGCTCGGCTATATCAGCCTCGGCCAGCAGGCGACCACGCTTTCTGGCGGCGAGGCACAGCGCATCAAGCTCGCCAAGGAACTTGGCCGCCGTGCCACCGGACGCACGCTCTACATCCTCGACGAGCCGACCACCGGCCTCCATTTCGAGGACGTGCGCAAGCTCCTGGACGTGCTGCACGCCCTCGTGGACCAGGGCAACACCATCGTCGTCATCGAGCACAATCTCGAAATCATCAAGACGGCCGACTGGATCCTCGACCTCGGCCCCGAAGGCGGCGACGCCGGCGGAAGCATCGTCGCCGCCGGCACACCCGAAACGATCGTCGCGACTCCCGAAAGCCACACCGGACGGTTCCTTGCGCCGCTGCTGCCGCCCGCCGAAGCGAGACGCTCCCGCCGCCGCGCGTAAGGCCAAGGGGCTCTGCCCCTTGGATCCCCGCCGGGGCCACCGGTCCCGGCCCCCATCCCTCGGAGGAGGCACGGGGGCCTGAGGCTCGTGCGGTACGCGCGAGCCTCAGCCCCCCGTGCCGCAACCCATCAGGACGCCCACCCTGCCGACCGCAATTCCCTCGACACCGCCATCATGCTCCGAAGACCGGTGCGCATTTCCTACTATCCCGCGCCGCTGATCCGCATCGAAAGATCTTCGCCGTCATTTCCTGCCGAGTCGCTCTTACGCGCTGCTATTTTACGAGGCTTTGCCAAGCCATGCGACGGGTGGAAATTCCTTCCATCGACTTTCAATTTTCTCCCGTAGCCTCTCGTTGGCCGCAGCATCCACAATTTTTTTGATGACACATTTAATATCATCGCAAAAATCCTCAAGCACAAACAGCGCCGCATCAATTTTCTCGCCGCCCGCCTCGTCTTTGCAGTCTAGCCTCGAAACGAGCTTGAGGTGTGGTCCTTCCTGGTTTCCCCTATGCGTCAGTACAATCGAGCGTTTCCTCCCGCCCTTGTTCCTGTCCGGGAAAAGACTGAAGTTGTGCACGAGGCCATTCCTCATTATTTGCTTCATTTGCTCGGGCAAATCGGCGCATCGAGAACCATATTGGAAGTTCCTATATCGCGGCGGGAACTTGTCCTTTATGAAAGCGACATAGTCACCACCACCGGCAAGTTTTGAAAGATACTCGATCATCGCTGCAGCACACAGAAATGGAAGGGGCGTCGGCTCCATCTTCTGGATGGCTTCGACCAAGCCCAGAAGGCAATCCCTCTTCTTCCATAAATCTGCTGCTATTTGCCCGTTCCCCATCCCTGGCGTTCCCTACGCCAAGTTCTCGTATCAGGTTCCTTTGCTTCGCACTACGCTCTTTCGGCGCCCCGGCCGCGGGGGCAAAGGCCCGTAACCTCATCGGCGGTCGGCCCGCTCCCCGCCACGGGCCGCCTAAAGGGCCAACCGCGTCTCTATCCGCACCGTCTCGTAGTCGGCATGCAAGCCACCCTCGTCCCGATCCAGTAGGCCGGCATGCACCAGCGCCCGCACGCCTTCATGGGCCCGCCGGTAATCCCGCCCAAGCGCCTGCGCCAAGGCCCGCACGCTTCGAGCGGGCTGCCTATGCACCTGTCGGAGCAGTTCCATTCGCCGAGGAGTCATTACGCGCACTAACAGCTCGAGGCTCTCGAACCCGACATGCCGTTCCGCGTTCTCATCGCTGAGCTCACCGCGCTCCGCCCGATGCCAGGTATCGACGAACCGCCGGCCCATATCATCGAGGCGGTCCCCAACATGCACCTGCAGCTCCTTGCTCATGATCCTTCCCGCCTCGCGTCCCTGACGGCCGCTTTGAAATCCTCGATCAACCTCTCCGGCCCCTCGAAGCGATAAGAGCTCTCGATGCCGCGAACATGCTTGTGATCTCCTTTGCCACGCTCATTGTCGAACAGAACAATCCGTTCATCCGCCCGGCCGTAGAACAGCGAATATTTGAACCGATGGCGCGACGGCGGAACCGGCGACGGCAGGCCGCCCGGCACTGCTCTCGGCGATCCGCGACGGCCTTGCCCGGGCCATCCAGCTCCTGAACGACCGTCGGTCCTAGCCGCCAGGCTGAAAACTCCAGCCGAAGCCCGAGAAGACGCCACCGGTCCACGCGGCCGAGAAGTGCGCACTCCAGGAACACGATTCCGGCACAGCCGAGCCCGCAACTGAATCGCCCGCCTCGGTGAACCGACGCCGGGGCTTCCCAATGCGGTCGCGGGACACATAATGCTGCATCGCCAACCCCGCGCCCCATGGCAGCATGGGCCACGCATCCCCGCCGCCGCCCCGGCACTCACACGAACGGCGCCGCAATCCCCTCCGCGTTGAGCGCCGCCTGCACGGCCGGCCGCGCCGGAACCCGTTCCGCATGTTCACCGAGCGAGGGTACGTCGCGCGGCGGATGCGGCATCGCGCGTCCCCAGCGTACCAGCATGAAAAGAAAAAGATCGGCCGCCGAAAACCCTGACTCCAGCAACCACTCCCGCCCGTCCAACTGGGCGGCGATGCGCGCGAACATCGCCTCCAGCCGCTGGCGCGCCGCCTCCTTCACCGCCGGCGCGGCGGCCGGATCGGCAACATGCTCCTCCGGATAGAACCAGGCGCGATACTCCGCCTGCGGCGTGTTCGTCAGATGCACCACCCATTTGTAGAACTGCGCCCGCTCGCGCGCGCCGAACGCCGGTGCAAGCCCGGCCTCGGGATGCCGGTCCGCCAGGTGCATCGCGATCGCCGCCGTCTCGAACAGCATGAGATCGCCGTCGAGCAGCACAGGAATCCGCCCGTTCGGATTGAGCCTGAGATACTCCGCACTCTTCTGCGCATTCTTCGCCCGATCGACCAGCCGGAGCTCGAATGCCGCGCCGATCTCGCAGAGCATCATGTGCGGCAGCAGGCTTACATTACCAGGATAGTAGTAGAGAGCATAGCTCATCGCGCTGCTTCCACCCTCAGAACTGCACGCCTCGCGTCAGGGCGCCGTCCACCACTAGGTTCGTCCCGGTGATGAAACTCGCCGCCGGGCTCGCCAGGAAAACCGCTGCCCGCGCCATCTCCTCTGGCTTTCCCATCCGGCCGGTCGGGTTGAGCGCCAGCGCCTTCGCGAATAGCTCCGGATTGCCGTGCTCGATCTTGTGCCACACGCCACCCGGGAAATAGGTATTGCCCGGCGAAACCGAATTCACGCGGATCCCCTTCCCCGCAAGCTGATACGAAAGCCCCTTCGCGTAATGAATGAGCGCCGCCTTGAAAACCCCATACGGCCCGGCCGCGAAATCCACCTCCCGCCCCGAAACCGAGGAAATGACAACGATCGACGCCGCGTCCGATCGCGTAAGGAACGGCATCGCCGCCTCCACGGCCTTCACCGTGCCCATGAGGTCCGTCTCGAACTCCGCCCGCCAGTTCGCCTCCTCCCGTCCGATCGCCAGCGCCGAGACGTTCGAGACCACGATATCGAGCCCGCCGAACTCGTGCCCGACCCCCGCAACCCAACGCCCGAGCGCCGCATGATCGGCGACATCAACCGCCCGCCCGCTCGCCCGAACACCCTTGCCCTTGAGCGCCGTCACCGTCGCCGCAACCTCCGCGGCCCCGCGCGCGCAAATCGCAACGTCCGCGCCCTCCGCCGCCAGGTGCTCCGCGATCGCTCGCCCGATCCCGCGCGTCGCACCGGTCACCAGCGCACGCCGCTCCTTGAGCCCCAGGTCCATGTTGCTACTCCTTCTTCGCTGCCGCCGGCTCGAGGCACCGCTTCGCGATCCCGGCCCCCACCGTGTATTTCGGATCGACGAAATTGCCGAGCCTGACGCGCCCGCATTGGCTCAGCATCATATAAGCGTCCCACCGCTCGAACCCGTATTCCGCCTCCATCCACAGCACGAGCTCGCGATAGGCAATCCGCGCAGCATCCTCGAGCGGCCGCGCGCTGCCGATCGCCATGATGAAATCCGCCCGCTCCAGCCGCGGCCATTCGATGCCCCAGCCCTTGATCACGTCCACTCGGATCGTCGTCGTCGAGCCGTATTCCACCGCCGTTCCGCACACCTCCCCGTCGCCCTGGCAGGCATGCGCATCGCCGATGAAAAGCCTCGCCCCTTTTGTCTTCACCGGCAGATAGGTGATGCTCCCCGGCCCCATGTCCGGCAGGTCCATGTTCCCGCCATGCTGATCCGGCGTCAGCGAGTTGATCGAATCGATCTCGGGTGAGGTGCTGAGCGTGCCGATATGCGGGTTGTAGGGCAGCACCACGCGCGCGCTCCAGCGCACCTCCTTCTCATCCAAATCGATCTTCCGCGTCACCTCCGGCAGCGGCGGTTGCAGCATCGCCGTCAACCCCGTTCCGGTCAGCGCCCCGAAATGTGGAATCATGCAGCACGTGCCGCGCGGATTCGCTCCCCTCGGCCGCATGCTCTCGATTTGAACAGCGAGCGCATCGCCAGGCTCCGCGCCCTCCACCAAAATAGGCCCGTTTTGCGGATTGACGAACGGCATCCGAAGCCGCCGCGTCGGCTTGTCCCGCTCCGTCCGGATCGCGCCCTCGAAGGCATCGCGCGTCTCGATCCGGATCCGGTCTCCCGCCGTCACGCTCAGCACCGGCTCCGAATAGGGCCCAATCGTGTAATGATATTTGCCCTGCGCCGCTTCCGTCAGCTCGTGCAGCACCGGCTTCCTCGCCCAGCCCAATCCGCGCCGTGCCGCAATCGACTCCGCAAGCCACCGCCCCGCCGCCGCTTTCGCCATCGTCGCCTCCCCAGGCCGCCGCCTCGCCCCGCCTCAGCCCTTCACCGCACCCGCCGTCAGCCCGCTCACCAGGAATCGCCGCACCGCGAGCGAGAACACCAGCACCGGCAGCATCACCATCACGCCGCCGGCGGCGATCCGCCCCCACTGCCAGCCGACGTAGTTCATGAAGTTCACCACTGCTACCGGCGCGGTCATCGCACGCGTCCGCGTCAGGATCAGCGCGAAGAAGAAATCGTTCCAGGAGAAAACGAAGCAGAGGATGGCCGTCGCCGCCAGTCCCGGCGCCGCGCTCGGCAGCACCACCCGAACCAGCGCCTGCCAGAACCCCGCCCCGTCGATCCACGCCGCTTCCTCGAGCGCCCGTGGCGCCGTCTCGAAGAACGGCCGCATCAGCCACACCACGAGCGAAAGATCGAACGTGAGATAGATGATGATGAGCCCGATCCGGGTATCGAGCAGCCCGAGATGCCGGTAGGCCAGAAAATACGGGATCGCGAAGGCGGTCGGCGGCGCGAGCCGGCTCGCCACGATCCAGAGGCTGAGCGCGTCCGACCGCCGCCGCATCCTGGCGAGCGCATAGGCCGCCGGCACGCCGAGCAGCATCGCCAGCACCGTCGAGGCAGTGCTGGTCACCGCGCTGTTCATGAACGAGCGCGTGAATTCCCCTTCCCACAACGCAGCGTAATTGGCGCCCGTCGGCCGGAACCAGAGATGCGGCGGGAATGCGAAGATCTGTGCGTTGGTCTGGAAGGACATCCTGACTAGCCACAGGAACGGCGCGAGCACGAGGAGCGAAAGTCCGATCGCAAGCGCGTAGAGGATCGCCTTGTTCGCCCTCATTCGTCCGCTCCCCAACCCGTCAAGCGCACGATCAGCCAGCTCAGCGCCAGGCTGACCGTTACCAACACCACCGTGATAGCGCTCGCATACCCCACATAGGAAAAATTGAAGGCCTGCTCGAACGCATAGTAGTTCGTCACCTCCGTGACCGATCCCGGCCCACCGTCGGTCAAAAGATAGATCAGCGGAAATGCCTTGATGCTGTCGATCAGCCGAAAGAGGCCCGCCACCATCAGCGTGCCGCGGACATAAGGAAGCACCACGTAAAGCGTCGCCTGCCAGATCCTCGCCCCGTCCACCCTCGCCGCGTCCAGGATCTCCTCCGGCACCGTCTGCAGTGCCGCCAGCACCATCAGCATGGTCAGTGGAAACCACTCCCACGTGTCCGCCAGGATGATCGAAGGGAGCGCCCAGGTGGCACTCGTGATCGGCGTCGCCACCTTCCAGCCGAGCGCCTTGAACGCCCAGAAAGCCGGGCTGATGTCCGGCGTATAGAGCACCTTCCAGATGATCCCGACGACGATCGGCGGCAGCACCATCGGCACCAGGAAGAGGGTCCGCAGCGCCTTCAGCATCCCCGAGCGCAGGTTGAGGAGGAGCGCAAATCCGATCCCGATCAGCATCTGCAGCCCGACCGTCCAGAAGGAGAGCTTGGCCTGCACCCAGAGCGAATTGCCGAACCGCCCGTCCGAGAGCATCAGCCGGTAATTCAGAAGCGGCCGTGAGAAATTCCACGCCGTTGCCGGGTTCGTCGGATCGAGTGGCGTGAAGCTCGTCGCCACCAGATAAAGGATCGGCAGCAGCGTCACCGCCATCAGCACGCCGAGCGTGGGCGCCAGGCACCATACCAGGAACCGCCGTCGCTGCCGTGCCAGCCGCTCACGTTTCGCCGCGCGCGGGCGCGCCGCCGCCGCGACGGCGAGACTCATCGCCCGATCTTGTAGCCGCCCATGCGGATCGCCTCGATGGCCTGCGCCTCGGCCTCCTTCATCGCCACCGGCGCCGTCTGCTGCCCGGTCGCGATCGCATCGATCGCACGGTTGATCTTGTCGCCCACCGCCGGGAACACGGGCACCGTCCGGTAGCGCATGTAGGCCCCGTCACCAAGCTGGTCCAGCACCTTGAGATAGAGCGCCGCCACGTCCTGCCCGTTCAGCGTCAGCGTCTCCTTGAAGACCTCGCTCTCGATCACCGAGCGGCGGCACACGCTCGGATAGCCGTGCTCCTTGACCACCCTGAGCAGCATCTCCTTCGATAGTGCCCATTTGATGAACTCCCAGGCCGCGCCCTTCTTCTTCGAGCCCTTGGGAATGCCGAAACCATGGCAGGCCACGCCCGGAAAATCCCCCGCCGGTCCGCCCGGCACCATGCCGTAGCGCACCGTCTTCGCAACCGTGCTGCTCGGATCCTTGGCGAGCGGCAGGCCCCAGGTGATGGAGTTGGTGCGCATGTTGGCTCGGCCGGAGAGCTGCGAGTGCAGTGCCTGGTCGTCGGTGAACGACAGCACGCCCGGAGGCCCGTATGTCTTCAGCAAACCCGCATACCACGCTGCGGACGCGACCGCAGGCGGTGTGTCGAGCAGCGGCATCAGGTCCTTCGGCGCGTCGCGGAACACGCGCCCGCCGCTGGCCTCGAGGTAGGGCGGCCAGTTCCAGTGGTGCAGCTTGTCTGCGGTCCAGGCGGCAACGCCCGCCTTGCCGTGCACAGCCGCGCACACCTTGAGCACCTCGTCCATCGTCGTCGGCAACGCAAGCCCGGCACGATCGATCAGGTCGGCCCGCCCCGCATAAAGCAGCATCGCACCCGCCTCGACGCCGTAGGCATAGGTATGGCCCTTCGCGTCGCGCATCGAGGCTTCGACGCCGGGAACGAAGTCCACCGGGTCCCACGAAGCCGGCGTCACGTTCGGATCCTTGGTGAATTCGTCGAGGTCCGTGACCCACCCGGCGCCGATCCACTTTCCCTGATAAATGAAGGTGACGATGATGACGTCATAGCTCGAGCCGCCTGTGGAAAGCTCGAGATCCATCCTCTGGTTATAGATCGGGAAGGCTTCGATATCGAACGCGACCTTGATCCCGGTTTCCTTCTCGAACTCCGGGAAGTAGGTGCTGAGATACTGGTGGAACGGCAGCGAGAACGCCGCCCCCCGGATCGTCGTTCCGGCGTATTTCGACGTCGCCTTGCCGAGCACCGCCGGTGCCGGCAGGAGCGCCGCCCCACCGGCAACGCCCGCAAGCATCCGCCGCCGCGTCACGCTCAGTCTTTGCATTCCGTTATCCTCCCGCTTCGGGTTTTCACCCCTTGCGCGCCGCAACGCGCACGCACGCGCGCTCATTCGTTCCATTGACTGCGCCGATCTGTCAACGCTTTCATCCTACGCCGTTGCGCCACCCAGCCAACCCACCCGGCCTTACCGTACGCGCCGGCCACGGCCGGCCCGATGCCGGGGCTTCACGTCATCGCCAGCCTTTCCGACATTTGCCGGAAGACGTGCGCAGCGATGATCGACACTCCGCCAAGAGTCTGGCATCCTCTTCTGCAACTTCACCGTTGCGAGGCCAAGAGATTGGCGGTTGGCATGCCCTTCGAACGGGCGGAGAGACCGCGCAGAGGAGCCCGGGAGCATAGACATTGTGGCGCTCCAGCGCCGGAAACCGGTCGCACGAATGCCACCGTTCGCGGAGATCATCCGGTTATTCTTAGCGGTCCCTCAATGACGAGCCCACGGCTCCGGATCTGGCCGGCGGCGGCGACACGCATCGCCGTCCTCTCCGACTGATTGCCCTTCACCATGCTCACCCGCCGCCGCGTGCTGATCGCCCTCGAGGCTCTCTTCAACTTCGTGCTGCCCTGGGCTTGCTACCGCCTCACCAAACCGCATTTCGGCGAAGTGCACGCGATCATGGCCTCCGCCGCCCCGCCGATCGCCTGGAGCCTCGCCGAATTTGCGCGCATCCGCCGGATCGACGCGCTTTCCCTCCTCGTGCTCGGCGGCATCGCGCTCTCTCTCCTCGGCTTCGCCTTCGGCGGTTCACCCAAGCTCCTCCTGATGCGTGAATCCCTTGTCACCGGCCTGATCGGCGCCCTCTTCATCGGCTCGACCGCCATCGGCAAGCCGCTCCTCTCCGTGCTCGCCGCCGCGAGCCTCTCCCGCCGCTCCGAGGCCGAACGCAACGCCTTCGACGTGCACCGCGAAAAGCCCAGGTTTCGCCGGGTGCTCGCCGTCATCACGCTCGTCTGGGGCTTCGGCCTCGTCGTCGAAACGGGACTGCGCGCCATCCTCGCCTTCACGCTCCCGGTCGGCCGCTTCCTGATCGTGAGTCCGATCATCGGCTACGCGACAATCGGCCTCCTCATCCTCTGGGCCTTCCTCTACGGCCGCCGCGCCGGCCATGAAGGCGACCCAATTCGCGCGCCGTCCCTGACGCGCGACTCCCCTCGGCCCGACCCGCGCGCCGTTGTATCCATCCGGCCGCCCAAGGAGGATTCGCGCGCATGCCGCACCGACCGCACGGAATGAAAGCACGGGCGTGCACCCGCGCGTCGCGCTGACATGCCCGATCCCGACATTCTCATCGCCGGCGGCGGCAATGCCGCGCTCTGCGCGGCGATCGCCGCGCGCCGCGCCGGCGCCTCCGTGCTCGTGCTCGAAGCGGCGCCCCGCTTCTACCGCGGCGGCAACTCGCGGCACACGCGCAACATGCGCCTTGCACACGATACCGCGACCGAGAACCTGACCGGCCCCTACACCGAGGACGAGTTCTGGGATGACCTGCTGCTCGTTACCGGCGGCCAAACCGACGAAAATCTCACTCGCCTCATGATCGGGGAATCAAAGGACATGCTCGGCTGGATCGCCGAGCAAGGCGTGCGCTTCCAGCCCTCTCTCGGCGGCACGCTTAGCCTCGGCCGCACCAACTCCTTCTTTCTCGGCGGCGGACGGGCAATGCTGAATACGCTCTACCGAACGGCCGAGACGCTCGGCGTCACCGTCCGATACGATTCTGAGGTTGCCGACCTCGACATCGACGACGGCCGTTTTCAATCGGCAACCATCCTCGAACGCGGCGAGCGCCGCAGCATCTCCGCCCAAGCCTTCATCGCCGCCTCGGGCGGCTTCGAAGCCAACATCGAATGGCTGAAAACCGCCTGGGGCCCGGCCGCCGAGAACTTCCTGATCCGCGGCAGCCCTTACAACCGCGGTACTGTCCTCCGTTGCCTGCTCGACAAGGGCGTGGCCGCGGTCGGCGATCCCACGCAATGCCACGCGGTAGCCATCGACGCCCGTGCCCCGAAATTCGACGGCGGCATCATCACCCGGCTCGACTGCGTCGTTTTCGGTATCGTCGTCAACAAGTTCGGAAAGCGCTTCCACGACGAAGGCGAGGATGTCTGGCCGAAGCGTTACGCGATCTGGGGCCGCCTCGTTGCCGCCCAACCCGACCAGATCGCCCACATCATTTTCGACGCGCCCTCGCTCACCCTCTTCATGCCCTCGCTCTACCCGCCGATCACCGCGCCCACCATCCGCGAGCTCGCTCCCAAGCTCGATCTCAATCCCGATGCGCTCGAACGCACCCTCACCGCCTTCAATCATGCCGTCCGCCCCGGCCATTTCGATCCGACAACGCTCGATGACTGCGCGACGGTCGGCCTCGCGCCTCGCAAATCCCACTGGGCATGCCGAATCGAAACGCCACCCTTCTACGCCTATCCGGTCCGCCCCGGCATCACCTTCACCTATCTCGGCACGCGCGTGAACCGCGAGACGCGCCTCATCATGCAGAGTGGCCGCCCTTCATCCAACATGTTCGCCGCCGGCGAGATCATGGCCGGCAACGTGCTCGGCCGCGGCTATGCCGCCGGCGTCGGCATGACCATCGGCAGCGTGTTCGGACGCATCGCCGGAACGGAGGCAGCCCGCCATGCACGCGACTGAGGCGCTCGCCGAGGCCGGCCGGCTGATGACCGTCTGCAACTCCTGCCGCTATTGCGAAGGCCTCTGCGCCGTCTTCCCGGCGATGGAGATGCGCCGTGCCTTCCCCGACGGCGATCTCGCTTATCTCGCCAATCTCTGCCACAACTGCGGCGCCTGCTACTATGACTGCCAGTTCGCCCCGCCGCACGAGTTCAACGTCAACGTGCCCGTCGTGCTCGCAAAGGTGCGCGCCGAATCCTACGCCCGCAACGCCTGGCCGGGCTTCTTTTCCCCGCTCTTTGCCCGGAACGCCCGCGCCACTTCTCTTGTGGCCGTCGTTTCGCTCGCCCTCTTCCTCGCCGGTTTCGCGATCGTCGATGCGCAGGGCCTCCTTCTCGTGCACACCTGCCCGGGTGCCTTCTATGTGCTGATGTCCCACACCGCGATGGTGCTCGTCTTCGGCTTGGCCTTTCTTGCCGCGCTTGCGGCGCTCGGCGCGGGGCTGGCCAATTTCTGGCGCGGCATCTCCGAACCCTTGGCGACGCTCACCTCGCCCGCCTTCTTCGCCGAGGCCGCGCGCGACGCCGTGCGACTCCGCTATCTCGACGGCGGCGGCATCGGCTGCATGAACGAAGACGAGCGGCCCACCGATCGCCGCGCGCTCTTCCACCATCTCACGTTCTGGGGCTTCATGCTTTGCTTTGCCGCGACCTGCGTCGGCACCTTCTATCATTACGTTCTTGGACGCGCGGCGCCCTATCCCTGGTGGGATCTCCCGGTTGTGCTCGGCACCGCGGGCGGGCTCGGCCTCCTTGCCGGCACCTCGGGCCTCCTGCACGCGAAATTCCGCCGCGACCCCACGCTCCGCGATCCGGAAAATCTCGGCATGGACACCGCCTTCACCGCGTCCCTCTTCCTCACTGCACTCTCCGGTCTGGCCCTCCTCCTCTTCCGCGCCACGCCCGCCATGGGCATCTTGCTCGCGCTCCATCTCGGGATCGTGCTTGCGCTTTTCCTCACGCTGCCGTACGGAAAATTCGTCCACGGCCTCTACCGGTTCGCCGCTCTCGTCCGCTACGCACGCGAACGCCGCGCGCTTGCCGCCGCGGCCGCCGAACCCTGAAAGGTCCGCCATGCAGCTGACCGGACTCCTCCACAGCGCCAAGCTTCCCCGCCACGTCGAGTTCCCCGTCACCGAGGTGCTCGGCGACAGCGCCATCATTTCCTCCGATTTCGGCGGCACCCGGCCTTACGAAAAAATGAAGGAGGTCGCGCGCATCTGCTTCAAACACTGGCTCGCCCAACCTACTGCCGCGTCAGCTGCCAGGCCGCTGCGGCGCCGACCGCCAGCACCGGCACGAAGCTTGCGAACACCCAGAACCCAGCGGCCTCGGCCGTGGCGCGGCCGATCCCCTCGCCAAGACCGACCGCATTCGCTGCGATCCCGCTCGCCGAGGAACCGAGCGCATACCCGATCCGCTGCATCGATGATCCAGTTTATGAACGCAACGCCGCCGATCTCTTTGACCGCCGCCCGCATCGTCGTTGCGGCAAGGAAAAAATCGGCCGCATGCAACCATACGCCGAGACAAAGCACCGTAAACGGCACCAGCCGGCCCGTTGCTGCGATTTCACGCCATTCTCGGCTGGGCTTGGGCACGACGTTCCCCTTCGTTCCTCTTGGCACCGCCGGGCGCGAGCCTGCGGTCGCGGAACTCCTTCACCTCGGTCGGTATGGCAACCGTGCGCCCTTCAGCGCGGCAGGCCCAGTGCAAGCTCCTCTCGGATGCAGGCCGAGAAATGCCCGGGCCTGACCTCGCGCAACATTGGCACGGCCTCGGCGCAGGCCGCCTGCGCATAACGGCAGCGCGAGCGGAACGCACAGCCGGACGGCGGATCGGTCGGGCTCGGCAGGTCGCCTTGCAGCAGAATCCGTGCCCCTCGCCGCGCCGGATCCGGAACCGGCGCCGCGGCCAGCAGCGCCTCCGTGTAGGGGTGCCTCGGCGTGCCGAACAGCGCCGCCGCCGGTGCCAGCTCCACCAGCCGGCCGAGATACATCACCGCAATCCGATCCGAGATATGCGCGACCACCGCCAAATCGTGCGTGATGAACAGCATGGCGAGACCGAGCCGCTCGCGCAGCTCGAGCAGCAGGTTTACTACCTGCGCCTGAATGGAAACGTCGAGCGCCGAGACAGGCTCATCAGCAACCAGGAAATCGGGCCGCAGCATCAGCGCCCGTGCGATCCCCACCCTCTGGCGCTGCCCGCCCGAGAACTCGTGCGGGTAACGTGCCGCATGACCGGGCGAGAGCCCGACCAGCGCCAGCGCTTCGGCAACGCGCGCTTCCCGTTCGCGGCCGGAGAGTTCCGGCCGGTGGATGATCAGGGGTGCCGCCAGGATTCGCCCTATCGTCATGCGCGGATTGAGCGAGGCGAAAGGATCCTGGAACACAAGCTGCATTTTCTGGCGGATCGGACGCAAGGCCCGGCGCGAAAGATGCGTGATCTCGCGCCCCGCGAAGCGGATTGATCCCCCGCTCGGCTCGGTCAGACGCAGCACCGTGCGCCCGAGGGTGGTCTTGCCCGAACCCGATTCTCCGACCAGCCCCAGCACCTCGCCGGCGCGCATGCGAAACGACACGTCATCCACCGCCTTCAACGTTTCGCCAAGACGCGCGAACGGCCCGCTGCCCAGCGGAAACCATTTGCGGAGCCCCTCGACCTCGAGCAGGGCGGTCCCGGGCGGTGTCATCCCTTCATGACCCATCGATCGCACGCCAGCGGCGGCAGCGCACCCGATGCCCCGGCCCCGCGTCTTCGAGGTCGGGCACTTCGGAATCGCAGAGCCCCGGCTTCGCGTGCACGCAGCGCGGATGGAAGCTGCACCCGCTCGGCAGCGCGAGCGGGTCGGGCACGGTGCCGGGAATCGCCGCGAACCGCACGCCCTCCCTGCCCTTGCAACCCGCCTCAGGCAGACGCGGCACGGAGGCCAGCAGGCCCGCCGTATAGGGCATCAGCGGGCGGCGGAAGAGCGTCGCGACTTCGGCCTCCTCCACCGCACGCCCGGCGTACATCACCAGCACACGATCGGCGATCTCAGCCACCACGCCGAGATTGTGCGTGATGAAAATCACCGCCATCCCGGTCTCCTGCTGCAAACGCCGCAGCAATTCGAGGATCTGCGCCTGCACGGTAACGTCGAGCGCCGTGGTCGGCTCGTCGGCGATCAGCACCTCGGGATTGCAGGCGAGCGCCATGGCGATCATCACGCGCTGGCGCTGGCCACCCGAAAGATGGTGCGCGTAGCTCCCAAGCCGCTTCCGCGGCTCCGGAATCCCCACCCGCTCAAGAAGGTCCGTCGCCGCCGCGAGCGCCACGCGTCGGCTCGCGGCGCGATGAAACCGAATTGCCTCGGCGATCTGCTCGCCCACCGGCAGCACCGGATTGAGCGAGGTCATCGGCTCCTGGAAGATCATCGAAACGCGGTCGCCCCGCACCCGGCACATCGCCTCCTCCGGCAACGCCAGGAGATCGCGTACGCCACCCTCCGCCTCGGCGAGGCTGATGCGCCCGCCCACCTCGCACACCGGAGGTGGCGGCAAAAGCCGCATGACGGCAAGGCTCGTCACGCTCTTGCCCGAGCCCGACTCGCCGACCAGGGCCAGCGTTTCGCCCCGGTCGAGCGCGAAGGAAATGCCGTTGACCGCAGCGACAGCGCCTGCATCGCTTGCGAAGCGGACCCTGAGACCATCTACCTGCAAGACCGGCTCCGCGGCCGTCACGACCGCTCGAGCCTGGGGTCGAGTGCGTCGCGCAGCCCGTCGCCCACGAAATTGAAGCCGCTTACCGCAAGCGCGATCATCACGCCCGGGAAGATCGCAAGCCACGGCGCGGTTACGAGATATTCCTGCGCGTTGTTCAGCATGTTCCCCCAGCTCGGCGTCGGCGGCTGGATGCCGTAGCCGAGAAAGCTCACATAGGCCTCGAGCAGGATCGCGCGCGCCACGTTGAGCGTTGCCGCAACCACGATCGGCGCCACGGCGTTGGGCAGGAGCTCGCGAAAGATGATGTGGAAATCCGAGGCGCCGAGCACCTCGGCGGCCAGCGCGAAGTCGC
Source organism: Pseudomonadota bacterium (assembly GCA_021816925.1). Classification (GTDB taxonomy): domain Bacteria; phylum Pseudomonadota; class Alphaproteobacteria; order Acetobacterales; family Acetobacteraceae; genus JAKAWQ01. The sequence goes on from JAKAWQ010000009.1 coordinate 22,945, forward strand.
GCTCGCGCAGGCTCTTCATCTCCGCCTCGACCACACGCGCGACCTCCATCCAGGCGGTGGCGGCGATCACGAGCGTGATCGAGGCAAGCGTCGGCGTGATAAACGCCGCGAGCGCGAGGAGGAGAAAAATCTGCGGAAAACAGAGCACCGCATCGACGAAGCGCATCAGCGCCGCGCCCACCGAGCCGCCGAAATAGCCAGCGACCGCCCCGATGAGCGTCCCCGCCGCCGTGCTGATCAGCATGGCCGCGAACCCGATGGTCAGCGAAACCCGCCCCGCCATCAGGAGCCGCACCAGAAGATCGCGTCCAAGCTGGTCCGTGCCGAAAAGATGCGGGCCGAGGAACGGCGCGCTGAAGCGCACGCCGAGATCGATGTGCAACGGCCCGTACGGCACCAGATAAGGGCCGAGCCCGCAGGCTAGCACCAGCAGAAGAACCATCGCGAGGCCGCCGAGCGCCAGCCGATGGCGGCAGAAGCGCCTGAGCGCCCGCTGCCCAGGCCCGGTGCCCGGCGCCGCTTCGGCGATCCCCGCGGCCGCACTCATCGGAGCCGAATGCGCGGATCGGCCACGGCGTAGAGAATGTCCGCGACGAGGTTGCTCCCGATCACCATCAGCGCCGACAGCATCAGGATCCCCATCACCACCGGATAGTCGCGATAGCCGATCGAATCGAGGAAGAGCCTTCCCATTCCAGGCCAGGTGAACACCGTCTCAGTGACGAGCGCGCCACCGAGCAGCGTCGGCAATTGCAGTCCGGCGATCGCGATCATCGGCAAGAGTGCGTTGCGCAAGCTGTGGCGCAGCAACACCACCCGTTGCGGCAGGCCCTTGGCACGCGCGGTGCGCACGAAATCCTGGTTGATCACGTTCAGCATCGAGGAGCGCATGTAGCGGCTCCAGATCGCAACGGTGACGAGCCCGAGCACCGTCGCCGGCGCGATCAGGTGCCAGGCATAATTGAGGAACGAGGAATTCCCGGTGGTGTGCAGGTTGCCGGGCGGCAGCCAGCCGAGCAGAACCGAGAAGATGTAGATCACGACGAGGCCGAACCAGAAGGTCGGGATCGAGAGCGCGATCATCGCGCCGACCGTCGCCAGCGAATCGAAGATCGAATAGCGGCGCACCGCACCCAAAACACCGATCCAGGTGCCGAGAAGAACCGCGATCAACGTCGAGCTGATCATCAGCTCGAGCGTTGCCGGCAGGCGCGCTCCGATCTCCCAGAGCACCGGCTGGTTGTCGCGATAGGAGCGGCCCCAGTTGCCCACTACCATGCGCCGGAACCACTCCCAGTACTGCACCGGCAGCGGCCGATCGAGGCCCATCTGGTGGGCGATCCGTTTGAGTTCCGCCGCCGTCATGCCCGGTGTCAGCGTGAATTCCGCCAGCGGCCCGCCTGGCGCCAGATGCAGAACGGCGAAGCCGATCACCGAGACGAGCCAGAGCAGCAGCAGGCTCTGGCCGAGGCGGCGCAGCAGAAAACCGGTCACGGGGCCCCGGGCATCCCCGTTCGGAGAGAAAGCCCGCGCGTCGCGGGAATCATCCGTTCTGGCTCATCGCGCCAAGGCGCCGGCGCTCAGCTTGTACCCCAGTACCAGTCCTTCACGTTCCAGGTGTTGCACGAAACATAGACGCTCGGCTGATAGCCGATCAGCCCCTTCTTCGTGCCCTCGATCGTCACGTACTGGAAGATGCACAACTGCGGGAGATCATGCCGGATGATGTCCTCGAGCTTCCAGTAGACCTTCTGGCGTTTGGCGCGGTCGAACGTGGAAACGCCTTCCTGGAGGAGCTTGTCCACCTCGGGATTGACGTACTCCATCGTGTTTTGGCCGGCGCCGCCCTTGGCTGGAATTGCCTTGCTGCTGAAATAGGTGGTCACATCGGGGTCTCCCCCATACATCATGTCTTCGCCCACCATCACAGAATCGTAGTGCGAGAGGTTGAAATAGTCGCCCCAGATCACGGCCGGGGGCATGTTCTTGATGGTCATCTCGGCGCCGATGTCGCGCCAGTTCTGCTGCAGGAGCTGCTGGGCGGTCGAGCGCACGTGGTTGCCCGCAGTGGTGGAATTGAGGAAGGCCAACCTGACGCCGTTCTTCTCCCGCACGCCGCCGGCGCCGGGCTTCCATCCCGCGGCATCCAGCATCGCCTTTGCCTTGGCCGGATCGTATTTCTGCGGGGCGAGGTGCGGGTTGAAGGCCCAGGACTGCCGCGGCAGGAACGTCACCGTCGGGCTCGGCAGCCCATAATAGACCTGATCGATGATGGCTTTGTTGTCCATCGCCGCATAGAGCGCCTCGCGCACTGCGCGCTCCTTGAATTGCGGGCGCGAAAGGTTGAGCGTGATGCTCTCCGTGAACGGCGCGGGCCCGACGACGATAGTGCGGTCCTTGAGCTTCTTGGCCTGGTTGTAGTGATCGGCGGTGATTCCTTGCAGACCGATATAGTCGATCGCGCCGGTCTGGAACTGGGTGAACATCACGGTGAGATCCGGGATGTAGCGGAATACAACCGTCTCGAGATAAGGGCCTTTGCCGAAATAATGCGGGTTGGCCGAGAGCGTGATGTGATCGCCGGGCACGCGCTCTTTCCACATGAAGGGGCCGGTGCCCACTGGCGCGTTGTTGAAGGGCGACGTGTTCGGGTCGGCCGCCTTCGCCAGGATGTGCTTCGGTACGATGAAGGTCCAGGAAAGAAGTGCCAGGAACGGTGCATAGGGTTTCGCCATGCGCCAGGAGATCTCGGTCGGGCTTTCCACCTTGATGTCTTGCATCAGATTGAAGCCGTTCCTGAGCCACGCCCGGAAGTTCTTGTTGTTGATGAGATCGAAGCTGAACTTCACGTCATCGGCGGTGAAGGGCTGACCGTCGTGCCACGTCACGCCCGGGCGCAGCTTCACCCGCCAGGTAAGTCCGTCTTCCGAAATCCCGCCATTGGCGACCGTCGGCAGCTCAGTGGCGAGTTCCGGCACAAAGTCGCCGCTGGCGTTGGGAAGCCAGAGCGGGCTGAACAGATTGAGATGAACGCCCTGATCCACCTCGATATGCGGCATCAGCGGATTGAAGACGGTCGGCTCCTGCGAGAAGCCGATCACCACCTGCCCGGTCGGCTTCGCCGGCGGCGCCGCCCGCGCGACCCCCGGCCTCAAGCCGAGGAGGGCTGCGCCGGCCAGCCCCGCGCCCAGGACGCGTCGCCGCGAGAGCGCCGCCCGCGCCATCGCGCCACGCAGCAATCCGTCCCACTGATCCGTCATATCCGAGCCTCCTCCGCAGCCATGCCAGCCTCGCCGCAACGGACTTCACGCAGTGCCGCGCGCACTGCTGTCCCGTCCGGGCACGATCGAGCCCCAAGGTTCGGCCATGACAGGCAACGCTATCCGTTCAGGATCGCGCAATTCCGCCGCCCGGGCAAGCGTCCCCTTTTTTCGCGCGCGCGATCACAGGCGCGACCGCAAAGCGGGGCCGGCGGCACAAATACCCGACATCCTGCCGCGTCGCTCCGATCCGCGGAAAGCCACCTCGGCCGAACGCCGCGTGAAACCCCTACGGCGCCAGCGGCGAGTAATTGGGCGGCGGCGGCGGGTAATAGGGCTGCGGTGGCGCGTACGAGGGCTGTTGCGGCGGCGGCGGGTAATAGGGCTGCGGCAGCGGCGGATGCGGCGTCGTCACCGCCCCGCCCACGGCGCCGAGCGCGCCGCCGATCAAGGCACCGGTCGCTGCGCCGCGCCCGCCACCGGCAATCGCACCGATCGCCGCTCCCGTGCCAGCCCCAAGAGCCGCACCGCCAAGCGCCCGCTGCTGAGGACTGTACGGGTTGGTGCAACCTCCCAGCATCAGCGCGACACCCAATCCGGCCGCAACCGGCTTCAGCAGACGCATTTGCAGCATCGAATCCTCCAACCGGCCCGTCGCATCAGGCCGATGAACTGGTCCGATCAACGCGAGCCAATGCGGCTTTTCTATGTTTCGCGGGCAAACGCCGCATGCGTCCGCCGCCGCCGCCGCGTCCTCTGCGATGCGATACTGGCCGGCCATCCCCGTTGCGCGCCGCGGCAATCGCCGATCTCACCAATCCGGACCTGTCGGGGCGGCAAAATCGAACAGGGAGCGGGATATGCGTCCATGAAGCGCCGAAACTTCCTCCGGGCGGCCGGTGCAATGCCGCTCGCCGCAGCTGCACCGAATGCTGCCCTTGGCAAGCACGCCGCCAGCGAAACCCGCGCGCGCCACCGCCACGCCGTTTCGCCGCGCCCGCCCCGGAGATCCCGCTTGGCCCGCACCGGCCCGCTGGGAGGCGCTCGATGCCGAGGTCGCCGACAATCTCATCAAGGCCCTCTGGCAGCATCTGTGCGGAAATTTACGGTAAGGGTCGCGGTTCGAGAGAGCAGAACGGCGCTCAAGGCGGGAACGCTGCTGCTTTCGGCTGAGATAGGGCCTCGATCAAAGGGCATTCCGCCGGCCCGCCCGCTTGGCATTGCCGGATGAGCGCCCCCAGAGTGGTCTCGACCGCCCGGAGATCAGCGATTTTGCGCCGCACGTCCTGGCGATGGCGGATGGCGGCCCGTTTAACGTCCTCGCACGGACGCTCTTCCCCCTCAGCCAGGCTGAGAAGGCCACGCACCTCGTCGAGAGAAAAGCCGAGTTTCCGGGCACGGTAGATGAAGGTAAGGCGCGCGATTTCACTGGTGCCGTAAACCCGGCGGCCACTCTCGGTGCGCCGCGGTCGCTGAAGAACACCGACCTTCTCATAGAAGCGGATCGTGTCGATGCCGCAGCCGGTTCGCCGTGCGGCCACGCCGATCGGTACCAACCCGCCAGCGGACCGGGCAGCCGATGCGCGGGTTCGACGGTCATCCATGCGGCTCAACGCATGCCCCTTGATCCTGGAGTTACTCCAGCATGCATATAGAACTTCGCCAGATGAATTGGAGGGGTCATGAGTTTCAGACTAGGCGATGTTTCTTGCGCGGCCAGCCAAGCGAGGCGCAGCGCCAGTTCTGACGGCGGCCGCGACCGGCCACGGGCGGCTCTGGTGTCGGGATTGCATGGGCTTCTGCGCAGTTTTCCTCCCGGGGCGGCAGAAGGAATATTCATCCATGAATGCATATTGCGATAATCCCGGCGCCGGGCGCCGGACCGGCTGGCGGCGCGTATTGATCAGCCGCGTCACGATCGTCGGCGGCCTTGCGCTCGTCGCTGGCGGTGGTCTTGCCGCCGGCGGGTGGGGCTGGCTGGTCGCAGCGGGCCTTGCGCCAATCATTCTGACGATCCTGCCCTGCGCCGTCACGTGCGGCCTCGGGCTCTGCATGCTGGGCATGAGCAGCAAGTCAAAATCGAATGTAGCGCCCGCCAGCGCCGCCGCCACCCGGAACAGTGACGACGTAATCCGCAGGGGTGATTCGATACTGTCGACTGTCGGCGGCCGTTCCCCAAATCATTCACCGTCAAAACCAGAACGTCATTTGAACCCTGCGACTTCACCCGAATCGCAACAACCGGAGACCTGGCATGACCTCCCTTACCCTGCGCGTGACCGGCATGACCTGCGAGCACTGCGCCCGCACGATCGAGAAGACTCTCAACAGCCTCCCGGGCGTCCGGGCGAATGTCGCCTATGATCGCGGGACCGCCCAGATCGCCGGCGCGGATGGTCTCGACGTCGCGGCGCTGAGAGCCGCGCTTGCACCACATGGCTATGGGCTGGAGACGGTAGCCGATGACGCCGCGCGCGGCACGAAGGTCCCGCGCGGGAGTGGGTTGCACATCGTCATCATCGGCAGCGGCGGCGCTGCCTTCGCGGCCGCGATCAGGGCGGCCGAGGCGGGCGCGCGGGTAACCATGATCGAGCGGGGCGAGGTCATCGGCGGCACCTGCATCAATGTCGGCTGCGTGCCCTCGAAGATCACCCTGCGGGCGGCCGAGATCCGGCATGCGCGCGGGCACCACCCGTTCGAGGGTATTGCGCGCAGCGAAGAGCCTGTGGATCGGCGGGTCTTGCTTGCCCAGTTGCGTGGCCGGGTGGAGGGGTTGCGCAGCGCCAAGTACCAAAAGATCATCGACGACAACCCCAGGATCGCCTTGCTGCGCGGCGAAGCGCGCTTCGAGGATGCGCGCACGCTGGTGATTACCGATCGCACCGGAAAGGTGACGCGGCTTACGCCGGATCGCATCCTCATCGCAACCGGCGCCGCGCCCATGATCCCGCCGGTTCCGGGGCTGGCGGACACGCCCTACTGGACCTCGACGGAAGCCCTGTTCGCCGAAGAGCTTCCCGCGCGGCTCGCGGTGATCGGCTCGTCCTTCGTGGCCCTCGAGCTGGCACAGGCTTATCGCCGTCTCGGCGCCGAAGTAACCGTACTGGCGCGCAGCACCCTGCTCACCCGCGATGATCCCGAACTCGGCGTGGGATTGCAGCAGGTATTCGAGGCCGAAGGCATCCGCGTTCTCAACGAGGCCCAGGTCCAGCGCGTCACCTATGAAGCTGGCCGTTTCACCGTGCCGTTCGGCACCGGCCGCATCGAGGCCGAGCGGCTGCTGGTGGCGACCGGTCGCCGGCCCAACACCGACGGGCTCGGCCTCGAGAAGGCCAGGGTCGCGACCGATCGCAATGGCGCGATTTTGGTTGATGACCACCTGCGGACATCGGCCCCAAATATCTACGCGGCGGGCGACTGCAGCACGATGCCGCAGCTTGTCTATGTCGCCGCCGCCGCCGGCACGCGGGCGGCAATCAACATGACCGGCGGGGACGCTAGCCTCGACCTCTCGGTGGTCCCGGCGGTGATCTTCACCGACCCGTCGGTCGCGACCGTTGGGCTGGACGAGGGGCAGGCGAGGACGGCCGGGATCGAGACCATTGCGCGGCGCCTCGATCTGGAAAACATCCCTCGGGCGCTTGCCAATTTCGATACAAGAGGGTTCGTGAAGCTCGTGTCCGAGGCCGGTACCGGCCGGCTGATCGGCGCACAGATACTTGCTCACAATGCCGGGGAAATGATCCAGACCGCAGCGCTGGCCATCCGTCATCGCATGACGGTGCAGGAACTTGGCAACACGCTGTTTCCGTACCTGGTGATGAGCGAGGGGATCAAGCTCGCGGCACAGACCTTCACCAAGGACGTCACCCAGCTCTCCTGCTGCGCCGGGTGAACGCGATGCAGGGTCCAAGCAGGACAGCACGAGAAAGACCTCAGTGAACACGAAAGGGGAATACCTGTGACAACAGCCAATGACTCCAGTCATCACCGGTTCCAGGCGCGCGGGAGCACCTTGGTTGCCACACTGGCCCTTCTCGGCCTCGCGTCCGCGGCCGCGGCGGCCGCGCCCACGGGCAAGATGGGGCCGACCAGCGCACCGGCGCCGCAAAACATGGCCGCGCCCAATGCGCCATTCACCATCGACGGGCGCAGCGCCGAGTTGAAAACCTATATGGGCCATCCGCTCGTGATCTGGCAGGTCGCCACCTGGTGTCCGAGCTGCCGGGCCGGGCTCGAGACCTTCGCGCAGCATCAGGCGGAGATCGACAAGTCGGACATCACGATCCTCGTGCTGCGCGACTACAAGAACGGCGGCTACCCTGGCGTCGGCATGCACAAATTTGTCGAGCAGGTCGCGCCGAAGCTCCTGAACGACCCGCATTTCGTGATCGGGAAAGACACGAAGGCGTTGTTCGACCTCTACAATCCGCACCACTTCATCGATGTCTATCAAGTGATTGCACCGGACGGGCACATCGTCGTGGTTTCCTCGACCCCCTCCGCCACCTTCAACAAGATCGAAGGCTTCATCAAGCCAAAGACCGGATCATGATCGCCGTGCTCCATCAGCGCGCGAAGATGGTGCCGCGTGCCCTCCAGATCGCCCTCGGCTCCCGCCGGGCCGTGATGGGGACGGCGGCGCTATTTCTCGTGGCTCTCGCTTTCTATGCGATGCTCCTGCCCGCAACCAGCACCGGCGGTGCGCTGGGGCTTGTCTCGCTTCGCTTTCTGTCGCCGGCCGAGTTCGTCCTCGCGGCGATCATGGCCGCGCTTCTTGCGCTGACGGTGGCACTCGGCGTCTACGGCCTCCGCCAGGGATCGCGGATGCACCCGGCCGACACCGTCCTGGGTGCGGTGCTGGCAACCTTGCCCGCGCTGCTTTGCTGCACGCCGGTCCTGCCGCTGGCGATCGCGACGATCGCCTCCGTGCTGCCGGCGGTCGGACAGTTTGGAGTGCCGATCCAGGGCTTCATCGCGACTCATGAGGGCGCGATCTACGGGGTAGCGATCGCACTGATGGTCTGGGGCCTCTATGGCAGTGCCCAACGGGCGCTGTCCTGCGCCTGCTGAGGTTGAACCGTACCGGGTTTCCCGGAGGCTGTTTGGTTTGAGTCACGCTGCCATGGGTGGCGGCGAGAGCCCGCAGCACGCAATCGAGGATCTTCCGGCCGAGACGATCGTCTTCCTGCTCGGCAGCCGGTACTGCGAGACCGATCGGCTTTCGGACATCGCCCGAAGCCTGTTCGGCAACATTCCGGAGGACTTCGCGCTCGTGCAGGCGATCTGCGACTTCGTGCACGGACACCTGACCTTCGGCTAACCAGCACGCGCGCACCACCCGCACCGCCTGGGAGGCCTACAACGAGCGCGTCGGCGTGTGCCGCGATTTCGCCCGCCTCGCGCTCGCGCTCTGCCGCTGCATGAACATCCCGGCGCGCTACTGCACCGGTTATCTCGGCGATATCGGCGTACCGGCAGATCCGGCGCCGATGGATTTCTCGGACTGGTTCGAGGTCTTTCTCGACGGGCACTGGCACGTCTTCGATCCGCGCCACAACGTGCCGAGAATTGGCCGCGTGCTGATCGGTTACGGCCGCGACGCCGCGGACGTGCCGATCAGCCACGCCTTCGGGCCGAACATACTGACCGGCTTCGAGGTCTGGACCGACAGGGTGGCTTAAAGCGTGATTGCGCGAGGCAGAATCGTCGGAGCCCGCGAATCGCGCTCCGGATCAAAAGCTCGCCAAGCATGTGTTCCGCGGCGCGATCGATCGGGACCCTCCGCAAGCCCGCCGGGCGCAACTGGCGTCACCCGATCAGCATCTCGCTCACCGGGTTGAACAGGCAGAGCTTGCGGGTGTCGATGGCAAATTCCGCGGGCGCACCAGGCGCGAGCCGCGTATCCGGGGCAACTCGGCCCAGCACCTCGTAGTTGGCCAGGCGCAGCAGCACCACGGTCTCGACGCCCGTCGGCTCGGTCATTTCCACCGGCACCCGCACGAGCGGTCCGGAATGGTCCAGCCGGCAGCTCGGTTCGGCGACGCATACCGGCCGGATGTCGAGCACCACGCCCCGGTTCCGGTACTCGCCGGCGCGCGCCGTCTCCGGCACTGACAGCCGCACCTCGCCCTCGCCGCGCTCGGCGAGGGCTGCTGCGCGCTCGCCCCGAGGCGCAGCCCGGCTTTCCCGCCGATGGAACCTGAACCACGCCGCCCTCCCCCGCCCCCTGGACTCCGCCTTCGCGCCGGCGCCAAAATCCCCTGACCCCGGGAGAAGGCGAAAAGTATGTCAGGAGACCCATGGCAGGCCGGCGCGGCTTATCTCGATGGCCGTTTTCTTCCACTTGCCGAAGCGAAAATCCCTGTCACCGACTGGGGCTATCGGCGCTCCGACGTCACCTACGACGTCGTCAGCGTCTGGAACGGCGCCTTCTTCCGCCTCGACGATCATCTCCGCCGCTTCCAGGCCTCGATGGAGCATTTCCGTCTCCACCCAAGCGAAACGATCGACGACCTCCGCGGCATCCTGCACGAGCTCGTCCGCCGCGCCGGTTTGCGCGAGGCCTATGTTGCAATGGATTGCCTGCGCGCCACGGCGCCGGCCGGCCGGCCCCGCCACCCGGCCAACGCGCGGAGCTATCTCCTCGCCTACGCCGTCCCCTATGTCTGGTTGATGCCGAGCGAGGTCATCGCCCGCGGCGCCCATCTCATCATCGCGACCAACCGTCGCATCCCGCCTGTCTCGGTCGATCCGCGCGCCAAGAACTTCCACTGGGCCGACATGACGCAGGCGCTCTTCGAAGCCCGCGACGCCGGCGCCGACAATCCCGTGCTCCTCGATCTCGACGGCAACGTCACCGAAGGCCCGGGCTTCAACGTCTTCGCGGTCACCGAAGGCCGCATCGCCACGCCCGATCGCGGCGTGCTCGAGGGCATCACCCGCCTCTCCGTCATCGAGCTTTGCGCCCGCCTCGGCCTTCCCTGCGAGATCCGCCCCGTCCCTGCCGACGAGCTTCGTGCCGCCGACGAGATCTTCATCTCCTCCACCGCCGGCGGCGTCATCGGCGCAACACGCCTCGACGGCCGCATCCTCGGCAACGATCGCCCCGGCCCGATCACCGGGCGGCTGCACGAATCCTATTGGCGTCTCCGCTCCGAAGGCTGGCACGCCGAGCCGATCGACTACGCGCGCGCGGCCGCCGAGTAGCGCGCGGCGAATCCCGGCCCTGCCTCGTCATGTCGCCTGCTCGCGCCCCTTGGCGAGCGCCAGCACGCCGATGATGATGAGCCCGGTCACGACATAGCGCAGCCCCGCGCCGACGCGCATCACGTTCAGCATCGTCACCACGAGGTCGAGCAGGATCGCCGCACCCCAAAGCCCGGCCGGGCTCGCCTGCCCGCCGGCGATCGAAGTGCCACCCAGCACCACCACCGCGATGGACATCAGAAGGTAGTCGGTGCCCATGTCAAGCGCCGCGCCGCCCGAATAGGCAGAGAGCAAAATGCCGGCGACGGCGGCGAGCACAGCCGATGCGAGATAAACAAACCCCAGCGTACGGCGCACCGCCAGCCCCGCCAGCCGCGCCGCCCGCGCATTCTGCCCGATCGCCAGCACCGAGCGGCCGAACACCGAACGGCTGAGCGCCACGCTCACCAGCACCGTCAGCACAATGAAAATGAGCGCGATCACCGGCAAGCCGAGCACGCGCGCCACACTGAACGAAACCAGAAGCGGCGCCGGCGCCGCGTGCGACGTCCGCGAATAGGCAATCGCCATCGACTGGAACACGAATCCCGCGGCCAGCGTCCCGATCATCGGCGGGATCCGAAGCCCCTGGATCAGCCCAACATTGAACGCGCCCGCCGCCAGCCCGATCACCACACCCGCCGCGATCCCCGCGGCCAACCCGGCATTGCCGCCGTTCATCATCCCGATCGCGACATAGCCCGCGAACGTCATCACGCCGGGGATCGAAAGATCGATATTCCCGGGCCCGGCCGCGATCGTGAGCATCTGGCCGATGCCGACAATGGCATAGAAAGTCGCGAACTGCAGCGCGACCGCCAGCGTCTCCAGCATGCCGCGCCCCTGCACCGCCAGTGCGGTCACCAGCCACACGATCAGCGCCGCTCCGAACGACCACACCCACGGCCGTGCGTCGAGCCAAGCCCGCACGTTCCCGGTCACGCCGCACTCCACCGGTTGAGCGCGCGCAGCCCCAGCACGACGATCAGGATCCCTCCCTGCACGCTGAGCTGCCAGTCGGTCGAGATATTGAGGAACGAAAGCAGCGAGCCCGCCAGCAGCATGATCCACGCCCCGATCACCGTGCCGAGCGGCGTCACGATGCCGCCCACGAACTCGCCCCCGCCCACGATCACTGCGGCGATCGAGGTCAACGTGTACTGCGCGCCCACGGTCGCATCGCCCGCGGTGTTCAGGCCCGTCAACGCAAGGCCGGCGATCACGCCGCTCGCGCCGGCGAGCGCATAGAGTGCCATCCGCCCGGCGAGCAGCGACCACCCGGCACGCGCGATCGCCCGCGGATGGCCGCCGATCCCGCGCAGGACAACGCCGTATGAGGTGTGCATCAGCAGGAACTGGCCGAGCGCGGCGAGCAGGATCGAGGCAAGCACCGGCAGCGGCACGAACGGCGGCTGCCACGCAAAGAGCGCCGGCAACCAGCCGGGCGGCGCGCCGCCCGGACTCGGCAGCACCAAGAGCGCGAGGCCGAGCCACACGAACGAAGCCCCGAGCGTGACAACGATCGAAGGCAGTCGCCGCACATGGATCAGTGCACCCATCCCCGCATAGGCCGCAACCAGCGCCGCCAGCGCAAGCCAGCCGAAAAGCGGGCGTGTCGCCAGCAGCGTTGCCGCGATGCAATTGACCAGCGAGAGAAACGGCCCGATTCCGAGATCGATGTCGCCGACCGCGATCACCGCCATCTGCGCCATCGCCGCGAAGATCGCCGGCAGCGTGAAATTCAGCAGCACGCTAAGCCCGAAATAGCTCATCGCCCGCGGCTGCATCGCGAAGATCACGCTCAGCATCACGACCAGCGCCGCCGCCGGCAGCCCGACCCGAAGCGCCGCCGCCCGACGCGCCCCGCGCTCGCCGGCACCGGCCGCGATCCCGGCCGCCATCTCCGCCGTCACGTCAGCCGGCAATGGCAGGCTCCGCACCGAACGAGGCCCCGATCACCCGCTCTTCACTGAGCTCGGCGTGCGCGATCTCGTCGGTGACAACCCCACGGTAGAACACGTAGACCCGGTCGCAATTCTCGAGCTCGGCGTTCTCGGTCGTGTACCAAAGAAACGCGCGGCCCGCCTCCGCCGCCCGCCGCACGTGCCGGTAAAGCTCACGCTTGGTCGCGACATCAACGCCGCGCAGCGGATCGTCGAACAGAATGATGTCCGCGTCTGCCGCGAACGCCCGCGCCACCAGCACCTTCTGCTGATTACCGCCGGAAAGGCTCAGGATCGGCGTGCCGATATCGGGCGCGCGAATATCGAGCCGCACCCGCCACTCCTCGGCTACCGCCGCCTCCCGCGCCGGGCTCAGCCAGCCGAACCGCGCCAGCCGGCGCACGCACCCGATGGTCGTGTTCCGCCCGACCGACCAGAGCGGAAAGATGCCCTCGATCCGCCGGTCGCCGCTTACGCTCGCAACCGTTCCGTTCACCTGAAGAGCGCCCCGCCGATGCCCCGCCGCCTCGAACACCGCCCGCAGCAGCGCGCGCTGCCCGTGCCCGGCAAGCCCGGCAAGTCCCACCACCTCGCCTGCCCGAACGGTAACCGCAAAGCGCGCATCCGGCCGCGCCGCCGCCGCGACGCGGATCTCGCCACGCCACTCTCGCGCGCCCGCCATCTGCGCCGGCTCGGCCGCGCGCATCACGCCCATCATCTCAACCAGTTGCGCCTCGGTAAGCTGGCCCGCCGCACCGCTCCCCACCACCTGCCCGTCGCGCATCACGATCACCTCATCGGCATGGCCGAGAATCTCCGGCAGCCGATGCGAAATGAAGACAACCGCAATCCCGCGCCCGCGTGCCTCCGCCGTATAGCCCAGCAACTGCCCGGTCGCCGTCGCATCCAGCGAGGCCGTCGGCTCGTCGAGAATGACAAGCCGCACCTTTCGGTCGGTCTCGGTGAAGGCCCGCGCCGTCTCGACCATCTGCCGCTGGCCGATCGGAAGATCCCCGACCGGGCGCCTGGGGTCGATCCCGTGGCCGGGGAAGATCGCATCGAGCGCCGCGCCGATCAGCCGCCGCGCCCGCCGCCGCCAGCCGGGCCCGGCAAGCGCGGAATGAATCACCCGCGTGTTCTCCTCCGCGCTCAGGTTCGGGCAGAGCGAAAGCTCCTGGAACACAGAGCGAATGCCGAGCGCGCCCGCCCGGCGCACGCCGTAGCCGGCGCCGACCCCGTGCCCGGCCACGCGGATCGTCCCTCCGTCGGCTGCGAGCGTGCCACCAAGAATCTGCATCAGCGTCGATTTGCCGGCGCCGTTGTGGCCGACGACGCTGACCATCCGGCCGCTCTGGATCTCCAGATCAACGCCGGCGAGTGCCTGCACCGCGCCGAAATTCTTGACGATCCCGCGAAGCTCGACGAGCGCCGCGCCCGTTTCCCCCGTCATGCGGCCGCGGCCGGGCTTGCCCTTACGGCATGCTGGTCGGAACCGGCGAGGGCGGCGGCGCGGTGTGCGCAAGATTCGCTGCCATCAGCCTCTCGGTCCATTGCTGGCTATAGAGCGGCGTCGATACGCCTCCCGGCGGCACGGCCTTGAGCCAGGCGTCGAGGTCCTTCGACATGATGACGAGCAGCGGCACATTCACGGTCTTCGGCACTTTGGCCCCGGCCAGGATCCGCTGCGCGACCCAGAACGCAATCGACGAGACGCCGGGCGCGGAAGAGAGCGAAAAGGTCCGATAGCCGCCCGGCGCGGACGCGAGCTTCTTCCAAAGCGCAAGCTCGTCCTGCCGGTTGCCCATGATGATCAGCGGCGTCGGCCGTCCGGCCGCCTTGAACGCCTCGTAAGTGCCGTAGCCGTCTCCGCCCTGCGTCACCACCGCGGCCACCTTCGGCAAGGTCGGCAGGATGCCCGCGACCTCTTTCTGGGCGATCGATTGCGTCCAGTTCCCGTGCACCGATCCGACGAGCTTGATCCCCGGATACTTGGCGAACCCCTCGACAATACCGCGATGGATGTCATGATCAACCGACGTTCCGGCGATCCCGCGCACCTCAAGCACGTTGCCTTTGCCGCCGAGCCGCTTCGCCACGTAGTTGGCTTCCATCAGGCCCATATTGACGTAATTGTACGCAACCTTGTAGGCGCAGGGCGCGGTCGCGAGGCTGTCGAACACCACCACCACGATGTGGGCGCTGCACGCCTGCTGGATCACGCCGTTGAGTGCCGTCGGCGAGGCGGCATCGATCACGATCGCCTTCCAGCCCTGCAGCGTGAGATCGCCGATCTGCGAAGCCTGCTGCGGGGCGGAGTTGTCGGCGTTCACAACCTTGGTCCGGGCGATCACACCCCTCTTGATCGCGTCCTTGGAAGCAAGACCCCACATCTTCAGCATCTGCTGTCGCCAGCCGTTGCCGGCGTAGGAGTTGCTGAGCGCGATGCCGTCCTTGGCCGTGCTGGTATCGCCCGCACGCGCCGGACTTCCCATCAGCGCGAGCGACAACGCCGCCCCGACGACCAGGCATTTTCCGAGCTTCATGGCGTTCTCTCCCTTGGTCCGGCCCGGCCGCGCCACGCGCCTCGGCCTCGGCCGGAACCGCGAACTTCGCGCACAGGATTGGGTAAACGGACGTTGGGATCATAGCGGAACCACCCGTTATCCGGCAAGGGACGCGGACCGCGATCGCGAGCCTGCAACCTCGGCGCCCAACCCCGCCGGCGCCGCCGTCGCTCCTCCGCGACCCTTTGCGGCGGCAGACTCGCCCAACCCGCGCCGAAATCGCGCCGTGCACGCGGCGCGATCTCGCTTCGGGCTTTCGATGAGAAGAAAGACGTAGTGTCCTGCCCCCTACGTTCGCTGCCCTTTGCAGCGAACGTAGGGGGCAAGCAGGCCACTGAAAATAAAGGGCGAGTGTCCCGATTCCGACGATTTGTCATGACCAGGAACTTCGGAATCGGGACACTAGGCCGCAGCAATGGCGGCATCGAACGCAGCCAGCACCGCGGCATGCGTCGATCCGTCGTTCATGTGCTCCATGTCGCGGAAGCCGTGCTGCCTCGCCACCTGCTGCAGAACCCGGTCCGCGTGCTCGAACGTCCGCAAGCCCGCGCGGTGTCGTGCTACCGCCCTGAGCGCGCCAACCGCGCAGTATCGCCGGTCTCGCGTCTCATAGAACCGCTGCGTCCATCGGGCCTCATCCTCGATCAGCGCACGCGCCATGCGCAGCAGCTCGGCTGGCCACGGCTCGGGCCGAGCCACCGGGCGACCGCCAAACAAAACCGCGAGGCCGCCCATCCCGGCGGCCACGCACCGCCTTGCGAGCCGCCAAGCCTGGCGTCCGAAAATCGCAGCCCACGGCGTTGGCACGGCCGTTGCTGGCAGGCGAAACTCAGTACCATCGAACGGCATCCTATCCTCCTCTCGCTGTCCCCTGATGGGCTCCGCTCGGAGGGCCCTCCCCACCCGCGATTCCGCTCGCCCAGGCGCAAGGTCGGCCCACTCGCCGCTGTCGCCCTTCTGTGGTCAGCGCTCTTTCCTTCCTCGCCTTTCGCCGGCATCCGAAGGCAGGACTCGTGCCTCTCTCATGCCGGAGTTCGGCGATCAGTTCCTCGGTCAGCGGAAAGCCCTCGCAGAGCTTCCAGGCGCGTCGCCGTCATCGGGCGGAGGGCGCAGAACGTCAAGGAAATACCGTCGGCTGCGCGCCGGAGCGGCGCGCCCTCAGCAGCCGAGCTTCGCCGCCAGCTCGCAAAAATCCTTGGCCGTCACGTCGAATTTCCGGCCGTGCGGAGCCTCGGCCGTCCCGCCCGGCCCGTGCTCTGCGGGTCGCGGCACGAACGCGGTGCGAAACCCGCGCCCGGCCGCCCCCGCAAGGTCGCTCGGATGCGCCGCCACCATCATTGAGGCCCCGGGCGCGAGATCGAGCAGCTCTGCGGCCCGGTCATAGACGACCGCATCGGGCTTGTACGCGCGCGCGATCTCCGCGCCCAGAATCGCGTCCCACGGCAGCCCCGCGTGCTTCGCGAGGTTGACCATCAGCGCCACGTTGCCGTTCGAGAGCGTGGCGAGGATGAACCTCCGCTTGAGCCGCCCAAGCCCCTCCACCACATCGGGCAGGGTTCGAGACGATGCCAGGCCCGGTTGAGCTCATCAATCGCCGGCTCATCGAGCCCGGAGATCGAGAATTCCTCAAGCAGAAAAAAGATTTTCCCGATGGAGATCGTCGAGCTTCACCCACGGCCGCTCGCCCCGGCGCACCTTCTCTATCGCCGGCTGATAGCGCGCACGCCAGCGATCGGCGAAGGCGTGCCAATCTCTCTCGAAGCCGCGTGGGCCGAGAGCCGCCCGCGCCTCGCTTGCGATGCTCTCCCGCCAGTCAACCACCGTCCCGAACACGTCGAAGGTGAGCGCGCCGCCGCCCGTGCCGGGGTTTTGACCAGCCATCGCCCGCCTCAAAATGCCGCCGCGGCGCGCGCCGCCGCCTCGAGCATCGCCACGTCGAATCCCTTGAGCAGCACCCGATAGCCCGCCGCTTGCTTTGCCCTCGCCGCCTCGGCCGATAGCGCCACGCCCGCCATCACGATGCCCGCGCGCCTGATCTTCGCTTCCGCCTCGCCGACCAGCCGGCGCATCTCCGGATGGTCGAACTCGCCGGGGTGGCCGAGGCAGAGCGAGAGATCGAACGAGGCGATCGCCGCCACGTCGATCCCCGGCACCGCGAGGATCTCGTCGAGCGCCGCGATCGCCTCCGGCGTCTCGATCGTGATGATGTTGAGGATCTCCCGATCCGCGATCCGCCAATACTCCTCCCGGCTCACGCCCCAGCGCGCGGCTGCGAACGACGGCGCATAGCCGCGCACCCCCGCCGGCGGATAACGCACGGCGGCCGTCGTGCGGCGCGCCTCCTCGGCGCTTCCGACCAGCGGGAAATTGATGCCCATCGCGCCGGCATCCAACACCGGCTTGACGAGCCATGGCTCGTTCGCCGGCACGCGCACGAGCGGCGCCGTCCCGGTGCCCTGTGTGGCCGCGATCATCGCGTGCAGTGTTGCGAGATCGATCGCGCCATGCTCCATGTCGAGGATCAGCGCGTCAATGCCGCTCCGCGCCAGAACCTGCACGAGTGCGGCGCTTGGCGTCGCCACCATGAAGGCGCCGATCGCGCTGCCTGCGGCAAGGTGCGCCTTCGCAGGATTGAGGAAGCCGCCGGCGATCTGCGGGGAGGATTGCTGAGACATGCCGCCATCCATGACCGCGTCCGCTCCGCCCGGCAAGCCGCCCCTTGTCCGCCATCTCCTCGAAACGTCGCTCTACGTCGAAGATCCCGCCCGAGCGCAGGAATTCTACCAGCGCCTGTTCGGCTTCCCGCTCGCCTTCGCCGATCAGCGCCTTTCCGCGCTTGCCCTCCCGGGCCCTGCCGTGCTGCTGCTCTTCCGCAGGGATGCATTTACAAAACCGGGCCGGACCCCGGGCGGTCTCGTTCCCGCGCACGGCGGCGCCGGCCACCTCCATCTCTGCTTCGCGATCGACGCCGCCGACCTCGCGGTGTGGCAAGAGCGGCTCACCACGCTCGGCGTGCCCATCGAGAGCCGCGTGCATTGGCCACGGGGAAGCGAAAGCCTCTACTTCCGCGACCCCGACAACCACCTTCTCGAGCTCGCCACGCCCGGCCTCTGGCCCGACTACTGATCCGCCTGATCCGCGTGCAAGCCTGGGTTCAGCGGGTCGCGATCAGCTCCCAGAAATGCGGCACGTTTCCCAGGAGCGACGTCACGACGACGCCGACGCCCGCGGAGAGCTCCTGCAGCGAGGCTTCGGCGCCGTTGCCGAACCTCACACCATCATGCCAGGGGCCCTTGTCGAGGCGGACAAAGCTCGCCTCCTCGATCGCGCCGACACGGAGCCGCCGCTGCACGTCCGCGGGAATCCCCTCGAGTCGAAGCCGTGTGTCGCATTGCACGCAGATCGGCGTATCCTGTGTGCCCGGCACCGCCAGCCCGATCGTGCCGCTGCGAAACCGCGTCGTCACGTACCGCTCGCCTTCGCGCGCCGGCCGCGTCCCATACATTTCAAGCGAATAATCGCACATTATCCCCTCCCCCACGCCCGCGGGCCCATGCCCCGCCGGGGCGTGCACTCAGCATCTGCGTTGCGCGGCCCTCCGATCAAGGGGAGCGCAAAAAGTTTGTAGCGCCCCACCCGAACGCGCGGCAAGGAGAGGAATCCGTGCTCCTCACGGCACCCGCCTCATCCCGGCCTTCCGGGCCTGAGCAGCCGGTCCGCCACCAGCCACGCCGCTCCACGCTGCCACGATACATCGTCATCGCCACTGAGATCGACGCTGCCAGACGCGATCACCTGCCCGCCCGGCACCGCGCGGATCGCGATATTCACGCTCAGGATCAGGGCTGAGACCTTCTGCACGAGGCCAGTTGCAACCGCCTCGGCTCCCACCTCCCGCGCCGGCGCAACCGCGCACCCGTTGCACCCCGCAAGGTCGTTCCCGGCGATCACGCGCGCGATCGGCTGCACGCTGCTGGCGACATAGGTGCCCGAGTGCTCGAGGAGCCGCATCACCCGCTCCTGAATCCGCCGGATGCGCGCGAGATCAGCCGGGTTCGGCCGCGCGCCGGGGGCAGGATGGCTCGTGTCTTCGAGCGTGAACGGAAGGAAGGTGGTTCGGAGCGGCGCTCCCGCCCGCGCCCGCGCCGTTACCGGCAGCAGCCCGAGATGCCAGGCTCACAGCACCCGCAACCCATGAGCGCACAGCAATCCGTTGCACAGCAGCAATGGCAGCCGCAACCGTATCCGTGTTCACCGCGCCAGCCTTCACCGTGCGGCAACATCTCCGCCGCGCCCCCGAGCGCGCCCGCACTGCTCGCGAGCACCGCATTGAGGAGTTCGATGCCGAGTCTCACCGTCGTGCCGAGCCCCTCGCCGATTGTGCGCACCCCGCCCGCGCTTCCGCCGGCCGCCCCACCCGGCGCGCCGAACAGCGCGAGCGAGGGAGGCACCGCCCAACCCGGCATCGCGCCCGGCATCACGCCCCCGGGCGGCATCATCACCGGCATCATCATCGGTCCCGCTGCCGCCATGCGCGCCTTGTAGCGCGCGAATTCCGCCTCCGCTGCGCTCGAAGGACGTTCCGCACCACCATCCGATCCGCTCATCTCCGCCCCTCCCTGCTCAGCAGCCGCAAATGAAAATCTCGCACCAGCGCACGCGCGCCGTCGCGTTGAGCGCCATCGCGACGAGCTTCGCTCCCGGCTTGGTCGTGATCACGCCCTCCTTTACGCGATAGGGCGTGCCCGCATTCTCCTGCCGTGCCCATAGCATCGCCGTGCCTTCGCTGTCGGTCACTTCGATCAGCACGATGAAGGGTTGCGTCGTCACCGACGCCGCGTACTCCACCGAAAGCGAGACACAGCACCCCCCGCCGATGAAGGCGGTGGCGGTCCCCAGGTTCTGCGTCTGCAGCGCCTGCGGACTCACCTCCGCGCCCGTCGGCTGCACGCGCTCGAGCATCGCCTTCGTCATCGTCGAGAGTTGCCCCACGGCCGCGCCCGGGGTGGCTCCCGCCGTGTCCCCTTGCTTCGCCGCCGGCTGCACGAGCAGCTCCTTCGCCTCGCGCCTGCACTCCCGGCAGCCGCAGCGGCAGTCCCCGCTCGGCGCGCCGCAGCGCCGGCAATGCCCCGGTGACCCGTACGTCATCGGTGCCCAGGCGCGCGTGCCCGTGTAGCGGGCCGCCTCGAACGGTCTGAACATCGCAGCCTCTCCCTTTACCTCAGCAGCATACCCGCTCGCACCAGCGCACGCGCGCCGTCACGTTCGTCACCGCAAGCGTCACGGTCGATCCCGCCGCCACCGCACCCAGCCCCTCGTACACATGGTAGCCGGCCGCCGGGCTCGGATCGCTCCAGGTGGTCGCCGTTCCTCCGCTCGAGACAATCGTCACCGTCACCGAGGGCGTCGTGGCTCCGCTCGCCACCGAATACTCCACCGTGAGCCGGCTTTCTCCCCGGCCGCCCACCATCCCCGAGTTCGTCGGCGCCTTTGCGTCCGCGTCAATCTCCTCCACCACCGTCTGCTCGGCCGCGCCCGGCCAGGGCAACACCGGAACCCACATCACGGGATAGCAGCCGCACGGCGGCGGGCCGCCGCATGGCCTCGGCGAATGCGCGTACATCGTCCCTCTCCTTCAGCTTTGCGGCGGCTTGCCCGGCGCCGCCTCCGGTTTCGTCAAATCCCGTACGATCCCGAGCACGTCGTTCACGATTCCGAAGCCTGCGCTGACGAACCCCGTCACACTGTCCGAGATCTTCTGCGGGATCTTGTTGTCGATCAGCGCGGCGGCGGCGTCGTGCACCAGCTCACCCACCGGTCCCAGGATCCGTGCCATCGCCTTCTCCCTCGCTCACGCCCGCGCAGGCGCGGCCATCGCCGCCACTTCGCGCTCGGCGAGCCGGAGCGCCTTGCTCGCCACTTCAAAGCCCCAGCCGAGCTGCGGCATCGGGTCGCAGAGCGCCGCCCCGCCGGCCCGCGTGAAGCTTTCCGCCGCCCTCCGCGCGAGACCCCGCTCGCCCTCGTGCCAACGCAAAACCGCTTGCCACGCTCCGAGATCCTTCGGAAACGCCCGCCGGAGCGCCGCCGGCGAAACCGCCAGACGCTGCGCCAGCACGCCGCTGAACACGCCCGCCGCGAAGGCGCGGAAGCCGGCATCTCCCGCCGTCAGCCGCCCGATCCGCTCCAGCACCAGCAGGCAGAAATCGCGGATCGCCGGGTTCTTCGCGATCGTCAGGAAAAGCTCCGCCGTCTGCCAGTCCGCACCTGTTTCACTCTCCCAGAGGCGGCGGTACAGGGCCAGCGTGCGCCGGGAAAAATCCCCCGCTGCGAACGCCGCTTCCGCCGCCCGCGCCGCATAGAAGGCGCTCTCCATCGCCTTGTGGATGCCGCCGCCGTTCAGCGGATCCGCCTGGTTCGCGGCATCCCCCACCAGCATCACCCGCTCATCGAAGATCTTGTCCGGCCGGAAGAACGCCGAAGAGCCGCCGGCAACTGCGCCCAACCGTTCCGCCCCAGAAAGAACCTCGGCAAGCTCACGCCTCAGAAATCGCCGGAACGTGGCGCCCGGCGCTTCGGGGAGCGGGAAAGCGGGGTCGAGCGCATAGCCGAGCCCGATATTCGCGAACCCCGTCTCGTCGGCGAAGAGCCACCCGTAGCCCGGAAAATAGGAGCGGTCGAAATAGACCTTGATCGGCGCGCCCTCGCATTTCACGCCGGTGAAATAGGCGCGTACCGAAACCGCCATCACGCCCGTCTTCAGCCGGTTGCCGATCGCCCGTGACACCGCGGAGGAAACGCCGTCCGCGCCGATCACGATGCGGCCGCGAAACTCCTCGCTTTTTCCGCCGCTCCTCGCGAACACGCTCGCGTATCCCCGCTCGCGTGACACGCCGCGCACCACCGGGCCGGCCCGGAATTGCGCGCCGTTGGCAAGTGCATTGCGAAGCAGGATATGGTCGAAGCGCCGCCGGTCGAGCAGCACGGCGAAGTCCGGATAGAGCGTGCGTTGCGGAAATCCCGCGCTCAGCGTTTTTCTTCCGTTGATGTAAAGATCGCACGCCTTGATGCAGCCCTTGGTCTCGGCCAGCACTTCCTCTGCGCAGCCGAGCCGGTCGAGCCAGGCGATCGCTTGCGGCGTGAGCCCGTCCCCGCACACCTTCTCGCGCGGGAAGTCCGCCTTGTCGAGAACGAGCACGTCCATCCCACGACCCGCAAGAAAGCTCGCGGCCGCGGCCCCGCCCGGCCCCGCACCCACCACGATCACGTCATGCAGGGCCGCCGCGTTCATCCGCTCGCCTCCACCGAAAGGAGCACAGGAATGCGTATCGTCCCCTCGCCCAGCACCACTACGCTGCCCCGATAGAGATCGGGCGGCAGTGCGTCGGGAATCATTCCTTCCAGCAAAAATTTCTCGAAATCCATCGGCGCGATCGCGATCTCCGGCGGCGTGACGCCGAGCGCGCCCTCGGGCAAAGTCGCGCCGGTCCGCTCACCCGCGAACGCCTCGACGAGAAGGCGCACGGGCTTCGCCGCCTCGGCCGATTCGTTATTGATCGAGAATGAAATGCGCACCGCACCGCCGGGCCGGAGCGGCAGGCGGTTGGTGATGCCGTAGGAGGGCGTCGCCGCGGCCGCGCCGGGCGCCATCGCGGCCAGAGGCCCCGGAGCCGCCGCCCCAGGTGCAACGCCCGGCGCCGCCGGCGGTTCCTCCGCTTGAGGGCTCAGCATCCGCTCGATGATCTTCGTCTGCGCCGCACTGCCGATCGTGCCGAGCATGGTAAGACCGAGCGAGAGCCCCGCCTCCGCGAGATCGAGCCCGCGCGCGAGCAACTCCCCGAACCGGTCGAGCCGCGCCTTGAGGTCAAGCGTGTCCTCCGGCGGCTGCGCTGGTGCCGCCTCGGACGGCGCCGCTCCGCCGGGTGCGGCCGCGCTGCCGTTGCCCCGCTCAGCCACGGCACCGGCACCCGTAGCAGGGCGGCTCGCAGCGGATGCACCATTCCTCGTGCATGCACGGGCGGGCCGGACATTCCAGGCCCCACACGATTCCCTCCGCCGTCTCGCGGATCATGCGCATCTCCCGGCGCGCAAGATGCACCGCCATATGCCCGAGCCGGACCGCGAGCACCGGCAACACCCCCGCCAGAAGCGCGAGCCCATCCGTCGCCGGCGGCCGACGCCGCATCTCAGCCTCCCGCCCGATAGGCAAAGCCGGGCGGGCCGCAGCGCAGCGCGCGCGCCGGCGCCACCGGCACCGCCCGCGCACACCCCTCCTCGAGCCGGCTCGGAATTGCCGGATTGCCGAGGGCCGCCACATCGGCAAAGCTCCTCTCGTGCGCATGCGATTCCTCGCGCCGCGCGCACTCCCGCGGCACCACCCGCGTCCGGCCCGCGATCTCCACCCGCAGCACCTCGAAGCCCAGGAGCCGCGCCCGCGCCGTGTATTGCGAAGGCAGATCGAACACCTGATGAATGCCGATCGCGACCGGAGGGATCCGCGTGACATCGATCTCCACCCCCGGCACCCGGCTCACCGAGAGATTGACCATGGGCAAGCGCGTCACGTTCAGTTGCTCGACATGCAGCGGATCGATTTCCCGCACCCGATCGACTGAGAGCGATTCGATCAGCAGCGGCTCGATCTGGTTCAGCTCCTTCACATGCACCGCAACCGGGGCGACCTTCTCGACCGCCGCGATCGTCACCGGCGCGATGTTGTCCACTTCCTCGATCGTGACCGGATTGAGCGTGATCGGATCGACGCCCGTGACCTGTTTGATATTGACGTCCACGTCTTTTCTCCCTTCAGAGTCCCGGCCAGACGTAATTGAGTACGATCACCTTCGCGGTGTCCGCCACCTGCGGCATGCCCGGGATTTGCACCGTCACACTGTGCTCGGCCGTGCCGCCGCTCGGCGGCGGCCGATAGAGGAACCAGACTTCGCTGCCCCCCTGCACCGCCCCGTCCACGAGCCAGATCACGCCCGTAGCAGGGCTGTTCCTCGGAAACGCCCGGAACAGCTGCATCTTGTTCCGCTCGTCGATATACGCATTGTCGTCACCCGAGGCGTAGTAGAGCGTTCGGCTCTTCGGCCAGAGCTCGATCGTCGGCGCGGGCACGGGCAACGGTCCCACGCCGATGAGCGTCACGAACGCGAACGCCTTGCGCAGCGGATCCGCCCGCGCCGTCGCCACCACGAGATCGGTGGTGCCGCTGGCAAAGAGCCCCTTGTCCGGCGCCCGATAGAGCCCCGTCTGATCGATCGTGCCGGCCCCCGGCGATCCGTCCGGGGCGATCACCGCGAAGTTCACGCCGGTATCGGCGTTGCACACGAGAGCCCGGAAGCGGATCTCCGTGTTCGCCCGATCCGTCCAGCGCTCGTCACGGAAATAGAGCTCTGCCTCCGCCGGCCGAATCTCCACCTCCACGCGGTGCCGCCACACGCCCTCGCGGAGGATACGCCAGTCCTCCCCTCGGCCCGCGTGCACCCGATGCCTCATTCCTCGAACGCCCCCTCGACCGCGGCCTTGAGCAGCCGGCCCGGCACCTCGCCCGTGAGATCGACCTCAACCGTCCCCCGCGCGCTCCCTTCCAGCGCGCATCCGCCCTCGCCGTCGCCGATCCTGCCCTCCACCCCGACACCGTGGGCGCGGATCGTTGCATTGGCCGGCTTGATATGAATGCGGAACGGACCCACCGATCCCGCCGCCACGCCCCGCGAGGGTGACAGAAACGGAATCCGCATCAGCAAAGGAATCGCCGCCACCTCGGCCTGAATCGTTCCTGTTGCGATTTCAAGCGCACCCTCCCCGTTCAGCGCGAAGGAAAGCGGCGCCATCTGCGTGCGCAGCCGGAACTCCGGCGCGCCGGCAAGCGTCACGTGCGCGGCGAATTTCATGGCGCCTTCTCCTGCGCCTCTTCTCCTCCCTCCGGATAGACGCGCCGCGCGAGGTCGGTGAACATCGCATCCACCGTCTGGTTCAACCGTTCGAACCCGTCCAGCGCCTTGGCGATCTCCTCGCAGTTCTGCCCCTGCACCTCGAAGTGCACCATCGGCCCGAGGCGGATCGAAAGATTGATGCGCGCCATTGTCCCCGTCTCCCCGCTCAGCCGTTGCGCCGCCCGCGCCCGGTCTTCACCTGCTGCTCGGCCTCGCGCACCCGCCCGATCAGCAGTTCGAGCGAGGTCAGCACGGTGTCCAGCACCTCCCGCTCGCGCTGCCCGAGCGCCCGATAGAAGCGCGCCAGCTCCGCCCCGATCTTCCGCCCCTCCTCCGTCTTCCGGTAATCCTTGCCCCGCTCCTGCAAGACGCTCCCGAACTGATCCAGAACCGAAACCAGCCCGAACAGGAGGTCCGGCCCGGCCTTCGCCTCCGACTTCACCTCCTCGTCCCTCGCCTGGCTCTCCGGCATCGGCCTGCACCGCCTGCATCTCTTGATCCCGTCCTCAGGCCCGATCCGCCAGAGCCCGTAGGAGGCGGAGCACGCATCCTCGGGAATGGCCCTGCAGCCGCGCCGGTGCACCACGCCGCGCACGGCATCGAACCGGTAGGGCGCCGCCTCGGTCTCCTCGCGGTTGTCGATCCGAAGGAGCGTGTTCCATTCGCCGCGCCCCCGTTCCCGATAGAGCGCCTGGATGGCGATCGCCGCCTGCTCGACGAGCGGCCGCCCGCCTTCCCCGCTCATTCCCCACTGCATTCATTCATAGACATCCCACGCCCCACCGTCCTGCCGCTGCCGGCGATGCTTCTCCAGCCGGGTCGCGTAGTAGCGCCCGAGGAAGCCGAGCAAGAGCGAGCGCCCCGGCCCCGGCTCGAGACTCGCCTCGATCCGCCGGCGATGCCTCGCGTAGATACGACCGAGTGCGCGCTCCGGAGCATTGAGCCGGTTCATGTATGTCACCCGCCCCTCCTTGCGGTCGGCGTGGCAGTCGCCGTGATCGTCGATGAACATGATCAGGGCGCCCGCGCTGAAGAGCCCCGCAAGATACGAAAGGGCAACATTTTGCACAAGGAATATCGCCAGCACCAGGATCGCGTGTCCGCTCCGGTTGCGTGCCGAGCGGCGAAGCACCGCAAGTTCCCGCGCCCGCGTGAGACCCGTCACCCGCGCCGGCTCGAGCCGCAGCATCACGTCCTCCGCCTGCGCCGCGTGCAGGTGAACGATCGCCTGGCGAAGCAGCGGCGCGAGCACGTCGCGCTCGATGAACATGGAGGCCACGATCACGTAGAACAGCCGCTCGCGCGCGTTTCGGATCTCGAACCAGCCGGTTGCCAGCAGCCGCTCGAACCGCGCGAGATACTCGCGCGCCGCGCTCTCGCCGAAGTCGTCGAGGAAGCTGTCCGCCAGGAAGCAGCAGCAGCCGAACAGGATGGCAAGCCGCCGCCGGCCGGCATCGAAGGTTTCACCCGCAATCTCCGTGCAGGCGTGCCCGACCAGCGCCATCTTCGCGCTGAGTTCCAGCATCTTGCGGTATTCCGGCCCGTTCGCGGCCGCCAGTGCCGGGTAATAGGCCCCGACCAGCGGCGCGAGAACTTCCTTCACCTCGCCGCGATAGCGCCGCGAGAGTTCTTCGAGGCGAGCCGCGTCGGCCCCTTCGCCCGCCGCCAACCCGGCCATAGCCACTCCGTTCCCCCCGTCCGCTGCTTGCGAGGAGCGAACGCCTCTCTCCCGCGCCGCCACGCCGGCACCGAAACAGAAATTGAGCTTACGACCGCGCAACCATCGCATGCAACGGAAACCCGCGCTTGCCCGGCAAACCGCCTCCCCCCGGGCGGCCACGCTGCTGGCATGCCCGCTCCGCCGGCAGATCGAGCGAACGCCGGAGTGCCGTCGCCGCGCTCACCATACCCATGAAATGATGCGTGAAATCATCCGGCCCGTAGCCGCCGAAATCGCCGGGCAGGTCGGCAAGCCGTGTCTCCGGGCCCGCCAGCCCGCCTGGTGCAGCACGCGACCGCGACCGCACCAGTTACCTTAGCCGACGCAGCGGGCTTCGAGTTACAAGGGTCTCGCGCGTGCTCTGGTCCCATCGCTGACGCGCGGTGGGACCCTGCGGCTGGTGGCCGGCCACGCGCAAGATCAACGAGAACACCAGCGGCCTCACCCTCGTTCGAAGAGGCAGGAATTGAAGCCGCGGGTGTGACGCGTCTCACACCGCTCAGCCGCAAGCCCCGCTATTCTCGCGTCCCGTGATGCACCCGCCCGCCGACACGGATCCCGAGAAGGACGCCGCCATGCTTGCCGAGGCCGCTCTCGCCCCATCCCGCCCGCGCACGCTGCCCCCCGGCCTCGCGCGCCTGCCCACGGAGCATCTTGCCTTCGCCGGCCGCCTGCTCGCCTTCACCTACGACGATCGCGGCCGCTGCGACGGCTTCGTGCTCGAGCTGCAGGGCGGCGAAGAACGTTGTTTCGAAACCCGCGAGCCAGGGATCGAGGCCGCACTCCGCCGCGCGCTCGCCTCCGGCGCGCGGATGACGATCCTCACCGCCGCCGCCCAGCCCCGCCGCCCGCTCGCGATCCTCCCCGGCGAGGACTGAGGCTGCCTTCCCCTCCGCCGGCTCGGCTCGCCTCGGATTTCGTGCTGTGATCACGCGTCGTTCTGCTTGTTTGTTGCCCGGCGCAAGCGTCTTTCCGGCCTCACGCCTCCATCAGGTGGCGGAGAAAGATGCGCGTGCTCTCCTGCCGCGGCTCGGCCAGCACGATCTCGGGCGGCCCTTCCTCGGCGATCACGCCCTCGTTCATGAACACCACGCGGTCGGCAACGCCCTTCGCGAACCCCATCTCGTGCGTCACCACCACCATCGTCATGCCGTCCTCGGCAAGCTCGCGCATCACTGCCAGAACCTCGCGCACAAGCTCGGGGTCGAGCGCCGAGGTCACCTCGTCGAACAGCATCACCTCGGGTCGCATCGCGAGCGCGCGTGCGATCGCCACACGCTGCTGCTGCCCGCCCGAAAGTTGCCAGGGAAAACGGTCGCGGAACCCGGCGAGCCCAACCCGCGCCAGCACCTCGGCCGCACGCGCCTCCGCCGCCTCCGCGCTCAACCGCCGCACCAGCTGAAGCGCCAACGAAACATTCCGCCCGACGCGGAGATGCGGAAAGAGGTTGAAGTCCTGGAACACCATGCCGACGCGTCGCTGCGCCTCTGCCGTCGCGGCGCGCGAAAGCCGCGCGGCCGGATCCTGGACGGTCACGCCTTGCACCCGGATCCTTCCTGCATCGATCCGCGTGAGTCCCGCGACGCACCGCACCAGCGTTGATTTGCCGCTGCCGCTCCGCCCGATCAACACCATCACCTCGCCGCACGCCACGCCGAGGTCGATGCCCTTGAGCACCGCCTGCGCGCTGAACGCCTTGCACACGCCTTCGAGCAGGATCGCCGGTCCCTGAGGCCCCGGCCCACTCACGTCACGTGGAACCGCCGCTCGACCGCGCTCGAAAGCAACGACAGCGGATAGGTGAGCAGGAAATAGACCACCGCGAGCGCCGTATAGAACTCGAACGGCCGGTAGGTCTGCGCCACCGCCGCCTCGGCGCGGTAGGTCATGTCCGCAACCGCAATGATCGAGACGAGCGAGGAATCCTTCACCACCACGATCAGCACGTTGACCACCGCCGGCAGCACGCGCCGGAGCGCCTGCGGCACGATGATATGCAAGAGCGCCTGCGCGCGCGAGAGCCCCAGTACCTGCGCCGCGTCACGCTGCCCCTGCCCGATCGAGACCAGCCCGCCACGGAAAATCTCGGAAAGAAAGGCACCGCTGTTGAGGCCGATCGTCAGCACCCCGGCCATCCAGGCCGAGAGATTGATCCCCGAAAGCACCGGCAGCACGTAGAACACCCAGATGAGCTGCACCAGGATGGGTGTGGTGCGGAAGAAATCCACGTAGGCATAGACGAGCTGCGAGGCGACCGGCACCTTCGCCGCGCGCGGCACCGCGGTCGCAAGCCCGAGCGCAAGCCCGAGTGCCAGCCCCGCGAACGACACCTCCGCCGTGATCGCAACGCCGTTCCCGAAGCTCGCCAGCGTGTGGGCGTTGAAGACGACCGCCCAGTCCCACTTGTAGGCCACCCCGGCGCCTCCTTCGCGCCGCGCCTTGCGCAGCCCCGCCGGCGGACCTTTCCGGGCCTAGGTTCCGAGCCCGGAGTTCGCCGGCGTCACCTCTTTCGCATAGAGCGCCGCAACCGCGCCGCTCTTGTTCTCTTTGGCGAGGAAGCTGTTGAGCGCCGCCAGAAGCTCGGGATCGCTCTTGCGCACGCCCCAGGCGACCGGCGTCGCATTCACGCCTTCATCCGTGTCCGGAATCGCCCGCGCCCAGGAAAACTTGGCCAGGATCGGCCGGCGCAGCGTGCTCGTGATCGCGAAGGCGTCCGAGCGGCCCGACACCACTTCGGCGACGAGATTGCCGACGCTCGAACTCAAGAGCCCGCGCTCCTTCGCCTTCGGCAGGAGCTTCCGCGTGATCTCGCCCTCGATCGTGTTCTGCGTGAAGGCGACGGTGACGTTCGGGCTGTCCAGGCTAGCGAGCGAGTCGAGCTTCTTCGGATTGTCCTTGCTGACGATGAAGATCTGCCCCGCCTTGAAATAGGGCACCGTGAAGTCGATCACCTCCTTGCGAAGTGCGGTCGCCGAAATCGAGGCACCGATCATGTCGTACTTGTGTGCCAGCAGCCCGGGCACAATCGTTGCCCAGGTCGCACCCACGAAGTCGATCTTGACCCCCCACTCCTTGCCCAGCATGCGCACAAGGTCCGGGTTGAAGCCGTACCACGTGCCGTTCGTGTGCTGCAGCACCATCGGCGGATTGAGCGCCATCGCGACCCGCATCAGCCTAGTGCGCCTGATGCGCGCGAGCGCGCCTTCCGAGGCCGCTGCGCGCGCCGGCCCGGCGGTGAACACCGGAGCCAACGCGCCTCCGCCCGCGATCAGCCTGAGCGCTTGCCGGCGTGTCTTCACTGAAAGGTTCCTCTCTCGCGTCATCGTTCTCTTCCTCCGCCGCCCTGATGCGCTGAAAGCGCAATCACGATTGCTAACGCCGCTCCGCCGCCACCGTCAACCGAACCTCCCCCGCGCGAGGATTTGACGCCGTCGCACCGCCGGGTTTCAGCCCGGCACGGCACTCGCCGCAGCCTCCCCCCTCGGCCGGCGCGCGCCCGCCGCGCGCGGTTCCCCGATCGGTTCGGACGCCACTCCGAAATGCCGCATATAAGGCCGGAATTTCGCCCGCTCCTCCTCCGGATCGAGGCCGTGTTCCTCGAAGCGGTAGTGGCGCAGCCCGTACCCGCCGTTGGGCTCGGCCTCGAGCGCCGTTGCGATGGCCTCTGCAGCGGCCTCCGGCAGCGCCAGCCCGAAATGCCGGTACACGCCCGCGACCGTCGCCACCGGATCCGCAATGAGGTCGAGATAATGCACGTGGCAGATCGGCTCCTGCCAGCCGCTGCCTCCTTGGCTCTCCGCCACCATCCGCAACGCTCCCTCGAGCCAGCGCGCGCTTTCCCCTCGCCCGATCGCCTGCGCATCGACGCGGCGGCTGAACGCCCGGCGCAGCACCTCGGTCAGCTTGGCGACGGAGAGCAGAACCTTGAGCGGATCGCGGTGCACGAACACCACCCGCGCGTCCGGATAGACCTCCTGGAGCGCCGCGAGCGCAAACACGTGGTCGGGGCACTTCAGAACCCACTGCGGGCGCTGCCCCGTCACACCCGGCCGGTATTGCAGATATTGCAGGAAGCGCTTTTGCAGCCGATAGGCTGGCCGGTGCCCCTCGGCATCCGCCTCGAGCCAGGTTCGATAGGAGGGAATCCGATACGTCGTGTCGAAACGGAGGCTGCGGAAGGTATGCGCGAGCACCTCCGTGCATTCCTGCGGCGAGGTTGCGCCGAGCGGGTGCAGATCACGGAACTCCGGCGCCAGCCGCCCGAACATCCTAAGCTGGCGCTCCACACGCGCCGCGCGGCGCTCCGGCGCCCCGTTCACCGCCCCGTCCGGAAACGGAAAGATCGTCTCCCACACCAGCGGTGCGCGGTTGGCCGGATCGCACACCATCAGTTGGTGCAGGAAGGTCGTGCCGCTGCGCGGCAGGCCGGTGATGACGATCGGCGCGGCGATCTCCTCCCGTGCGATGGCCGGTTCGCTCCTTCCGGCCGCCTCGAGGCGGAGCCGATTGGTGAGGAAGCGGAGTGCGTCCCACCTGAGCGCGAGCCACCCGACCGCGCTGAGCGAGGCCTCCGCCGCGCAGGCGTCGAGCAGCCGCTGCAGCGGCTCTGCGATCTCCTCGGCGCCGAAATCTGCGAACCCGGTGCGCCGGCTCGCCGCCGCCAAAAGCCGTTCCGCGGCGAGGGGCCGGCTGAGGAGCCCGGCACGGTCGGCGAAGAAATCCGCCATGCCGAACGCAAGGCTTCGGATCTTCACAGCCCTGCTCCGCTGCCCGCAGGCAAAACGCGCCGGCAAGACGCGCGCCGGGCGCGCACGTCAGTTGTGCCGGGTTCGCCCGCGCTCATCGTCCCAAGGCAGCGGCTCTCTCGCCGCCGGTCATTCATAGAAGAAGACCGCACGCAGAACTCCCGCCCGGCATCCTCAGCGCTCGCGCGCTCCCATGAGCGGCGTGCCCCGGAAACGCGCCTCCCCCGGGGCGGACCGGCCCCGGCGCGTGAACCGGCGCCTGGCGCCCGAGACGCTAACCCCGCCCGGCGGCCCTGCCTAGACGGCCGCGGGCCCGGCTCCGGGGTATGGGCGCCGGAGAGGACAGCTATGCGGATCTGTGCCAGGATACGTGCAACGTCCAGGGAACCGAGACGAGCGGGAGATGCTCCAGCTTCTGCTTCTGCGCCACGCCAAGTCGGCGTGGGACGATCCCAAGGCCGCCGACCGCACGCGGCCGCTCAGCCGGCGCGGCGAACGCGCGGCGGCGGCGATCGGCCGGGCGATGGCGGAGCGCGGACTGGCGCCCGACCTCATCCTCGCCTCCCCGGCGCGGCGCAGCCTGCAAACGTTGGCCGCGCTCGCGCCGCTCCCGCCGAGCACCCGGATCGAGACACCTGAGGCGCTCTACCTCGCCGAGGCTGAAACCCTGCTGGCGGTGCTGCGCGAGCTTCCCAATCAGGTCACGAGTGTGCTCGCGATCGGCCACAATCCCGGCTTGCATGAACTCGCCGTGAAGCTCGCCGGCGCTGGCGCGGAGCGCCCCGACGTGCTCCGCCTCGCACAGAGCTTTCCCACCGCCGCGCTCGCCGAATTTGCGCTCAACGGGCGATGGGCCGATCTCGGCCGCCGCCCCAGCCGTCTGGTACGCTTCCTGCTGCCGCGCGACCTACCCGAGCTCGCCGCCTGAACGAGACGATCCCCAAGGCCGAACCGGGTGCGGAACCGGGCGCGGAACCGGGCGCGGAATTGCTGCATAGGCGAAGGTTGCGCCGGACGTATTTCCGCCCTTATTTATTGCACCGCGGGAAACGCGGCCGGCCGACGCTCTCTCCTCACGGCGGGAACCGCCGCGTCGGGTGCGCGGGCGGCTCCGCCGCCTGCGTTGCATAAGGAGAGAGCGCATGAGCGGCATGGCCAACGGCTCCGTCACCATCAGTTTGGACGGCACCAATAAATCGCTCACCTTGCCGCTTTTGAACGGCAGTCTCGGCCCCCCGGTTGCCGACATCCGCAAGCTCTACGGCAATCTCGGCATCTTCACTTACGACCCCGGATACGGCGAGACTGCAAGCTGCGAGAGCAAGATCACCTATATCGACGGCGATCTCGGCATCCTCCTCTATCGCGGCTATCCGATCGAGGAGCTGGCCGAGCACGCAAGCTTCATCGAGGTCGCCTATCTCCTGCTCAACGGGGATCTGCCGAACCCGGCCGAGCTTGCCGAGTTCGACCAAGGCGTGCGCCGCCACACCATGCTGCACGAGCAGCTCCGCCGGTTCTATGAAGGCTTCCGGCGCGACGCCCATCCGATGGCGGTGATCTGCGGCGTGGTCGGCGCGCTCTCCGCCTTCTACCACGACAGCCTCGACATCACGAACCCCGGGCATCGCCGCATCAGCGCCTTCCGGCTGATCGCCAAGATGCCGACGATCGCCGCCTGGGCGTACAAGTACGCCACCGGCCAGCCCTTCGTCTATCCGAACAACGAATTGGGCTATGCCGAGAACTTCCTCTACATGATGAACGCGGTGCCGGCCGAGCCCTTCAAGGGCAGCCCCGTGCTCGCCCGCGCGATGGACCGCATCCTCACGCTGCACGCCGACCACGAGCAGAACGCTTCGACGAGCACCGTCCGCCTCGCCGGCTCGACGGGCGCCAACCCCTTCGCCTGCATCGCTGCCGGCATCGCGAGCCTCTGGGGGCCGGCCCACGGTGGCGCCAACGAAGCGGTGCTCAGGATGCTGGGCGAGATCGGCAACGTGACGGCGATCCCCGATTTCATCGCCAAGGTGAAGGACCGCCACAGCAACGTCCGCCTGATGGGCTTCGGCCACCGCGTTTACAAGAACTACGACCCGCGGGCCAAGATCATGCAGCGCACCTGCCACGAGGTGCTCGAGGAGCTCGGCATCAAGGACGATCCCCTCCTCGACCTCGCGGTCGAGCTCGAGAAGATCGCGCTCGAGGACGATTATTTCGTCAGCCGCAAGCTCTATCCGAACGTCGATTTCTACTCGGGCATCATCCTCAAGGCGATGGGCTTCCCGACCAGCATGTTCACCGTCCTGTTCGCGGTTGCGCGCACCGTCGGCTGGATCAGCCAGTGGAAGGAGATGATCGAGGATCCCTCGCAGCGCATCGGCCGCCCGCGCCAGCTCTATACCGGCTCCGTCGAGCGCCACTACCTGCCGATCGAAAAGCGCGGCTGACCCGCCTTCCCTGCGCCCCGGCCCGCGCTGAGAAAGGCCGCCGCCGGGGCCTTCATCCGTGCCGGCTCAGCGCCGCGGCCGCGGCCCTCGGATGGTGCGGGCCGAAACGCATCGTGACTCCGCCGGCCTCCAGGTCCCGTTTCGCTCTGCTCTCGCTGATCCCCTCAGGGCTTCTTCTCAACCGTCTCGACCGGTCCGCCCGCCTTCCGCCAGGCCGTCAATCCACCCCGGATATGAGCGACGTTCTCGAGCCCCATGTCCTGCGCGGTCTTGGCCGCCAAAGCGGAACGCCAGCCGCTCGCGCAGTAGAACACGAACCGCCTCGGCTTGCTGAACTGGGGCTTCGCGTAGGGGCTCTCCGGGTCGATCCAGAATTCGAGCATGCCGCGCGGGCACGAGAACGCCCCGGGGATTCGCCCCTCGCGCGCGATCTCGCGTGGATCGCGCAGATCGACGAACAGCACGCCCTCCTCACCGTGCAATCCGAGCGCTTCCTCGATCGCCAGCGTCATCACCTCGGCCTCCGCCTCGGCCAGCAGATCCCTGTACCCCCTTTTCATCGGCCGCCCCTCTCACCCCGCGCCGGCCGGCGCGCCCTTGGTTACCACGCGCGCGAGACCTGCGGAAACGCCGCTTCCCTCCCCCATCTCGCCATTTTTCTTCTGAGGGGGCCGTCCCATCCTCACCCCGCCATCGCGAGGGCCCGCGGCTCGCCTTTCTCGCCCCTTGTATGTCCCCTGTGCTCCCGGTCGGCGGTAAGCTGAAGGGGGCGACGGCGGACGGAAGCCTGATCCACCCCAGGGTTAGCGAGCCCGCGGGAGAGCATGGTGCTCTCTCTTGCGCGCTCCGCGCGTGCGAGAGGAACGGCGAGGGCAACGCGCCAATCTCGATCGGCCCACCCGCGTGCCCGCTGCCTCAGCACTGCTTGACCTCGGCAATCTTGCCGCCGCTGATCCGCGCAAGCTCCTCCGCACTCGTGCGAAAGACATGCGCGGGCGAGCCGGCCGCCGCCCAGATCGGATCGAGATCGAAAAGATCTGCATCGAGCAGCAGAAGCGGCGGGCTGAGATGCCCCACCGGCGCCACCCCGCCGATCGCGAACCCCGTCGTCTCGCGCACGAACTCCGCATCCGCGCGCGCCAGCGCCACGCCGAGCGCCGCCCCCGCCTTCGCCGGATCCACCCGGTTTGCCCCTGAGGTTATCACCACCGCCGCCCGTCCTCCCGCACGGAAAACGATCGACTTGGCGATCTGCGCCACCGTGCAGCCGACCGCGGCCGCCGCCTCGGCAGCCGTGCGCGTACCCACCGGAAAGACCGTGATCGTGTCCGGATGCCCCGCCGCCGTGAGCGCGGCACGCACGCGTTCCACCGATCCCGCCCCGCTCATGCCCTCTCTCTCGCTTGCCTTGCCAAAGCCGCCACCGGCGGCCCACATGCCGGCGCGATGGACCCGCTCGCCCTCTATATCCACTGGCCGTTCTGCCTCGCCAAGTGCCCCTATTGCGACTTCAACAGCCACGTCCGCGAGCGCATCCCGGAGCCTCGCTTCCGCGCCGCTCTTCTCGCCGAACTTGCCTGGGAGGCCGCGCGCCTCGGCCCTCGCCCGCTCGGTTCGATCTTCTTCGGCGGCGGCACTCCGAGCCTCATGTCGCCCGAGACCGCCGCCAGCCTCATCGAGACCGCCACCCGCCTTTTTCCGCCCTTGCCCGATCTCGAGACCACGCTCGAAGCGAACCCGACCAGCGTCGAGCGGGAAAAGCTCGCCGCCTTTCGCAAGGCCGGCGTCAACCGCCTCTCGCTCGGCGTCCAGAGCCTCGATGAGGCGGCGCTCCGTTTCCTCGGCCGCCGCCATTCCGCGGCCGAGGCGCGCGCGGCGCTGGACGCCGCCCGGCACGTCTTTCCCCGCCTCTCCTTCGACCTGATCTACGCCCGCCCCGTCCAAGCCCTCTCCGCTTGGCGCGCCGAGCTTGCCGAGGCGCTTTCCCTCGGCCCCGATCATCTCTCGCTCTATCAGCTCACGATCGAACCCGGCACCGCCTTCGCCGCCCTCCACGCCCAAGGCGCCCTCGGCCTGCCGCCCGCCCGCACCCAGGCCGCCCTCTATGCCGCAACCGCGCAAGCGGCGGCACGCCACGGCCTCTTTGCCTACGAAATCTCCAATTATGCCCGCCCCGGCGCGGAAAGCCGGCACAACCTCGCCTACTGGCGCTACACGGACTACGCGGGCATCGGCCCCGGCGCTCACGGACGCCTCACGCTCGGCCCCTCCCTCTTCGCCACTCGCCGACGCCGCGCCCCCGAGGCCTGGGCCGCCCGCGTCGAGGCCGCCGGCCACGGAACGGACGAACAGGAGGCGCTTTCGCCCGCTGCCCGTGGCCGCGAGATGCTGCTGATGGGGCTGCGCCTCGCCGAAGGGATCGATCCCGCCCGCTTCGCCGCCCGCACCGGCCTCGCCCTCCAAGAGGCACTCCACTCCGAGGTCCTCGAGCAGCTCCTCGACGAAAACTACCTTGCCTGGCGTGGAGAAAAACTCGCCGCCACGCCCGCCGGCCGTCTCCGGCTCGATGCCCTCCTTCCCCGCCTCCTGCGCTGAAAGAAACCGGTGCCCGCGCCAAATGCTCGGCCGATCCGTCCGCGCCTCCCCATGCTGCGCTATTTCCGCGCCAGCACCTTGCGCAACGCGCCGAGCGGGCGCGTATTGAGCACGTCATCGGCCTCGATCCAGCCCCGCCGCGCCTGATCGACGCCGTAGCGGATCAAACCGAATTGCCCCGGATCGTGCGCATCCGTCGAAATCGCAAGCCGGAGCCCAAGCTCCTTCGCCGCCCGGCAATGGTGCGCATCGAGATCGAGCCGATCCGGCTGCGCGTTCACTTCCAGATGACAGCCGCGCTCGAGGGCGCCCCGCATCACCCGCTCCATATCAACCCCGTAAGGAGCCCGCCCGTTGATCAGCCGCCCCGTCGGGTGCGCCACGATATTGAGCAGCCGGTTGTCCATCGCCCACAAAAGCCGCTCTGTCTGCTTCTCCTCGGCAAGCTCGAAGTGAGAATGGATCGCGCCCACCACGAGATCGAGCCGGCCCAGGATCGAATCCGGCAGGTCGAGCGTACCGCCCTCCAGGATATCCACCTCGATCCCCGCAAGCACCGTGATGCCCGAAAGGGTCCGGTTCAGCCGCTCGATCGCCGTGATCTGCTCGCCGAGCCGCCTCGCATCGAGCCCGTGCACCATCGCCATGCGCCGGCTGTGGTCCGTCACCGCCACATACTCGTAGCCGCGCGCCTGCGCCGCCGCGGCCATCACCGCGAGGCTCGCGTGGCCATCGCTCGCATCGGTGTGCACATGGAGATCGCCGCGGATATCACCGATCGCGACCAGCCGCGGCAGCCGCCCCTCGCGCGCCGCCGCGATCTCCCCCTCGTCCTCGCGCAGCTCCGGCGGCATGGTGGCAAGCCCGAGCCTTTCGTAGATCTCGGCCTCGGTTCGCCCGGCCACCCGCCGCGCGCCCTTGAACAAGCCATACTCGTTGAGCTTGAGGCCGCGATCGATCGCGATCTGCCGGAGCGCAATGTTGTGCGCCTTCGATCCGGTGAAATAAAGGAGCGCCGCGCCGTAGCTCGCCTCGCCCACCACCCGAAGATCCACTTGCAGCCTGGCCGCGCGCAGCACCACACTCGAACGCGTCGTCCCCTTCTCCAGCACCTCCGTCACATCCTCACAGCCGAGGAAGCGCTGCATCACCGGCCGCGGATCTTCCGCTGACACAACGAGATCGAGATCGCCCACGGTCTCCCGCCGCCGCCGGGAGCTTCCGGCAACCTCCGCCCTCGCCACACCCGTCGCACCCCTGAGTGCCGCCAGGAGCGGCGCCACGACCTCATCCGCCACCGCAAGCTTCATCCGCGGCTTCTGTCCCGCGCCATGCTTGAGCGCCTCCACGAGCTTCGCCGCCGTCACGGTCCCGAAACCTGGCAAGCGCGCCACGTCTCCTGCCGCCAGCGCCGCCGATAATTTCGTAACAGAATCTATCCCGAGCGCCTCGTGCAACTTGTGCACCCGCTTCGGGCCGAGCCCCGGCAGGCCGAGCAGCGCCGTGATCCCGGCCGGCGTCTTGCCGCTGAGCCCCTCCAGAAGCGGCAGCCTTTCCCCGCGCGCCAGCGTCGCGATCTTCTCCGCAAGGTCCGCGCCGATCCCCGGCAGCGCATCCAGCCGCTCGCCCGCCGCCAGCATCTCGGCGACGCCGCGCGCGAGCCCGCCCACGGTTCGCGCCGCCTGCCGGTAGGCCCGCACGCGGAACGGATTCGCCTGATCGATCTCCAGGAGGTCGGCAATCTCCTCGAGCGCCGCGGCGATCTCGGCGTTGGCAACCGGCATGCCGCCTACGCGCCGCCCCTGGGCACATTACCCCTGGGCACATTACCCCTGGGCACATTACCCCTGGGCGTGCCGCCCCTCGCCGCCTCGCCCTCCGGCGCCGCCCCGCCCACCACCAGCACCGGCACGCCGGCCGCGGCTAGCAGGCGCGCAACGAACCCCTCCGCATCCTCGGGCAGCCGCGCCCGGTCGAGCACCGCAAGCCGCGCCCCCGCCGCCCGCAGCGCCTCCGCGATCGCCCCCGCCTCGGCGCTCCTGAGACGGCGCCTTTGCACCCGCGCCGGCGGCACCCCGGCCTCGCGGAGCACTCCCTCCAGCCGCGCCTCGCTCCCCTCCTCCGGCGCGACCAGCACCAGATCCTCCGCAGCAGCGCGCGCGATCGCCGCACCGATCTCGAGACCGCCGTCCTCCTCCCCGGGCAGCACCACCGCAACACTCCCGCGCCTCACCCAGGGCCGCGACGGTACCAGCAGCACTCCCGCGCCGTCCCGCCAGAAAATCTCCCCGCCCGTTCCCCGAAATCCGGCAAGCCGCGCCGCCACGGATTCGACCATCACCAGGATATCCCGAGCCCCCGCACGCTCGGCGAGCGCGCCCGCCGGATCCCCGCGCAGCACCGAAAAGGCGCTCGGCACCCCAAGCGCGCCCGCGGCCACCTCCAGCATCCGCCGCGCCTCTTCCGCCGCCAGGCGGAAATCCTCCAGCATCTGCCCCGCATCGAGCGCCCGCCAGGTGTGGCCTGGCAGCCGAAGCTCGCGCGCGAACGGCAAGCCAGCCAGCGTCAGCAACGCCTCGTTCTCGACGAAGAGGCCCTCGAGATCGAGCGCGAGCAGGTGCGCAAGCTCCGCCGCCAGCCGGAACGCCGGGGCTTCCGCCCCACCCTCCCGCGCCATCACCAGAACCCGCCGGTAGCGGGGCAGCCTTGCCATGGTCAGGACTCCTCCCGATCGGCATCCGCCCGCGCCGCCTCGCGCCGCACCCGCGCGAACTCACCCAGCCGATCCTCGACCAGCCGGTTCACGCTCCCTTCCGGCCACGCTCCGTCCGCACCCCGTTCGCCCGCATCCCTCCCGGTCAGGAGCGCAATCCCCTCGTCGATCGTACTAATCGGATAAATGGCGAACCGCCCCGCCGCCGCCGCCGCCACCACATCCTCGCGCAGCATCAGATGCTGCACGTTCGAAGCAGGGATCAGCACGCCCTCCGTCCCGCTGAGCCCGCGCGCCTTGCAGATGTCGAAGAACCCCTCGATCTTCTCGTTCACCCCGCCGATCGCCTGCACGACGCCGTGCTGGTTCACCGAGCCTGTCACCGCAAGGTCCTGGCGGAGCGCCAGGCCCGAGAGCGCGGAAAGCAGCGCATAAAGCTCCGCCGACGAAGCGCTGTCACCCTCCACGCCCCCGTAGGATTGCTCGAACACGAGGCTCGCCGAAACCGACATCGGCCGGTCGAGCGCATACCGCCCGGCAAGAAACCCGGAGAGAATCAGCACACCCTTCGAGTGCAGCGGCCCGCCCAGCTCCACTTCGCGCTCGATATCGACGATACGCCCCGCCCCCGGCCGCACCCGGCAGGTGATGCGCGAGGGCCGGCCGAACGCGTGCGCCCCGAGGCCGAGCACGCTCAACCCGTTCACCTGCCCGACCCGGCTGCCCGTTGTGTCCACGAGCGCAATTCCGCGCAGGATCATCTCCCGGCCGCGATCCTCGATCCGCCCGGCGCGGCGGATCTGCCGGCCGATCGCTGCCGTCACATCCGCGCGCACCACCGCCGCGCGGCCGGCGGCGCGGGCACAATGATCCGCCTCGGCCATCACGTCGCGCACGCGATCCACAAGCAGCGAGAGCCTCTCCGAATCCTCCGCGAGCCTTGCCGCGTGCTCGACCACCCGCGCCACCGCCGCACGCTCGAAGGGATGCAATCCCGCCCGCGCGGCCAGCCCGGCGATCAGCCGCGCCATCGCCGCCTCGGCCGGCGCCGAACGCGGCGTGTCATCCTCGAAATCGGCAAGAACCTTGAAGAGAGCAGGAAAATCCGGATCGAGCGCGGAGAGGAGATAGTAGAGCATCCGCTCGCCGAACAGCACCACCTTGACATCGAGCGGAATGGGATCCGGCTCCAGCGTCATCGTCATCGCCAGACCCAAGAACCGCCCGGCATCCTCGATCACGATCTCCCCGCGCAAGAGCGCCCGCTTGAGCGCTTCCCAGCTGAACGGCTCAACCAGCAGGCTCCTTGCATCGATCAGGATCATCCCGCCGTTGGCGCGGTGCAGCGCGCCCGCCTTGATCAGCTGGAAGTTCGTCACCAGCGCACCCTGCTGCGAAAGATACTCGACCCGCCCGACCAGATTCCCGAGTGTCGGATGCAGCTCCTCGATCACCGGCGCGCGTGCCTCCGCCCCCGTGCAGCTCACCAGCACGTTCACCTGATAACGCTCGAGGAAGGCACCCCGCATGGCCCCGAGCGGTGCCTCCTCCTCACCTCCTGCGCTGGCGAAAAGCTGCACGTTGTCGAGCAGGTCCGCACGTACCCGATCGAGATGCGCGAGCACCTTCTCGAGCCCGGCGAACGGCGCCCGCACGTCTTCGATCAGTTGGCCGAGCGCGAACTCCGCCATCTCGCGGTCGAGCGTACGCACCGCCTCCCGCCGTTCCCGATCAAGGCGCGGAATGGCCCGGAGCGTCTGCTCGAGCTCTCGTTCCACCTCCAGGATCACCGCCTGCGCCTCGCGCTTCCGCTCCTCCGGCCAGGCATTGAACTCCTCCGGCGGTACCACCTTGCCCTCGCGCGCAGGTGCGACGGCAAAGCCGGCCGGCGTGCGCAGGATCGCCGTCCCCTTCGCCTCCGCCTTCTCGCCGAGCGCCTGGAACGCGCGCTCGTTCCTGCCCCGGAACTGTCCCTCGATCGCCCCGCGCCGGCGCTGATAATCCTCGCCCTCGAACACCGCCGTCAGCGCGCCACGCAGATCTTCGGCCAGCCGGCGCATCGCCTTCTCGAAGTCCGGCGCCCGGCCGGGCGGCAACGCGATCGCGCTCGGCCGGTTCGGTGTGCCGAAATCGTTCACGTAAACCCAGTCGGGCGGGCAGACGCGGAGCTGGCTCGCTTCCCTGAGCATCGCCCCGACCGAGGCGCGGATCTGCGCGGCACTCAGACCGATCGCAAAAATGTTGAACCCGCGCCCGCCGATTTCGGTGCCGAAGCGGATCGCCTCGCTCGCCCGCTCCTGGCCCAGAAGGCCGGAGAGCGGCTCGAGTTCCGCCGTGGTCTTGAACTCGAGACCCGAAAGGTCGGCCGGCCGGTAGAGCTTCTCCGCCGGCAGCGCCGGCACCCCGGTCGATTGGCCCGTTGCCATCCTCGCCCCATCCCCGCCGAAAGCCCGACAATACTATGACCGGCCCGCCCCCTCGCGTAAGCGGCGGTGGATCGTGAGCGCCTGCGCGTAAACCTCCCGCCGCGGCCGGCCGCTCTCGCCGGCCA
Source organism: Pseudomonadota bacterium (assembly GCA_021816925.1). Classification (GTDB taxonomy): domain Bacteria; phylum Pseudomonadota; class Alphaproteobacteria; order Acetobacterales; family Acetobacteraceae; genus JAKAWQ01. The sequence goes on from JAKAWQ010000009.1 coordinate 64,672, forward strand.
CCCGCGCCACCGCCTCCCTGACACTCATTCCGCCCCCAAGCAGCGCCTCAAGCCGTGCTTCCGTCCCCCCGCCCGAAACACCCTGACCCTCCGCCGCCAGCGGTCCCACCACCAGCGTGATCTCGCCCCGCGCCGCCGCCTCCCGGTAATGCGCCGCCAACTCGCCGAGCCTGCCTCGCCGCACTTCCTCGAACCGCTTGGTAAGCTCGCGCGCCACTGCCGCCTCGCGCTCGCCGAACGCCGCCGCAAGGTCCGCAAGTGTCGCCGCCAGCCGATGCGGCGCCTCGTGCCACACCAGCGTCGCCGCAAGCCCCGCCCGCTCCAGCGCCGCAATGCGCGCGAACGCCGCCCGCCTCGCCCCCGCGCGCCCCGGCGGAAAGCCGAGAAAAAGAAAGGGCTGCGGCGGCAGGCTCGAAAGCGCGAGCGCCATTACCGCCGCGTTCGGCCCGGGCACCGCCGACACCGGAAGTCCAGCCCCGGCCGCCGCACGCACCAGCCGGAAGCCGGGGTCGGAGATCAGCGGCGTCCCCGCATCCGCAACGAGCGCCACCCGCCGCCCTTCGCCGAGCAGCCGCAAAATCTCCGGAACGCGGCGCTCCTCGTTGTGCTCGTGCAGCGCGGAAAGCCGCGCCGAGATTCCGAAAGCACGCGCGAGCACCCGCGTCACGCGCGTATCCTCGCACAGCACGAGATCCGCCGCCCGTAACGTCGCAATGGCGCGCGCACCCATATCGCCGAGGTTGCCGATCGGCGTGGAAACCAGCACAAGACCGTCCGGGACATTCGTGCTCGGCCGGTCGAGGGAAGGATGAGATGAGTCGTCGGTCATGGCTGGTCCTGCTCTTGAGCCTGGGGCTTGCCGCCTGCACGGTCCAGAGCCCGCTCTACGCGCCCGGCCAGCCCGCCGGCCTCTATCCCGGCGCGGCGGCCGCGCCCGCACCGGCAAGCCGCAAGGTCGCTCTCCTCCTGCCGCTCTCGGGGCCGCTCGCCCCGGTCGGCCAGGACATGCTCCAGGCGGCCGAACTCGTCCTCTCGGCACCCGGCTCGCCGCCCTTCCACGCCTACGACACCACCGGCACGCCCGCCGGCGCGGCCGCCGCCGCCGGCCGCGCCATCGCCGGCGGCGCCGGCATCATCCTCGGCCCGTTGACCGCGCCAGATACCGCCGCCGCCGCGCCACTCGCCCGCCAGGCCGGCGTGTCGATGCTCGCCTTCACCAACGACGACGCAGAAGCTCGTCCCGGCGTCTGGATTCTCGGCGTCACGCCCGGCCAGCAGGTTCGCCGGCTGGTCGCGCTCCTGCAAGCCAAGGGGAAGACGCGCCTTGCCGCCCTCGTTCCCGAAAACGCGTTCGGCTCCGCCATGCAGGCCGCGCTGCAATCCGCCGCCGGCGCCGCTGGCGACCCCCCGCCCACCATCCAGAGTTACACCTCCGGCATGGCGAACCTGAACCAGGCCGTACGCATCCTTTCCGATTACGCCAACCGGCGCGGCCCGATCGAGGCGCAAATGCGCGCCGCCCGCGCCCTCGACAACGCCGCCGGCCGCGCGCGCATGCATCAGCTGAACCGCCTGCCGATCCCCCCGCCGCCTTTCGATGCACTGCTGCTGGCCGCCACCGGCACACCCTTGCAGGAGATCGCGGCGCTGCTCCCCTACTACGACATCTATCCGAACCAAGTGCAGATCCTCGGCCCCATCCTCTGGCAGGATCCCACCGTGCGCCGCGGTGCCCCGCTCACCGGCGCCTGGTACGCCGCGCCCGACCCCGCCGCCCGCCAGCAATTCGCCGCCGCCTACGCGGCCAAGTACGGCGCCCCGCCGCCCTTCCTCGCCGACCTTGCCTTCGATGCCGCAGCCCTCGCCCGCGTCCTTGCGCAAGGCCCCGGCTATTCGGTGGCCGCGCTCACCAATCCGGCCGGCTTCACCGGCGCAGACGGCGTTCTGGCGCTCACCCCGAACGGGCATGTGCGCCGTGGCCTTGCGGTCTTTGCGATCGGCCCCGGTGGTCAGGCGAGCGTGCTCGATCCGGCGCCGACCAACCTCACCCTTCCCGGAACCTGAGGCCCCGGCTTGCGCGCCAACCCGGCGTGGCTCGCGCTCTTCCTCGGCGCCCCGCCGCTCGCCGCGCTCGCCGCCCTCGGCCTCGCCGGCCGTCTCGCATGGCCGCCGCTCTTCGCCGCTGCCGCTTTCCTCGCCGCCCTGGCGGCCGCTCTCCTCGCCTGGCTCTGGCAGGCCGACCTCGACCGCCTCTCCGCCGCGCTGGAGCGGCTCGGCGTCCCCGGCACTCCGCCGCCCGCGCCAAGGCCGCGCCTGCCCTTTCTCGCCCCCCTCGCTTACGCGCTCGGGCGGCTCTCCCGCCGCCTCGCCGCCGAGGCAGCGCGCGCGGAAGAGCGCCGCGCCTTGGGCGAGGCCATCGTCGAGCGCCTGCCCGATCCGGTGCTCGTCCTCGATGCCGGCCACCGCATCGCACGCGCCAATGAGGCTGCCCGCCGCGCCTTCGGATCGGAGCTTCCCGCCGTGCTCCGCCAACCCGAGATCCGCGCCGCGGTCGCCCGCGCCCAAGCGAGCAGCGCCCTTGAAACGGCCGAGATCTCCCTCGCCGTCCCCGTCGAACGCGCCTTGCAGGCCGCCGTCCTGCCGCCCGACCCCGCGGCGCCCGGCCGCACCGTGCTCGTCCTCTCCGACCGCACACGCGAGCGCGCGGTCGAACGGATGCGCGCGGACTTCGTCGCCAACGCCAGCCACGAGCTGCGCACGCCGCTCGCCAGCCTGATCGGCTTCATCGAGACCCTGCGCGGCCCCGCCGCCGACGATCCCCCCTCGCAGGCCCGCTTCCTCGGCATCATGGCCGCCGAAGCGGCCCGCATGCAGCGCCTGATCGACGATCTCCTCTCGCTCTCACGCATCGAGATGGTCGAACACCAGCCGCCCGCCGGCAGCATCGTCCTCACCACCCTCCTCTCTCGCCTCGTCGCCGGCTTCGAGCCGCGCCTTGCCGAGCGCCACATGCAGATGGCGCTCTCCCTCGCCGCCGACCTTCCGCCTGTCGTCGCCGACCCCGACCAGCTCACCCAGGTCGTTCAGAACCTCCTCGACAACGCCGTCAAATACGGCCGCGAAGGCGGCCACGTCCGCCTTGACGCCGAACCGGAGGGAACCGGCGTCGCCATCGCCGTCGCCGACGACGGCCCCGGCATTCCCCGCCAGCACCTGCCGCGCCTGACCGAACGCTTCTACCGCGTGGACAAGGGCCGCTCGCGCGCCGTCGGCGGCACCGGCCTCGGCCTCGCGATCGTCAAGCACATCGTCAACCGCCACCGCGGCCGCCTCTCGATCGAAAGCTCGGAGGGCGTCGGCACCACCTGCAAGGTCTGGCTCCCGGCGGCGGAAAACCCCGCCGCCCCACCCGCCTGAAACCGCCCCGCCCCTTCTTGCGCCGGCGGAAAAAGACGCGATGCCCGCTGGCCTTCCCGCGCCCGCTCGCCTACCACCGGGCATGGCCATCGCGCGCACCGTCGCCGTCTTCTGCGGCTCCAGAAGCGGAGATAACCCCGCCTTCCGCCGCGCCGCCGCCACCCTCGGCCAGCGCCTCGCCGAGGCCGGCGTCGGCGTCGTCTACGGCGGCGGCCAGATCGGCCTGATGGGCGTCCTCGCCAACGCCGTGCTCGGCGCGGGCGGGCGCATCGTCGGTGTCATCCCCGAAATCCTGGTCCACCCGGAAATCGCGCATCCCGCCCTCTCCGGCCTGATCGTCACGCGCGACATGGCGGCCCGCAAGCAGCGCATGTTCGACCTTGCCGACGCCTTCATCGCGCTGCCCGGCGGCATCGGCACGCTCGACGAAACCATCGAGATGCTCACCTGGCGCCAGCTCGGCGTGCACGCCAAGCCGATTCTCCTCTGCGACATCCAGGGCTCGGCCGCGCCCTTCTCGGCCTTCATCGAAGCCGCGATCACCCAGGGCTTCGCCCAGCCCTCCGTGCGCGATCTCTTCGAGGTGCTCCCGGGCGTCGACGCCGTGCTCGCCAAGCTTCAGGCGTTTCCGGTCACGAAACGCTCGAGCCAGTGGACATTGTAGGTCCCGGCGGCGAACTCCGGCGCATCGACGATGCGGCGAAAAAGCGGAAGCGTCGTCTCGATCCCGATGATCGCGAACTCGTCGATCGCCCGGCGGAGCCGCGCGATCGCCTCGCTGCGCGTGCGCCCATGCACGATCAGCTTCGCCACCAGGCTGTCGTAGAACGGCGTCACCAGAAGGCCCGCATAAAGCGCCGAATCGACCCGCACACCGAGCCCGCCCGGGGCATGATACGCCTCCACCCGGCCGGGCGAGGGAATGAAGCTCGCCGGGGTCTCGGCATTGATCCGGCACTCGATCGCGTGCCCGGCGAAACGGATATCCGCCTGCCCGTAACCGAGCGGCTCGCCCGCCGCGATCCGTATCTGCTCGCGCACCAGGTCGATCCCGGTGATCATCTCCGTCACCGGATGCTCCACTTGCAGCCGTGTGTTCATCTCGATGAAGGCGAACTCGCCGTCCTGATAGAGGAACTCGAGCGTGCCGGCATTCCGGTAGCCGATCGCGGCGAGCGCGGCCGTGGCCTGCGCGCCCAGCCGCTCGCGCTCGGCAGGCGCGAGCGCCGGCGAGCCCGCCTCCTCCAGAAGCTTCTGGTGGCGCCGCTGCAAGCTGCAATCCCGCTCGCCCAGATGCACCACCTGACCCGCATGATCGGCCAGCATCTGCATCTCGATATGCCGCGGCCGGTCGAGATATTTCTCGAGATAGAGAGCATTCGCGCCGAACGCCGCCTGCGCCTCCGCACGTCCCAGCGCCAGCCGCTCGGCAAGCTCGCCCGCCTCGCGCGCCACCTGCATCCCGCGCCCGCCGCCGCCCGCCGCCGCCTTGATCAGCACCGGATAGCCGAGCGCCGCGGCCGCGCGCGCCGCCCCCGCCGTGTCCGTGATCGCCTCCATCGAGCCGGGCACCAGCGGCACGCCGTGCTTCGCCATCACCCGCTTCGCCTCGATCTTGTCGCCCATCATCCGGATGTGCCTCGGCGCCGGCCCGATGAAAGTAAGGTCGTGCGCCGCCACCATCTCGGCGAACTCGGCATTCTCCGCGAGAAACCCATACCCCGGGTGAATCGCGTCCGACCCGGTGATGATCGCCGCCGACAGAATTGCCGCCTTGTTGAGATAGCTCTCCCGCGCCGGCGGCGGGCCGATGCACACGCTCTCGTCCGCAAGCCTGACATGCATCGCCTGCGAATCCGCCGTCGAATGCACGGCCACCGTCGGAATGCCGAGCTCGCGGCAGGTCCGTTGAATCCGCAGCGCCACCTCGCCCCGGTTGGCAATCAGGATCTTGTGGAACACCGGTTGGTCCCCGGGGCTATTCCAAAATCATCAGAGGCTCGCCGTACTCCACCGGCGTGCCCGATTGCACGAGCACGCGCACCACCTTGCCCGCCCGCGGCGCCTTGATCTGGTTGAAGGTCTTCATCGCCTCCACAAGCAAAAGCGTCTGCCCCACCGCGACCGTCTGCCCCGGCGTCACGAAGGGGGCCGCACCCGGCTCCGGGCCGAGATAGGCAATCCCCACCATCGGGCTCGTCACCGTGCCGGGATGAACCCCCGCCTCCTCCGTCTCCTTGGGCCCCTCCGCGGCGGGTACGGCCGCCGCCGCGGAGGGACCCTGGGAAGCCGCCGCCACCACCCCGCCCGCCACTTGGCGCACCACGCGGATGCGCCCCCCCTTCTCGCTCACCTCGATCTCGGTCAGCCCCGTCTCCTCGAGCAGGGCCGCCAAGGCACGGATCGCCTCGGCGTCGAACGGCGGCTGGCTCACCCGGCGCGCTCCCTCAGAATGTCGGCCATTCCCTCGAGCGCCAGCGCATAGCCGCGCAGCCCGAAACCGGCGATCACACCCACCGCCGCGCGCGCCGCAAGCGAGCCGCGCCGGAACGCCTCGCGTCGCTGCCCATTGGTCAGCTCCACTTCCACCACCGGCAGCTCCACCGCCCGCAACGCATCCATCAGCGCAACCGACGTGCCGGCATAGCCGCCCGGGTTGATCACGATCCCCGCCGCCCGGCCGCGACATTCCTGCACCCAGGAGATGATCTCGCCCTCGCTGTTGGTCTGGCGGAAGTCGATCGCGAGCCCCAGCTCGAGCGCCGTCTCGGCGCAGATCTGCTCGAGATCGTCAAGCGTCGCGGCGCCGTAGAGGTCGGGCTCGCCAAACCCCAGCATGTTCAGGTTCGGCCCGTTCAGAACCGCGATCAGCGGCAACTCCATGGTTTGCGCCTAGCACAGCCCCGCCGAGCGGTCCAACCGCCCTTGCTTGCCCCTCCGCCCCGCAATCCCCATACTGGATTTATGCGAGAACCTCTCTTGCTCACCTTGAACGGCGAGCCCCGCACGCTCCCCGAGCCGCTCTCCGTCGCTGGCCTCCTCTCCCGCCTCGGCGTCGAGGCGCGCAAGGTCGCGGTCGAGCGCAACCTCGAGATCGTGCCGCGCTCGCTCTATGCCGAAACCTGGCTCGCCGCCGGCGATCGGCTCGAGATCGTCCACTTCATCGGCGGAGGCTGAAATGGATACTTTCCCCCCGGCAGCCCTGGCGCTCGACGACGGCTGGACCGTGGCCGGCCGCCACTTCCGCTCCCGCCTCATCGTCGGCACCGGCAAATACAGGGATTTCCCGGAAACCGGCGCCGCCCTCGAAGCGAGCGGCGCCGAAATCGTCACGGTCGCGGTCCGCCGCGTCAACCTCGCCGATCCAAAGGCGCCGATGCTGCAGGATTACGTCGATCCCAAGCGCTACACCTACCTCCCGAACACCGCCGGCTGCCACACCGCCGAGGATGCCGTGCGCACGCTCCGTCTCGCCCGCGAGGTCGGCGGCTGGAGCCTCGTCAAGCTCGAAGTGCTCGGGCCCCCGCCCACCCTCTATCCCGACATGCCCGCCACCTTCGAAGCGGCCAAGGCCCTGCTCGCCGACGGCTTCGAGGTGATGGTCTATTGCAACGACGATCCGGTCGCCGCAAAGCGCCTTGATGAAATGGGCTGCGCCGCCATCATGCCGCTCGGCGCGCCGATCGGCTCGGGCTTGGGCATCCAGAATCCGGCGATGATCCACATGCTGATCGAGCAGGCGAAGGTGCCGCTGATCGTCGATGCCGGCGTCGGCACCGCCTCCGACGCCGCCATCGCCATGGAGCTCGGCTGCACCGCCGTCCTCATCAATTCGGCGATCGCTCAGGCGAAGAACCCGCTCGGCATGGCACGCGCGATGAAGGCCGCCGTCGAGGCCGGCCGCCTCGCCCATCTCTCCGGGCGCATTCCCCGCCGCCTCGCCGCCGATCCTTCGAGCCCGCTCACCGGCCTGATCCGCTGACGTAACAATCTACCCCGCCGGGAGAAGCCTCCTTGCCGCTCGCACTCGACCAGCGCTTTCCCCGGCGCGTCCTCGGCTTCTGGCCCTCGCCGCTGCAGAGGCTCCCGCGTCTCTCCGAATTCCTCGGCCTCGAGATCTGGGCCAAGCGCGACGACGTCTCCTCCGGCCTCGCCTTCGGCGGCAACAAGATCCGCAAGCTCGAATGGCTCGCCGCCGACGCGCTCGCGCAAGGCTGCGACACGCTCGTCTCCATCGGTAACATCCAGTCGAACCACACCCGCCAGGTCGCCGCCGCCGCCGCCGCCCTCGGCCTCCGCTGCCGTCTCGTCCAGGAGGAATGGACCCGCTGGGACGACCCCGTCTACGACAAGGTCGGCAACATCCTCCTCTCGCGGCTGATGGGCGCCGAAACCCTGCTCGAAGGCAAGGGCTATTCCACCGCCGAAAAGGAAACCTGGCGGCGCGCGCTCGATTTGGTGCGCCGCGACGGCGGCAAGCCTTACGCCATCCCGGCCGGCGCATCCGACCATCCTCTGGGCGGCCTCGGCTACGCCCATTTCGCCGACGAACTGGCCGCCCAGGAACAGGCGCACGGCCTCTTCTTCGATACCGTGGTAACGGCCACCTGCACCGGCTCGACCCAGGCCGGCATGGTCGTCGGATTCGCCGCCCAGGCCCGGAAGCGCCGCCTGATCGGCATCGATACGGCGGCGAACGCCGCAATGACCCGCGCCGCCGTCACCAGGATCGCGCACGCAACCGCCGCCCTGATCGGCCTCAACCGCGACATCAGGGACGACGAGATCGAGATCGATCCCCGCTTCGCCGGCCCCGGTTACGGCCTGCCCGACGAAGCAACCATCGCCGCCATCCGCACCGGCGCCCGCCTCGAAGCGATGCTGACCGATCCCGTCTATGAAGGAAAATCTCTGGCCGGCCTGATCGCCATGGCAAAAGCGGGCGAAATCCCGAGCGGCGCGCGCGTGCTCTACGTCCATCTCGGCGGCGCACCGGTGCTGAGCGCTTATCACAAGGCCTTCGCCTGAATGGGCGTCGCCGCCGGGGCTCGCCGATCGCAGGAGCGGGCGCATGCTCGCTCCGGCCGGATGGCGGAAGGCGAACGACTGCTCGAATCGCAACGCGCGATCCTCGATTTGCCGCGCTGCTCGACCGGCCGACCCAGCACGTCCATTGGTAATAGCGGCAAAACCCCGGGCAGGTGGTGGTATCAGGCGGGCTGGCCGCGGCAGCGGACGAGGTCCGGGAGGGGCGGAATGACGCGCGGGCCGGGGATCTGGAGGCGGCTGCCGAGATAGTCCCA
>JAKAWQ010000167.1 GCA_021816925.1 Pseudomonadota bacterium
CTGATCGGCCACAGTATTCCCCGCCTAGCCGTCGAGGGGCTTGATCCGGTGGACTGGGCGGAGGAGGAGGGCGGCCGGCGCCGCGGACGCCGCACCGCACCCGCGCGCACCGCACCCGCGCGCGCCGGCGCGGCGAGCAGCGGACGCGCCGAACGAGTGGACCGGCCGCGCCGCGAGCGTGCGCCGAAGCCGCCGGGCCCGCCGCCGGCGCCGCCGACCGGCGCGCGCGAAACGGATTCGAGGACGCCGGTGACCGGCTTCGGCGCCGACGTGCCCGCCTTCATGCGCATTTCCAGGCGCACGCCGGCGGCCGCCGAAAGCGAGCCGGAGGCGTCGGCATGAGGCCGGAAGCCTCGGCGCCGCTCGGATTTACACCGCGGGCGCGAAGGGGCTTTGCGCCCTTCGCGTGGGACGATCCGCTCCAGTTCGATGACCAGCTCGATGCCGGCGAGCGCCAGATCCGCGACGCGGCGCGCAGCTATTGCCAGGACCAGCTCTTCCCGCGCGTGCTGGAGGCCAACCGGCACGAGTACTTCGATCGCAGCATCATGAACGAGATGGGCGAGATGGGGTTCCTCGGCGCGACGCTGAAGGGTTATGGCTGCGCCGGCATCGGCGAGGTTGCCTATGGCCTGATCGCGCGCGAGGTCGAGCGCGTCGATTCAAGCTATCGCAGCGCGTTTTCCGTGCAGTCCTCTCTCGTCATGTTCCCGATCCACGCCTTCGGCTCGGACGGCCAGAAGGAGCGCTACCTGCCTGGCCTCCGCACCGGCGCGCTTGTTGGGTGCTTCGGCCTGACGGAGCCTGACGCCGGCTCCGATCCGGCTTCGATGCGCACGCGTGCCGTTCGCGCCGAGGGAGGCCATGTGCTGAACGGGGCGAAGACCTGGATCACCAATGCGCCGATCGCCGATCTCTTCCTCGTGTGGGCCAAGGACGATGCGGGCGAGATCCGCGGCTTTCTTATCGAGAAGGGCATGCCCGGTCTCGCGGCGCCGAAGATCGAAGGGAAATTCTCGCTCCGCGCCAGCATCACCGGCATGATCATGATGCAGGACGTGTTCGTGCCGGCAGAGAACATGCTTCTCGGCGTCAAGGGACTGCGTGGCCCGTTCTCCTGCCTCAACAATGCCCGCTACGGTATTGCCTGGGGGGCGCTCGGCGCAGCGGAGTTCTGCTGGCACGCCGCGCGCAGCTACACGCTCGAGCGCCGCATGTTCGGCCGCCCGCTCGCGGCCACCCAGCTCATCCAGAAGAAGCTCGCCGATATGCAGACCGAAATCGCACTCGGCCTGCAAGCGGTGCTCAGGCTCGGCCGGCTGATGGAGGAGGGCCGCGCCGCGCCGGAGATGATCAGCCTCTGCAAGCGCAATTCCTGCGGCAAGGCGCTCGAGATCGCCCGCCTCGCGCGCGACATGCACGGCGCCAATGGCATCATCGACGAGTATCACGTCATCCGTCACGTGATGAATCTCGAGACGGTGAATACCTACGAAGGCACGCACGATGTGCATGCGTTGATCCTCGGCCGCGCGCAGACGGGCCTTTCCGCGTTCGGCAACAATTAGGCGGGCGCGCGGCCGGCAGGTTGCGCCGCGGGGATCGTTCCTGCCAAATTCTCCTCGCGACTCCAGGGAGGAAGACCCGAATGTCCGTTGACTGGGGTGCGCGCAGCCGCGCCGAGCGGGACGCTTGCGATAATAACCTCGCGGCCGTCTCCGAGAGCGCCGCCCCTACGCCGCTTGCACGCCAGGAAAGGCCGTCGCGGCAATGGTCCCGCGGGCGTCACTCGCTCGCTCCGTCCCGCCCGCGCCTCCCGGACATGCTCATCCGCATGCTATAATGCAAACAAAGTCCGCAACCGCGCGAGCTTGCGGCCGGAAGATCAACCGGGGAGGAGACGCAGCGCGTGCCAACGAGGGAGGAGTTCCGCTCCGAGCTGAGCCAGCAACTCCGAGCGGCAGAACGCCGAGGCGCCCCTTCCGTCGAGATCAATTCCGGCCAACTTCACAGGGCCGTCGGCGGCTATCCCGGTACCGCTCACCGCATGCCCGTCTGCTGCGACGTGATGTACGCCGAGTAGCGCGCCGACGACCAGATCATCTCTCGTCCTCCGAAGGGCAAGGGAGCATCGCTCACCATCCGCTATCGGCTGCCGCGAGAGCAATCGGGCACACCGGACGTTTGCGGGCGTGGCCGGCCGGCTCCTGCTTTCCGGCTGGTCCGCCGGCGGGCATCTCACCGCTATGGCGCTCGGCCACCCGCGGGTTGCGGCCGGTCTTGCAATATCCGGGATCTTCGAACTCGGCCCGCTGTGGGACACTTTTCTGAACGAAAGGCTCCGGCTCACCGACGCCGAGATCGCAACGCTCTCGCCGCTCCGGCTGCCACCGGTGCCCCAACCGCTGGCGATCGCCTACGGCACGGCGGAGCTCCCCCCGCTCGTGAACGACAGCGGGGCGCTGCGTGCGCATCGCTCGCGGTCGCATGCGCCGGGCGCGCTGCTGCCCGTTCCGAGTGCCAATCACTTCACGGTGGTGCACGAACTTGCACGTGCCGAGGGCGCGATCACGCGCATTGCGCTGTCCATGTTGCCGTGACTCCGGCCGGAGCGGTCGCAAGGGGCGGCAGCACGGGTCCGGGGACATTAGTCTCTTATGACCCCACTGTTGCCACTTTCTGCGTTAAATCCCATCAAATCATAGCCGGGATGATGACCGCCTTGGTGAGCCGTCCGGCCGCCGCGACAGCGGCGCGCCCGGGCTTTGTCAGAT
>JAKAWQ010000010.1 GCA_021816925.1 Pseudomonadota bacterium
TCCCGCAGCTGGGCAGACGACAGCTCATCAAGGTCATCCGGTGGGCTCACACATAGCTTGAATCCGAGTCGCCCGCGTCGGGGCAAGCACAAAATGCAACCTCGCCCGGGGTTTTGCCGCTATTACTGACCGGAGGCATAGCTCATTGAAATAGCAGGTGAAATTATCGGAAGCGAGCGTCAAAAATATTGACACCCCGACAGAATACCGGCGCCCCGACGGCGCGTAACGATATCCGCCTTTCGGAGCGGATAGATGCCTGCTTCTGCCTTATCTTGCGCGCGGCTATGCTGCCTGCCGCTTGCTCGGGTTCCGGCGGGTGAACGAAAGCTGATCCGGGAGAAGGCTATGCCGATGCGCCGTTTGCGGTTGACGGACCTTGCCACGGCACTGGCGGGTGCGATCCTGTTTGGACTCGCCCCGGCTCTGTCTGCGCAAACACCGAATTTGTTGAGTCCTGGGCCAGTGGTGGGCACCGCGCCGGCTGCTCCGCCCCGTCCTCTGCCGCCGCCGGGTCTGCCGGGCGCGGTGAGCAAAGCCGGAACGCCGGCGCCGCCACCGGCGGCGCAGAGCGAACTGTCGCCGACGGCAGCCCTGTTCGATGCGATCAACCGCGGAGACCTTGCGGCGGCCCGCGAGGCAATCGGGCGAGGGGCCCAGCTCGATGCCCGGAACGTGCTGGGAATGACCCCGCTGGAACTGGCCGTGGATCTCAACCGGAACGCGATTGCGTTCCTGTTGCTCTCGATTGTCCACGAGCGCGGGGCGGCGGCGCACAGCGCGGGGTCGGCGCTGGCGCTAAGCGTTCCGCCCGCGCCGGCGGCCGTTCCCGGGTCGCGGGCCGGCAATGATGCGGCGGCTGGCGCGGCCGGGAAGTCGGTAGCGGCGCTCCTGGTGGCAACGAGCCCGCCGGCGGCAGGTGTGCCCGCCGCCCAGGCTGCCCGAGCGCTGCCGAAGGCTTCGCCACTGCCCGGCGGGGCGGACAATCCTGACCCGGCGGTCGGGTTCCTCGGCTTCGGCCAGGCCGCGGGCGGAGCGGGTCGGAACTGAGGGTGAAACGCACCCATATCGGCGCGGCTGGAGCGGGGCTTCCTTGCCGGCGGAACGAACGGGTCGCTGCGGAGCCGACGAAATTTTGATCACGATGCTGCGGTTACCATGTTAGGAACCCTCGCGGACGGCCGGCTGCGGCCGTCCGCGCGCTGCCATCGGCGTGTGGAAAGAAGCCACCGCCGGGCGATGGTCAGACAAGGGGATCCGCAGTGGGCGACGAAAGAGGGGCGGGGCGCGGGGGCGCGGGTCCGACCGGCGGGGAGAATGATGCGCGGCTTGGAATTTCCCCCGACGGCGTTGCCGGAGACGCGACGCCAGGCCACGCGCGCATCCTGGCAGCGCTTGCCGCGGCGCGTTACCACGGCTTCGAGCTAGACCAGGAAGATTTCCACAACATCGGGGGCGGCGACGTGCCGAGCCCCGCGGCCATCGTCGAGTGGCTGCGCGATGCGGGCCTTTGGGCGCGGGCAGGCCGGATGAACTGGCGCCAGGTGATGAAGCTCACCGATCCGTCGCCGATCGTGCTGCTATTCAACGATGGCAGCGCCGGGCTTCTGACCGGGGTCGATCCGGTGGAGCGCGTGGCGATGGTAAAGGACCCGCGCGGGCGATCGAGCGATCTCTCGGTAGCGGTGGACGAGCTGCGCCTTTCCGAGGTCTGGACCGGCGAGGTGATCCTGGTCCGCAAGCCGCGCGAGACCAGCACCGAGCACGACAATTTCAGCATCGGCTGGGTGTTCCGCCGGTTCCTGAGCGAGAAACGCTTCGTGCGCGACATTGCGATTGCCTCGATCGTGACTTCGGTACTCGCCCTGATCCCGCCCTTCCTCGTGATGTCGGTGATCGACCGCGTGGTGGTGTACGGGAACCAGGATACGCTGGTCCTGCTCGCCATGATCTGGGGTGCGGTAGTGCTCTATGAGACCGTACTCGAATACGCACGGGTCGATATGGTGACGCTGCTCGCCGGCCGGCTCGACACGAAGATCAACCTGCACGTCTTCAACCGCCTGCTCGGGCTGAGCCTCGATTATTTCGAGCGCCATCCGGCCGGCGAGATCCATCACCGCATCAATCAGCTTTACCTCGTCCGCCTCTTCTTCACGGGGCGCATGTTTGACCTCGTGCTTGACTGCTTCATGCTGATCGTGCTGATTCCGGTCCTCTTCTTCATGAGTTCGGCGCTCGCCTTCGTTGCTGTGGCGACCGCCGTCATTATCATGTTGATCATCGTCGTCTTCATGCCGGCGATGCGCCGGGTGACCGGGCAGATGGTGCGTGCCGAGACGCGCAAGAGCACGCACATGGTCGAGAACATCCACGGCATCCGCACGATCAAGTCGCTTGCGGTCGAGCCGCAGAGCAAGGCCGAGTGGGACATGCGCGTGGCCGATGCCGCGGACTGGCGCATCCAGGGCGGGCGCATCGGCAACTGGCCGAAGACGCTCGTCATCCCGTTCGATCGCTTCATACAGCGGGGCATGATCCTGCTGGGCGCCTACTGGCTGCTCTCCGGCACGACCACGCTCGACATTGGCGGGCTGGTTGCCTTCGTGATGCTGGGTGGTCGGCTGGCGGCTCCGCTCGTCTCGATGTCGAAGATGGTCCAGGACCAGGAAGAGCTTCGGCTGGCGATCGGCGAGGTCGGCCTTGTCGTCAACAATCCCCCCGAGTCGAGCTCGGCAACGAGCGGGCTCAGGCCGACCATCGAGGGGGCACTCAATTTCGAGAATGTCACCTTCAGCTATCGCGGCCAGATGGCGCCGGCGTTGCAGGATGTCTCGTTCTCGGTGCCGGCCGGAACGATGCTCGGCATCGTCGGCAAGTCCGGCTCCGGCAAATCGACGATCGCGCGGCTCCTGCAGGGCATCAACCGTGACTATTCGGGTTTCGTGAAGCTCGACGGCAACGACCTGCGCGAGATCAATCTCCGCTACCTGCGCCGCAGCCTCGGTGTCGTGCTGCAGGACAACTTCCTCTTCCGCGGCACCATCCGTGACAACATCATCGCCGGCCGTCCCGGTCTTACCCTCGAAGACGCCGTGCGTGCGGCGCGACTTGCCGGGGCGGAGGAATTCGTCGAGCGGATGCCGGGCGGCTACGAGACCTTCATCCAGGAAGGCTCGAGCAACCTGTCGGGCGGGCAGCGCCAGCGTCTCGCGATTGCCCGCGCGCTGGTGACCGACCCCCGGCTCCTCATCCTTGACGAGGCGACGAGTGCGCTCGACCCGGAGAGCGAAGCGCTGGTGAACGCCAACCTCGTGCGTATCGGGAAAGGGCGGACGATGGTGCTGATCACGCACCGCATGTCCTCGCTCACCGAATGCGACCTGATCGTCGTCATGCACCAGGGCAAGATGCTCGACATCGCGCCGCATCGCGTTCTGCTGGAGCGCTGCGCGATCTATCGCCAGCTCTGGCTGCAGCAGAATCGCCATCTCGATCCGCAAGGGACCCGTCATGCCACTCCCGCGCCTGTGCCAATCGAAGCGGATTGAGGCGCCCGCGGGCGGCGCGCTCAGCGCCGCCGTTCTGGAGTTCCAGTCCCCGTCGAGCCTCATTCTCGAGGCGCCGGCGAAGCGTTCCGCGCGCAACACGATCTGGATCATCGCCGCCCTGCTTCTGACAATGCTCCTGATCGCGGAATTCGTGCCGATGGACATGGAGGTGGTCGCGCAAGGCCAGGTCATCTCGCGCGCCCCGACCATCCAACTCGAGCCGCTGCAGACCGCGATCGTGAAGTCGATCGACGTGCACATCGGGCAGGTCGTGCATGCCGGCCAAGTGGTGGCGACCCTCGATCCGACGCAGGCGCAGGCCGATCTCAAGACCCTGCTTGCCCAGGAATCGGCGCTCTCCGCCGAGGTGGCCGAGGAGCGGGCGGAGTTCGACGGCAAACCCTACAAGCCGAGCAATCCGTCGAATCGCGACCAGCTTCTGCAGGCGGCGATCTATGCGCAGCGGGTGGCGCAGCTCAAATACACGCTGAACGGCTACGACCAGCAGATCGCGAGCCTTGCGGCGCAGGTGCAGGGATCGGAGGCGCAGGCCGCGTACTACCGCGACCGCCTGGTGCTGGCGACGCAGATCGAGAACATGAATACGCTCTTGCAGAAGCTGAATGCGGGCAGCCAACTGACGACGCTGCAATCAGAGGACCAGCGCGTGCAAATGGCGGCAAACGTGGCGCAGAATGTCGCGGCGGCGCAGAGTTCCGAACAGACGCTCGAGGCAACCAAGGCACAGCGCGACGCCTTCCTGCAGCAATGGAACGCGCAACTCTCGGCCCAGCTCGCAACCAACGTGCCGCAGCTCGACGCGGTCCGGCAGTCGATCACGAAGGCCGAGCTGCAGAACCGGATGATCGAATTGCGCGCGCCGCAGGATGCGGTGGTTCTGCAGCTTTCAAGCGGCATCTCGGTGGGGTCGGTGCTGCAGTCCGGCCAGCAGTTCTTTGCACTCTCGCCGCTGCACGCGCCGCTCGAGATCGAGACCTATATCAATGGCGCCGACCAAGGCTTCGTGCAGGTCGGCCAGCCGGTGACCATCAAGTTCGCAACCTTTCCCTTCGTGCTGTTCGGCTCGGGCAAGGGCACGGTCCGGGTGGTCACTTCCAATTCCTTCACTCCGCAGCAACTTGCCTCGCAGTTGATGCAGATGCAGACCATGCCCACGGTGACGCCGCAGAATGTTCCTACAGCGGAACTTTACTACGCAGCGCGGGTGACGCTCGACAAGCTCCACCTGCGCGGCGTGCCACCGACGTTCCGGGTCTTGCCCGGCATGCCGGTCGAGACCGACATCAGGGTCGGCTCGCAGACGATGATGCAATACATGCTGGAGCGGATCGTTCCCATCTTCACGCAGGGCATGAAGGAGCCGTCCTGAGACGATGAGGCAGGAACGGCCGCGCCCGCGGAACGGCTCTTGGCTGCCCGTGAGAGCGGACTGACGTGGCACGGCTTTTCGATCGCGTGGTGGGCTCGCTCTCGCCGAAGGCTGCGTTCCGCCGGGCGCGGCGGGCGGCGAAGGAGGGGCGCCGGGGCGCGTCGTTCCCGCTTTTTGCCCGTGCCGCCCAAGCCGGGATCACCGAGGCCAAATACCAGGTTGGCCGCGCCTATCTCGAGGGTGTGGGCGTGCCGCCGAGCCGGCGGGAAGCGGCTCGTTGGCTCGAGCGGGCGGCGGGTGACGGGCATACCGAAGCGCAGTCGCTCCTGGCCGGGCTTTACCTTTATGGGATTGGCGCCGAGGCGGGCAAAGCGGCGCCGGGCAGCGGGGCCGCGCTCTTCTCCGAAGGAGAGGCGCCGCGGCCGGATTACGAGAGAGCGCTGATCTGGGCGAAGCGTGCCGCAGAGGCCGGCGCTCCGGACGCTGCGGCAGTGCTTGGCTATCTCCTCACCAACGGGCCGGAGGCGATGCGGGACTTCGCCGCCGGCGAGGAGTGGTACCGCAAGGCGGCGGCGGCAGGCTCGCCCCAGGGCGCCCTCGGGTTAGGTCTCGCGCTTGCCCGGAAGGCCTCGGATATGGCGGCCTACGCAGCCGCCGCGGAGCAGATCCGCATCGCCGCGGAGGCAGGATTGCCGCTCGGCCAATATACCCTCGGCATGATGGCCGAGCGGGGGCTTGGCATGGCGCCCGACGCGCCGGCCGCGCTCAATCTTTATCGACTGGCCGCGGAGAAGGGGGTGCGCGCGGCCGCCGCGCGCCTTGGCCTCATGCTGATCGACGGGCGGGGCGTGGCGCGGGATGCGCTCGAGGGTGAGTCGTGGCTGCGGCGCGCAGCGATCGCCGGGGACATCGAAGCGGCAGCGATGGTCGGCGATCTCTACGCGCGGGGGGGCGATTTGCCGCCCAACTATGCCGAGGCGGGGATCTGGTATCGCCGCGCCGCGGAAGGTGGTCACGCAACGGCGGCGCGCGCGCTCGGGCTCTTGCACCTGACCGGAGGCGGCGTGGCGCGGGATGCGGTGGAGGCCGCCCGCTGGTTTCGCATTGCTGCCGAGAAGGGCGACGAGAGGGCCAAGGCGGATCTGGCCAACGTCGTGCTCACCGGTGCTGGCGAGGCGGAGGACGTGCGCCGTGCCCGCGAATGGTTCGAGCAGGCGGCGAATTCCGGTGACCTCGCGGGGGCCTTCAATTTCGGTGTCTGCCTTGCCGAAGGCATCGGCATGGAGCGGGATGAGCGCGCCGCGCTCTCGTGGATGCGCCGCGCTGCGGACGGCGTGGTGAACGCCCAATACTGGTACGGGCGCATGCTGATCGAGGGGCGTGGGGTGGCGGCCGACGCGGTGGCCGGGCGCTCCTGGATCGCGCGCGCCGCGGCGAGCGGCCTCACCGAGGCGGAGGTCGCGCTTGCCGACCTTTACGTCAGCGGCGTGGGCGGACCGCGCAACCATGCCGAGGCGCTGCGCCTTTACCAGCAGGCGGCGCAACGCGGGCACGTCGGCGCCATGTTCGCCGCCGGCGCACTTTACGGCGGCGGGCACGACATGGCGCCCGATCGGCAGCGGGCGGCGCGGTGGTTCCTCGCCGCAGCCGAGCGCGGCCACGGCTACGCGCAACTCATGCTCGGCCGTTACTTCCTGAACGGCACGGCGGGGGTCCGCGATCCGGTAGCGGCGCGGCGATGGCTCGAGCGCGCGGCAAGCCAGGGTCTTGCCGAGGCCGAAACGTCTCTGGCCGAACTTCCGTCGATCGGCGGGTCGCGGGACGAAACCCAAACGCACCGCGAAACGGCCCGGGCGGATCGCGGCTGATCGGACCACGGATATCGAACTTCCGGAAATCCTCCGATGCCGGTTTCGGCCTTTCACGGCCGGCCGTGTCATCGGGACGAGTGCGGCCCCCGTTGTTCGCGGGCTTCTCCCAGGCATCGGGCTCCGCCACAGTTGATACCGATTTTCATTGACAACCCAAGAGAGAAAAAACAGAAGGGCTCCATTAGCGCTTCTAACTTGGAAAAGCGGGTTTCGGTCGGGCCGCGTATCCACCTGCGGGGCATGCGCCGATGTGGGAAGAGTGCGGTGCCTCTGCTGCCGGGAGGCGGCAGGGGGAGGGGGCGTGCGAAAGCGGGCGGCAAGGGTGGAGCGGGTGAGGACGATCGTCCGGCGAGCGCAGCAGCCGGGAACGGTCAGGGGGTACGCTTGGCGGGCGTTTCCGCCAATGGTTGCGACCGGGGGTCTTGGGGTATGAAGTTGTCACACGCGGTCATCGAAGCGATTTACTCGGGATACAATGACGACCAGCCCCTCGAGGCGAGGCTCAAGGGCGGGTTCCAGCTTCTGACCTACGGATATCTCGACAACGCGCAGGAAGTGCTGGAGAAGCTCAAAGAGCATGATCCATGGGATGCGCGGGTCCGGCGGCTCGATCGCGCATGCGCGCGCGCGCAGATCTACAACGGCGATGAACAGGCCGGCATGAACGGCGTCGAGATGGCGACGCTCGACGGACTTCCGAATCCGATCCGCATCCGCGCGCCGAGCGACGTGATGGTTCTGCGCGCGCGGCAATCGAAGCAGGTGCTGATCGCGTTCGGTGGCGCAAGCGAGGCGTTCTGGGCTCCTCCGCAGTTCCTCGATCTCACGGGCTGCCACCTGATCGTGTTGCGCGACGCGCGCAGGCTGTTCCATCTGGCGGGTGTCCAGGGGCTCGGCGCCAACTATGCGGAGTGCCTCGAGGGGCTGAAACGGCTGGTGGCGGAGCTCGGGGCGACCAAGGTTTTCATGACGGGCAGTTCGAGCGGGGCGTTTGCCGCACTCCGTTACGGCCTCGATTACCCGGACGCGCGGGGCGTGCTCGCGATCAGCCCGATCACGGGAAGCGACGCCAGCGACATGGCCAAATCGGGCGATCGCTTTCCGGCGCTCCGGCCGATCCTGCGAACCCAGCCGGACATGTTCGTGGACATGCTGCCCCTCTACCAGGAGCATCCGAATCCTCCGAAGGTGATCATCGTCTGGGGCGAGAAGCACGCGGTCGATAACGAGCAGGCGACACGAATGGGGGTGCTGCCGAACGTCACGCTCGAGCCGATGCGAGGGGTCGCGCACCACCCGGTGCTGGTCAAGCTAATCACGACGCCGGAACTCGACCTGGTGAAGCGGCTGCTCGCGCTCTGATCGCTCTGGGCCCGCGCGCGGGTCGGGAGCAAGCCCGCCGATCGCGTGCGCCGCCGCCTTTCCGTTGCCGCTGCTTCGAGTGGAGCGAGAGGTTGCGTTCGGGCGCCTGCATCCTCTAAAACCGCTCCCGGCGACAAGGGGAGCATCCGCCATGCATTTCCGGGTTCGTGGCAACAGCGCGCATCTGCTCAGGGATGTTCCGGATCCCGATAGCGGCAAGACGAGGCCGATGATGCTCGGCGCGGTCAACCTGATTACCGGGGCGATCAACGATCGGGCCAAGGAAGCGCTCACGGGCGAAGAGATCGAGGAGGTTGAGACCTGGCTGAACAGGAAGCAGGAACTTGACCGGCGCCGGCGGCAGCTCGAGGCGGCGAGCCTGCCGTTCACGCTTGCCGACGTCCTCGCCTGGATCGAGGAGGCCGACAGATCGTCCGTTGCCGAGCTCGCCGACGAAATCCTGTTCGGCCTGACGGAGGTGCGGCGCGCCCTGACCATGAAGCTCAGGGAATAGAGAGCGGGCGCCTCTGGCCGAAGCGATCGAAGTTCGTCACTGTTCGGGTGCATCGCGAATCATCCGGGTTTCCGAGGATGGTTTCGGATCAGGGCCGGGATCGCCGCCCAATGGTCGATAGGACAGCCGCGAGTCAGCGGCCGCCGTGAGGGCCGGTCGAGATCGCCACGTCGCGGCTTGCGCGCAAGACAGTCGCTCACCCCGACCCTCTCCCAAGGGGAGAGGGAGGCTCGCGATGACATTTTTTGGGCGGAGGGGGTCGGTCACACCCCCATCGGGGGCTGCCGGAATTATCCGAGCAGGCGGCCCACCACGCGGGCGGTATAATCGACCACCGGAATGATCCGCCCGTAATTGATTCGCGTCGGCCCGATCACTCCGAGCGCGCCGACGATCCGGCCGAGCGCATTGCGCGCGGGCGCGACCACCATGGAAAGCCCCGAGGTGCCGAACAGGCCACTCTCCGCGCCGATGAAGATCCTCACCCCGTCGGACTGTTCGGCGAGCTCGAGCAGGCGGAGCATGGTCTCCTCGTTCTCCAGCCGCTCGAACAAGCGCTGGATGCTGGCAAGACGTTCCAGCTCAGTAACGTCTTCCAGGAGCCGTGCCTGTCCGCGCACGATCAGGCTGCCGCTTCGCCCCTCGCCGGTCCAGGTCGCCAGCCCCGCCTCGACCACGGAGGCGGCGAGCGAATCGAGCGTGGAACGGTCTGCCGCCATCTCCTCGGCGACGCTGCGGCGCAGATCGGCGAGCGTGCGGCCGGCGAGCCGCGCATTGAGGAAGTTCCCCGCCTCCTGCAAAGCCGACGGCGGCAGACCGAGCGGCGTTTCGATCACCCGGTTCTCGACATGCCCGTCGGCGCTCACCAGAACGACGAGCGCGCGGCCGCGCCCGAGCGGTACGAACTCGATATGCTTGACCGGCCCGTCCGATTTCGGCGCGAGGACGAGGCCGGCGGCCGAGGAGAGCCCGGAGAGCAGGTTGCCGGCCTCGGCGAGCGTGTCTTCGAGGCTCCGCCCCGAGGTGCCGAGAGCGGCGCTGATCGCCTCGCGCTCGTCCTCGGCGAGCTCGCCGAACTGCAAGAGCCCGTCCACGAACAGCCTGAGCCCGCGCTCGGTCGGCAGTCTTCCGGCCGAGGTATGCGGGGCGAACAGCAAGCCGGCGTCGGTCAGATCGGCCATCACGTTGCGGATGGTGGCCGGGGAGAGCGCAATCGGCAGCAGCCGCGAAAGGGTGCGGCTGCCCGTGGGTTCGCCGGTCTCCACATACTGCTCGACGATCTCGCGCAGGATCGCCGCCGAGCGGGCGTCGAGCCCCCCGGGCAACTTCATCGCGGCAGCACCCCCTTTGGGCGGCGAAATCGGCTGGTCCATCACCATCCTCTTGCGGCCTCCAAGAAAAGCCGGGTTTGCCTGGCTTCAAGGGGAACTTCCGGAGCAGGCGCCGATGCCATGCCGGGATGCGCCAAAAATAGCCCGCCGGCATGACGAGCAGGAAGCACCATGCTCCGCTCTTCCGGCCGAGACGGAAGAGGGGAGGTCACGCCGGCGTGAGGCGATCCTCGATAATCATCTCCGCGGCTTTCTCGGCGATCATGATGGTGGGTGCGTTGGTGTTGCCCGAGGTGATCGTCGGCATCACCGAGGCGTCGGCAATGCGCAGGCCGGCAATTCCATGCACGCGAAGGCGGGCATCGACTACGGCCATGGGGTTCGGCCCCATCTGGCAGGTGCCGACAGGGTGGAAGATCGTGGTGCCGATCTCGCCGGCGGCGCGGACGAGATCGGCGTCCGTCCGGGCGGTGGGGCCGGGGCGGAATTCCTCGGGTTCGAAGCGGGCCAAGGCCTTGGCGGCGGCGATGCGGCGGGTAAGGCGCATCGCGGCTACGGCGACCCCCCGATCCACGTCGGTGGCGAGATAATTGGGCCGGATCGCCGGTGCCTGCCGCGGGTCGGGCCCTTTCAGGTGCACCGAGCCGCGGCTTTCGGGCCGAAGGTTGCAGACCGAGGCCGTGAATGCGGGGAAGGGGTGCGGCGGGGCGTCGAAGCGATCGAGGCTGAGCGGCTGGACATGATATTCGAGGTCCGGGGTCTCGCGCGCGGGATCGCTTCTCGTGAAGCAGCCGAGCTGGCTCGGTGCCATGGTGAGCGGGCCGCGGCGAAAGAGGAAATATTCGAGGCCCATGCCGATCCGCCCGAGCAGGCTGTTGGCCTGTTCGTTCAGCGTTCTTGTGTGGTGCACCTTGTAGGCCATGCGGATCTGCAAGTGATCCTGCAGGTTCTCGCCCACGCCCGGCAGGTCGTGCCGCACGGCGATGCCAAGCTGGTGCAAGCGGGCGCCGGCGCCGATGCCGGAACGTTCGAGGATGGCGGGCGAGCCGATGGCGCCGGCGGCCAGGATCACCTCGCCGGCTCGGACCTCGTTTGCCGTGCCCGTACGGGTGAAGGCGACCCCGACCGCACGCCGCCCTTCGAGGAGGAGGTGCGAAACCTCCGCGCCGGTCAGCACCGTGAGGTTGGGGCGCTTGCGCACGGGTTTGAGGAACGCCTTGGCGGTGTTGACGCGCACCCCGCGGCGCTGGTTGACCTGGAAATAGCCGCAGCCCTCGTTGTTGCCGCGGTTGAAATCGGCGGTCTCCGGAATGCCGATTTCGGCCGCGGCGGCGCGGAAGGCATCGAGGATCTCCCAGGAAAGCCGCATCTCCTCGACGCGCCATTCGCCACCCACGCCGTGCGCCTCGTCGGCACCTCGCACCTGGTCTTCGGAGCGCTTGAAGTAGGGCAGCACGTCGTCCCAGGACCAGCCGACATTACCGAGCTGGCGCCACTGGTCGTAATCGCGCGCTTGGCCGCGCATGTAGATCATGCCGTTGATGGAAGAGCATCCACCGAGCACGCGGCCGCGCGGATAGGAAAGCGAGCGCCCGTTCAGGCCGGGCTCGGGCTCGGTCCTGAAGCACCAGTCGGTGCGGGGATTGTTCTGGGTGTAGAGATAACCGATCGGAATGTGGATCCAGATATAGCGGTCCGGTCCACCGGCCTCGAGGAGGAGGACGGAGCGGTCGGGGGCGGCGGAGAGCCGGTTGGCAAGCACCGCGCCGGCACTGCCGGCGCCAATGATAACGTAATCGAACTGTACCATAGACGTTAATTGTACCACGGGCATGCACTCTCAGTGCAGGATGATCTCGACGCGGCGGTTCTGCGGCTCGCGCACGCCCGGGCCGGTCGGCACCAGGAGATGCGTCTGGCCGTAGCCTTTGATGGCGATCTCGCGAGCCGAAACGCCATCGGCGATCAACTGCGCCGCGACTGCGCGGGCGCGGCGGAGGGAGAGAGCCTGGTCGTACTGGGGGCTGCCGGAAGTGTCCGTGTAGCCGTTGACGTCGATCCGGGTGAGTTGCGCTGCGGCGGCCGCGTGCGCGGCGGCGGCGATCACCTGCCTTGCCCGGTCGGTCAGGCCCGCCTTGTCCCAGTCGAAGAAGACCAGGAATTCCCGTGCCGGAGCGGGCTCCGGCGCGGCTGCGGCGGGTGCGGCCGGGAGCGGTGGGGGGGTCACGCCGAACGCGTAGCGGACGCCGAGCAGGACGCTTTGGTTGTGATTGAACCAGAAATCCGTGTTGCCCTCGGCCAGGTGCCCGCCGCTCGTATAGGCGCTTGGCATCGTCAGAGGGCCAGTGACGCCGAAGAAGCGGTATTCGGCGGTGAATGAGAGTCCGGGCACGTGGGGGACGGGAAAGGAAAGCCCGAGCATGCCCTGGTAGGCGAATGCGCCGGCCGTGCTGTCGGCCGTGAAGAGGTTGCCCGGCGCGCCGGCCGAGATATGCTGCCAATTGGTCCAGGCGTAGCCGATGCCGACGCCAAGGTAGGGAAAAATCCAGCGTGAGCGGATATCGAGGTCGAACAGCGCGTTCGCCATCACGGCTGTGGTGACCTGCCGGCCGCCCGCGGCAGTGGGATTGCCGGGGCGGAGCAGGGCGTGCAGCGCGTTCGCTCGCCAACTGCCCTCGATCTCGACGCGCACGCCGTTGCCGAAGCCGTAGCCGATGCTGCCGAGGCCGGCGAATCCGTTCGAGAACTCGGCGCGGCCGCTCGGCAGGCCGAGCGCGGAGGAGGAGTGGATGCTCTCCTGGCCGAGGACGTTCGTGCCTGCCGCGCCCCCGACGTAGAAGCCTTGGAACGGCTGCGCGAGGGAGGAGACGGGCGCCGCCAGGATGCTCGTCAGCAGCAGTGCGGGCCGAAGCCTCATCCGCTCTCTCCGTCGCTACACCGCGGTTGTATCGCCGGGCGCGCGCAAACGAAAAGGCTGGCCGGAGGAGTCCCCGGCCAGCCTTTCAAGGTTCGGTCCGGCGGCGCGGGTCAGTCGACACGCTCGCGCCGGGCAATCCGCCTCGGGCTACTCGATGATGATCTCGACGCGCCGGTTCTGCGGCTCACGCACGCCTGGGCCGGTCGGCACCAGAAGATGCGTCTCGCCGTAACCCTTGATCGAGATGACGTTCGCCGGCACGCCGTCGGTGATGAGCTGGGCTTTCACCGCATTGGCGCGGCGGATCGAAAGGCCGAGGTTGTAGGCGGGCGTGCCCGAGGTATCCGTGTAGCCGTTCACCTGGATCGCCGTGTATTTGACCTTGGTCGAGTTCTGCGCTGCGTCGGCGATGATCTGCTTCGCGCGATCGGTCAGGTTGTACTTGTCCCAGTCGAAGAACACGAGGTAGGTGCGCGCGGGAGCGGGCGCGGGCGCGGCCACGGGCGCGGGCGGCGGCGGCGGCGGAGCAACGCCGAAATTATAGCGCGCGCCGATCAGGAAGCTATTGTTGTAGCCGTTCTCGACCTTGAGCTTGCTGCTGACCGCGCCTTCCGTCGCGGTATATTTGCGGGCGTCGGCAAGGCCCATGAAACGATATTCGGCGGTCAGCGCGAGCCCCGGCATCGCCGCGATCGGAAGCGCCACGCCGGCAATTCCCTGGTAGGCGAAGGAGCCTTGCGTGCTGTTCACATGGATGGGGGAGGGGATGCCGCCGCCGGAAATGGTGACGTTCTGCCAATCCGCCCACTGGTAGCCAACGCCGGCGCCGAGATAGGGAACGATCGGAAGGCCGAGGTTGTAGAAATCATACAGGGCATTGACCATCAGCCCGTACTTCTGTTCCTTCCCGCTGGCCAGCGTGCCGGCTGTGGAGTCGTTGATATTGTTGGAGTAATAGTCGCCCTGGAGCTCGACCCTGAGGCCGTTGCCGAACCCGTACCCGACGCTGCCCACACCGACGAATCCGCCGCCGAACTTGACCGTGGTGTCGGTGTTGCCAAGCGTCGTGTTAGCTTTGGCCTTTTCGTTCTGGAGGATGTTGTAACCGAGCCCGGCACCGACGTAGATGCCGGTTACGGGCGGTTGCGCCAGCGCGGGCTGTGCGATAGCCGATGCCGCCATTGCCGTTGCGGCCAGTAGCGCAGTCCGGAGCTTCATGGGTCCTCTCCTCGTTCCGCTCGTGCACTCGTGGCGCGGGTCGCAATCACCCACCTCTCGGCCGGCTGTCCCTACCGCCACTGCTTCTTGCCCTGATTAGCACGACCGGTGCGCCCAGGCAGAAGCTCCTGCGATTTTATGGGCGTATGTTGCTTAAATGCCACAAACCAAGAGTGCAGATCGGCAACAGTACAGCGTGCCCCCCTGTTCAAAGGATATCTGCATCGAAAGGCGGCTGCAGGTCGGGCGAGGCGAATTCGATCACCCAGAGGTCGGGATCTCTGCGCATCTGGCGGGCGAGATATGCGTCTGCAGTCGTTTCGTCCACCGGCTCGGGGCCGGTGGCGCGGAGCCAAGCCGGCGCACCCTCCGCAGTGCGGACCTGGGAAAGCACGGAAAGCCCCGTGCTGCTTCGCAGCACAATGAGTACGCCACCGGAATCGCGGTCACCGCGCTGCAGCATCACCCCGGGCCGCCCGACCGCATCCCCGCGCCGGAGTGCGGCACTGACCCAGATCTCCGTTTTCAGCCTGGGTTCGGGCATGAGCCGGTCCTCGTCCGCCACCTTGAACTCGTGCTGCTGCCCTGCAACAAGGAAGCGCGGGTGGCAAGCGACAATCAAGGAGGGCACGTGGAGAAGACAATGTCGGAGGGCCAGCGGGCCTACGAGGCTCGCCGGGCGGCCAAGGCCGGCATGAGCCTCGAGAAATGGCTTGAATTGAAGAGCAAGGAGGCTGCCTCGCGGGCGCGCCAGGCACGCGTGGAGACGCCGGCGGCGAAGAAGCCGGGCCTCATTTCGCGCGTGCTCGAGAAGGCGCGACGGCCGCTTTAGGCAGCGCCGTCCAGGCGAAGTGGGGGCCACTCGCGCGCGGTCGCGGGTTGGCCTACACGCTCTCTCCCATGCACGACATCACCCGACTGCCCGGCTCGCGCATCGTCGAGATCGCGAAGCTCGCGTTCGTCACTCCGGACGTCGATTTCCTCTGTTTCGGCGAGTCCGACCAGCCGAGCCCGGTCGCGGCGCGGGATGCCGCGTTGGCGGCGATCGATGCCGGGGTTACGAAGTATGTGGACGTGCGGGGCGTGCCCGTGTTGCGCGAAGCGCTTGCGGCTGCGCTGAGCGGGCTGCACGAGAGAGCGGTGGCCGAGGAACGAATCCAGGTTACGGCCTCGGGTATGGCGGCGCTCAACCTCGCGCTGGCGGCAACGGTGCGGGCGGGGGACAGGGTGCTCGTGCACACGCCGGCCTGGCCGAACGGCGGCAACGCGGCGCGCCTGCGCGGTGCCGAGGTCTCGGCTCTGCCGCTGACGCCGGAGCCGGACGGTGGCTTCCGCCTCGATCTCGATCGGCTTGACGCGCGGCTTGCCGGCACGCGCGCCTTCCTCCTCAACTCCCCGAACAACCCGACCGGGTGGACGGCGAGCCGGGAGGAGCTGGCGGCCATCCTGGAGCTTTGCCGCCGCCACGGCACCTGGCTCATTTCGGATGAGGTCTATTCGCGGCTTATCTATGATGGGAGGGCGGTGGCGCCATCGCTCCTCGATGTGGCGATACCCGAGGATCGGCTGATCGTCTGCAACAGCTTCAGCAAGACCTGGATCATGACCGGGTGGCGGCTGGGTTGGATGGTGCTGCCGGCGAACAGCCGCGAGACCATCGCCGAGCTGGTGGAAGTCACCCATTCGTCGGTCGCGCCCTTCATCCAGCACGCCGGCGTTGCGGCGCTTGCCGATACCGCCACGCCCGCGCGCTTTCTCGGCTTCTGCGCGGAGGGCCGGCGCATGGTGGGCGAGGCGCTCGCGGGCGAGAACGGCATCCGCTACGCGCCGCCCGACGCTGCCTTCTACGCTTTTGTCGGCATCGACGGGATCACCGACAGCACTGCGCTGGCCCGCCGGCTGCTGCTCGAGCACAAGGTTGCAGTGGCGCCGGGAGCGGCGTTCGGCGAAGGGGGCGAGGGGCATCTTCGGATCTGCTTCGCCCAATCCTCGGAGCGGCTTGGCCGCGCGCTCGAGCGCCTCAGGGGCGGGCTTCAGGCGACGGGGGCTTGAGAAGCGCGGGGCGAGCAGGCGGCCAGGCTATTCCGCAGCGGTGCTGAGGCCGGCGCCAGCGGCCAGTGGGCAGAGCGGCAGGGCCGCGGCGAGCAGAGCGGCGAGCAGCAGGAGTTCGGGGCGCGGATGGCTGGTTTCGGCCGCCGCGGTGCCGAAGATCAGCACCGGTGTCGAGAGGGGGAGCACCAGGAGCGGCAGGAGCATGGCACCGCGGCGCGCACCGAGCACGAGCGCGGCGACGGCGGTGCCGATGAGCGAGAGGCTGAGCGTGCCGGGGACGAGGCCGGCGAGCAAAGCGGGCAGGCGGGCGGGGTCGATGCGCAGCATGACGGCGATCGGACCGGCGGCGATGACGAGCGGCAAGCCGGTGAGAAGCCAGTGCGCGGCGGTCTTGCCGGCGGCGACGGCGAGCGGCGAGAGACCGGAGAGGAGAAGCTGGTCGAGCGAGCCGTCCTCGTAGTCGGCGCCGAGCAGGCGCTCGAGCGGCAGCAAGGAGGCGAGCAGCGCCGCGACCCAGATGATCCCGGGTGCGAGCCGGCCGAGCACGGCCGGCGAGGGGCCGAGCGCCAGCGGGAAGAGGGAGGTGGTTACCAGGAAGAAAAGCAGGGCAGCGATCGTATCGGCACCGTGCACGAGCGCGAGGCCGAGCTCGCGGCCGATCAGGGCGGCGAGGATTTTCATCCGAGGAGGAGTTGGCCCGCTTGGCCGAGCGGCAGCGCGATGTGCGAGGCGGCGACGATGATCCCGCCGCGGGCGCGGTGGGCGTCGAGCAGGCGGCCGAGCCGCTCGGCGGCGGATTCGTCGAGGCCGTTTGTGGGCTCGTCGAGCAGCCAAAGCGGCGCCAAGGAGAGAGCGATGCGCGCCAGTGCGAGCCGGCGCCTTTGCCCGGCCGAGAAGAGGCGGACCGGCAGGGCGGCCAGAGCCGAGAGGTCGAGCGCCGCCAGCGCCTCGGCGATCGAGCCTCCGGAGATGCGGGCGGCGAAGCGGAGGTTGCCGGCTGCCGTGAGACCCGGCTTCACCGCGTCCTGATGGCCGAGATAGGCGACCCGGCGCGCGTGCGCCGGCGGGTCCTGCAAGGCGTCTTCACCCTGCCACATGAGCCGCCCGGCGGCGGGCCGGATGAGGCCGGCCAGCACGCGCAGCAGGGTGGACTTGCCGGCGCCATTCGGCCCGCGGACAGCGAGCGCCTCGCCCGGAGCGAGGATGAAGCCGAGCCCTTGGAACACCAGGCGCTCGCCCCGAATCGCCGCCAGTCCTTTCGCCTGCAGCACCGCCGCCCTCATTGCCCCGGCTTGTGGACGACGGCCGGAAGCCTATGGTTTATGCGGGCAGCGGCCGGGTTGCGCCAGTGGGTTGGCCCAGCGCGCCGGCAGCGCGACAGACGGTAAAGGCAGGCGACACATGACGAACATCGGGCAGGACAGCCTGAAGATCCGCCGCACGCTCAGCGTGGGCGGGAAGGACTACCATTATTTTTCGCTGCCCGCGGCCGCCGATGCGCTCGGCGATCTCTCCCGCCTGCCGGTCAGCCTCAAAGTGCTGCTCGAAAACGTGCTGCGCTCTGAGGACGGCAAAACCTATACCGTCGAGGATGCGCGCGCGATCGCGGCCTGGCTCGACGCGGGCCATTCGGACCGCGAGGTGCCGTTCCGCCCGGCGCGCATCCTGATGCAGGACTTCACCGGCGTGCCGGCGGTGGTCGATCTCGCGGCCATGCGGGATGGCATCGTACGGCTCGGGGCCAAGCCGGAGAAGGTGAATCCGCTCGTGCCCGTCGATCTCGTGATCGATCATTCGGTAATGGTGGACGTATATGCGAAACCGGACGCTCTGGCGCGCAATGTCGCCGCGGAGTTCGAGCGCAACGGCGAACGCTACGGGTTCCTGCGCTGGGGACAAGAGGCGTTCCACAATTTCCGTGTCGTGCCGCCGGGGACGGGCATCTGCCATCAGGTCAACCTCGAATATCTCGCGCAAGGCGCCTGGACGAGCGCGGTGGACGGCGTGACGTATGTCTATCCGGACACTCTCTTCGGCACCGACAGCCACACGACGATGGTGAACGGGCTTGGCGTGCTGGGGTGGGGCGTGGGCGGCATCGAGGCGGAGGCGGCGATGCTCGGCCAGCCCATCGCGATGCTGATCCCGGACGTAATCGGGGTGCGGCTGACAGGGCGGCTGAGGGAGGGGGCGACCGCGACGGACCTTGTGCTGACCGTGACGGAGCTTCTGCGCCGCAAGGGCGTCGTCGGCAAGTTCGTCGAGTTCTTCGGGCCGGGGCTGGACCAACTGGCGCTCGCGGACCGCGCGACCATCGGCAACATGTCGCCCGAATACGGGGCAACGTGCGGCTACTTCCCGCTCGACCGGGTGGCGCTCGACTACATGCGGCTGACGGGGCGAAACGCCGGCCGCATCGCGCTTGCCGAGGCCTACGCCAAGGCGCAGGGAATGTGGCGCGACGAGACGACGCCCGAGCCGCGGTTCTCGGACACCGTGGCCCTTGATCTTGGCAGTGTCGTGCCCTCGATTGCCGGGCCGAAGCGGCCGCAGGATCGGGTGGCGCTCAAGGAGGCGGCGCCGGCCTTCAAGGCGGCGCTCACCAAGTCTCTCGGGGTGCCGGCGAACGATACGGGCCGGCGGGCGGCGGTTGCCGGGCACAATTTCGCTCTCGCGCACGGACATGTGGTGATCGCGGCGATCACGAGCTGCACCAACACGTCCAATCCTTCGGTCATGATCGCGGCGGGGCTCTTGGCGCGCAAGGCGCGCGCGCGCGGGCTTACGCCCAAGCCCTGGGTGAAGACCTCGCTCGCACCCGGTTCGCAGGTGGTGAGCGAGTATCTGGCGAAGTCCGGGCTGCAAGAGGATCTCGATGCGATCGGGTTCGGATTGGTGGGGTATGGATGCACCACCTGCATCGGCAATTCGGGGCCGCTCGACCCGGCGATCGCGGCGGCGATCGAGGAGAACCGGCTGGTCGGCGCTGCGGTGCTTTCGGGCAACCGGAACTTCGAGGGGCGCATTCATCCGAACGTGCGCGCCAATTATCTGGCGAGCCCGCCGCTGGTGGTTGCCTATGCGCTGCTCGGCACGATGACGGAAGACATTACCACGGCTCCGCTCGGCACGGATCGCGAGGGAAAGCCGGTCTATCTCCGGGACATCTGGCCTTCCAACCGCGAAATCGCGGAGACGGTCAAAGCGAACGTGCTGCCGGAGATGTTCCGTAAGCGTTACGCCGAGGTGTTCAAGGGCCCGGAGCAGTGGCGCGCCATCCGGGTGGTAGGCAGCACCGAAACCTATCGATGGTCGGACTCTTCCACCTATGTGCGCAACCCGCCCTATTTCGAAGGGATCACGGCGGAGCCTGCGGCGGTCGATGATATCATGGGTGCGCGCATTCTCGCGCGGCTCGGCGATTCGATCACCACGGATCATATCAGCCCGGCGGGCTCGATCCGCAAAACCTCTCCGGCCGGCGAATATCTGCTGGAACACCAGGTGCTGGAGAAGGAATTCAACAGCTACGGCGCGCGGCGCGGCAATCATGAGGTGATGATCCGCGGCACTTTCGCGAACATCCGCATCCGGAACGAGTTGTTGAGCGGCGTCGAGGGCGGCTACACGAAGCACCTGCCCTCGGGCGAGCAGATGTCGATCTTCGATGCAGCCGTGCGTTACCGCAAGGAAGGCGTACCGCTGGTGGTGCTGGGCGGCAAGGAGTACGGCACGGGCTCTTCGCGGGACTGGGCGGCGAAAGGGACGCTGTTACTCGGCGTGAAGGCTGTGATCGTGGAGAGCTTCGAGCGCATCCACCGCTCGAACCTGGTGGGGATGGGCGTGCTGCCGCTCACCTTCGGCGAAGGGATGGATCGCAACTCGCTCGGCCTGACCGGCGAGGAGATGCTGGACATCCTCGGGCTTGCGGACCTTCGGCCGCGCATGGAGCTCAACCTTGTGATCCACCGTCCGGACGGGAAGACCGAGAAGATTCCGGTGCGCTGTCGTGTCGATACGCTGGACGAGGTTGCCTATTACCGGCATGGCGGCATCCTGCAGTATGTGCTGCGCGGTATGGCGAAGGCGGCCTGATCAGCGGCATGCTGGTGGGTTTGGGGGGATTCCGCAGCTCAGCGTTCGTCAGGTTGCCGAAGGAGGCGGCTTCGGCGATCGGGAGGCCCGATGCGCCGGGCGGGTTGGAGAGCGCCTGACAAACCCGTAGGTTGAGAAGGTGGCGCAGCGGGCTGCTCCCTTCGAACTTCCCGGAAGCGGGGCCTGGCATGGAGCGGCGCGCGCGCGGCTGGCCCGGCTCGTGGCGGCGTGGCTCGCCGCGGAGCACCGCCGTTTCGTGCTCTGGCTGCCGGTTGCGCTCGGCGGCGGCGTTCTCGCCTATTTCGACCTGAACCAGGAGCCGCCCTGGTGGCTCGGTCCGGCGATCGCCGGGGCCGGGTTCGCTGTTGCCTTTCTGCTCCGCCGCCGCCCGCTTGCTTCGGCGCCGGCGCTGTTGGCTGCTTGCTTCGGGCTAGGGATTGCGGCGGCCACGCTCGCCACCGCCGGCGCTCCGCCGCTCGCGGTCCTGCCGCGGCACGCCACGATCGTGACGGGGCGAATCACCTTGGTCGAGCCGCTGCCGAACGGCAGCCGGATCACTATCGCCCGGCCGAGTCTCAACGGGGCGCCGCCGATCGCGCGGCGGCTGCGCATCAGGCTGCATCGGGGCGATCCGATCCGGCTCGCCGCCGGCGAGAAGGTGAAGGTGCGGGCGCTGCTCGAGCCGCCGTTTCCGCCTTCCTATCCCGGGGCGTGGGATGTGCAGCGCTCCTCTTTCTTCTCCGGCTTCGGCGGCTACGGCTTCGCGCTCAACCCGGCCATACTTCTTGCCCCCGCCGCGGGCGGGCCGGCGCGGCGCCTCGAGGCGCTGCGGGAAGGCATTGAACGGCGCATCCGGCGTGCGTTGCCGGGGCCCGAGGGTGCGATTGGCGCCACGCTGATGACCGGCATCTCGACGGCCATCCCGGAGGCCGATCGCGCCGCATTCCGCGATTCAGGGCTGGCGCACCTGCTTGCCGTGGCGGGCCTGCATATCGGCATTGTCATGGGCTTTGTCTTCATGCTGAGCCGCGCGCTCCTCGCGCTCTCCGAGCGCGCCACGCTCTATTGGCCGACCAAGAAGATCGCGGCCCTGGCTGCGCTTGGTGCGGGCGGCCTCTACATGCTGCTGACCGGCATGCACGTGCCGATCATGCGGAGCTTCGCCATGGCGGTGCTTGCGGTGGCGGGGCTGATCGCCGGGCGGCGCGTGCTCTCGCTGCGCGGGCTTGCGCTCGCCGCCACCCTTCTTCTTCTGCTGCAACCGGCCGAGGTGGTGGGGGTGAGCTTCCAGATGAGCTTCGCCGCGGTGCTCGTCCTGATTTCGGGCTACGAGGCGCTCCGGCCCTGGCTCTCCCGCCTGCACGGCGCGGGCACGTGGGGGCGGCTTGGCCTCCATGTGTTGGCGCTGGCGCTGACGAGCCTCTTTGCCGGCACCGCAGCGCTGCCGTTCGGCGCTTATCATTTCGGCCATATCCAGATTTATTACGTGCTCGCAAACCTAATCGCGGTGCCGATCACCGCGGTGCTCGTCATGCCGGCGGGGCTCGTTTCGCTGGCGCTGATGCCGGTTCATCTCGAGCGCCTGGCGCTCGTGCCGATGGGATGGGGCATTCGCCTGCTGCTCGGCATCGCGCGAACGGTTTCGGCCCTGCCGGCGGCGCGGATTGCCGTGCCGCACATGCCGTCCTGGGGTCTCGGCCTTGTCGGGTTCGGGCTTGCCTGGCTCTGTCTCTGGCGCTCGCGCCTCAGGCTCGGCGGAATTCCACTGATCCTGGCAGGGTTCGCGACGGCCTTTCTCGTTCGCCCGCCCGACATCCTGGTTTCGCGCACCGCCGGGCTGGTCGGGCTCGACACCGCTCAGGGCGTGTTCGTGCAGAAGACCGGCCGCGGCGCATCACGCTTCACCCACGATGCCTGGCGCGAGTTGTGGCCGGGCCGTGCGTTCCGCCCGCTGCCGGCGAATGGCGTGCTGGCCGGCGGCGCGCTGCGCTGCACGCCCGACTATTGCCTGTTTCGCCCGCACGCAGGCGGCGCTGCCGCGCTTCTCCTGCGCAGCCACGCCACGCCGCAGCCTTGTCCGCCGGCCGCGGTGGTTGTTTCGCCTCATCCCGACCGGCGTCGCTGCACGGAGGGCGGCCTGCCGCTCATCGATCGCTTCAGCGTCTGGCGGAACGGGCCGTATGCGCTCTGGCTCGGGCGGCGCGGGGTTCGCATCGTCTCCGACCGGTCGTTGCGCGGCGATCGGCCGTGGGTGCCGCCTCTGCCCCAGCCGCGCGGTGCGGCAGCGCGCTCGAGCGGCGCAAGTGCGCGCGGCGCAAACCACCACGCCGCGCGCGGCTCGGCCCTGCCCATGGCGCCAACGATCCGCCTGCCGCCGCAATGAACCGCCCTTGCGTGGCCGTTCTCTCGGCCACATGCACCGGCGGGGAAGGCACTGGAGAACCGCGGCGTGGTGCTCACCACCATTCTTGTCCGGCTGGCGCGGTCGCTCGGTTGCTGGGCGAAGGCTGCGGGCAACCTGGCTCTCCTTCCGTTCGTGCTGCTGCTCGCGAGCCTCGATCGGCACGACCGTCTGCTCTGTTTCTCTGCTCAGAGCGGGGGCGCCCAGCCGGTCAGCATGGCCATTGAAAGCTCGATCGGGATTTTCTCCCCCTGCGCCGGCAGGGAGGCGAGAGCCGCGGCGAAGAGCGCACGCGGCGGCGTCCGCCGCTCCCGGAGCCGCACCGCATTGGTCTCGCCGGCTGCGCGGAGATCATGCAGGAGTGCCAGCGGATCGGCATAGGCGAGCCGGATCGTATCGAGATCGGCGACCGGGGCGGCGAACCCCGCGCGCTGCAAAAGGCGCGCACAATCGCCAAGCGTGGGGAAGGGCGAGACCCGCGGCGCGGCGCCGCCGCTCAGAGTGGCCTCGGCCTCGGCGAGGGCCGTGCGCAGCGCATCGAGGGTGCCGAGCACCGGGAGGCTCGCCAGGAAGAGCCCGTCGGGCTTGAGCACGCTTCGGATCTGCACCAGGGCGCCGGGCAGATCGTTCACCCAATGCAGCGAAAGATTCGCGGTGACGAGGTCGAACGTTACGGGAGCGAACGGCAGCCATTCCTCATCGGCCGCCACGGCAAGCGGGCCGTTCCTTGCGGCCATGCGCGGGGAAAGATCGGCCGGGATGACCGTAATTTCGCGCGCGCGGAGAAGAGGAGCCACCACGCCGCGGCCGCCGAGATCGAGTGCGAGGGCGAACCGCCGCGTCGTATCGTCCAGCCGTTCGATCAGCCGCTCCGCCGCCTCGGCGAGCACCGGCGCCACGCGCTCGACCATCGCCGCCGCGCGCTCGCGGTGCCGGCGCACCGCGCAGCGCTCGAAAATCTCCAGCACTCCGCTCATCCGGTCTTTGACCCCTCCGGTGCCCGTCTCTAACGTTTACGCCTGAACGTTTACGCTTGGCCGCCGGGAAGGAGCGCCTGATGCCGCCTGCTGCCGAATTGTCGGACTTCTGAGCATGCGTGCCGTTGCGCCGAGCGCGCTTGCCCGACTGCTAGGGGAAGGCGGGGAAATGGCCATCCTCGATGCCCGCGAGGAGGGCGAGTTCGGCGAAGCCCACCTCTTCTGGGCCGTGCCGTGCCCGCTTTCCACAGCCGATCTGATTGCCCCGCGGCTCTTGCCCCGGCGGAGCGTGCCGGTGGTCGCGGTCGATGCCGGTGAAGGTCACGCCGAGCGTCTCGCCGGGATTCTCGCCCGGCTCGGCTACGCGGATGTCTCGGTGCTGGAGGGCGGGATCGCGGCGTGGCAGGAGGCCGGCTTCGAGCTTTTCAGCGGCGTCAATGTTCCTTCCAAGGCGTTCGGCGAGTGGGTCGAGCATCATTACGGCACCGAGAGCATCGACCCTGCCGAGCTCAAGCGGCGGCGCGATGCGGGCACGCCGATGGTCGTGCTCGACAGCCGCACGTTCGAGGAATTCGAGCGCATGAGTATCCCGGGCGGCATCAGCGTGCCGGGCGGGGAGCTTGTCTATCGGATCGGCGATCTTGCCCCCGATCCCTCGACGCTCGTGGTTGTTAACTGCGCCGGGCGCACGCGCAGCATTCTAGGCGCGGAGAGCCTGCGGCGTGCCGGCGTCCCGAACCCGGTGGTGGCGCTCCGCAACGGCACCATGGGATGGGAGCTTGCGGGCTTCTCCTGCGCGCGCGGCGGCGCCCGCCGCTACTCTGCCGGCACGCCTGCCTCGCTTGCGGTTGCCCGCGCGCGGGCGGAGCGTTTTGCCGAGGAAACCGGCGTGCAGGTGATCGGGCGCGAGGCGCTGGCGGCGCTGGCCGCCGAACACGCGCGCACGCTTTACCTTCTCGACGTGCGGAGCCCCGAGGAATATCGCGCCGGCCACCTGACCGGAAGCCGCAAGGCCCCGGGCGGCCAGCTCGTGCAGGCCACCGACCGTTGGGTCGCGGTGCGAGGGGCGCGTATTGCGCTGATCGACGATACAGGCGTTCGCGCGCGCATGGCCGGCGGATGGCTTCGGCAGATGGCGCCGTGGGAGATCTTTGTCGTCGAGGGCGTGCTCGATCCGGGCCCGGGGAACCCGCTCGAAATCGGTCCGGAGCCACGGCCGGAGCCGCCGCTCGGGCCGACGCTCACAGTTGAGGAGTTCCGCGCTTGGCAGAGACGGCCCGGCACCGTGCTCGTCGATTGCGCGCGCAGCCTCGACTACCGAGCCGGGCATATCGAGGGCGCACTCTGGGGCCTACGCTCGCGCTTTGCCGTGCTTGGCCCGATGCTCGCCGCTGCGGCACGCGTCGCCGTCACCTCGCCCGACGGCTGGCTCGCCCGGCATGCGCAAGCCGATCTTGCCGCACTCACGCGTGCGCCCGTGCGCGCGCTTGCCGGCGGCACGGAGGCCTGGGTTGCCGCAGGCGAGCCGCTCGCGGCCACTCCCGCGGACCCGCCGGACGAGGCCTGCATCGACGTTCATCTCCGCCCCTATGACCGCACCGGCGGCATCGAGGCGGCGATGCGCGCCTATCTCGACTGGGAGGTCGGGCTGCCCCAGCAGCTTGCGCGCGAAACTTCCGTGGCGTTCGGGTTGGCGGGGGTTCATGGCTGCACCTGAAGGGGCGGCGCGGCTTCTCCGCTTTGGCCGGCACGCCGGGCGGGCGATGGTCGACCTGCTGCTGCCGCCCGGGTGCCCTTGCTGCGATGCCCCCGTGGGTGCGCCCGGGCTTCTTTGCGCGGACTGCTTCCAGACGCTGACGCTGCTGGCCGAGCCGCTCTGCCGGCGCTGCGGCGTGCCCTTTCCGTTCCAGGCGGCGGGCGGGCGGGCGGGGCTTTGTCCGGGATGCCGGGAGCATCCACCTCTGTTCGATCGCGCGCGCGCGGCGTTCCGCTACGACGCCGGGGCGCAGCGGCTGATCCTTCCTCTCAAATATGCCGATAGGACGGAGCTGGCCGAGGTGCTTGCCCTTCACATGGTGCGCGCCGGGGCGGAGCTTTTGCGTGTTGCCGAGGTGCTTGTGCCGGTGCCGCTGCATCGGCGGCGGCTTTTCGCGCGGCGCTACAACCAAGCGGCGTTGCTTGCGCG
Organism: Pseudomonadota bacterium; assembly: GCA_021816925.1. Taxonomy (GTDB): domain Bacteria; phylum Pseudomonadota; class Alphaproteobacteria; order Acetobacterales; family Acetobacteraceae; genus JAKAWQ01. The sequence goes on from JAKAWQ010000010.1 coordinate 25,865, forward strand.
GGCGCTGGCGCGCCGTTCGGGTCTTCCGGTCGTCCCCGATGCGCTGATCCGCCGCCGTGCCACGTCCTCGCTTGGCGAGCTTGCCGCGGCCGAGCGGGTGGCGGAGCTGGCCGGCGCCTTTGCCGTCCGCGCCAGCCGGGCCCGAGCAATCCGCGGCCGGCGCGTGGTGCTGATCGACGACGTGCTGACCTCGGGTGCGACAGCGAATGCCTGCACCGAGGCGCTGCGCGAGGCAGGTGCGGGGGCGATCGACGTGCTGGCCGCCGCGCGCGTCCCCGATCCGCGCATGACATAGCCCGCGGATCGCAAAAGGATTTTGTGCCGGAACGACGGGTTTGTATCTCGACGAGATGGGGGCCCGGCCCTATCTCCTGAGCCGAATCGCCCTGATGGCGGCAGGCTGGGATCAGCGCATGCCCGAGATCGAGATCTACACGCAGCCCAGGTGCGCCTACTGTTTGGCCGCGCGGCGGCTTCTTACTGCCAAAGGGCTGGCGTTCCGCGAGATCGATGCTCCGCACGGATCCCCCGAGCGGGCCGAGGCGATCCACCGTTCCGGCGGGCGCACCACCGTTCCGCAGATCTTCATCGACGGCGAGCCGGTGGGAGGGGCGGACGAGCTGGCGATGCTGGAGAGGAGCGGCGAACTGGATCGCCGGCTCGGCATCGCGGCCGGACAGCCATAGCACCGCACCGGCCAGGGTGGCAGAATATCATTTGGTGTGCCCGCCGGCCGGGCATGGATGGGAACGATGATCCACTATCAGGTCCGCTGCAACGAGGGCCACGAGTTCGACGGGTGGTTCAAGGACAGCGGCGCCTTCGACCGTCAGGTAAGGCGCGGGCTGGTCGAGTGCCCGGTCTGCGGTGACGTGAAGGTGGCTCGGGCGATGATGGCGCCGGCGCTGCAGCGTGCGCCGGTCCCGTCGCCGGCCGTTCAGCCGGCTGCCCCTGCCGTCCTTGCAGCGCCGGCTTCGGCCGAGGCGCCCATGGCGGTTACCGGCGGAGGCATGCCGGATCAGGTGCGGGCTCTTCTCCAGCGCATGCGGAGCGAGATCGAGAACAATTGCGATTATGTCGGGCCGGGCTTTGCCGACGAGGCGCGGCGCATCCATCGCGGCGAGAGTGAACGGCGCGGCATCTATGGCGAGGCGACCCCCGAAGAGGCACGATCGCTGAACGAGGAAGGGATCGACGTCAAGCGCATTCCCTGGGTCGAACGCGCCGACGGCTGAGCAGAGGGGCGCCGGGCCTGACGGCGCCGGCCTTCTCTAGAGCGGCCGGCGCGCGACGAGCGCGGTTGCGAGCGTTCCGTCGTCCAGCACGTCGATCGCCCCGCCCATCGGCACCCCCTGGGCGAGACGGCTCACCGTCACCCCGAGGGGGCGCAGCCGCTCGGTCAGCCAGTGCGCCGTCGTTGCGCCGTCCACCGTCGCGCCGAGAGCGAGGATCACCTCGGAGACGCCGCCTCCGGCAATGCGCGTGAGAAGAGGAGCGAGGTTGAGATCATCCGGCCCGATTCCGTCGAGTGCGGAGAGCGTGCCGCCGAGCACGTGATAGAGGCCGCGGTAAATCCCCGACCGCTCGAGTGCCCAGAGATCGCCCACTCCTTCCACCACGCAGACGAGCGAGCGGTCGCGTCCGGGAGCGGTGCAGATGGCGCATGGGTCGCGGCTGTCGAGGTTGCCGCACCTGCTGCAGGGGCGCACCGCCCGTGCGGCCTCGGTTAATGCCGCGGCCAGGGGCAGCATGCGCATTTCCGGGTTCTGCAGCAGCTTGAGGGCGGCGCGCCGCGCACTGCGCGGACCGAGCCCGGGCAGCTTGCCGAGAAGCGCGATCAGCCGCTCGATCTCCGGGCCGCCCATCCGTCGGCCACCTCAGAACGGCAGCTTCATCCCCGGCGGCAGGGAAAGCCCACCGGTCAGCTTCTGCATTTCGTCGGCGGCCACCGCCTCGATCTTGCGCTTCGCCTCGGTGTGTGCCGCGACCAGAAGATCTTCGAGCATTTCGCGATCCAGCGGCTCGACGAGCGTCGGGTCGATGCGGACGCGGACGAGATCGCCCTTGCCGTTCAGCACCACCGAGACGAGGCCGGCGCCGGCACTCCCCTCGCACTCGATGGCGGCGAGCTTCGCTTGCATCTCCTGCATGCGTTCCTGCATCTGCGAGGCCTGTTTCATAAGGCCGGCCAGGTTCTTCATCACCCCTCCTCTTCGCTGTCAGACGGCGGTTCCGCCGGCTCCGCCGGTTCCGATTCCGGCGGCTCGGCCTCGATCTCGTGCACCGCCGCGATCTCAGCCCCGGGGAATGCTTCGAGGATGGCGCTGACCAGCGGGTGCCGGGTGGCTGCGGCGCGCCGTGCCTGCTCGGCCGCGCGGTCCTGCTCGGCCAATGTCGGCTCCCCGGGTGCGGCTGCGAGCGCGATCGTCCAGCGCACGCCGGTTGCCGCCTGGAGCACCTGGCCGAGGCGGGCCGCAAGGTCGCGCGGCGCGGTCGCGTCTGGGGCGATCTCGATCACCGGCGGAGCGAACCGGACGAGGTGGACGTGGTGCAGGAGCTGCGCCGCGAGCAAGGCTTCGCGCGCCTCGGCCACGCGGCCGACCACCGCGCGGAAGCTGGCCGGCAGAGGCGCGCGCTCGGGGGCGGACGCGGTTGCGGCCAAAGCGGGCCCCGCTTGGGGGACGGACCTCCTGGACGGCGAAGCAGGGGAATCCGGTTTCGAGTGGGTTGGCGCTGCGCGCTCCGCCATGATCGTGCGCACGAGCTCGCCCGGCGGGGGAAGGTCGGCCACATAGCAGAGGCGGATCAGCACCATATCCGCGGCCGCCCGACGGTCCGGTGCGCTCTCGACCTCCTGGACGCCCTTGAGAGCCATCTGCCAGGCGCGCGCGAGCACCGGCACGGAAACCCGCTCGGCGAGCGCCGCGCCACGTGTGCGCTCGGCCTCCGGCAGATCCGGATCGTCCTTGAGCGCGGGGATTGCCTTGAGCCGGCTTAGGTTGTGCAACAGCTCGAGAAGATCGGCGAGCAGGAGCCCGGCATCAGTGCCGCGCGCGTGCGCGGCGTCGGCGATTGCGAGGGCGGCTGCGGGCCGGCCTGCGAGCAGGGCCTCAAGGAGATCGAACACCGCCTCGCGTTCGGCCATGCCGAGCATCGCCGCCACCGCCTCGGCGCCAATCGGCCCATCCCCCGCCTCGCGCGCGATCACCTGGTCGAGCAGGGAGAGCCCGTCGCGCACCGAGCCGTCGGCGGCGCGGGCGATCACCGCCAGCGCCTCGGGCGCGATGGCGACCGCCTCGGCGGTGGCGATCCGGCCGAAATGTGCGGCTAGCTCTGCCACCCCAAGCCGGCGGAGGTCGAAGCGCTGGCAGCGGGAGAGGACGGTCAGCGGCACTTTGCGCACCTCCGTGGTGGCGAACACGAAGGCCACGTGCGAGGGCGGCTCTTCGAGCGTCTTCAGGAGGGCGTTGAAGGCGTTGCGCGAGAGCATGTGGACTTCATCGATGATGAAGACCTTCTTGCGCGCCTGGAGGGGGCGGAAGCGCGTCGCCTCGATGATCTCGCGCACGTCGTCCACGCCTGTGCGCGAGGCGGCGTCCATCTCGAGGACGTCCGGGTGCCGCTCGGCCAGGATCGCCACGCAGTTCGGGCAGGCGCCGCAGGGCTCGGCGGTCGGTCCGCCGGTGCCGTCCGGACCGGTACAGTTGAGGGCGCGCGCGATGATGCGTGCGGTACTTGTTTTGCCCACCCCGCGAACGCCGGTCAGCATGAACGCATGGGCCACGCGCCGGGTGGCGAAGGCATTGGTGAGGGTGCGCACCATCGCTGCCTGGCCGATCAGGTCGGCGAGTCGGATGGGGCGGTATTTGCGTGCGAGCACCCGATAGGCGGTGGCTCCCGCTGTTTCCGGCCGGGCGAGGCCGGGCGTCGGGCCGGGCGGCGCTTCTGCGAAGAGGCCTGGACCGGCGGGCGGCGGCGGATCGTCGAATAGCCCGGACATGCTGCGCTGGGACGCCTCCTTGCGGCGCGCCGCCCGCGCGGCCAAACGGCCCGGGCAGCGCCTTGACTACCACCCGAGGGGCGGCCGGTTGCGGGGGTGGGGGGCCGGACGGCGACCCGGGCGAGAACTCGTTGCGGCTGCTTCCTTCCGGACCTGACCGGGTTGGCGAGGCGCCCGTCCGCCGCCGACCCCCCGAGCCTGAATAGCATGCCCCCGCGGCCGCGTCAGCGTGTTGCCCGACCGGCGGCCGCGTGCGAACGTTCCGGCGCTTTCCAAGGCATTGCCTGCCCGTGACCGCGATCCTTGCCCGCCGCCCCAATGCCTACACCGGCAGCCCGCTCGACCGTGCCGCGCAGCACCGCGAGGATGCAGCCTGGATCACGGCCGCGCTCACCGCGCGCCAGAGCCTATTCGTTCCGATCTGGCAATCGAAGAACCTGATCGAGGACGGAGCGACGGGCATGCCCGAGGCCGTGTTCCTCGATGCCGCGGTGGCCGGGGCACTTTGCGCGCCTGAGGGCGGTGGTCCGTTCCCTTGGGCATTTCTCGGGCAGATGGAGGGGCGTGCCCTTTTCGCCGTCGATCTCGGCGGGGTTGCCGATCCGGTGGAGGTTCTGCCGGGTCTGCCGGGCCGGTTCGTCGATCTGCGGTCCGTGCCCGGCCTGCTTCCGCCGGCCGATGCGGCGGTGCTCGCGCATGCGCGAGCCCTTATGCATTGGCGAAGCCGCACCCGTTGCTGCAGCGTCTGCGGCACCGCCTGCGTGCCGGCGTCCGCCGGCCACGTGATGCGCTGCCCGGCCTGCGGAACGCAGCATTTCCCGCGTACCGATCCGGCCGTCATTATGCTCGTAACCGACGGAACGCACGCGTTGCTCGGCCATTCGCACCGTTTTCCGCGCACGGCGATGTACTCGACCCTGGCCGGCTTCGTCGAACCGGGAGAGAGCCTCGAGGAGGCAGTGGCGCGCGAGGTGGCGGAGGAAACCCAGATTCGCGTCGGGCGCGTGCAGTATCACTCGAGCCAACCCTGGCCGTTTCCCGGTTCGATCATGCTCGGCTTTTATGCCGAGGCGCTTTCGACCGAGATCATCATTCAGACCGATGAGCTGAGCGATGCCCGCTGGTTCAGCCGTGCGGAGATTGCTGAGCACGAGAGCCTCGGGTTCAGCCTGCCGCGGGTGGACTCGATCGCGCGGCGGCTGATCGAGGACTGGTTGGCGAGCGGGTGAAGGCGCTCCGGTCGCGAGTGAAACGGGGGGAGAGGCGATGGCGAAAATCCGGGAGTACTGGGAGCTTGCGGGCGCGGTTCACATCGTGCGGGACAAGACCGAACAGAACCAGAGACCCGACGTCGGCGGCTGGAGATGCACGAGGTAGGAATGGGGCACGTGGTTTGGCGACGGTTTTCAGGGCGGCATCTTCCAGAACGACGAAGAGATCATCTGCGCGTTCGCCGGCACGAAGGGCGGACTCGGTCAGGCGCCTGTTTCGGACTTCACCGCGGATCTGCGCATCCTGGTGAAGATCCTGCCGAACCAGGCGGGCAATGCGCTCGGCCTCGTTCGCGCCGCGGCCGAGGTCGCCAAGAGGCGGTCGATCTCCACGGTCGGGCACTCGTTGGGCGGCGGGCTGGCGCAGGTTGCCGGGAACTGGAGCACCTATCCCTTCATCTCGTTCAACGGTCCAGGCATGCGGGGCACTGTTCGCCTCTCCGCCCTCAACGTCTTCAAGCCGATCCAGTGGGGCCGCTCGATCATCTCGCCTTCGGCGGGCTCGACGATCGGCATTTCCTTCCGGATCCGTGGCGATGTGGTGGCGAGCTACGGCGCTCAGCTCGGCAAGGACATCGTCATGGATGCGCCGGGCGTGAAGCGCCTTGCGCGACACGACCTGATGGAGGTTCAGAACGCCCTTCGCCGGGACAAGTACTGGCGGAAGACCCCTTACGAGATCGAACCGAAATGGGGCGAGGGGTGAGCGAGGCGGAAGCTACCTCCGGCCCGCCACTCCTGGAGGTTTCGCATCTCACGCTCCGGCACCTGGGAGAGGAGCGAAGCATTACGGCGGTCGAGGATGTGAGCTTCCGCGTCAATCGCGCCGATCGTTGCATCCTGCTCGGCCCTTCCGGCTGCGGCAAGACGACGCTGCTCGATGCCGTCGGCGGGTTCATCGTACCCGCCGCCGGCGAGATCATGTTCCGCGGCAGGCCGGTTGCCGGCCCCGGCCCGGACCGCATCATGATCTTCCAGGAATTCGACCAGCTCCTGCCCTGGAAGACGGTGCGCCAGAACGTGCTTTTCCCGCTCTTTGCCAGCCGCCGTTGCGAGCGCCGCGAAGCCGAGCGGCGCGCCACCCATTACATCGAGATGGTCGGGCTCTCACGCTTCGCCGAGGCCTATCCGCACACACTCTCGGGCGGCATGAAGCAGCGGGTTGCGCTTGCCCGCGGCATGGCGATGGAGCCCGACATGCTGCTGATGGACGAGCCCTTTGCCGCGCTCGATGCGCTGACGCGCAGCCGGATGCAGGACGAGCTGCTCCGGCTTTGGGAGAATGTCCGCTTCACCATGCTCTTCGTTACCCACGCGATCGACGAGGCGATCCGCCTCGGCAACCGCATCATCCTCCTTTCGCCACATCCCGGCCGGCTTCGCGCCGAGCTTGCGGGCGACGGGCGGGACGATCCGGACGCCGGCGGCACGCGCCCCTCCGAACGCATCCACGCGATGCTGTTCGCCGGCGACGTCGGGCAAGAAGAGGCGTCCGCGGATGGCTGAGCCCGGCGCCGGGCCTTCGCCTTCGCCCTGGCAGCGCGCCTGGCGCCGCGCCGGGGTGCGCCGCGCGGCGATCCTGCTCGGGCTTGCCGCGCTCTGGCAGGGCTATGCGCTCCATCTGAACGACCGGCTGCTTTTCCCCACCTTCTCGGCGACCCTCGCTGCGCTTTGGGCCGGTGTTGCGAGCGGGGAGATCCTCGCCCGCGCCTGGTTCTCGATCCACGTGCTGCTGCTCGGCTATGCGGCCGGCATCGCGCTCGCTGCGCTGCTCGTGCTGCTCGCGCTCGGTTCGCAGCTCGGTGCGGACCTCCTGCAGACGCTCACGGCCATGCTCAACCCGCTGCCGGCGATTGCGCTGCTGCCGCTTGCCCTCATCTGGTTCGGGCTCGGCAACGCCAGCCTGATCTTCGTCCTCGTGGATTCGGTTCTCTGGTCCGTGGCCCTCAACACACACGCGGGCTTCCTCGCCGTTTCGCGCACGGTCCGCAAGGTCGGCCGCAACTATGGCCTGAGCGGCCCGCGTTATGTCTTTCGCATCCTCGTGCCGGCCGCGTTGCCGAGCATCCTGACGGGGCTCCGGATCGGCTGGGCCTTCGCGTGGCGGACCATGATCGCCTCCGAACTCGTGTTCGGCGTCAGCTCCGGCTCAGGCGGCCTCGGCTGGTACATCTACGAGAACAAGAGCGAGCTCAACATTTCCGCGGTGTTCGCCGGGCTCTTCACCGTCATTCTGATCGGCCTCGTAGTTGAGCACGGGGTGTTCGAGACGGTCGAGCGGCGAACCGTGCGCCGCTGGGGCATGCAGCACTGAGCCGCTTGCAGAGAGGCGATCAGCTTCCCTCGAGATCGTGGATCTCGGGGAAGAACAGCTCCTTCCAATCGTGCGGCCGGCGCTTGATGAGCCCGATCCGGTGCATGAAATCGACGTAGAGCATGGTGCCTTGCGGCGTCAGCGTGAAGATGTTGCCCGGGTCGTCCAGCACCTTGCGCACCAGAGCCGCGCTGACCTTGACCTTGGCGCTCTCGACGTAGATCTGTGCGGCGCGTGCCTTGTCGGCGTTGATGAAATCCTCGGCCGCCTTCAGCGCGGCGAGGAACACTCCGTAGGCCTTGGGGTTGGCGGCGTGGAAGCGTTCGGTCGCATAGGCCATGATCAGGGTCGCCGGCTTGCCGAGGATTTCCGTCGAGTTGGTGACGGTATGGATCTTTGGATCCGCCAGCTCGAGGTAGGCGAACGGCGGGGAGGCGAAGTTGCTGTCGATCCCGGTCCCGCCCGAGAGCATCGCCTGCACGGCCTCCGGGTAAGGCATGGAGACGGTGAGAGGATCGAGCTTTGCATAATGTTCCGGACCGAAGGCCTTGGCCGCACCAAACTCGAGGATGATTGCATTGGCCGAGGTCTTGATCCCCGGCACCGCGATCCGGTCGGCCTCGGTGAAGTCCGCGAGCGTCTTCACCTTCGGATTGCTGGTGTTGAGGTAGGAGGTCATTGTCACGACGGCGCTCACGCCGCGGATCGCCTGCGGCGTGCCGAAGGTCTTCGACCAGAGGAGGGCGAATCCGGGCACGCCGATCGCGGCGAAGTCGAGCGCGCCGGCAAGCATCGCATCGTTGATGTTGTTGCCTCCGTCGATGGTCAGGAATTTTGCCTTGAATGCCGGAATCCCCGCTGCCTTCGCCGCCTTTTCGACGAACCCCTCGTGTTCCATCACGATCAGCGGCAGGAAGTCGATCCCGTAGCCCTTGGAAATGCGGATCTCTGCCGTTTCCGCGCACGCCGGGATGCCCGGCAGGGCGAGCGCCGCCGCCGCACCTGCCATCAACCCTCTTCTCCGGACCGTCATCGATGCTATTCCTCCCCCTGGCGTGCCGCCGGCCCGACCCAGCCGCGGCGCCGCGGACTATAGGGCGTCGTGGCGAAACGTCATCCCCAGGGACCATCCGGCATGCAGCTTCGCCCGCTCTTCCTCCTGCTCGCCCTTCTGCCCGTGGCCTGCGCGATGGACAATTCGCCCGCGGCCGTTTGCCGCCGCCAGGCCGAGAAGGACCCCAAGATCCAGTCGCTTGAGTTCGGCTCGTTCCGCAATCAGTCCTTCGCCGAGACCTATGCCGGAGAGCTTGCCTATCTCCACCGGCAAGACGTCCTGCGCTGCCTTCAGGCCCGGGGCCTCGCCCCTCAGGGTGGAGTCGAGCCGGTGCGCACGCCGATTCCCTGACGTTCAATCAGCCTCTCCGGCGGCCTCTCCGGCGCCGCGGCTCGCCGCCGCCGGATAGACGCCGAGCACGCGGGTCTCGCGGGAGAAGAACGAGAGTTCCTCGAGCGCATTGCGCAGGCTTGGTTGTTCCGGATGGCCCTCGACGTCGCAGAGGAACTGGGTTGCCGTGAACTGCCCGTTCAGCATGTAGCTTTCGAGCTTGGTCATGTTGACGCCGTTGGTGGCGAAGCCGCCGAGCGCCTTGTAGAGCGCGGCCGGTACGTTGCGAACACGGAACACGAAGGTCGTCATCATGCCCTTTGCGTCGGGCGACGGCACGAGCGGGCAGGGCGCCATCACGTAAAAGCGCGTGGTGTTGTGCGCCGCGTCTTCGACATTGCGCCTGAGGATCGAAAGCCCGTAGATCTCCGCCGCGAGATGCGAAGCGATCGCGGCATCCTCGTTCCGGTTCCATTGTGCAACCAGCGCCGCCGCCCCTGCCGTATCCGCCTCCACCACGGCGGCCGCGCCGAGTTCCTTGAGCAGTCCGCGCACCTGCCCGAGAGCCACGGCGTGGGAGTGGACGCGGCGCACGTCCTCAAGGCGTGCAGCCGCGGGCGCGAGGAGACAGTGCTCCACTCTCTGGAAATGCTCGCCGACGACGAAAAGCCCGCTCTGGGGCAAGAGATGATGGATGTCGGGCACCCGTCCGGCGAGGCTGTTCTCGCACGGCAGCATGCCAAGCCCAGCGCGGCCCTCGCGCACCGCTTCGATCGCCTCCTCGAATGTCTCGCAGGGGATCGTGCGGGCGCCCGGATAGGCGGTGCGGCAGGCGAGATCCGAATAGGCGCCGGGCCGTCCCTGGAAGGCAATGCCGCCGCTCATCGTCCGGCCGAATTCCGCCCTTCGCTCATGCTTGCTCCCGCTGCGTGCCCGCCTCTCTTGCCGGTGCCCGGGTTGAAGGGCCGCTCCGGTTTCCTTATGGTGCGCCGCACCTTAGGAGGGTGCCGGCGTGGCCGCAACGCTGCCGGGTCACGGCTCTTCTCCGGCGGATCGAGAGCGAACGGGAAGCGCCGCATGGACAGTCTCGATGTCAACAAGATCATCGCGAGCGTGCTGGTGGCCGGCATTGCCTTCATGGTCACGGGCTTCATCGCCGATGGCGTGGTCCGGCGCGGCGAGCCTGCCAAGCCAGCCTTCATGGTCGCGATGAAGAGCCAGCCCAAGGCCGCCGCTGCGAAGCCTGTGCCCGTGCCGAGCATCACTCCGCTGCTTGCAAAGGCGGACGTGAAGAAGGGGCAGACGTTCGTCGAGGAGGTTTGCGCCGCTTGCCACAACTATGCCGCCGGCGCCGGCACCAAGATCGGTCCGGACCTTTATGGCGTGGTCGGGCGGCCGCGCGCCTCGGTCCCGGGTTTCGCCTATTCCGCCGCCATCAAGAAGCTCGGAGGCAACTGGACCTACCACAACCTCAACCTCTGGCTGTTCGACCCGCAGAAGGTCGCGCCCGGGACGCGCATGACCTATACGGGCATCAAGAACACCGAGACGCGTGCCGAGGTGATCGCCTTCCTGCGCACGCTCTCGCCCCACCCTGCGCCGCTGCCGAAGGGTTCCCCCGCAGCGGTCAAGGCGGCAGCCCCGGCGACTGCCAAAGCGGCAGCGCCCGCCGCGGCCGCAAAGCCTGCGGCACCCCCCGCCAAGCCCGCTTCCGTGCAGGGCGCGGCACCGGCCCTCTCGCCCGCTTTCGCTGCGTTGCTTGATCACGCGGACGTGAAGAAAGGCCAGTCCTATGTCGAAGAGGTCTGCGCCGCCTGCCACAATTACACTGCCGGCGCGGGCACCAAGATCGGCCCCGACCTTTATGGCGTGGTCGGGCGGCCGCGCGCCTCGGTCCCGGGTTTCGCCTATTCCGCGGGTCTCAAGAAGCTCGGAGGCGACTGGACCTACGCGGCCCTGGACGAGTGGCTGACCAACCCGATGAAAATGGTGCCGGGGACGCTCATGGCCTTCCCGGGCATTGCCAAGACCGCCACGCGTGCCGAGGTGATCGCCTTCCTGCGCACGCTCTCGCCCCACCCTGCGCCGCTGCCGAAGGTTTCCCCCGCAGCGGTCAAGGCGGCAGCCCCGGCGACTGCCAAAGCGGCAGCGCCCGCCGCGGCCGCAAAGCCTGCGGCACCCCCCGCCAAGCCCGCTTCCGTGCAGGGCGCGGCACCGGCTCTCTCGCCCGCTTTCGCCGCGTTGCTTGATCACGCGGACGTGAAGAAGGGCCAGTCCTATGTCGAAGAGGTCTGCGCCGCCTGCCACAATTACACTGCCGGTGCGGGCACCAAGATCGGCCCCGACCTTTATGGCGTGGTCGGGCGGCCGCGCGCCTCGGTCCCGGGTTTCGCCTATTCCGCGGGTCTCAAGAAGCTCGGAGGCGACTGGACCTACGCGGCCCTGGACGAGTGGCTGACCAACCCGATGAAAATGGTGCCGGGGACGCTCATGGCCTTCCCGGGCATTGCCAAGACCGCCACGCGGGCCGACGTGATCGCCTTCCTGCGCACGCTTTCTCCCCACCCTGCGCCGCTGCCGAAGGCAGCGGGCGCCAAGCCCTAACGCGCTTGGTCGCGGCCCCCGCGACGGCGTTTCTCGCCGCCGCCGAGGCGGCCGCCGACGCTGCGGGCGCGGCCCTCAGACGCTATTTTCGCGCCTCAGTTGCGGTCGAGGAGAAGGCGGATCTCAGCCCCGTCACGCTGGCGGACCGAGCCGCCGAGCAGGCGATGCGGGCTGTTCTTGCAGAGCGCTTTCCCGACCACGGCCTGTTCGGCGAGGAGTTCGGCCGGGAACGCCCCGAAGCCGAGCTTTGCTGGGTGCTCGATCCGATCGACGGCACGCGCGCCTTCATCACCGGGCGGCCGCTCTTCGGAACGCTGATCGCGCTCCAAGAGGCAGGCCGCCCCGTCCTCGGCCTGATCGACCAGCCGATCACAGGCGAACGCTGGATCGGCCTGGCCGGCCAGCCCACCCGCTTCGCCGGCGTGCTTGGCGGCCGCGCCGGGTGCCGGCGGTGCCCGCGGCTCGCCTCCGCCGAGCTTTCCTGCACCATGCCGGAGATGTTCTCCTCGGCCGAGGCCGCGCGCTTCGCACGCCTGCAATCCGCCTGCCGGCGCACGAGCTGGGGCGGGGATTGCTATGCTTATGGTCTGCTGGCACTCGGGATGATCGACGTTGTTGCCGAATCCGGCCTCAAGCCCTGGGATTGGGCGGCTCTCGTCCCCATCGTCGAAGGCGCAGGTGGCCGTATGACGGACTGGGAGGGGCGCACGCTCGCGCCGGGCGCTTCCGGCCAGGTGCTGGCCGTGGGCGATCCGGCGCTGGTTGCCCCCGCACTCGCCCGGCTCGCCGCGTAGGCCGGCCCACCCGCGCGGAGGAAGATCTCTTGATACGGCGACGCACGCTCCTGGCAAGCCTCTCCTCAACCTTCTCCGGCGGCCTTGCCGGAACCCGAGCGCACGCCACTGCCCCGCCGCCCGCGCGCACGGACGCCGTCTCTGTGCTCGGTCCGCCCGCACTTCCTCCCGGTTTCACCCATTTCCCCTACGTCAACCCCGGCGCGCCCAAGGGCGGCAGCGTCACCCTCTTCGCCCTCGGCGGCTTCGACAGTTTCAACCCCTACATCCTGCGCGGCACGCCCGCCTCCGGCCTTGTGCGCCTCTGGGACACGCTGCTCACCACCTCCGCGGACGAGGCCGGCACCGGCTACGCCCACCTCGCCGAGGCCGTCGAGATCAGCCCTGACCGCGCCACCATCACTTTCACCCTTGATCCTGCCGCCCGCTTCTATGACGGCACCGCCGTCACCGCCGCCGATGTCGTCTTCACCTTCCACGCGCTCGTCTCCGCCGGCCAGCCCTTCTACAGGCTCTATTATTCCGCGGTCGGCTCGCTCGATGCCCCCTCCCGGCGCGCCGTCCGTTTCCATCTCCGCTCCGTCAGGAGCCGCGAGCTGCCGCTGATCCTGGGCGAGCTTCCGGTGCTTCCGGCCGCCTTCTTCGCCCACCGCGACTTCTCCCGTCCCCTCAGCGAGCCCCCGTTCGGCTCGGGCCCCTACCGTATCGGCACCTACGCGTTCGACCGCTCCATCACCTACCAGCGCAATTTGGACTATTGGGCGGCCGACCGCCCGACCGCCCGCGGCCTCTTCAACTTCGATACAATCCACACCGAATATTTCCGCGACGACACGGTTGCCTTCGAGGCGTTCAAGGCCGGCAACATCGACTTCCGCAATGAGAACATTTCGAAGAACTGGGCCACCAGCTATGATTTCCCGGCTGTCAGGCGCGGCCTCGTCAAGCGCCGCCGCGTGCGCTACCGGCTGCCCACCGGCATGCAGGGCTTCGCCATGAACACGCGCCGTGCCATCTTCGCCGATCCGCGCGTGCGCAAGGCGATGGCCTGGGCCTTCAACTTCCGCTGGGAGAACAAGAACCTCTTCTACGGCCTCTACACCCGCTCTCTCAGCTACTTCAGCAACAGCGACCTTGCTTCTTCGGGCCTGCCCGAGGGCGCCGAACTCGCTCTGCTCGAACCCTGGCGGAAGAAGCTGCCGCCCGAGCTTTTCACCGAACCCTTCACGCTGCCCGAAGGGAGCAGCTCGGGCATCGACAACAAGGCGCTGCTTGAGGCCTTCCGCATGCTGGAGGCAGCCGGATGGCATGTCGCCGGCGGCCGGCTCGTCAACCACTCGGGCCAGCCGTTCGTCTTCGAGATCCTGCTACCCGACCCCACTTTCGAGCGCGTCGCCCTGCCCTATACGTCGTGGCTGAAACGGCTCGGCATCACCGCGACCGTGCGCATCATCGATCCTGCGCAGTACCAACGCCGGATGAACAACTTCGATTTCGACATGACCATGACGGTGATCCCTGAATCCGAGATTCCCGGCAACGAACAGCGCAACTACTGGACCTGCGCCGCGGCGCACACGCAAGGCAGCCAGAACCTGATGGGCGTGTGCAGCCCGGTGGTGGATGCGCTGGTGGAGAAGTTGATCGCCGCGCCGGATCGGCCATCCGTCCTTGCCGCCGCACATGCGCTTGACCGCGTGCTGCTCTGGGGTTGGTACATGGTGCCGCAATGGCACTCGAACTATTTCAACCTCGCCTACTGGAACCGCTTCGGCTTTCCCACCGAGCCGGTGCGCACCGGCTACGTGTTCGACGCTTGGTGGATCGACGAGACACTCGCCGCCGCCACCGACGCCGCCCGCCGCGCCGGGCTTTAGCGAGCATGCCGGTGCAGGGCGCCGGGCAAGGGGTTCCATCCCTTGCAACCCCGCCTAGGGCCGAGCCCTTGGAACCCGTCCTTTGGCCGGCCGAGTTCGACACCCGTCGATGATCGCCTACCTGCTGCGGCGGCTCTTCCTCGTCATCCCGACGCTGGTCGGAATCATCGCCATCAACTTCGCAGTCATACAGTTGGCTCCCGGAGGTCCGGTCGAGCAGATGATCGCGCGCATCAAGGGTGAAGGCGCCGTGCTTGCCGGTGTGACCGGGCAGGGGATGCCGGAAGCTGCGGGGCCCGGTCTCTATCGCGGCGAGCAGGGTCTCGATCCGCATCTCATTGCTCAGATCCGCAAGATGTTCGGTTTCGACAAGCCGCCGCTCGTCCGTTTCCTCGACATGCTGCGCAACTACGCTACCTTCCATCTCGGCCGCAGCTTCTTCCTCGACAAGCCGGTGCTCTCGCTGGTGCTGAGCCGCATGCCGGTTTCGATCTCGCTCGGGCTCTGGTCAACGCTGCTCGTCTATCTCGTTTCCATTCCGCTCGGCATCGCCAAGGCCGTGCGCGACGGCAGCCGCTTCGATATTGCCAGCACCGCCGCCGTGCTGCTCGGCTATGCGGTGCCGGGCTTCCTGCTCGCCATCCTGCTGATCGTGCTCTTCGCCGGCGGCTCCTTCGTGCAGTGGTTTCCGCTGCGTGGTCTCGTCAGCGCCGACTGGTGGTCGCTTCCCTGGCCGGCGCGCATCGCGAATTACCTCTGGCACATGGTGCTGCCCGTCACGGCGATGACGTTGGGCGGATTCGCCAGCCTCACCATGCTCACCAAGAACTGCTTTCTCGAGGAGATCGGCAAGCAGTACGTGCTCACCGCGCGTGCCAAGGGCGCCTCGGAAGGGCGGGTGCTCTACGGCCACGTCTTTCGCAACGCCATGCTGCTCGTCGTCGCCGGCTTTCCGCAGGCCTTCATCGGCATCCTCTTCACGAGCGCGCTCCTGATCGAGATCATCTTCTCCTTGAACGGGCTCGGCCTGCTCGGCTTCGAGGCCGCCGTGCAACGCGACTACCCGGTGATGTTCGGCACGCTCTACATCTTCACCCTGCTTGGCCTCGTGCTGCAGATCATCGGCGACTTCCTCTACACCGTCGTCGACCCGCGCATCGATTTCGGGGTCCGGCGGTGAGGCTTTCCCCGCTCACACGCCGCCGGCTCGCCGCCTTCCGCGCCAATCGCCGCGGCGTCATCTGCCTCTGGATCTTCACCGCGCTCTTCGTCGTTTCGCTGTTCGCGGAGTTCGTGGCGAACGACCGCCCCCTCGTCATGCAGTATCGCGGCATCTGGTATTTTCCGGTGCTCGTCAATTATCCCGGCACCGATTTCGGCCCTGATTTCCTGCCCACCGAGACGGACTACAAGGACCCGGCCGTTGCGCGCGCCATCCAGAGGCATGGCTGGATGATCTGGCCGCTCATCCCCTATCATTACGATACAATCGTCAACAAACTTCCCTCCCCGGCGCCGAGCCCGCCCACCTGGCGGAACTGGCTTGGCACCGACGCCGACGGCCGGGACGTGCTCGCCCGTGTGATCTATGGCTTCCGCATCTCGGTGTTGTTCGGCTTCACCCTCACCGTGCTCTCCTCGATCGTCGGCATTGCCGCCGGCGCGGTGCAGGGATTCTATGGCGGCTTGGTCGATCTCCTCGGCCAGCGCGGCATCGAGATGTGGTCCGGCATGCCGCAGCTCTTCCTGCTGATCATCCTCTCGAGCGTGATCACCCCCTCTTTCTGGGTGCTGCTCGTCTTCCTGCTGCTGTTCAGTTGGATGTCGCTCACCGGCCTCGTCCGCGCCGAGTTCCTGCGCGGTCGCAATCTCGAATATGTGCGGGCGGCACGTGCGCTTGGCGTCTCGGATGTGGTGGTGATGTGGCGTCACGTGCTGCCGAACGCGATGGTCGCCGTGCTGACCTTTCTCCCCTTCATCCTCTCGGGCTCGGTCACGGTGCTTGCGAGCCTCGATTTCCTCGGCTTTGGCCTGCCGCCCGGCTCGCCCTCGCTCGGCGAGCTCGTCAACGAAGCCAAGAACAACCTGCAGGCCCCTTGGCTTGGCATCACGGCCTTCGTCGTACTCGGCGGCACGCTGGCACTCCTGATCTTCGTCGGCGAAGCTGTCCGCGATGCCTTCGACCCGCGCAAGACGCTCTCGTGAGCCTCGTCGAGGTTGAAGACCTCGCCGTTTCGTTCGGTGCGCGCCGGGTGGTGGAGGATGTCTCCTTCACGCTCGAGCGCGGCGAAACGCTGGCAATGGTGGGCGAATCGGGTTCGGGAAAGACGCTCACCGCGCTTTCGCTGCTCCAGCTCCTGCCGCCCGGCGCGCGCAACTCCGCCGGCCGCATCCTGCTGGACCGACAATCGGTGATCGGCGCCGGCCCGCTCGTATTGCATCGGCTGCGCGGCGGGCTTGCCGGCATGATCTTCCAGGAGCCGATGAGCAGCCTCAATCCGCTGCATCGCATCGGCCGGCAGATCGCCGAGGCAATCACGCTGCACCGCCGCCTTCCCCGTGGCGCCTTGCGCGCGCGCGTGGAGGCGCTGCTCGAGGCCGCCGGCTTTGCCGATGCCGCGCATCGCATCGACGCTTTTCCGCATCAGCTTTCTGGTGGCCAGCGCCAGCGCGTGATGATCGCGATAGCGCTCGCGAACGATCCCGCCCTTCTGATCGCCGACGAGCCCACCACTGCGCTCGACGTCACCATCCAGGCGCAGATTCTCGACCTTCTCGCCGCCGAGAAGAAGGCGCGCGGCCTCGCGCTCCTTCTCATCACGCACAATCTCGCGATCGTTCGCCGCATGGCCGACCGGGTGGCCGTGATGCAGGGTGGCCGCATCGTCGAGGCCGGGCCCGCCGGCGAGATCTTCGCCGCGCCGCGCCACGCCTACACGCGGATGCTATTGGAGGCGGTACCGCGCGGCGGGCCCGCCACGCGCCCGCACGGAGCCACACCGTTGCTTGCCGCCGAGGCGCTCGAGGTTTGCTTTCCGATCCGTGCGGGTCTCCTGCGCCGCAAGGTGGCGGAGGTGCGCGCGGTCGATTGCGTTTCGTTCAGCCTCAATGCCGGCGAGACGCTCGGGCTCGTGGGCGAGTCGGGCTCGGGCAAGACCAGCCTCGGACTTGCGCTGGTCGGCCTCGCGGCGACCGCAGGCTGCGTCACCTTCGAGGGACGGGAGATCAGCGGTCTGTCGCGCCAGGCGCTGAGACCGCTCCGCGCGCGCATGCAGATCGTCTTCCAGGATCCCTTCGGCAGCCTTTCGCCGCGTCTTTCTGTCGGCGAGATTGTCGCCGAGGGGCTCGCCGTGCACATGCCCCACCTTTCGCGCGCCGAGCGGGAGAAGCGCGTTGTTGCTGCGCTTGCCGAGGTTGGTCTTCCCGCCGACGCCGTGCTCCGCTATCCGCACGAGTTCAGCGGCGGGCAGCGCCAGCGAATTGCGATTGCACGGGCGATGATCCTGAAACCGCGCCTGGTCGTGCTCGACGAGCCGACCAGTGCGCTCGATGCGTCGGTGCAGGCGGAGATCGTCGATCTCCTGCGCGATCTGCAAGCGCGCCACGACCTCGCCTACCTTTTCATCAGTCACGACCTTGCTGTGGTGCGTGCGCTTGCCCACCGCGTCGTGGTTTTGCGCGCCGGCTGCATCGTCGAGCAGGGCCTGACCGAAGAGCTCTTCGCCGCCCCGCGCGAGCCCTACACGAAGGCGCTGATCGCCGCGGCCTTTCCTGATTCGTCTGCGCTTGCCTGTTCCGGCTCGTCAGGACCGCGCGCCGCGCACAGCGTATAGGGCGAGGAGGGAGGCAGTCAGCAGGAGCGTTGCCGTCAATTGATGGGCGACGCCGAGCCAGACCGGCACGACGGCGAGCAGCGTTGCGACACCCAGACCGTATTGCAGCAGGACGACAAGGCCGAGCGCTGCGAAGGCGGCCCGTGCCGCGCGCGGCAGCGCAACCGGCCGGCGAACTCCGAGGGCGAGGAAAACGGTGAGCAGGGCGGTGAGCAGAGCGAGGGTTGCGAGTAGCCGGTGGTCGAACTGCACGGCGGCGGGATTGCGCACCAAGTTGGTGAGCACGGGATGGAGCCGGGCATAATTGGCGGGGACGATGTGCCCCTCCATCAGTGGGAAGGTGTTGTAGACGAAGCCCGCATGGGTTCCGGCCACGAGGCCGCCGGCGGCGATGGTGAGGGTGACGAGGCAGAGGGTGAGGAGGGTGAGGCGGAAGAGCGCACGCGCGCCCGGGAGCGGCTCGGGCCGGGGTGCCAGGAGGGCGAGCCCGGTCCAGAGGATGGCCGCATAGAGCGCGAGCGCGAAGATGAGGTGGAGCACGAGCCAGGGCGCGGCGACGGAGGTACTGTCGGGGCGGAAGCCGGTTGCCACCATCAGCCAGCCGATCAGGCCCTGCACGCCGCCGAGCACGAAGAACAGCAGGAGGCGCGCGGCGAGCCAAGGGGTGACGCGGCCTTGCCACCAGAAGATGGCAAGCGGGCCGATCACGGTGAGCCCGATCAGGCGACCCCAGAGGCGGTGCACCCATTCCAGCCAGAAGATGCTCTGGAAGCCGGCCAGGCCGAAGCCGCGGTTGACGAGCTCGTATTGGGGAGTTCCGCGATAGAGCGCGTAGAGGCGCTCCCAGGCGGCGTGACTGAGCGGGGGAAGCACACCGGAGAGTGGGGCCCAACGCATGATCGAAAGGCCCGAGCCGGTGAGCCTGGTTGCGCCGCCGAGGCCGACCATGACAAAGATCATGCCGGCGAGCACGAAGAGCCAGCCGGCGAGAAGGCGGCCGTTGCGGTCAGGGTTCCCGGCTAAGGCCGGCTGGCGGGAGGTGACGGCGAAGGCTCGGGCGGCGGACAGCATCGCGTCAGGGAACCTCGTTCGGGGGCGCGCGACAGGCGAGCCCGCCGTTTGCGGCGGCCGCACGGGATGCGCCAGGAACGCCCTCTTTGTCCACCCGTCCCCCGCGGGTAGCATGACGAGGCGCGCCGATGGCCAAGGGCGTCGCGGCTTGCCTTGCGTCCGGACCGGCTTTGCCCCGAGGGCCGAGTGGTACAGCCATTCGGGACGTCTAGCCGGTGCCCTGGGCTTACTGCAGGGTCAGGAGATGGCCGGCATGGCGCCACCGTCCGCGCGCGAGGGAATCGGCGGCGGCGACCCGCACCGAATGGAGCGGCCCGTCGAGCTCGCGGCGCCAGAACGCGAGAAAGCGCCGAAGCTCCGGGAACTGCGGCGCAAGATCGTAGTCTTGCCAGATGAACGTCTGCAGGAGGCCGGGGTGGTCGGGCAGCCGGTAGAGAATTTCGGCGGTGGTCAGGCGCCATTCGCGCGGCCGTGACGGCAAGTGCATGGTTCGGTCCTTCGCTCCTTCATCTCTTCCCTTTCGGGTTGTTGCGCCCCAGGCCAGGCGTTCGGGGCGGGCGAATTGTCGAACCGGAGCCTGGCATGGCTTCCCCCCCGCAAATCAAGCAAAAATTTGTTGATAATCAGTTACTTGGCACTCACACGCCAGGGGTGCTGCCGGCCGCTTGACAGGCTTGCGGGACGCGCCTAGATGTTGGCACTCACCGGCCTGGAGTGCCAACAGCGGCTTCGCTGCGGCTTTGGCAGAGGGCGGGAGACCCGATTGGTAGTTAGCGATGCAACCTTGGAGTGGGGAGCAACCCGCATGAAGTTCCGTCCCTTGCATGACCGCGTCGTGGTCCGACGGTTGAATCCCGAGGAGAAGACGACCGGCGGCATCATCATTCCCGACACGGCGAAGGAAAAGCCGATGGAGGGTGAAGTCGTGGCAGTGGGCCCCGGCGCCCGCAACGAGAAAGGCGAACTTGTCGTGCTCGACCTGAAGGCGGGCGACCGCATTCTTTTCGGCAAGTGGTCCGGCACCGAGGTCAAGCTCGACGGCGAGGAGCTGCTCATCATGAAGGAATCCGACGTGATGGGCATCATCGAGGGCCAGCCGGCGGCGAAGAAGAAGGCTGCCTGACGCAACGCCCCTTCCGGGCCGAATCACGTAACGGAAATCGAGAGAAGGAAGTAGACAGATGGCTGCGAAGGACGTTCGCTTCGCCAGCGATGCCCGCGGGCGCATGCTGCGCGGCATCGAGATTCTGGCGGATGCAGTGAAGATCACGCTCGGCCCTAAGGGCCGCAACGTCGTGCTCGATAAGAGCTTCGGCGCGCCGCGCATCACCAAGGACGGCGTAACCGTCGCCAAGGAGATCGAGCTCGGCGACAAGTTCGAGAACATGGGCGCCCAGATGGTGCGCGAGGTCGCGAGCAAGACTGCTGACAGCGCGGGCGACGGCACCACGACGGCAACCATCCTTGCCGCCTCGATCGTCCGCGAGGGCATCAAGGCTGTCGCCGCGGGCATGAATCCGATGGACCTCAAACGCGGCGTGGACAAGGCCGTGGGCGCGGTCGTCGAGGAGCTGAAGAAGCATTCGAAGAAGATCACGACGCCCTCCGAGACCGCCCAGGTTGGCGCCATCGCCGCCAACGGCGAGGCCGAGATCGGCAAGATGATTTCCGAGGCGATGCAGAAGGTCGGCAACGAGGGCGTGATCACGGTCGAGGAGGCCAAGGGAATCCAGACCGAACTCGACGTGGTCGAGGGGATGCAGTTCGACCGCGGATATGTTTCGCCCTACTTCATCACCAATGCCGAGAAGATGATCGCGGAGCTGGATCAGCCCTACGTGCTGATTCACGAGAAGAAGCTCTCCGGCCTGCAGCCGCTGCTGCCGCTCCTTGAGAGCGTTGTGCAGTCGGGCAAGCCGCTCCTGATCATCGCCGAGGACGTCGAGGGCGAGGCGCTCGCGACACTCGTCGTCAACAAGCTGCGCGGGGGCCTTAAGGTGGCCGCGGTGAAGGCTCCGGGCTTCGGCGATCGTCGGAAGGCGATGCTCGAGGACATCGCGGTCCTCACCGGCGGGCAGGTGATCAGCGAGGATCTCGGCATCAAGCTCGAGAACGTCACGCTGAACATGCTCGGCAAGGCGAAGAAGGTGATCATCGAGAAAGAGAACACCACGATCGTCGAGGGTGCGGGCAAGAAGGCCGACATCACCGGCCGCTGCAACCAGATCCGCGCGCAGGTCGAGGAGACTACTTCCGACTATGATCGCGAGAAGCTGCAGGAACGATTGGCGAAGCTTGCCGGCGGCGTGGCCGTGATCCGCGTCGGCGGGGCCACCGAGGTCGAGGTGAAGGAGCGTAAGGATCGCGTGGATGACGCGATGCACGCGACCCGCGCCGCGGTCGAGGAAGGCATCGTGCCGGGCGGCGGGATCGCACTCGCGCGGGCGAGCCTCGTGCTCGGCAAGCTCAAGGGCGACAACGACGACCAGCGCTTCGGCATCGAGATCGTGCGCAAGGCGGTGCAGACCCCGCTCCGCCAGATCGCCGAGAACTCGGGTGAGGACGGCGCGGTAATCGCCGGCAAGGTGCTCGACAAGGAAGAGTACAACTGGGGCTTCGACGCGCAGACCGGCGAGTTCAAGGATCTCGTCAAGGCCGGGATCATCGATCCCACCAAGGTCGTTCGCACGGCGCTCCAGGATGCGTCGTCGGTTGCCGGGCTCTTGATCACCACCGAGGCGATGGTGGCCGAGCGGCCAGAGAAGAAGGCTCCGGCGATGCCGCCTGGCGGCGGCGGTATGGGCGATATGGACTTCTGATCGCCCGAAGAACGAATTGGCTATGCGGGGGCGGATCCGTAAGGATCTGCCCCCGTTCTCGTCCGGATCATTCCAGGCGGTCGGTTGCGGTCACGAAACCGCGATTGACAGGGCCGGCGCTTTCTGCGCCACTACCGATGCAATCGACTTCCTGGCCTCAACTTGCGGTGCCTCCGTCGCCCGACGGGCCTTCAAGACGTCAAGAAGGCCTGATTGTTTTCCGGGCGGCACCGGTCGGCGGTGCCCCCCAGCGACGGAGTTGTGCGGTTCATGGCTACGGGCACCGTGAAGTGGTTCAATGCCACCAAGGGTTACGGATTTATCGTGCCGCAGGACGGCGGCAAGGACGTGTTCGTCCACATCACGGCGGTGCAGTCCGCGGGCCTCAAGGGGCTGAACGAGGGCCAGCGGGTCAGCTACGAGATCAGCATGGAGCGCGGCAAGGCCTCGGCGACGAACCTCAGGGCGCTTTGATCGCCAGCATGGACCCCGCCCTCGGACGACGGTCCGGATGATGCGGGCTCGACGTGGCGGGGGGTCCGGCTCGTCGGCTGCCGGCCGATGGGTGGAGCGTGATGAGGAGGCTCCCGGGGTGCATTCCCATTTCGGAGTCGCGCGGTTGCACCTGAAGCGGTAACGGTTCGGAATTGGCGTTGTTCTCGCGTGCAGAACTCGATGCGGCAGCGGCGCTGATCGGGCAATATTTTCCGCCTACCCCGCAGCAGCTATGGCCTCTCCTGTCGGCAGAAGCCGGCGCCGAGGTCTGGGTGAAGCATGAGAACGCAACGCCGATCGGCGCGTTCAAGGTGCGCGGTGGTCTCGTGCATCTCGATCGGCTTCGGCGAACCGCGCCCGATCTCAAAGGCGTGATATCCGCCACGCGCGGCAATCATGGTCAGTCCCTCGGTTATGCGGGCCGGGCGGCGGGCGTTCCCGTGACGATTGTCGTGCCGCACGGCAACAGCGCCGAGAAGAACCGCCTGATGGAAGGCTTCGGCGTGCGCCTGATCGTGCACGGCGCCGACTTCGAAGCGGCGCGCGAGGAGGCGTTTCGCCTCGCCGCCGGCGAAGGGCTGACCTTCGTCCCCGCGTTCCATCCCGATCTGGTGCTCGGCGTGGCGACCTGGGCGTTCGAGCTTTTCCGCGCTTCTCCGCCGCTCGAGGCCCTCTATGTGCCGGTCGGGCTTGGCTCGGGAATCTGCGGCGCGATCGGCGTGCGCGATCTGCTCGCACTCGGAACGGAGATCATCGGCGTGCAGAGCGCGGGAGCCGATCCCTATGCGCGTTCGCTGGCGGCCGGCCATGCGGTGGCGCTCGAGCGCGCCGAAACCCTGGCGGACGGCATTGCCGTGCGCATCCCGGACCCGGCGGCGCTCGAGATCATCCGCGCCGGCGCGGCGCGCATCGTGACAGTGACGGACGACGAGATCGCCGCCGCCATCCGGGCGTACTGGGCGGCAACGCACACCTTGGCCGAAGGCGCCGGAGCCGCGCCGCTGGCGGCGCTTCGCAAAGAGAAGGCCGTGCAGGCGGGGCGAAGGGTCGGGATTGTGCTCTCGGGCGGCAATATCGATCTCGAACTCTTCCGGCGTTGGGTGCTGGGCTGTCCGTGACTGATCGGAATCTGCTCTCTTGTCTTTTTTGAACCGCCCTCAGAGAGCAGGGCAGTCACGCGCCCGTAATGCCCGGAGGCGCTCCGGCCAAGCGGAGCCCGGCGGCGATATGCTCGGTGTCGACGGCTCGTTGGAACGGGCTCGTGGCGAGGAAGCGGGCGATGGTGAGGCCAGGAGTGACCGCCAGCAGCCGCCGTGTGATTAGCGCGGCGTCCTGCCGGCGGCCGAGATGCCCGAGGGCCGCCAGGGTGAGTTTCAGGACCTCGCCAAAGCCGGGATTGAGTTCGCTGGCCTGGCGGCCAAGGATGGCGGCACGGACATGGTCGTGGCGCAGCAGACACGCGGCAACGAAGCCGACATCGAGCAGGCCGGCGTATGGGTCGAGAGGCGAGAGTGACTTGTACCGGTCGAGCCGCCGCTCCGCCTCGTCCAGTTCTCCGAGATAGGCGAAGGCAAGGCCGCAGAGCGCCCAGGCCAGCACGAGATTGGGGTTGCGGGCGAGAGCCCGATCGTAGAGCGCGAGCGCCTCGCGCGGGCGGCGCCTGAGCCCAGCCGCGATCAGGCCGGCAATCGTGAGGACGCGCGCGTCGACCGGATCAAGTCGCAGCGCCCGCTCGGCAAGCCCGCCGGCGCGCGCAGCAGCGGCCACTGGATGGCTCGCCCAGCCCTGGCTGACAAGCAACGCATACCAGAGCGCGTGCCAGGCATGCGCCGCGGCGTTTCCCGGCTCCCGCTCGCGTGCGCTCGCGATCAGCCTGCCTGCCTCCTGGAAAGAGTCACGCCCGAGGCGGAGCATCATCGGAACCGCGCGCGCAAGAAGTTCCCGCGCCGATTGGTTCGCGACATCGCCAAGCGCGGCGCGGCGCGCCTCGATAGCCATGACGACACTGTCGAGTTCGGCGGCGGTGCTGGCCGCGATGTCGTCCTGCAGGGCGAGCGGGTTGTCCCCCTGATCGTCGAAGCGGCGGGTCCAAACCACCTGGTCACCGGTCCGGAGGTCCAGCAAACGGAGCAGCACGCGCAAATGCCGGCCGCTGCGTTGGAGGGTTCCTTCGAGCAGGAGATCGACACCGAGGCTGCGGCGGCGGGTGAGGTCCTCACGCGGGAGCGCCGTGCCATGCGCGGGTTGAGGGCGGGCAACAAGGCAGAGCCCCTGAAGGCGTGCCAACGCTCCGGTGATCTCCTCGGCGATGCCGATCCCGAGCTCGGGATCGGCAGCGCCGATCGGCTGCAGTGCGAGGACCCCGATGCGTGGCCCCGCCGCTCGCTCCTGTGCGGCGCCGGCTGCAGCCGGACGGTTGGGCTGGCGGTCTGCGCGGCAGAGTTCGGCGAGCAGCGCCTCGGTTTCGGTCGAGGGGCTTGCGTCGCGTACCGTTGAGAGTGCCAAGCGGCAGCGCTCATAGGCCTCGATCGCCATGCCGCGCTCGCCGCGCGCGGCGTAGGCGCGCATCAGCGCCCGCCAGGCGCCTTCGTGAGCTCGATCGATCGCCAGGAGCTGGCGGGCGGCGGTGATCGTCGCCTCGGGATCGACCTGAGCGCCGAGCCTGAGCTCGGCAAGTCCACGCAGATGGTCGCAAAGCCGCTCGCGTTCGGCGCAAAGCCAGCCGTCGAAGGCGGGGTCCGCGCCGTCGAGGCCATCGAGCAGCGTCCCGGTTGCCAGAGCGAGCGATCCCGAATCGGCCGCACTTGCCTGCCGGAGTTCGCCGACATCCGTCCAGACATGGCCGGGCCAAAACCCCACATGGTCGCGCGTGACGTGCAGGACGTCGCTGCCGAGCGGCGCCAGCGACTCGCTCAGGCGGTGGATCTCCTGGCGCAGTGACGCGCGCGCCTGAAGCTCAGGACGGCGGCCCCAAAGCAGGTCGGCGAGCCTGGCGCGGGAAACCGGGCGAGGCGTTGCGAGCGCGACAACCGCGAGGAGGGCCCTCGTTTTCCGACCCGGCGGCAGCACCGATGTTCCGGACGGTGCCTCCGCCTCCATCGGCCCGATCAGGCGCAGGCGTAGGAGCGGGCCATGCCCCGCACTGGCCGGTCGGGCCATCGGGTCCGGGCGAGGGAGGGAGGCAACATCCATGCCACTATCCAGCCTTAGTTTGGTTGCGTCCGCAAGATGTCTTACTACGTTCACGTGTATCTCACCCTAGATTTCCGCCTCTGAGAAGATTGGGTTCACGTCTCCTTGCCACGGGCCATGGAAGCGGGCGAGCCAGTACTCGGCCTGGGTCGGTGCGCCCGCGGCAATCGCCTCGATCGGCGCGAGGTAGATCCTTTCGTCATCGCCGGCAGCGTTAAGCCTGCCTCGGCGGGCGAGCCCCTCCGCGGCAATCGCGATCACCTCGCGTGCAAGATCGCGGAGCGTGCCGCGCCCCCAGCGCGTGGCGAGGCCGGTCATCGGCACGCTGTCGCGCAGTGCCGCAAACTCCTGCCAAGGGGTGCGGGCGATCAGCGCAGCCGCCGCAGCAAGCGCGGCCTCATCGTAAAGAATGCCGACCCAGAATGCGGATTGTGCCAGCATCATCGCCGGGCTTCCGGCGTCCGCGCCGCGCATTTCGAGATAACGCTTCAACCTGACGTCGGTGAAGACGGTCGTCAGATGATCGGCGAAATCGCCGATCGTTGCACGCTCGCCGGCCACCTCGGCGAGGCGGCCAGCGATGAAGTCGCGAAAGTTCCGGCCTGCGAGGTCTAGATACGTACCGCCGCGGCGGATGAAATACATCGGCACGTCGAGCAGCCACTCGACATAGCGTGCGAAACCGAAACCCGGCTCGAAGACGACGGCGGGGATGCCCGTGCGATCGGGATCCGTGTCGCGCCAGACCTCGGCGCGCGTGGAGAGGAAGCCGGTCGGCCGGCCTTCACGAAATGGTGAGTTGGCGAAGAGCGCGGTCGCCAGAGGCTGGAGGCAGAGCGAGATGCGGAACTTCCGCACCATGTCCGACTCGGATGCATAGTCGAGATTGGCCTGCACGGTACAGGTCCGCAGCATCATGTCGAGGCCGAGCCGGCCCATCTTCGGCATGTAGGCGCGCATAATGGCGTAGCGGCTCTTCGGCATCCACGGCATCTCTTCGCGGCTCGCCAGCGGGTGGAAGCCGAGCGGGGCGAAGCCGAGGCCAAGCGGGCCAGCGACGGCAGCAAGCTCGGCGAAGTGCTGGTCGAGTTCTGCCTTCGTCTCGTGCAACGTCTCGAGCGGCGCGCCGGAGAGCTCGAACTGGCCACCCGGTTCGAGCGAGATCGCGAGCGGACCGCGATCGAGGCCGATCGGGCGGCCGCGGTCGAGGATGGGTGCCCCGCCGCGCCGTGCCAGCCCATCGAGCACGGCTCGAATGCCATCCGGCTCAAAGGGCGGGGGTGACAAGTCGGCCAGGCGGAAGCCGAACTTCTCATGTTCGGTTCCAATGCGGAACGACGTGCGTTCCTTGCACCCGGTGGCGATGTGCGCGACGAGGTCGGCCGTCGAACGGATGGGCGTGACATCGGTTTCTCCAGGATTGGACATCTTTTTCCCGAATAGTGAGGCAGATCAGATCGAATGGCCGGCCGATGCCGCGAGCAGCGCGAGACCGACGATCGCGGCGGTCTCCGCGCGCAGGATGCGCGGGCCGAGTGAGACCGGCCGAACAAAAGGTGTGTGCGCGATCAGGTCAAGCTCCCCCTCGGTGAAACCACCCTCGGGGCCGACCAGAAGCCCCGCCGATTTACCATCGCGGGGGAACGGCAGGGCCCGCCGCTCGATCGCGGCAAAGAGCGGACGCCCGGGGGGCCAGCCGGCCAAAAGGGCCGGGAGCGAGAGCACGCGCGCGATGGCAGGCCGGGTCAGGCGCTCGCTTTGCTCGGCTGCCTCGGTGGCGATGGCGGCCAGGCGTTCCGGATTTGGAGCGCCGGCAACGGAACGTTCCGCGCGGAACGGCAACAGCCGCTCCGCGCCGAGTTCGGTTGCCTTCTGCACGACGATCTCGCTTGCGGCACGCTTGAGAAGCGCGAAGGCGAGCCAGGGGCCAGGCTCGGCCACCTGCGCAGTGAGCTGCTCAGCGAGTGCTGCGCGTCCGCCCGTGGCATTCAGGGCCGTGATGCGGGCGCGCCATGCGCCGTCGCGCCCGTTGAACAGTACGACCTCCTCGCCCACGCGCCTACGCATGACCCGTCCGAGATAATGGGCCTGCGCGCGATCGAAGGTGGACTCCGCTCCGGGTTCGAGCGGGCAGGTGACGAAAAGGCGGATTGACCCCGGCATGGCGGGGGGCAAACTAGCAGCGATGGCGGCACACACAGATATCGTGGCGGAAGGGTGGGTCATCCGGCTGCCCGCGGCGTGGCGTCCCTACGCGTTGCTTGCGCGGCTCGACCGGCCGATCGGTGCATGGCTTCTCTTCCTGCCGGGCCTGGCCGGGATTCTGCTGGCTCGTGCAACGTGGCTGCACACGCTCGTCCTGATCGTGCTGTTCGCCCTCGGCGCGGTGGTGATGCGTGCCGCCGGCTGCATCGTCAACGACATGTGGGACCGCGATCTCGACCAACGCGTCGCGCGCACGGCGGGCCGACCGCTTGCGGCGGGCACGCTGATGATGCGTGAGGCGGCGGCCTTCCTCCTCGTTCTGCTGGCGATCGGGCTGGCAATCCTGCTTGCGCTCGACCGGGTTGCGCAGTTGCTCGGCGTGGCATCGCTGCTGCTGGTGGCGTTCTACCCGCTCGCCAAGCGGGTAACCTGGTGGCCGCAGGTGATGCTCGGCTTCACCTTCGGCTGGGGAGCGCCGCTTGGCTACGCGGCCGCTGCCGGGCATCTGGATGCCGCGGCGTTTGCCCTCTATGCCGCCTCGATCGTCTGGATATTGGGCTACGACACGATCTATGCGCATCAGGATCGCGAGGACGACGCGCTGGTCGGGGTGAAATCGACCGCGCGGCTGTTCGGCTCGCGGACCCGGCCCTTTCTTGCCGTCTGCTACGGCGCCACAGTGCTTCTGGTTGCGTTGGCGGGCGGCCTCGCGGGTCTCTCGGGCTGGTTCCTGGCAGGGCTTGCGATTCCGGCGCTGCTGCTGGCCCGGCAGGTCGCGGAGATCGACATCGACGACCCGGCGCACTGCCTCGCTCTTTTCAAGGCGAACCGCGGCGTGGGTTTGGCCATTGCGTTCGCTTTCGTGCTCGGGCGCTTGTAGCCCCGCGACAGGTCGCCATTCCTTAGCGGGTCATCAGGATGGGCAGGCGGGCGTGCTCGAGCACGTGCCGGGTAACGCCGCCGAGGATGAGCTGGCGGAGCCGCGAGTGCGAATAGGCGCCCATGCTGACCAGATCGGCGCCAAATGCCTCGGCGGCCGCGAGCAGGCCCGCCCCGATCACGCCGCCGACCGGCTGGATGGTTCCGATCTCGGCGACGACCCCATGCAGGGCGAGATAGGGGGCGAGCTCCTCGGCGGCGGGTCCGCGGCGCTGGTAACCCACCGAGGAGAGGATGCGGACCGCCTCCGCCCGCTGCAGCCAGGGCAGCGCGGCGGTGATCGCGGAGGCCGATTCCGCGGTGCCGTTCCAGGCGACGCAGATGCGCCGACCGATCGTCGCGGGAGGGTGCCCCGGCGCGAGCAGAACGGGGCGGCCGGAATCGAACAGCACCGCGTGCAGTGCGTCGGCAGACGCCGCATCGCCGCTCGCTTCCGGATGCGCGACCACGGTGAGATCGGCCAGGCGGGCCTGCTGAGCCACGAGGTCTTCCTCGCGTCCGACCACTGCCGTGAAGCTCGCCGTGGCAACGCGTTCAGCCGCCTTCGGTTCGGCGAGCGAGATCTGCTGCTCCGCCACGGCCCTGTCGAAAAGTGCCCTGACCGAAGCGGAGCGTTCCGCGCTCTCCTTCTCGGTCGCCGCCATCATCTCCTCGATCATCGCTCCGGACAGGCCTTCGCCGGCCAGCGGCGCGACGTCGCGCGCGTCAACGCGCACGTGCAACGCGGCGAGGTGGGCGCCCCAGATCCGTGCAACCAGGAGCCCGGTGGCGAGCGACGAGCCGCCGGCCGCGGTGCTGGAGAGAGGCAACAGAACCTTGCGGATCGACATCGGTTCCTCCTTTTCCGTTTCTCGAGCGGGGCGGCTTCACGTTAGCACGGCTGGCGCTGGCGCTGCGCGAGCAGGATGGCTGCGTTGAGCGTCTCCTCGGCCGGCTGTCCGGCGTCGAGATGATGCCAGTCCGGGCCGGGCGATGCGCGGGGCGAAGCGGCGGCGCGGCGGAGGACGGCGGGCGTGGCATCGGAGGGATCGGGTGCGGTCGCGCAGCCGCGCGCCGTGACGCGCGCTTCGAGAATCTCGAAGGGGGCCTCGAGCCAAAGGCCGAGAAAGGGAACCCGGGCCGCGCGGGCCACTTCGCGGATCGCGGTGCGCAGGGAGGGATCGAGGAAGGTTGCATCCGCAACCACCGCATGGCCGAGCCCGAGGACGGTCCCGACGCTGTCCACCAGCGCGGCCGCGACTGCGCGGTTCTCCTCCGGCGTGTAGGCCGCGGGCGGCAATCGAGCCTCCGGGGCGACGCCGTGGCGGCGCTTGCGCAGCACGTCGCTAGCCAGCACGAGCGCGCCCGGTGCGGCGCCGAGGCGGGGGGCGAGGGCATGGGCGAGGGTTGATTTCCCGCTGCCCTGCAGGCCGCCGACCGTGGCCAGGATCGGGGCCGCGGGACGGAGAAAAGCGAGTGCTGCGGCGAGCAGGCGGCTGGCCTCCTCGGCCATCCCGCGGAGCGCCTGGACGTGCGCGCGCACCATCGCACGAAGGGAAAGGAAGAGCGGAAGGCCGCCGACGAGAGACGAATCGCCGGATTCCACGACGTAGGCGTTGAGCACCCGATTCGCCGCCGTCCGGCCTGCCCTGAACTCGGTATCCATAAGGGTGAAGGCGAGGTCGTAGGCGAGGTCGATGGTGCCCAGGCGCTCGTCGAACTCCAGTGCATCGAACGGCACGGGTTCCCCGTGCCAGAGGCAGAGATTGCCGAGGTGAAGATCCCCGTGCGCGCGGCGCACGAAGCCGCCGCGCGCACGCACGGCAAGCCAGTCTGTCCGCGCCGTGATGGCGGCAAGGGCCGCCTGCTCCCACGCCTCGACGGAGCGGCCGGGCAAGCCTGCCGCCAGAGCCGAGACCCGGTTCTCGGCCACCAGGCGGCGGAGGGAGGTTGCATGGTCTGTATCGAGGCTGGGGCCGAGGCCTCCATGGTAGCGGGCGATGGCGCGGCCGAGAGTGCGGGCGAGGGCCGGCGTGAGGCGCCCCGTGGCGGCGATGCGATCGAGGAAGTCCGAGTCCGGAATCCGGGCCATGCGCAGCGCCCACTCCACCGGCTCGCCTGGACCATCGAGGGCAAGGCCACCGGCAGGAGTGCGCGTGAGGGGCACGACATCGCGATAAAGCCCGGGTGCGGCGGGTGCGTTGAGGGCGAGCTCACGGTCGAGGAAATGCCGCCGCGCGGCGAGGGAAGTGAAGTCGAGATAGGGAAGGCGGATCGCCTTCTTCATCTTCCACGCCGTGTCGGCGCCCAGGAAGACGGCCGAGATATGCGTTTCGATCGGGGACGCGCCTGCGAGCAGAGCGAGGAACTCGGCGGCCGCTTGCTGCGCCGGGGGGATTGTCATCGGGGGCCGCCGGCGGCGGATCCGGCGTTACGGATAGAGGACGCCGGTCTGCCAACCTGCGCCGTCACGGAGGAAGATCCGTCGCTCATGCAGGCGGAAGGGCCGCTCCTGCCAGAACTCGAATCGCGCGGGGATCACCCTGTAGCCGGACCAGAAGGGCGGGCGCGGCACCACCTCGCCGGGATAGCGCGCCTCGAACTTGGCGACGCGCGCCTCGAGATCGGCACGGGCGGCGAGCGGGCGGGACTGCTCGGAGGCCCAGGCGCCGATACGCGAAAGGCGCGGGCGCGAGGCGTAGTACTGGTCGGCCTCGGCGGTGCTGACCGGGGTGACGGGACCCTCGATGCGGATCTGGCGGGAGAGCGACTTCCAGTAGAAGAGGAGCGCGGCGCGCGGGTTCGCCGCAAGCTCCGCACCTTTCCGGCTCTCGATGTTCGTATAGAACGTGAACCCCTCATCGTCCCAACCCTTGAGCAGGACCATGCGGGCCGAAGGTGTGCCGTCCGCGGAGCAGGTGGCGAGCGTCATGGCGTTCGCATCCCTCGGCTCCGCCGCACCAGCGGCGGCGAACCATTCCGCGAACAGGGCAAAAGGCGCGCCGGCGTCGGCGGCTGCTTCAGGCATCGGAGAGCACTCCTCGTTCGCCCGACAAATAGAGCGGAACGGCACGCCGGGGAATCACGGTCCCCTTGCCCGTTGGCGCCTTCGTGTGCCACTCGGAACGGAGCGTGGCGGTCCGGCCCGCCCGGCAAGCTGCAAAAAAAGGAGTGCCATGCCCGAGGCCCCCCGACGCATCCCTGCCAAGGGTCCGCTTCTCGCAGGCCGGCGGGGCCTGATCCTCGGTGTTGCGAACGAGCGCTCGCTGGCGTGGGGAATTGCTGCCGCGTGCGCCGCGGAGGGAGCGGAGCTGGCCTTCACTTATCAGGGTGAGGCGCTCGGGCGGCGCGTGCGGCCGCTCGCCCAAAGCCTCGGCTCCGGTATCGTGGTTCCGTGCGACGTTGGGGACCCGGGCACCATCGAGGCCGCCTTCGCGGCACTCGCCGGGCAGTGGGAGCGGCTCGATTTCCTCGTGCATGCTATCGGCTACGCCGACAAGGCCTATCTGCGCGGCCGGTATCTCGACACGCCGCGCGAGGCATTCCTGCAGGCCCTCGATATCTCCTGCTACTCGTTCGTTGCCGTTGCCCAAAGGGCGGTGCCGATGATGCGCGCGGGTGGGGCGCTGCTGACGCTCTCTTATCTTGGGGCAGAGCGTGTGATGCCCCACTACAACGTGATGGGGGTGGCCAAGGCGGCGCTCGAGGCGTCGGTGCGCTATCTGGCCGCCGATCTCGGCGCGGCGGGGATTCGCATCAATGCGATCAGCGCCGGGCCGATCAAGACGCTCGCGGCGTCGGGGATCGGCGATTTCCGCTATATCCTGCGCTGGAACGAGCTGAACAGCCCGCTCGAGCGGAACGTGACGATCGACGAGGTAGGGCGAGCGGCACTCTATCTTGTTTCGGATCTTGCCTCCGGTGTTACAGGGGAGATCCACCACGTCGATTGCGGATATCATCTCGTCGGCATGAAAAACCCGAACGCGCCCGATATCGCGGTTGCCGACGAGGGATAGCCGCGTGACCGAGACCCTGCCGCGGACTGCGGCCGTTCGTGCAGCGGCTGATCGGGGCCGTGCCGTGCGCCGGGGCGCCGAGACGATACCCCGCACCAGCCGGACCAAGCCGGAAGGCTGAGCCGGCAATGTCGCACAACAGCTTCGGTCACCTGTTCCGTGTCACGACCTGGGGCGAAAGCCACGGCCCGGCGATCGGCTGCGTTGTGGATGGCTGTCCGCCGCGCATTCCCCTCAGCGAGACCGATATTCAGCCCTGGCTCGACCGGCGCCGCCCCGGTGCATCGCGCTACACGAGCCAGCGTGCCGAGCCGGACCGCGTACGCATCCTCTCGGGCGTGTTCGAAGGCATGACGACAGGCACGCCGATTGCGCTCGTGATCGAGAATGTGGATCAGCGTTCGAAGGATTATGCGGAGATCGCCGAACGTTTTCGCCCCGGCCACGCGGACCTCACCTACGACCTGAAATACGGCATCCGGGACTATCGCGGCGGTGGCCGCGCCTCGGCGCGCGAGACGGCGCTCAGGGTGGCGGCCGGAGCCGTCGCGCGGCGTGTGCTCGGGGAAGGCGTGCGCATTCGCGGCGCGCTGATCCGGATCGGGCCGCATGAAATCGACCGCGCACGCTGGGACTGGAACGCAGTGGAAGAGAATCCGTTCTTCTGTCCGGATCGGGAGAGCGTGCCGGTATGGGAGCAATACCTCACCGCCATTCGCAAGGAGGGCTCTTCGATCGGTGCGATTGTCGAGGTGCTGGCCGAAGGTGTGCCGCCCGGCCTCGGAGCGCCGGTTTACGGCAAGCTCGACGCCGATCTCGCCGCGGCGCTGATCGGCATCAACGCGGTCAAGGGCGTGGAGATCGGTGCGGGCTTCGCGGCCGCCGGTCTGCGCGGAGAAGAGAACGCCGACGAAATGCGGATGGCCGGCGGCGAGGTTCAATTCCTGACCAACCATGCGGGGGGGATTCTCGGCGGAATCTCGACCGGCGCGCCGATCGTTGCCCGTTTCGCGGTCAAGCCGACGAGCTCGGTCCTGATTGCACAGCGCTCGGTCGATCGGAACGGCCGCGAGGTGGAGGTGATGACCAAGGGGCGGCATGATCCCTGCGTGGGCATCCGAGCCGTGCCGGTGGGCGAGGCGATGTTGGCGCTGGTGCTTGCCGACCATTTGTTGCGCCAGCGTGCCCAGAACCCGGACGCCCCTGACCGGCCGCGCCTGCCACGGAATTGAGCGTCCGGGCAGAGTGTGGCTGGCGGAACCGCGTGGCGGGCCTGTGATCGGGCCGGCAGGGCGGATCAGGCGGTGAGAAGAGCGCGCAACGTTGTGGCGCCGTCGCGGTATTCGGCTTCGATCGGGTTGATTGCGTTGGCGTCGGGGTTGCCTTGACGGGCCGCGTTCGAGAGGTCGCGGGCAAGTGCCGCCAGCTTGCTCAGGCCGTAGGTGGCTGCGGTTCCGGCGATGGCGTGGGCAATGCTGCCTGCCTCGGGAGCGCGGCCGGCGGCCAGCGCAGCGCGGAGCTGGGGAAGCCTGCCCCCGATGTCGGTGAGGCATTCCTCGGCCAGGGTGGCGAGGAGGCCGGGCGGCAGTTCGCGGCGGAGGGCGGCGAGCCGAGCCAGGTCGAGGCCGGGAGCGGCGGGCGAGGCTACCTGTTCAGCCGCCAACGCAGCGGCACTGCGGGCAGGACTTTCGTGCGGTCGGAGTTGCGCTGCGAGCGTTGCGGCCAACGCGCCCTGGGAAACTGGCTTGCCGATCATCTCGTCCATGCCGACCTCGAGGCATCGGGTGCGGGTGTCCGCCGAAGCGGCGGCCGTCAGGCCGACGAGCGGGATCTTCGCGCCCGGCCCCGGCAGGGCGCGGATGCGCCGGGCGGTTTCGAAGCCGTTGATGCCCGGAAGGTGCAGGTCCAGGAACGCGATGTCATAGGGGTGCCGACAGAGCGCCGCGAGCGCCGCCTCGCCGCTGGCGGCGATATCGACGAGGTGGCCGTCGCGACGCAGCATGGTGGCCAGCACGAGCTGGTTGGCCGGCACATCCTCGACGACGAGGATGCGCGCCCGCCGGATCGGCCGGTGCCGGGGGGGTGCTTCAGGAAGGGAGGTGTCCTGCCGTGCCGGGGCGAGCGGGATGGTGAGCCAGAACCGGTTGCCGTCCGCAAACGGCTCGCAGCCGATCGTTCCGCCCATCAGTCGGACAAGGCGTTCTGAGATGGCGAGCCCGAGGCCGCTGCCGGGCCGAGGGCTTGTTGTTGCGTTCTCCAGTCGCTGGAAGGGCTGGAACAGGCGCCGGCGGTCCGCATCGGGGATGGGCGGGCCAGGATCCATGACGCTGAGGGTGAGGTTGCGCCATTCCCCGCTGCTCTCTGCCACCACCTCGAGCGTGATCGTGCCCGGGGAGGAGAACTTGACGGCGTTACTGAGGAAGTTGAGCAGAACCTGGCGCAGCCGGCGCGGATCGGCATGCAGGTTGTCGGGCAGGTCGGGGGCGAGTTCGAGCGCAATGGCTTGGCCGCGTCCCTCGGCCTCGGAGCGGAACATGTCGATGATCGAGAGCAGCAAGGGGCGGAGCGCGAAGTCCTCGGGCGCGAGACGGAACTGGCCAGCGTCCATCCGCGCGATGTCGAGAATGTCGGTGATGAGCGTGCGCAGCGCATCGCCCGCCCCGCGCGCCGCCTCCACCAGCTTCTGCTGAGCCGTGCCAAGGCCGGAGGCTCCGAGCAGATCAAGGCCGTTGATCACGGCGTTAAGCGGCGAGCGGACTTCGTGGGCGACGGTGGCGACGAATTCGGCCTTGGCGGCGGTGGCGGCCTCCGCTGCCTCCTGGGCAAGCCGCTTGGCCGCCTCTGCCTGCTTGCGGGCGGTAACATTGGCGTAGAGGGTCACGAAGCCGCCGTCGGGCATGAGGCTACGACGGAGCTCGATGGTCATGCCGTTCGGGCGAAGGCGCTCGATCACGCCGAGGTGGGTGCGGTCACGCACGCGCTTCATGCGCTCGGCCACGAAGGCCTCGACGTCGCCCGGGCCGAATTCGCCGAGCCGGGCCTGGATGCGCAAGATCTCCTCCATCGTCATGCCGGGGCGGAGCAGCTCCTTCGGAACGCCGGTGCGCTCGGAGAAGAGGGCGTTCCATTCCTTGAGGTGCATTTCGCCGTCGATCAGCGAGACGCCGTCGGACATGTTGGCGAGCATGCCTTCGAGTTGCGCGGTCTTTGCTTCGGCCTCGGCCTTGGCGGCGGCGAGCGCCCGGTTCGCTTGCCGCAGTTCCTCGCGGTCACGCAGGATGGCCCGCGAGCGGCGGCGAAAGAGCAGGATAGCGGCCGCGAATGTCAGCGCCAGAAGCGGGAGAAGGCCGGCGAGAGAAAGCGAACGCGCGGCACGCTGGCCGGTGGCGGCCGCCGCGACGAGCACGGACAGCAGGGCGAGGAGACTGACCGCAACGACCGATCCAGCCAGGGTCGGCCGCGGCACGAGGCGGTGCCGGCTCATCCGCCGCTCCGGTGGGCCGGAGCGGCGCGGAAGCGTTCGGTCATGGCCAAGCGAACCCTGTGTGTGGCGCCGGATTCAACCTGGAGGCGAAGAGTAGGCTCCGCCCGGCGGCTCCGCAACGCAAGACCGGCCGGGCCTGGAGAACGGCTTGCACTTGCCGGGTGATGCTGCCGATGCGAAGGTCCGGCCGCGCGTGCCTTGTCCTTGACCGGGCACGGGAGCGCGTTTGTGCGTGGCCGCCAAGCGAAGGGTTACGACGAGGAGGATATGGCGAAAATCAAGGTGAAGACCCCGTTGGTCGAACTCGATGGCGATGAGATGACGCGGATCATCTGGGGCTTCATCAAGGAGAAGCTCATCCTTCCCTATCTCGATATCGAGCTGAAATACTTTGATCTCGGCATCGAAAGCCGTGACCGGACCGAGGACCGGATCACGGTTGATGCTGCTCACGCGATCCGGCAGTACGGGGTTGGCGTGAAATGCGCGACCATCACCCCCGATGAGGCGCGGGTGAAGGAGTTCAACCTGAAGCAGATGTGGCGCAGCCCGAACGGAACGCTGCGCAACATTCTCGACGGCACGATCTTCCGCGAGCCGATCATCTGCCGGAACGTGCCGCGGTTGGTGCCGAACTGGACGCAGCCGATCGTGATTGGGCGTCACGCCTATGGCGATGTGTATCGTGCGGTGGACGTGAAGATTCCCGGGCCCGGCAAGGTGACGCTCAACTACCAGCCGGCGGACGGCGGGCCGGCACAGGTGCTCGAGGTGCACGACTTCAAGGGTGGCGGCGGGGTAGCGCTCGGGATGCACAACACGCGCGCCTCGATCGAGGGTTTCGCGCGGGCCAGTTTCAACTATGCGCTGGCGCGCCGGTACCCGCTCTACCTCTCGACCAAGAACACCATCCTCAAGGCCTACGACGGTTTCTTCAAGGACGTGTTCCAGGAGATCTACGAGGCCGAGTTCAAGCCCAGGTTCGCGGAACAGAAGCTCACCTACGAGCATCGGCTGATCGACGACATGGTGGCCGCCGCGTTGAAATGGTCGGGCGGCTATGTCTGGGCGTGCAAGAATTACGATGGCGATGTGCAGAGCGACACGGTGGCGCAGGGGTTCGGCTCGCTCGGTCTGATGACGAGCGTGCTGATGAGCCCGGACGGGAGGACGGTCGAGGCGGAGGCCGCACACGGCACGGTGACCCGGCATTATCGGGAACATCAAAAAGGACGGCCGACGTCGACCAATCCGATTGCCTCGATCTTCGCCTGGACGCGAGGGCTCGCCTATCGCGGCCGCTTCGACGCCACGCCCGAGGTGACGCGCTTTGCCGAGATGCTGGAGCGCGTGTGCGTTGAGACCGTGGAATCGGGGTTCATGACGAGGGACCTCGCTATCCTGATCGACAAGGACCAGCCCTGGCTGACAACCGAGGCGTTCCTCGCCAGGATCGATGCCAATCTGCGCGCGGCCATGGCGGGCGGCTGAACGAAGGGGCCATCGGCGGCCGAGGGAGCAGGATGGCGGATTTCCGTGAGATCGCGGGCCTCGAACGCTTTCCCCTTGCCCGGCGCGGCGTGGTGCAAGGCGGCCTCGTCGCGGGGTTGACGATGGCCACGACGCGCGTCGAGGCGCAAGTGATCGACACCGATGCCAAGGGGCTCGTTGCCGGCGAGGTGCGCGTGTCGCAGGGTGGTGCGGAAGTGCCGGCCTATTACGCCAAGCCCGATCATGGTGGGCCGTTCCCGATCGTACTCGTGGTGGAGGAGATTTTCGGCGTCCATCATTATATTCGCGACATTTGTCGGCGGCTGGGCAAGGCGGGCTATTTCGGGATCGCGCCTGAGCTTTACTGGCGCTTTCCGGACCTCGCGAAAATGACGAGCGCGGGAGAGATTTTCAGCCGAGTGATTGCGAAGACTCCGGATGCCTCGGTGATGGAGGATCTCGACGCCGCGGCGCAATGGGCGGGGCGGCACGGCGGGGATCCTGGTCGGCTCGGCGTTGTCGGGTTCTGCCGAGGCGGGCGGGACGTGTGGCTCTATGCGGCACACGACGCGCCTTCCGGGCTGCATCTCCGCGCCGCGGTTGCCTGGTATGGCCCGCTCGACGGCCCGCGCACGCCGATCCAACCCGAGACCGCGCTCGACGTGGCAGGCGACATTCGCTGCCCACTGCTCGGGCTTTACGCGGGGAAGGATCCTTCGAGCGCGCCGGAGGAGATCCAGGCTGCGGAGGCGCGCGCGAAGGCGGCCGGAAAGACTGTGCGGATCATCGTCTATCCGGATGCACCGCACGGATTTCATGCCGATTACCGGCCGAGCTACCGCAAGGCGGATGCGGAGGACGGCTGGGAGCGGATGCTTGCCTGGTTGCAACGCTTCGACGTGGGATAGGCGCGTTGCGCCCGCCGTCCTCCCGTCAGCCGTTGTGAGCGCGCCGTCGGATCCTCAGGGAGGGCTGCTCGCGGGCACGCTTGCGCGCGTTCATTCCTTCGCCTTCGTCGGCATCGAGGCGGTACCGGTCGAGGTGCAGGTGCAGATCTCCGCAGGGCTGCCGGCGTTCCTCGTGGTGGGTCTGGCGGACAAGGCGGTGGGCGAGGCGCGCGAACGGGTGCGGGCTGCCTTGACGGCGATGGGGCTGGCGGTGCCGCCGCGGCGCGTACTGGTGAACCTGGCGCCGGCGGATCTGCTGAAAGAGGGAAGCCATTTCGATCTGCCGATTGCGCTCGCGCTGCTCGCGGCGATGGGTGTGCTGCCGATCGAGGAGCTGGCGGGCTTTGCCGCACTCGGCGAATTGTCGCTCGACGGGCGGATTGCGCCGGTGGGTGGTGTCCTGCCGGCGGCGATCGGCGCCTCGGCCAAGGATCTCGGGCTGATTTGCCCCGAGGCGCAGGGCGGCGAAGCGGCCTGGGCGGGGCGGATCGAGGTTCTCGCGGCCGCCGATCTCGTTTCGATTGTCAATCATTTCAAGGGAACGCAGGTGCTCACGCCGCCCGAGCCGCCGGGCGTGCAGGAACAGGCCGACCTTCCGGACCTCGCGGAAGTCAAAGGCATGGAGACGGCACGGCGGGCGCTCGAGATCGCCGCGGCCGGCGGGCACAATCTGCTTTTGATCGGGCCGCCGGGGGCCGGCAAGTCGATGCTGGCGGCGAGGCTTCCCGGGCTGCTGCCCGCGCTCACTGCTGCGCAGGCGCTCGAGGTGAGCATGATCCACAGCCTGGCGCGCATGCTGGAGGGAGGGCGGCTGATCATGCGGCCGCCCTTTCGCGAGCCGCACCATTCGGCGAGTCAGGCGGCGCTCACAGGTGGCGGGAACCGGGCGCTGCCGGGGGAGATCAGCCTGGCGCACGGGGGCGTGCTTTTCCTCGACGAACTGCCTGAATTTCCGCGCCAGGCACTCGACGCGCTCCGCCAGCCGATGGAGACCGGGCGCACTACGGTGGCGCGGGCTGCGGCGCACGTGACCTATCCGGCGCGCTTCCAGTTGGTGGCGGCGATGAATCCCTGCCGCTGCGGCTATCTCGGTGACGCGGGGCGCGAGTGCGGGCGGGCGCCGCGTTGCGGCGAGGAGTACCAGACGCGAATCAGTGGGCCGCTGCTTGATCGGATCGATATCACGGTCGAGGTGCAGCCGGTGCCCCCGGCGGTGCTCTCGCGCGCCGCTCCGGGCGAGACGAGTGCGGTGGTGGCGGCGCGTGTGACGGCGGCGCGCGAGATGCAGAAGGCGCGCAATGGCGAGATCGGGCGGCTGAACGCGGTGGCGGATCCGGACAAGCTGGCGATCGCCCCGGAGGCCCGGCGTTTCGTCGAGGAGGCGGCGGAACGGCTCGGATTCTCGGCGCGCGGCTATACGCGCGTGCTCAGGGTGGCGCGCACGATTGCCGATCTGGCGGGCTCCGAGGTTCTGGAAAGGATTCACGTGGCTGAGGCACTGCGTTTCCGCCACCGGATTCCCGGGCGCGGCATGCCTGGTGTGACGCCGCCGCGACAATAGCGAAGGTTTCTCCGGTCAGACGTGCGGCGCTCCAACGGTTCCGCCGAGTGCGCGATGCGGCAGGCCCTCTTTGTTTCCTTCGAGCGCGGTCGCACCGTTGCAACGAAGAAGGATTGATGGTTGGAATCCGGCGCCGAGACGTTCCGGCTTTCGGTCCGGAGAATGCCGAACAATTGGGGAAACGGTTGAATCAAGGGGCAAAGAATGAGCAAGATCCGCGACGAGGTGCTTGCTGCCAACGCAGCGTATGCCGCAAGCTTCGGCGACAAGGGACGGCTGGCCATGCCGCCCGCCCGGCGCTTCGCGGTGCTCACCTGCATGGATGCACGGCTTGACCCGGCCAAATTCGCCGTCCTCGCGGAGGGTGATGCACACGTCATCCGCAACGCCGGCGGGCCGCGAGCGATGATGCCATCCGCTCGCTGGTGATCTCGCACAAATTGCTCGGCACGCGCGAATGGTTCGTCGTGCATCACACAGATTGCGGGATGGAGACCTTCACGGACGAGGTCATGCGCTCCCTGCTTGCCAGCAGCCTGGAGACGGCGGCGCTGGAGCCATCGGGCTGGCGTGATGTCGGTCAGGGACCCGGCTCGACAGGAGGGCAGTTCATCGACTGGCTGACCATCCGGGACCAGGCCGAGAGCGTGCTTGCCGATGTCCGGCGGATTCGAAAGAATCCGCTCGTTCCGGTCACCGTACCGATCTATGGCCACATCTACTGATGTGAAGAACGGCAGGCTGATCGAGGTGCCTGCGGCGACGGCGGCCGGCGCAGCGCGGGGCTGATCGGGCGACCAACAGGTTAGCGGCGCCCCTCTGCACGCAAGGGTTCGAAGGGAGAGGAGCGCAGGAGATGTTGGTCTGGCGGCTTGGGAAGACGGGCGGCCTTGAGGTGCTGAGGCTCGGCGAGGAGGCGGGCAAGAGGCCGGAGCCTGGAGAGGTACGGGTCAGGATGCGGGCCGCCGCACTCAATTACCGGGATCTCATGGTGGTGGAGGGCCGCTACGGGAGAGGAACGGTACCGCCCGATCTCGTGCCGCTTTCGGACGGCGCGGGCGAGGTTGTGGAAACCGGGGCCGGGGTGACGCGCTTCAAGCCGGGAGAGCGGGTTGCGGGGACGTTCTTCCAGGGCTGGATAGGCGGGGAGATCAGCCCGGTCGATCACGCCCGGGCTCTCGGGGGCGCGATCGACGGCGTGCTCGCCGAAGAAAGGCTGTTCCGCGAGGACGGGCTGGTGGCGATCCCGGACCATCTGAGCTTCGAAGAGGCAGCGACACTCCCATGCGCCGCGCTGACGGCGTGGAACGCGCTCTTCACCGCCCGCCGGCTCCGCCCGGGCGAGACGGTGCTGGTGCTCGGAACCGGCGGCGTTTCCACCTTCGCCCTGCAGTTCGCGCACGCGGCGGGAGCGAGGGTCATCGCCACCTCCTCGAGCGATGCGAAGCTCGAGCGGATGCGTGCGCTCGGCGCGACCGACCTCATCAACTACCGGAGCCACCCCGAGTGGGAGAAGGAGGTCTGGCGGCTCTCCAGTGGCCGCGGCGTCGATCACGTGGTGGAAGTGG
Organism: Pseudomonadota bacterium; assembly: GCA_021816925.1. Lineage (GTDB taxonomy): Bacteria > Pseudomonadota > Alphaproteobacteria > Acetobacterales > Acetobacteraceae > JAKAWQ01. The sequence goes on from JAKAWQ010000010.1 coordinate 67,712, forward strand.
GCGGCGCAGGGACGCTGCCGCGCTCCGTTGCCTCGGCGCGGCACGGCGGGGCCGTGCACCTGATCGGCGTTTTGACGGGTGGAGAGATCGATCCGACCGCGATTCTTCGCCGCAGCGTCACCGTGCGCGGCGTTTTCGTGGGTTCGCGTGAGATGTTCGAGGCAATGAACCGGATGATTGCCTTTTCAGGGCTCCGGCCGGTGATCGATCGGGTGTTTTCGTTCGCCGAGGCGAAGGACGCCTATCGGCACCTCAAGGCGGCCGGGCATGTCGGAAAGGTGGTGATCCGGATCGCCTGAGAATGCCTTCCGTGGCGCTGCTTCGCGCTTCGATCTCTTCGCTCAGCGTTGCCACCAGCCGCGTTTCTTCTCGGTCGGCACCGCTTCGTCGCTGCCGAGCACGATCGGCTTGACTGCGGGCGCGGGCGGGCGGTCGTCGACCGGAGGGGCCTCCCCGTGAACCTCTTTGGTCGGCGCGGCGGCGGCCGACCCGGCGACGGCCAGCGCGGGCGGCAACGACCGTGGCTCGGGAGCCGCGCCTTCGGCGGCGGCCTCGATGGCGTCGAAGAGGTCGAGCGCTGCATCGGCGAACGGATTGGCGGGTGTCGGGCCGGCCGGGTAGCCGGCGCTTGGCCGGGAAAGGGCAGGCGCCGCAAGCGGGCGTTCGGCGGGGCGCAGACGGCCGCTGTCCTGGTGGGCTTCGCCGGAGCGAGGTTCGCCGCGGCGGCCGCTGCGAGAGCCGAGCCGCCCGCGCTCGCGCAGGGCGGCTCGGGCGTGTGGGTGTGCGGCGTCGATCCCTTCGGGGCCCTTGCCGCTCGAAGTTTCCCGAATTTCCGGCTGCTCGGCCTGCTCGGGCGGCACCGCATCGGCGGCGAGCGGAGGGGCGTCGTCGCGATGGCGGCGGCGACGGCGGCGGCGACGGCGGTGCCGCTCGCTCTCCTCGGATTCGTCGGTGGCTTCGCTTCCGGCCGGCAGCGCCTCGGGGGAGGTGCGCGCCGAGGGCTCGGCCGGCTCGAGGGTGAAGGCGGTGGTCGCGGGTGTCTCCTCACCGCGGGCATCCACCAGCCGTCCCTCGCCGGGTTCGGCCGGCGAGGGAGAGGCGGCGGCCCTCGGCGGCGGCGGCGGCGCGGCCTCGGCGGCGGCACGGATGCGCTCGATCCGGACGGCAGAGATCGGCTGCGCGTCGTCCACGGAGAAGCCGATGATGAGGCCATGCCGCGCCTCGACGTCGTTCAGCCAGTTGCGCTTGTGATTGAGGATGTAGAGCGCGACCGGGCTCGATGCGTGCACGCGCAGTTCGCCCCCCCGCTGCGAAGCCTCGTCCTCGAGCAGGCGCAGGAGATGGATGGCCGCGCTTTCGACACTGCGGACATGACCGGTGCCGCCGCACTGCGGGCAGGGAGAGAAGCTCGTCTCGGTGAGCGAGGGGCGAAGACGCTGTCGGCTCATCTCCAGCAGGCCGAAATGGCTGATACGCCCGACCTGGACGCGCGCGCGGTCGTTCTTCAGTGCGTCCTTGAGACGCCGCTCGACCATCGCATTGTGCTTGCGCGCCTCCATGTCGATGAAGTCGATCACGATCAGGCCGGCAAGATCGCGCAGACGAAGCTGCCGCGCCGCTTCCTCGGCGGCTTCGAGATTGGTGCGCAGCGCGGTTTCCTCGATGTTGCGCTCGCGCGTCGCACGGCCGGAGTTGACGTCGATGGCAACCAGTGCCTCGGTCTGGTTGATGACGAGAGAGCCGCCGGAACGCAGCGGCACGTTCGGGCTCAGGATGCGGTCGAGTTCCGCTTCGACCCGCTCGCGCGAGAAGAGACTGCGGCCCGCGGTGTCCTTCCAGATCTGCACCTTGCGCGCATGGGTCGGCATCAGCGTGCGCATGAAGTCGCGCGCCGCCTGCCAGCCCTGCTCGCCGTCCACCAACACCTCTTCGATGTCGCGCGAATAGACATCGCGGATCGCGCGCTTGATCAGGCTGGCTTCCTCGTAGATCAGCGCCGGGGCGACCGACTTCATCACCGTGCCGCGGATCTCGTCCCATAGCCTGAGGAGGTATTCGCAGTCGCGCCGGATCTCGGGCTTCGGCCGGTTGGCGCCGGCGGTGCGCACGATCAGCCCCATGCCGGGCGGGATCGAAAGCTCGGCGCTGATCTCCTTGAGCCGGCGGCGGTCGGCAGGCGAGGTGATCTTGCGCGAGACGCCGCCGCCGCGAGGCGAGTTCGGCATCAGCACGCAGTAGCGCCCGGCGAGCGAGATGTAGGTGGTGAGCGCCGCTCCTTTCGCTCCTCGCTCCTCCTTGACGACCTGTACGAGGAGGATCTGCCGCCTGTGGATCACCTCCTGGATCTTATATTGGCGGAGGAACTGCGGGGGGATGCGCGGCGGGCGGAGGTCCTCCGTGCTTTCGGCCTCGCCCCCCACGGTCTCGGGCGGTGGTGTCTCGCCGATCGGATCCGCCTCCAGGAAAGCCGCCTCTTCGGCTTCAGCCGCATCCATGGTCTCGGTCTCGGCCGCGGTTCCGGTTTCGGCGACCGCCTCGGAGGGCTCCGCCCCGACCTCGAAAGCCGCCGAGCCGGCGGGTGCCTCCTCGGGCAAGGGGGAAAGGTCGGCTCCCTCGCCGGCCGATTCGGCGTCGGCGTCGTCCGGCGATTGACCCCCCGGCGGCGCCGCGATTCCCCTCGCCTCCTCGGCTTCCTCCGCTTCCTCGGCGGCGCGCGCCTCGGCCTCCTGCATGGCCAGCAGCTTCTGCCGATCGGCCACCGGGATCTGGTAATAATCCGGGTGGATCTCGGCGAAAGCGAGGAAGCCGTGCCGGTTGCCGCCATATTCGACGAAGGCGGCCTGAAGGCTCGGTTCTACCCGGACAACCTTGGCGAGGTAGATATTGCCCTTGAGCTGTTTCTTGGTCGCCGTCTCAACGTCGTAATCCTCGAGCTGGCTACCATCCAGCACCACAACGCGGGTTTCCTCCGCGTGCGTGGCGTCGATCAGCATGCGTTTTGTCATTCGAACTGCAACTCCGGTAGGCCAACGGCCGGCGGACAAGGCGTCCACACGGACCGCGGCTGAATGGGGAAAAGACAAAGGAGCCCGCGCGTCGCCCCGGCGTCTCCCGGCATCGGGCCGGCAGCAAGGCAAGGGGGCTCTCTGCGGGCGGCTTCAACGTTCGCGGGGTAAAGCGATTGAGACGCATCGTTCCTAGGCTTACCTGGCGGACGCCGTCGGCGGCGCGGCCCGGGCGAAGGTTTCCCACCGCCATCCGGTGAGAAAAACCTCTGAGCGGTGCGGCTGGCACGGGACATAGTGCCGCCAAGCCGGGACGCCCGCTCGACATAGCCCGCTCGCCGGTGCACTGCCGACCGGGGGAAGCATGCCGCAATCCGCCCTGGCGGGCAAGCGGCACCTTACGGTGTGTGGCTAGCTAGTGGTTTGTCCGGTGTTTGTAGCTCGTGAAGTGTCCGGTTCAGTGGGCCTCCAAGCAGGGAGGGAGAGATGGACCGGGCACGCATTCACGAGGGGATTCGTCGGATGCGTTTCGAGGATGTGCT
>JAKAWQ010000011.1 GCA_021816925.1 Pseudomonadota bacterium
AAGATCGCAGGAGGCGAGCTCCGATTGGGAACCGACTCGATATACATGGCGGATCACTGCCACAATGAGCCGCTGCGTACAAGTCTCAAGTTTTACATTACATGGCTACATATGAGAGCGATCTCGGACTATGATTCAAGTCCTTCCAACGGTTGATGGTAATCGGGAGAAGGAAGTTCGGAATAAGAAGCAATCTGATCGGCAGCCCGGATTCCCCGATTCGGCCGGTCTGCCGCGGTCCGCCACGAGGAGAAGGTCAGTGCCTTCGGTGCACGGCGAAGTCCGTAAGCGCGGTGAGACCGGTCTTGATCGGGGACGAGGCGAAGATCTCGAGGGCTTGGTGTGCGGCGCGCGAGAACGCCTCCGCTCGTGCGAGCGTGGCGGCGATCGCGCCGTGGTTCCCGAGCAGGTTCACCGCAGTCGAAAGATCATCCGCACCCTGCGTGCCGTCCTCGATGGCGCGGCGCCAGAACCCGCGCTCGACCGGATCGCCGGCAGCGAAAGCGAGCAGCACGGGAAGCGTGACCTTGCCTTCGCGGAAATCGTCGCCGATGGTCTTGCCGAGGGATGACTGGTCTGCCGCATAGTCGAGTGCATCGTCGGCAAGCTGAAAGGCCATGCCGAGATTGCGTCCATATTCGGCAAGCGCCTGCTCCTCGGCCGCCGGGCTGCCGCCGAGCACCGCCCCGACTTGGCAGGCGGCGGCGAAGAGCGCGGCAGTCTTGCCCTTGATCACCTCGAGGTAGCGCGATTCCGGGGTGTCGAGGTCGTTTTGGATGACCAGTTGCAGAACCTCGCCCTCGGCGATCGTAGCCGCGGCCTCGGAGAGGATGGCGAGCACGCGAAGCGAACCGTCCCGCACCATGATCTGAAAGGCGCGCGCGAAAAGAAAATCACCGACGAGCACGGCCGCGTGGTTGCCGAAGACGGCGTTGGCGCTGGCGAGGCCGCGCCGGAGCGCGCTTTCATCGACGACGTCGTCGTGCAGCAGAGTCGCGGTGTGGATGAATTCCACGCAGGCGGCGAGCTGGATGTGACGGTCGGCGTCGGGGTGGCGCACATCGGACGTGCCGGCCCCGCCCGGATACCCGCACAACCGGGCGGCGGCGAGCGTGAGCAGCGGGCGGATGCGCTTGCCGCCGGCGGCGACGAGGTGCGCGGCAAGGCGCGGGATGAGCGGCACGGGGCTTTCCATGCGCGCAACGATGGTGCGGTTGCAGCGCGCGAGATCGTCGGCAAGCAAGGCGGAGAGCGCGGCGAGCGCGTCCGGTTCCACCTGGTCGGAGGCCACGAGGCTCGACGTGGCGAAGCTGGCCACGGCGCCAAAATCGCTTTCCCGGCTTGATTGTGGCAAACACATGGCCACCATATCGGCGCGCCGGAAAAGGGGGTCAAGCGCGGGCGCATTGGTACTCGCCAAGCGGAGAACGAAGGTCAGGACATGCGCGTGGTGGCCCGTTGCACGGATCCGGTAAGGCTTTCCTTCCTTGAGGCGTTGCTTGCGGATGCGGGAATCCCCTCGCTCGTGCTCGACAGCTACATGAGCGCAGCCGAGGGGAGCATCGGCGTGTTCCCGCGCCGTCTGGCAGTGGCGGAGGAGGACGGAGTGCGCGCTCTCAGGGTGCTGCGCGAAGCCGGCGAGGCTTGATCGAAGCGAGCGAAGGGTGGCTGCTCGGAGGGCGCCTGCGCTATCGCCAGCCGCGGGAGGGCTTCCGCAGCGGGATCGAACCGGTGCTGCTGGCAGCGGCCGTTCCAGCGGAGGTGGACAGCCACGTGCTCGAAGGCGGCACGGGTGCGGGAGCCGGCCTTCTCTGTCTGGCGGCGCGCGTGGCGGGCGTGCGCGGGTTGGGCGTGGAGCAGGACGCGGGGCTGGCGGCGCTGGCGCGCGAAAATCTTGCGGCGAACGGATTTGCGGGCATTTCCGTGGCGGTCGGCGATATCCGGGCACCACGGCTCGCAGCGGGGCGGCAATTCGATCACGCTTTCGCCAATCCGCCCTGGCATGCGGCCTCGGTCACGGCGCCAACGCATCCGGGACGGGTGGCAGCGAAGCAGGGAGGCGAGACGCTCGGGGCGTGGATAGTGGCACTCGCGCGGCGCCTCCGGCGGCGAGGCACGCTCGCGTTGATCCTCCCCGCGGCGCTTGTACCGACCGCGCTGGCGGCGGCTGGAGCGGCGGGCTGCGGGAGCACCCAGCTTTTTCCGTTGTGGCCCCGGGAAGGAAGGCCGGCAAAGCTGGTCTTGATGCGGGTGACCCGCGCTGGGCAGGGACCGCTCAGGTTGCTGGCGGGGCTAGTGCTGCAGGGGCCGGACGGACGGTCCACGACGGCGGCCGAGGCAGTGCTGCGCGGCGGGGCGGCGCTCGGTTTTTAGTTGCGACGACTTCAACGGACAAACGTCAAACGGGCCAGTGCGCCTCCTGCCACCAGGTGGCCATTAGCTTCCCCCTGCCGAGACGATAGCACCCAGGAAGGCCTGTGCGGGGTCTTGCCGACTCGCCGCCGATCGACCACCCAAATGCCACCTCAAACAAATCAATGCGTTGCCACCAACCCAACGTCAAAAGCGGCCGATCACTGGCCAAGTTGGTCGGGAAATGTCAGGCTCACGTGCCTGTGATGCCCGGCCATGCCCAAAAACCGAAGCAAGAGTAGTGACCTGAAACAGAAACGCCTAACCTTACATGTCAGGTCCTGCCGATAAACGCCGTCGCTTTGGCCGAATTGGTCGGGAGTCCGGGCCGGGCGGCGCGCATATTTCGGACGTCGCAACAAGCACCCGCTCGCTGAGGATTCGACGCAGCCGACGGGCTAACAGGGATGATGAGGACCAGATTGGCCGACGTCGAAACCGCCGATGCACCCGCTGCCGTCCCGCGTTATACGCGGCGGCTCTCGGACAAGATTCTGGTTGCCTTCCATCAGGCCTGCGATCAGGGCGACCTCGAGGTTGCCGGGCATCTCCTGCGCGTCCTCGAGTTGATGCTGACCCGCCGCCCCCCTACACCCGACCAGCAGCGCCGGCGCAACATGGAGGGGCTGGTGGCGGCGCACGAGCGGCTCTGGAACCTCCGGCACGCCAGCATGACGCCCTCCTGACATGAGCGCTGGGATTCGTACGTGCGAAGTGGCTCGATCCCGGGATCCAATCCGGCATTCGGTGGCAGCCGTGCGTTTCCTCCGGGCAGGCCGCCGCGTCGCGCGCATCAGCTCTTGCCGGGTGGCTGCCCCTGCAACTCGGCACGGAGCGCGCGCACAACCCGCCCCAGGTCATTCAAGCGCTGGTCCAGTTCGACCATCCGCTGATCGTAGCGGACAACGAGACCGCCGAAGAACGATATCACGTCCTCGAACGAGAGCGACGCCATGGCGATGGGGTCGGCCGGGCCATTGAAGGCAGGAATTTCGAACAGCTTGGAGCGGTGAAAGTATTCCTGTGCCATCTGGGCATTCTCGCTTCGGAAGAAGGACTCGATTTCCTCGAGGAGCCGCTGCGGCAACAACCGATGCTCGATGCCGGCCGCCATCGTGCCGCTGGTGACCGCGTTCTCCACCACCAAATCGGAGAACTGCATACGCGGGTGGTAGCGGTTTATCATCAGCATGATCGCCACTTCCTTGGGCGAAAGGCTCGTATTGATGGCGGGGATGTCGGTGGAGAAGCCTGTCCCGTCGATGCCAAACGCGGAGAGGCAATCGAGGAAAAGGCCGCCCTCATCACGGATCGCGGTATCGTAGATACGGCAGAGAATGTTCCTGGCGCCGAAAATATCGGCGAGGGTGCGATAGAAGCTGTGGTATTTGAGGAAAGGCGTGCTGCGGTACATCGTCCGCACGTAGGTTTCGGGATAGTCGGTATAACCGTGCCGCTTCACCTGCTGCATATAGGCCGAGGCCAGGAACTGGTCGTGCCTGCGAATGTAGTAGAGTGCCTTGACCGTGATGCCGCTGTTCCGGATTGAGGCCAGCAGCCTCTCGAGATGCTCCCGCGCGGCGTCGATAAAGAGTTCGCTCGAAACGATGCCGATGTCGGCAGTACTGTTCTCGACTGCGGTATGGAATTCGGTGTGATACTGCGCGCCGTCTGCGATACGCGCCGGTGCATTCGGAGGCAGGAGGGTACGGGCAAGAAAGGACCCATTACCTGAGGAAATGCTCCCCTTGAGGCCGAGGTTGAACTCGCCGATCTGGAAATAGTCGATTGAGTGCGCTTTGAGCGCCGCATGGTTCCTGGCAAGGAACACCTGCAGGGCGGACGTGCCGGTCTTCGGCATTCCGATATGCAGGATGATCTCTTTCATCCACTCAATCTCTTCTGGTTGATCACTTGGCCGTTCAGCTCCGACACCGTACGGACCCGTCGAGGCGCGCAATTACCGAAAGCATGCGAGTATCGTCCATCCCCCTCGGTGTCCACGCGCGTCCCGGCTGAGCAGCATTCCGCTCCCCGTCGGAATGCTTCGCGCATTCGGATTGAGAATTCCCTCCTTGCCGTCATCCCCCGCGCGCTCCGGGCGGCAGATGCGAATCGGGTACAACCAGAGTTGGATCACGCTAGCACGCGCCTTCGCGGGAGGGGCGGCACGTCGAAAAGGCGCGGATCGCGGTTCCGGGAGCTGCGTGGCCTTCGACGGTACCGACCGCCCGCGAAGCCGGCATCGAGCCGCAGATGGCAAATCACCACCGCCCTCCGGACACACCTCCGAACCCCCTGCTGGCCAGCCACGATTCCGGGTACCAGAAAATCTCTTCTCTCACGCTGGCCACGCCGTTCCTGCGTCTGCTCGCCCGGCTGCCTCTCGGATAGTGGCAGAACCGGCGATGCCGGACCATCCAGGCCGGCTAGCGCGGGTCGCGGCTGACTGGAATCACCGCAGGCGATCCGGAGCCGCGTTAATCCGCTCGGACAAACGAAGCAGAGCGTTTTCAGCTTGGTTGAAAACGCTCTAGGGGCGGCGCTCAGCTGCGGCCTGCGCAGCCAGGACGCGCGCCATTTCACTCAAGGCTTCTTGGTGACGCTCGTTGCTGATCGCCGAAAAATTTCGGGCGAGTTCCAGGACACGTCTTTGGACGACCGTCAGACCGGGGCTCGGGGGTCCCTGATCGATCCCCTCGAAGAACCAGGAAATCGGCACCTGGAGAACCTGGGCTATTTCGAACAGGCGCCCCGCGGAAATACGGTTGAGGCCACGTTCATACTTGTGGGCCTGCTGATAGGTCACGCCGATCAACCTGGCGAGCTGCTGTTGCGACAGCCCGAGCATCAGGCGTCTCTCCCGGATTCGCATGCCGACGTGCCGATCCGCGGCCACAGCGCGCCCCTGCGGGCGCCTGCTCTGCGATGGAGCCGCTCGCTCTTCCGTAACGGCCGCTTGCGCCGCGGCGGTCGAGGTTCCGTATTTCGGGTGGTCGATCACCCAAGCTCTCCCCACACGAGGTCGTTCTCGCCAGAGAGAACATCCAGCGCAAGCGATATCCGCTGTGACCGCGAAAAATTGATCACCGTCGCAAATTTCAGCCGCCGCATGGCGGGTCGCGACGCCGCCGCATAGTATGCAGATAATCGTTTAAGAGTAATTGGCTGATCTAATTATCAAACACCCCGATCGGCCTTGGACTCCGCTTTGCCCACGCTTCCCGCTCGCTCGGCACGTGCATCGGCGAGCTGGCGGCGCAACTCCGCTACCTCGGCCCGCAGTATCCTCACCTCCTGGTCTGCCGAGTCCCCTTCGCGCGGGGCGTCCTGCGTGCCCGCCCCGGGCGGCCTGTAGAAGGGAGAAAAGAGGGTCATCGCGCGTTCCATCTGGCGACCCATCTCCTCCATATTGAATGGAAAGAGGTTTCCCATCGTCTGTTGCATGGCCACCCGCATATCCTGCTGCTGGCGGGCAAAGCTCGCCATTGCCTGCTCGAGGTAGCGTGGCACCAAGTTTTGCAGGGAGTCGCCATAAAAGGCGATGAGGTGCCGGAGGAAGCTCGTGGGCAGGAGCGCGCGACCCTTGTTTTCCTCTTCGACGATGATCTGGGTCAGGACGCTGCGCGTGATGTCCTCGCCGGTTTTCGCGTCGTAGACCACGAAATCCCGCCCGCCGCGCACCATTTCGGCCAGCGTGTCGAGAGTGATATAGCTCGAGCTTTCGGTATTGTACAAGCGCCGGTTGGCATACTTCTTCACCACCACGGGCGGCTCCGGCGCGCCTTCGGAAACGCTTGGTTCGTGCTCTGGGGTTTCTGGCATCTCTCTGTCCATCCTCGACCTCGTCGGCGTGGTAGGGCCGATCCCGATCCGACGGGAGGGTATCGGGTCATTCCATTAGCACGGGAATCGGCTCGTGGGTTCAGAACGGCGGTGCTTTTCGCGCCCGGCAGCCGAGCTCGATTGTTCCGCCGGCTGCCGCTTGCCGCTATGGTCTCGCCGCCCGGAGGAAGGATGACGAATGACCGAGGCGTCGGCAGCGGACGCAGCGCCGTTCGCGGCCAGCGACGTCGAGGCGCTGGCGCGCGATTGGATCACTCTCTGGCAGAGCGAGTTGTCTTCGTTTGCCAGCGATCGAGAGGCCGCGGAGGCTTGGCTCCGGCTGCTCGCGCTTTGGGCCGGGGCGGCGACGAGCCTCCTCTCGGTCATTCCAGCCCCGCCTTCGCCCGATGCCCATGAACGGCCGGCCGGACGCACCGGGACCGCTCAGCCGCCGGGGGCCACGGCCGCTGCTTCTCCACCTGACGCTCGCGATGCTGCGCTCGAGCGCCTCGATCGCCGTCTCGCCCGGCTGGAGGAGCGGCTGGCAGCGCTCGAGCGAGCAATTCACGGAGGCAGCCGCACGGCTGGCCGCGGCCTTGGGCCGGCCCGGCGGGCCGGACGAGGCGGCGTTCCGTCGCGCGGTCCAGGCTGAGGCACTGCAACAGGACCGCGCCCTGATTGCCGGCATCGCCGCCTACCGGCGCCACCCCTTCAGACGCAATCTGCCCGATTCGCCCGCGCTTTGGGCGGAGGGCGAGACGCGCCTGCTCGATTACGGGACCGGCCGCAGGCGCGGCGCTCCGACGGTCCTGTTCGTACCAAGCCTCATCAACCGCGCATATGTATTGGATCTTACAGAACAATCATCGATGTTGCGCTGGCTCGCCCGGGCTGGGATCCGCCCCCTCCTGCTCGACTGGGGCTGGCCCGGCAAGGCCGAGCGAAGCTTCACCCTCACGGACTACGTCGCCGGCCGCCTCGAGCGTGCAATCGAGGCGGCGCCGCGCCGGCTGATACTCGCCGGCTACTGCATGGGCGGCCTGCTCGCATTGGCCGCGTCCCTGCGCCGGCCCGACCGCATCCGTGCGCTCGCCGTGCTCGCCGCACCTTGGGACTTCCACGCAAGCGGCGCCGAGACCGCAATCCTGCTCGGGCGCATGTTGCCGGCCCTCGAACCGGTGTTGGCCTTTAGCGCGAGCCTGCCGGTCGATCTCTTGCAGATGCTCTTTGCCGCCCTCGACCCGTTCGGAATCAGCGCCAAGTATCGGGCTTTTGCCCGGCTCGATCCTTCCTCCGACCGCGCCCGCCTGTTCGTTGCGCTGGAAGACTGGCTGAATGACGGTATCCCCCTCGCGGCGCCCGTGGCGCGCGAGTGTCTCGGCGGCTGGTACGGCGCCAATACGCCCGGCCGTGCGGAATGGCGTATCGCCGGTCTGCCGGTCGATCCGCGCGACCTCCGCGTGCCCGCCTTCGTCGCGGTGCCGGGAAGGGACCGGATCGTACCGCCGCAAAGTGCCAGGCCGCTCGCGGATCTCATCCCGGCCGCAGTGCTGCATACGCCGGCCGCCGGCCATGTCGGCATGGTCGCCGGCTCCGGCGCCGAAACTGCGTTGTGGCGGCCGCTGCGCGACTGGGTGCTGAGCCTTTGACCTCGCCCTCGCCGGCAGTAAGCTCATCTCCGCCACTCGGGAAGGGAGAGCCAAGCCATGGTCGAACCCGGAGACGAGATCGTGATCGTCGGGGCCGCGCGCACGCCGGTCGGAAGCTTCAGCGGCGCCTTCGCCACCACACCCGCGCACCAGCTCGGAAGCATCGCGATCGGCGCGGCGCTGGAACGGGCGAAGCTCGAGCCGGGCGAGGCGGACGAAGTGATCCTCGGGCAGATACTCACGGCAGGCCAGGGCATGAACCCGGTCCGCCAGGCTGCTCGCGCCGCCGGCATTCCGGATTCAAAGACGGCCTTCGGCATCAACCAGGTGTGCGGCTCGGGGCTGCGTGCGGTGGCGCTGGCGGCCCAGCAAATCGAGAGCGGGCAGAGCACGATCGTGATCGCCGGCGGACAAGAGAACATGACGCTCGCGCCGCACTGCGCTTACCTGCGCGCCTCCGTGAAGATGGGGGAGATGGCACTCACCGATACCATGTTGAAAGATGGCCTTTGGGATGCCTTCCACGGCTACCACATGGGCACGACGGCCGATAACGTCGCCCGCGCCTATCAGATCACCCGCGAGGAGCAGGACAATTTCGCGCTCGCCTCGCAGCAGAAGGCATCGGCCGCCCAGAAGTCCGGCCGCTTCAAGGACGAGATTACGTCGGTGAGGGTGAAAACCCGCAAGGGGGACGTGGTCGTCGCCCATGACGAGTACATTCGCCACGACGCGAACATCGATTCCATGGCGAAGCTCCGGCCTGCCTTCGGCAAGGAGGGCACGGTCACGGCCGGCAATGCCTCGGGGATCAACGATGGGGCGGCGGCGCTGGTGATGATGAGCGCCAAGGAGGCTTCGCGGCGCGGCCTTGCGCCGCTCGCACGCATCGTTGCGTTCGCAACCGCCGGCGTCGATCCGGCCGTCATGGGCACCGGCCCGATTCCGGCCAGTCGCAAGGCGCTCGCCCGCGCCGGCTGGAAGATCACGGATCTCGACCTCATCGAGGCGAACGAGGCGTTCGCCGCCCAGGCCTGCGCAGTCAACAAAGAGATGGGATGGGACACCGAAAAGGTGAATGTAAACGGCGGAGCGATCGCAATCGGCCATCCGATCGGCGCGTCGGGGGCACGAATCCTGACCACGCTTCTCTTCGAGATGCAGCGCCGGAACGCCCATAAGGGATTGGCAACGCTCTGCATCGGCGGGGGCATGGGCGTCGCCATGTGCGTCGAACGGTAGGGGATGGTTGGACAGTTTGGACACGACGGGGTGACTGTTGATTTGCGAGATGTAAATAAAAAGAGAATAGCCTAAATTATTAGCGGCAATTCGGGGGCTGCTACTCCTGCCGGAAGGCGTCCTTGATCCGCCGCACCGAACCCGTTCGGTCCACCACGATGACGTCGAAGCGGACGCCGCGGTGGCCCCATTCGGGGTGGGCCGCGAGCACGATCTCGGCTGCCTTCAGAAGCCGGACACGTTGCCTCAAGGAAAGCGCCGCCGCAGCCTCGGCGAGACCCGGGCGTGCTTTCACTTCGACAAACGCCAGCAGCCCCTCCTTCTCGGCGATGAGGTCGATCTCGCCGGCGGCGGTCCGTGCGCGCCTGGCCCAGATGGCCCAGCCGTCCGCCTCCAACGCGGCCGCGGCCCGGGCTTCCGCGATCATGCCGCGCGAGGCGGCCTTGCGGCCGCGGCGGCGGCGGATTTCAACTCGCGAATCGGTACCGGACACGCTCCAGTGATAGCTTCGCCCCGCCCCCTGCCGCCAACGATGGCAGAACGGCTGATCGTTGCCCTCGACCTGCCGGACATTCCGGCCGCCGAGGCGATGGTGGCCTCCCTCGAGGGCGTGGTCTCGTTCTTCAAGATCGGGCTGTGGCTTACCTTCGCCCGTGGCGTGGACGGGCTGATCGAGCGCCTGATCGCACGCCGCCATCGGATCTTCCTCGATGCCAAGCTGCACGACATCGGCGAAACGGTGGCCGCCGGCACGGCGCGCGCCGCCGAACGCGGCGTCAGCTTCCTCACCGTCCATGGCGAGCCCGAGGTCATGCGCGCCGCCGTTCGTGGGCGCGGCACGGCACCAATGCGCATCCTCGCCGTCACCGTGCTTTCGAGCCTCGGCGACGCCGAGTTGGCGGCCATGGGCTACCGACATTCGGCGCGTGATCTGGTGGCGTTGCGCGCGCGCCAGGCCGCCGATTGCGGCGCCGACGGCATCATCGCCTCCGCGTCCGATGATCCCGACGCGCTCCGCCGTGCCGCGGGCGCGCCCGGGCTCCTGGTCGTCACGCCTGGCATCCGGCCCGCCGGATCGGCAACGAACGACCACCGCCGCAGCGCGACCCCGGCGGCGGCGATCGCGCGCGGCGCCGACTATCTGGTGGTCGGCCGGCCGATCATTGCATTTCCCGATCCGCGCGCCGGCGCGCTCGCCATCATCGCCGAGATGGAGTCCGTCGCTTCCGCCCGCTGATCGGCCGCGTCACGCCGCGCGGCCGGCTCGCTTGCGCGCATGCGGGTCGAGCTCGCGCTTGCGCAGGCGAACGGCGCCCGGTGTTACCTCGACGAGCTCGTCGTCGGCGATATAGGCGATCGCCTGTTCGAGGGAGAGCCGGCGCGGTGGCGTGAGGATCAGGGCCTCGTCCTTGCCGGCGGCGCGGATGTTGGTGAGTTTCTTCTCCTTCAGCGGATTCACTTCGAGATCGTTCTCGCGGCTGTGCTCGCCGATAATCATGCCCGGATAGACGCGCTCTCCGGGCCCGATGAAGAGGCTGCCGCGATCCTGCAGGGAGAAGAGCGCATACTGAACGGCCGTGCCTTCGCCGGTTGCGATCAGCGTGCCGTTGACGCGGCCGGCAATCGGCCCTTTCCACGGCCCGTAGCCGGCAAAGCTCCGGTTCATCACGCCGCTGCCGCGCGTGTCGGTGAGAAAGACGCCGTGATAGCCGATGAGGCCGCGGCTCGGGATGCGAAAGACGAGGCGGAGGCGGCCTCCGGGCAGCGGACGCATCTCGGCGAGCTCGCCGCGCCGCCGCGAGAGCTTCTCCACAACCGCGCCGGCAAAGGGCTCATCCACGTCGGCGAGCACCTCCTCCATCGGCTCTTCGAGAGCGCCCGTTTCGGAATTCGTCCGGGTCAGCACGCGCGGGCGGCCGATCGTGAGCTCGAATCCCTCGCGGCGCATGGTTTCGATGAGCACGCCGAGCTGCAGCTCGCCGCGGCCGGCGACCTCGAAGGCCTCGGTCTCCAAGGAGTCGCGCACGCGGATCGCGATATTGCCTTCGGCCTCGCGGAAGAGCCGTTCGCGGATCTGGCGCGAGGTGACCTTCTTGCCCTCGCGGCCGGCGAGCGGGCCGTCGTTGATCCGGAAGGTCATGGCGAGCGTCGGCGGATCGACCGGGATGGCCGGGAGCGCCCGCTCCCGCTCGACGGCGCCGATGGTGTCGGCAACCGTTGCCTCGGTCAGTCCTGCAAGGGCGACGATGTCTCCCGCGGCGGCTTCTTCCACCGGAATGCGCTCGAGCCCGCGGAAAGAGAGCAGCCGGGTGAGGCGGCCCTCCTCGACCGGACCCGCGGCGCCCGGCCGCAGCACCTTGAGCGCCATGTTCCGCCGTGCCCGGCCGGCCTCGATCCGACCGGTGAGGATGCGGCCGAGGAAGGGATCGTACTCGAGGATGGCAGCCAACATGGCGAAAGGCTCCTCCGTCGGTTGCACCGGCGGGGGCACGTGGGAAAGGATGAGCGAAAAGAGAGGGGAAAGATCGCGCCTTGGCCCGTCGGCAACGGGGTCAGCCCAGCCCTGGCGGCCGGAGGCATAGAGCAGGGGGAAATCGAGCTGTGCCTCGGTGGCACCGAGGGCCGCGAACAGATCGAACACCTCGTTTGCGACGTCCTCGGCGCGCGCGTCGGGCCGGTCGAGCTTGTTCAGGACCACGATCGGGCAGAGCTTGCGCTGAAGCGCCTTGCCGAGCACGAACTTGGTCTGCGGCAGTACGCCTTCGGCGGCATCCACCAGGAGGAGCGCGCCGTCCACCATGCCGAGGATGCGCTCCACCTCGGCGCCGAAATCGGCGTGCCCGGGCGTATCGACGATGTTGATGCGCGTGCCGTGCCAGATGACGGCAGTGCATTTGGCGAGGATGGTGATGCCCCGCTCGCGCTCGAGCTCGCCCGAATCGAGCGCGCGTTCGGCCACCGCCTGGTTGGGCCGGAAGGTTCCCGACTGGCGCAGGAGCTGGTCGACGAGGGTCGTTTTGCCATGATCGACATGCGCGATGATGGCGATATTGCGAAGGTCCATGGAGAGAGGGTTCACCCGAGCAAGCCGGCTGCGCGGGCGCCGAGACCCGCGCCCGGCCTGGCTCCGAGATGTGCAATCACCTCGGCCGCCGCAAGGCTGCCGAGGCGGCCGGCGAGGGCGAGATCGCGCCCGGCCATGTAGGCGTGCAGAAAGCCGGCCGCGTAGGCGTCTCCGGCTCCGGTGGTGTCCACGACCCGGGTGGGCCACGCGGCGATCGGGATCGTTTCGGTGCCGGCCACGATCACGCTGCCGGCCTCGCTTCGCGTGAGCGCGGCGAGGGGAACTTCGGCCCGCGCGCGCTCGGCCGCGGCTTCGAATGCTTCTTCCTCATAGAGGCTGCAGACCTCGGCCTCGTTCGCGAACAGGAGATCGACCGATTCGCGGACGAAGGCGCGGAAGGAAGCGCGGTGCCGGTCCACGCAGAACGGGTCCGAAAGCGAGAGCGCGACCTTCCGCCCCGCCTCCTTCGCAACCATTGCAGCGCGGTGAAAGGCGGCTTTGGCGGCGGGTGGATCGAACAGGTAGCCCTCGAGATAGACAATGCCCGACGCGGCGATGACCGCAGAGTCGAGATCCTCCGGCGCGAACGCGATCGAGGCGCCAAGAAACGTATTCAGCGTGCGCTGGCCGTCCGGGGTCACCGCAACGATGCAGGTGGCGGTGGGCGTGCCGTTCAGGAGCGGCGCGGTCGGGAAGTGCACGCCGCCGGCGGTGATGTCCTCTCGGAAACGCCGTCCGAGCCGATCCTCAGCCACCTTGCCGAGAAAAGCGACGCGGCTGCCGAGAGCGGCTGCAACCGAGCACGTATTTGCCGCTGAGCCGCCGCTGGTCTCGCGCGGCTCGGGTAGCGAGGCGGTGAGGCGTTCGGCGGTCGCTTCATCGCAAAGGCGCATCGCGCCCTTGTGCATATCGTGTCGTGACAAAAACGACTCCGGCACGCGCGCCAGTTGATCGACGATGGCGTTGCCGATGCCCAGGATTTCGAAGCGCGGTGGTGTCATGGTGGCCTCGGACGACGGTTCGCACGACGGTTCTGATGCCGAAGCGCGGCGCAGGGGATTGGCGGCGAACGGGTCCCGGCATTCCGGCCGTCGGTGGCCTGCGGTCCCGCTCCGGTCGCTGCCGTCGGCGGCAAAGGAGGGGGAGAGGACACAAGGCGCCGCTTAGCATTCTGCGCGGGCAGGGGAAAGCGCTCCGGCGGATGCGTTCTTTGCGGGGGAAAACTCGTCGTGGCGGGTTGTTCCCGAACACAGGCCTGTGATAGGCCACCCGCCATCCCACGAATGGATGAGGGACGTCATGTCCGTGTTCAAGCGCCGCCGACCCGAGGATGATGCGCCGCCGTCCGGCTCGGCCACCGCTATCGCCGCTGCGCAGCGCAACCCCTCCGCGCCGGAGGGCGCTCCGTCCGACAATGGTCTTGGAGTGCCGCCGTTCCGACCTGCTTCAGTCAAGGAGGCTCCACCCATGGGCAGAACGCCGTTTGCTTCCTCTCCCCCCGCCGCCGGAGGTCCGGCGTCCCGTCCGCTTGGGCTTGGCCGTGCGCCAGCGCGCGAGCCGGCGGAGCGGCGCACCCTGGTCGTCGGGCACGGGATCAGCGTGCAAGGCACTGTGCAGGACGCCGAGCGACTGGTGGTCGAGGGCACGGTCGAGGCCAGCATGATCCATGCGACCGAGCTTGCGATCGCGCCGGGCGGCGTGTTCAAGGGCGAGGTTGAGGTTGAGGATGCCGAGATCGCCGGCACTATCGACGGCACGCTCACCGCTCGCGGCAACATGGTCGTACGCGCGAGCGGCCGCGTGCTCGGCACGGCGCGGTGCCGGCGCCTCCAGGTCGAGGATGGCGGGCATATCAGCGGCCGGATGGAGATGCTGACCGAGTCGGCCGGGGAGGTTCGTGCAGTCCCCCGCGAGGTGACGCGGGCCGAATCCGGGAGGGCCGCCTCCGAGCCTGCCGCCTAGGAGGCGACCGCGGAGGGGGACGGTTGCCAAGAACTCACGATTCGTCCTCTGAATCGGGGATTCGGACAAAGGGCGATGCGCCACCCTCCAAGGAACGTTGGCTGGACGGCGTGGCGGGCAGTGGCCGAGCGGGTTCGGTTGGTTGGCGGGGTTTGGTGCCTGCTGGTGGTGGCGGTACTCGCCGGGTGTGCGCCGGGCCCTGCCCCGCTCGCGGAAGCCCGGCCGGGCGGCGGGGCTGATGGGTTGGTCGGCGCGACGCCCGCTTCCTTGCGGGCGAGGTTCGGCCCGCCGGGGTTGCTTCGCCGCGACGGGCCTGCGGAGGTGTGGGTCTATCGGTCATCGGTCTGCGCGGTTGACCTCATTCTCTATCCGGATCCGCGCACAGGAGTGCCGACGGTGGCGGTTGCGGACGTACGGGCGCTCGGAACGCCGGGCTCGGCCGCGGCGTGCCTGGCGGGCCTGACCGGCGCGCGGAACCCACCGGCGGGCCGGGTTACCGCCAGCGGACTCTGATCGTCGACACGCTTCGCGACGCCGCTCCGCGCCGCTGCTACAGGAGCGCGGCAGGAACTGCGAGGAGTGCCTATGGAGACCGCAGCCGTCGCCGCCGCAGACCGGGCAGCGCGCTTCTGGACCTTCGGGACGAAAGGTCCGTTGCGGCCGGGGGACGACGCCCACAAGGCGATGTTCAGCCGTATGCTCCTCGAAACCTTCAATCCCTACAAGCCGGCGGTGATCGACTGGCCCGACCTCGACCCGGAGGCCAAGGCCCGGCTGACCGGCCTTCCTATCTGGGACATTGCCGTGCAGACCGAGGGCCGGGCGCGGCTGCGCATGCTGAGCTATGCCCGCACGGTCGCCGACCCGCTGGTACGCCAGGCGCTCGAGCTGAACGGCTGGGAGGAGGGCCGACACAAGGAGGTGCTGGCCCGGCTGGTTGCCTTCTATGGCATCACGCTTGAGCCGGAGCCCGAATACGTGGAACCAAAGGATCCCGAGTGGTCCTACCTCGTCACGGCATACGGCGAGTGCATCGACAGCTTTTTCGCGTTCGGCCTGTTCGAGGCGGCGCGGCGTTCCGGGTTCTTTCCCCCCGAGCTGGTCGAGACCTTCGAACCGGTGATCCAGGAGGAGGCCCGGCATATCCTGTTCTTCGTGAACTGGCTGGCCTGGCATAAGCAGATGATGCCACTCTGGCGACGACCCTGGTTCTTCTTCCGCACGATCGGGGTGTGGGCACTCCTGATCGGCGAGCGGTTCAACATCGCCAAGGACGTGAGTTCGGGCGAGACCGGTTCGAAGCAGGACGCGAATTTCACGCTGACCGGCGCCGACACTCTCGGCAGGAATATGGGCACGCGGGAGCTGCTGGAGATCTGCCTCGCCGAGAACGACCGGCGCATGGCGGGATATGATCCGCGCCTCTTGCGTCCGACGACGGTGCCGCGCCTGGCGCGGTTCGCCCGCCGTTTCCTCCGCCGCGGCTGATCGGAACCGCTGCCGCGGAGGGTTGCGGCATGTGCATGGCCGTGGCATCCGCTCGGCACCATCTGCTGGCGTGATGACCCGTATGGATGCTTTGCCCCTGGGCTTCGGATTCGGTTTTGCCGATCTCTCGGAGAGCGAGGGGCTAGTCCGGCTCGACCGGCAATTCCTGCTCGCTCTTGCCGCGGCCGCCCCCGAGGTGCACGCGGCGCTGCTCAAGGCGCGGGCGGCACCGGAGAGGCTCGCGGCCCGGGAAGAAAGCGAACTCCTGATCGGGCTCGGCCCGCATCTCGAGGTTTTCCTCGGCCGGCTCTTCGGCATCCAGGCGGAGCTTGCGGGCATTGCCGCGGCCACGCGGGCGCTCGATCCCGTTCATGCGTGCCGCCGGCTGTTCGTGCAGCGCCAGGCAGTGAGAAAATACCCGGAACCCAAGGATTTCGACGGGCCGGAGCTTCGCCGCCGGCTCGAAGAGGTGATGGGGGAGGATTTCGGCGAGGCTGCCTTCGCCCTGCATGTGGCACGCTGGGAGGAAGCGGGCGCGGCCGAGCCGCTTGACCTTGCGCTGCGCTATGCCGCCTGGGCGAGCCTCACCGAAGAGGGCCGGGCTCAGCACCACGGGGGGATCCTGTTCCGTGTGCCGGCCCGGGTCGAGCCCACGCACCTTCTTCCGCTCGAAACGGTCGAGCGCGACGGGGTGACCATGCTGGCGCTGCCCGATGCGCTGCATCGCCTGCGCGAGGGCTTCTCTCTCACCGACGCCGGAATGTCGAGCGCCGAAGCGCTGGCCGAGATGCACTACTGCATCTGGTGCCATCACCAGGGCAAGGACAGTTGCAGCAAGGGCCTTGCCGATCGCAAGGCGGGCGGATTCCAGCGCTCCGCACTCGGCGTCACGCTCGCCGGCTGCCCGCTCGAGGAGCGGGTCAGCGAGATGCACGAGCTGCGTGCCGAAGGCTGCCTGCTCGGCGCCTTTGCCACGATCATCGTCGATAATCCGATGCTGGCGGCGACCGGGCATCGCATCTGCAACGACTGCATGAAGGCGTGCATCTACCAGAAGCAGCAGCCGGTCGATATTCCGCAGGCCGAGACCTCGATCCTGCGCGATGTTCTGGCGCTCCCGTGGGGTTTTGAGATTTACGACCTTTTGGTGCGCTGGAATCCGCTCGACGTTCGCCGGCCGCTACCGAGGCCGGAGAGCGGGCGGAGCGTGCTCGTGGTCGGGCTCGGTCCGGCCGGGTTCACGCTCGCACATCACCTGCTGAACGAGGGCCATGCGGTCGTGGCGATCGACGGGCTCAAGATCGAGCCGCTCGGCTTCGACCCGCGCCAGCCGGTGCGCGAGGCAGCGCGCCTGTTCGAGGATCTCGACGATCGCGTGATGGCCGGCTTCGGCGGTGTGGCCGAGTACGGGATCACCGTCCGGTGGAACAAGAACTACCTCAAGCTCATCCGCCTGCTGCTCGAGCGGCGCGCCGGGTTCGCGACCTTCGGCGGCGTGCGCTTCGGCGGCGGCGGCACGCTCGACATCGACCGCGCGCTGGCGATGGGGTTCGACCACGTGGCACTTTGTCTCGGCGCCGGCCGGCCGACCGTACTCGACATACCGGGCGGTCTGGCGCGCGGCGTGCGCGAGGCATCCGACTTCCTGATGGCGCTGCAGCTCACGGGGGCGGCGAAGAGATCCTCGATCGCCAATCTTGAGCTGCGCCTGCCGGTGGTGGTGATCGGCGGTGGCCTGACTGCGATCGACACCGCGACCGAGAGTCTTGCCTACTATGTCCGGCAGGTGGAGAAATTTGCCGCACGCTGGCGGACACTTGCGGGCGAACGGGGCGAGGCGATGCTCCGCGCGCAGCTCGGCGAGGAGGAGAGAGCTCTCGCCTTGGAGTTCCTCAGCCATGCTGCGGCGATCGAGGATGAGCGCCGAACGGCCTTGCGCGAGAACCGGCCGGCGCGATTGGGTCCGCTGCTCGATCGCTGGGGCGGAGCCACCATCGCCTACCGCCGCCGGCTGATCGATTCGCCCTCGTACACCCTGAACCATGAGGAGGTGGGCAAGGCGCTCGAGGAAGGCGTGAGGTTTGCAGAGAACCTCGTGCCGCTGGCGATCGAGACCGACCACTTCGGCCACGCCGAATCGGTTCGCTTCCGCAATGCGGAGGGCGGCGAGACGAGGCTTGCCGCCGGCGCGGTGCTGGTGGCGGCGGGCACCTCTCCGAACACGGTGCTGGCGAGGGAGGATGCACGAATCCGGCTCGACGGCCGCTTCTTCCAGGCGATCGACGAGAGGGGAGAGAGGATCGCGCTTCGGCGCGGAGAGACCAAGCCCGAGCGCGCGCGCGTGCTGATGCACCGCGCCGCGGACGGCCGGTTTCTCAGCTTCTTCGGGGATCTGCATCCCAACTTCGCGGGCAATGTCGTCAAGGCAATGGCCAGCGCCAAGCGCGGCTACCCGGTAATTTCCGCCTGCCTTACGGCGCGGGAGGCGGCGTCCTCGCCGGCGGCGATTCTCGCTGCTGCGCGGCGGGATCTCAGCGCGACTGTGCACGCGGTCCAGCGGCTCGCGCCGCGCATCGTCGAGGTGATCGTGCACGCCCCGGCAGCGGCGCTTGCCTTCCGGCCGGGGCAATTCTTCCGCCTCCAGAATTATGAGCGGCACGCAGCGCGCCTGAACGAGCCCGGGCACGGGCTGACCGTGCTGGCGATGGAGGGGCTCGCGATGACCGGCGCCGCGGCGGATCCCGAGGCCGGGCTGGTTTCGGTGATCGTGCTCGAGATGGGTGGCAGCTCCGATCTCGCGGCGCTGCTCAGGCCGGGCGAACCGGTGGTGCTGATGGGTCCGACGGGCACACCGACGGAAATCCCCGCCGGGCGGACCCTTGCGCTTGCCGGCGGCGGGCTCGGCAACGCAGTGCTGTTCTCGATCGGGCGCGCAGCACGGGCGGCCGGAACGCGCGTGCTCTATTTCGCCGGCTACCGCGAACGTGCCGATCGCTACAAGGCGGCGGAGATCGAGCGGGCGGCCGATGTTGTCGTCTGGTGCTGCGAGGAGGCACCCGGATTTCCGACCAACCCGGAGCGGGCGCAGGATCGGAGCTTCGTCGGCACCATCACCGCCGGCATGGCGGCCTACGCAGAGGGAACGCTCGGCCCGCAGGCGATCCGCCTCGACGAGGTGGATCATCTGATCGCGATCGGCTCGGATCGTATGATGCAGGCGGTGGCCGAAGCGCGGCGTGGCAACCTCGCGCGACTCTTCAAGCCCGACCATACCGCGATCGGCTCGATCAACAGCCCGATGCAATGCATGATGAAGGAAGTCTGCGCGCAGTGCCTGCAGCCGCAACGGGACCCGGTCAGCGGCGAACGAAGTGTCGTGTTCAGCTGCTTCAATCAGGACCAGTGTCTTGAGCAGGTGGATTTCGACGCCTTGGCCGAACGCCTGGGACAGAACAGCCTGGCCGAAAAGACGAGCGCGCTCTGGATCGATCGCGCGCTGCAGCGGTTGAACGCGCGCGCGATGTCGCAGGCGCGGCGCTGAGGGCGGCGCCGCGCTCCCTTGGCCGGCACCGAGGCGGGTGCGATAAGACCGGGATGCGGCTTCTCTATCACCTTCCGCTTTCCCCCTTTTCACGCAAAGTACGTCTCGTGCTGGCCGAGAAGCGCCTGCCGTTCGAATTGAGGCTGGAGAGGGCCTGGGAACGGCGCGCCGAGTATCTCGATCTCAATCCGACCGGGCTTGTGCCGACGCTTGTCGAGGAAGGCGGGTTCGTGATCCCGGATTCGGGCGTGATCTGCGAGTATCTTGAGGAGGCCTATCCGGACACGCGGCTCTTGGGCAAGACGCCGGCCGAGCGGGTCGAGGTGCGGCGGCTGGTCGCTTGGTTCGACGGCAAGTTCGCCGCAGAGGTGACGCGCAACCTGCTCGGCGAGAAATTCATGAAACAACTGGCGGGCCGGGGTCAGCCGGATGCCAGCGCGATCAGGGTCGGCTATGCCCAGCTTCGCGAGCATCTGAAGTATCTCGGCTGGCTTGCCGAGAACCGGAAATGGCTGGCCGGTCCGATGCTTTCGCTCGCCGACTTCGCCGCGGCGGGGCACCTTTCCGCGCTCGATTTCGCGGGCGACGTTGATTGGTCGGTCGCGCCGGCCGCGCGGGAGTGGTACGCACGCATGAAGTCGCGCCCGAGTTTCCGCGGCGTGCTGGCGGATCGCGTGCCGGGGGTGACCCCGCCGCCGCATTACGCGGACCTCGATTTCTAATTGGTTTCGCGGCTTCTTCTGTTCGGGCCCGGTTATTGCGGAGCGGCGGTGGCTAAGGCCGCCGCAGCGGCCGGCTTCACGGTCGTCGCGGCGAGCCGCGAATCGGCGCGGCTTGCCCCGAGGGCAAGCCTCGGGGCGCGCATTCGGGTCGTTGGGTTCGAAGGAGCCGGCCAGGAGTTGGCCCAGGCGACGCATCTTCTTGCAACCGCGCCACCGGGTCCCGCCGGCGATCCGGTGCTGGATCGCTACACCGAGGCGATCGCCGGGGCGCCGCGGCTTGGCTGGATCGGCTATCTTTCCTCGACCAGCGTCTATGGGGATTGCGCTGGCAGAGCGGTGGACGAGGAGACCGCGCCGGCACCGACGTCGGAACGCGGGCGCGCACGGCTTGCGGCCGAGCGGGCCTGGCTGAGGGCGGCGGGCGGGCGGCCGTTCGACCTCTTTCGCTTGGCGGGCATCTACGGGCCGGGCCGGTCGGCCTTCGACCAGCTTCGGGCCGGCAGCGCCCGGCGCATTCTCGCCCCCGGGCACCTCTTTGCACGCATCCATCGCGACGATGTTGTGCAGGCGGTGCTGGCGGCGATGCGCTCGCCGGACGGGTGCGGGCGCGTGCTCAACCTGGCGGACGAGGCGCCGGCGGAGAGCGCGGCGGTAATGGAAGAGGCGGCGCGGCTTTCGGGCGCGCCTCCCCCGCCGGTGATCGGGCTGGCCGAGGCGTGGCCGGACATGAGCGCGATGGCGCGGGGCTTCTGGCAGGAGCGGCGGCGTGTCTTGAGCGAGCGGACGCGCGCCACGCTCGGGCTTGCTTGGCGTTATCCGAGCTACCGGGAAGGGTTAGCCGCGATCCGGGCCGAGGAGGTCGGCGAGGGTTGAAGAGAGGAGAGCCAGGTCCTGCGGCCGGGAGAGGCGATGCTCGCCGTCCTTGATCAGGGTCACCCGGACATCCTCCCCGGCGATCCGTTCGGCGGTGAGAAGCGCCGTTTCCCACGGCACATCGTGGTCGCGCTGGCCGTGCAAGAGACGCACCGGGCAGGAAATCGGGATCGGCCCGCCGAGCAGGAGGTGGCGCCTGCCCTCCTCGATGAGGAGGCGGGTGATGACGAGCGGGGGCTCGTAGGTGCTCTCGACGG
This sequence comes from Pseudomonadota bacterium, assembly GCA_021816925.1. GTDB lineage: Bacteria > Pseudomonadota > Alphaproteobacteria > Acetobacterales > Acetobacteraceae > JAKAWQ01. The sequence continues at coordinate 21,036 of JAKAWQ010000011.1, forward strand.
CAAGCGAACCCTCGGCCAGGAGGCTCGTCTGTTGGGTCGGCGTCATGGCCTGCCACATCAGGGCTTCCGTGAAGTCGGGCGCGGCGGCGATGCCGAGCAGGCCGGCCAGCCGTTCGGGCCGGCGCACGGCCGCGAGAAGGGCGATCCATCCGCCCATCGAGGAGCCGACCAGGACGAGGCTTCCTTCCGTCCGGTGATCGATGACCGCGAGCGCATCCTCGGCCCAACGGCCGATCGACCCCTCGACGAACTGCCCATCGCTTGCTCCGTGGCCCGAGTAATCGAAGCGGAGGAAGGCCACTTTGCGCTCTCTGCAGAAGGCGGCTAGATAAGTGGCTTTTTCGCCCTGCATGTCGCTGCGGAAACCGGGCAGGAAAACCACCGTGGGGCCCAGCCCCGGCTGGCTGATCCACGCAAGCTCGACGCCGTCGCCGCGATCCAGCCGGCCACGTTCTTCCATTCCGGTCCTCCTGGGTATGACGGGAATCTGGTATAGCGCCGCGGATGCCGGGGGTCGTCTGGCCTTGATGCGTATCTTGATCATCAAGCTCGGCGCGCTCGGCGATTTTTTCCTGGCCTTCGGACCGTTCGCGGCGATCCGCGCGGCGCATCCCGAGGCCGAGATCACGCTCTTGACGACGGCGCCGCTTGCCGGGCTTGCCGAGCGGGCGCCCTGGTTCGACCGGGTCGAAGCCGATCGGCGCCGGCCGTGGTGGGACCTCCGGCAGACTTGGCGCCTGGCGCGGCAGCTCAAGGGCTTCGACTTCGTTTACGATTTGCAGACCTCGGTCCGCTCGGCTCAGTATTTCCGCCTGGCGGGCCGGCCACGCTGGTCGGGGATTGCGCGCGGCGCCTCCCATCCGCACGCGAATCCGGCGCGCAACCGCATGCACACCTTCGAACGCCAGCGTGAGCAGCTCGGCCTCGCGGGAATTCGGGAATTTCCGGCTCCTGAGCTTGGCTGGCTCGCGGGCGGGAAGGGCCGTTTTGATCTCGCGCGGCCATACGCGCTCGTCGTTCCCGGCGCCGCTGCTCACCGGTCAGCGAAGCGCTGGCCGGCGGAGCGGTTCGCGGCGCTTGCCCGGCATCTCGCAGGCGTCGGCTGCACGCCGGTGCTGATCGGGGGGCGGGGCGAGCAGACATTGGGACGGGTGATCCGGGCGATGGCGCCCGCGGCGATTGACCTGACCGGCAGGACGGAGCTCACGGATCTCGGGCCGCTCACCGCAGGCGCGGCTCTGGCCGTAGGCAATGACACCGGACCGATGCATTTGGCGGCGCTGCTTGGCATTCCGGCACTGGTGCTGTTCTCGGCCGCGAGCGACCCGGCGCTGACGGCGCCGCGCGGGCCGGCGGGCGAGCGGGTGTTGGTGATCGCCGCGGGCGAACTTGCCGATCTTCCCGTGGAGCGGGTTGTCGCCGCGCTTCCGGGCCTGCATAGACCACCGCCGCATCCGGAGAGCCCGCACCCATGTCTGCCATCCGCCTTCCCGACGGCTCCGTCCGCCGCTTCGACGCGCCTGTGACCGGCGATGACCTCGCGCGGGCAATCGGGCCCGGACTTGCCCGTGCGGCGGTCGCAATGGTGGTCTCGGGCCGGGTGGTGGATCTGTCGAGCGCGATCGACGCCGATGCCGAGGTGCGGTTCATCACGCGAGAGGATCCGGAGGTGCTCGGCCTGATCCGCCATGATGCGGCGCACGTTCTGGCCGAGGCAGTGCAGGAGCTTTATCCGGGCACGGAGGTGACGATCGGGCCGGCCATCGAGAACGGGTTCTATTACGACTTCGCGCACGAGCCGCCGTTCACGCCTGAGGATTTTCCGCCGATCGAGGCGAAGATGCGGGAGATCGTCGCCGCTCGCGCTCCCTTCGTCCGCGAGGTCTGGGAGCGGGCGGAGGCGATCGCCTTCTTCGAGGCTAAGGGGGAGAAATACAAGGCGGACATCATTCGCGACCTGCCGGAAGACGAGACGATCACGCTCTACCGGCAGGGCGGGTGGGTGGATCTCTGCCGCGGCCCACATATGCGCACAACCGGCGATGTCGGCACCGCGTTCAAGCTGATGCGGACGGCCGGCGCCTATTGGCGCGGCGATCACCGCAACCCGATGCTCTCGCGCATCTACGGTACCGCCTGGCGAAACCAGAAGGAGCTCGATTCCTATCTGGCCATGCTTGCCGAAGTTGAGCGACGCGACCATCGCCGGATCAGCCGGGAGATGGATCTCTTTCATTTGCAGGACGAGGCAGTGGGCAGCGTGTTCTGGCATCCGCTCGGCTGGCGGCTCTACCGGGCGATCGAATCCTATCTGCGGCGCCGGCTTGACGCGGACGGCTATCAGGAGGTGCGTACGCCGCAACTGGTGGATCGGAGCCTTTGGGAAAAATCCGGGCACTGGGAGAAGTTCGGCGCGCACATGTTCACGGCGGAGGTTGCGGACGAGCACCGGACGCTTGCACTCAAGCCGATGAACTGTCCGTGCCATGTGCAGATCTTCACCCGGCGCCTGCGCTCCTATCGGGAGTTGCCGCTGCGGCTTGCCGAGTTCGGCTCCTGCCACCGCTACGAGCCCTCGGGCGCGCTGCACGGGATCATGCGTGTGCGTGCCTTCACCCAGGACGATGCGCACATCTTCTGCACCGAAGAGCAGATTGCGGCGGAGACGATCCGGTTCATGGCGCTGCTTTCCACGGTTTATCGCGACCTTGGCTTCCCCGCCTTCGAGGTGAAGTTCGCCGACCGGCCGGACGTACGCGCAGGATCGGACGAGACCTGGGACCGCGCGGAGGCGGCGCTCAGGGAGGCGTGCGCGGCCGCTTCCGTTGCCTATACGCTCAATCCGGGCGAGGGCGCGTTCTACGGCCCGAAGCTCGAGTTCGTGCTCAAGGACGCGATCGGGCGCGACTGGCAGTGCGGCACCTTGCAGGTGGATTTTGTGATGCCGGAGCGGCTGGATGCCGAATACGTGGCCGAAGATGGTACGCGCCGCCGTCCCGTGATGCTGCACCGCGCAATTCTCGGCAGCTTCGAGCGTTTCATCGGCATCCTGATCGAGCAGTATGCGGGCCGCTTGCCGCTCTGGCTTGCGCCATTACAGGTGGTGGTGACGACCATCGTGTCGGACGCCGATGCTTATGCCGCCCTGGTGGCGCGGGCCTGCGAGGCGGCCGGCCTCTCTGTGCAGCAGGACAATCGGAACGAAAAGATCAACGCCAAGGTCCGTGAGTGGAGCCTTCGCCACGTGCCGGTTCTGCTCGTCGTGGGAAGGCGGGAGGCCGAGGCGGGTACGGTGGCGGTGCGGCGGCTCGGCGCTGCGGAGCAAGAGGTTCTGCCGCTCGGCAAGGCGGTGGGGCGGCTTGCGGCGGAGGCCCGATCACCCGATCTTCGACCCGCCGCTGCTTGATTGCGACCGGCGGCTGCGGCAAAAGTTGAAGGGCTGCATTTCGTTCCGCAGCTCTGATGGCAACTACGACAGGAGAGCATCATCCCCAGACCCCCATTGCCCGCCCCACCCACGCGCGAGGGCCCGCGTGTCAATGACGAGATTCGCGCCGAGAAGGTTCGCCTGATCGACGAAGCCGGTGAGATGCAGGGTGTCGTCAACCTGCGCGAGGCGCTCAACCGGGCCTATGCGGTAGGCCTCGACCTGCTTGAGATCAGCCCGAACGCCGATCCGCCGGTTGTGAAGATTCTCGATTTCGGAAAGTTCAAATACGATCAGCAGAAGAAGCGGGCGGAGGCAAGGAAGAAGCAGAAGATCATCGAGATCAAGGAGGTCAAGGTTCGTCCCAACATCGACGAGAATGATTACCAGGTGAAGCTGCGCGCCATGAAGTTGTTCATCGAGGAGGGCGACAAGGTCAAGGTGACGCTGCGCTTCCGCGGGCGCGAGATGGCACATCAGGAACTTGGCGTGAAGGTGCTCGAGCGGATCCGCTCCGACATGGAGACCGATACGAAGGTGGAGCAGATGCCGCGCATGGAGAACCGGCAGATGGTGATGGTGCTGAGCCCGCGATGAGCGGGCCGGCAAGCGGAAAGCCCGGTCGCGATAACGCGAGACTTGCGGCGCTGGCCGAAGCGGCCGGATTGGCCGGCGTGCTGGCTGCATTTCCGGAAGATGTCGCTGCGGCCGCCCGGGAGGCAGAATGTTTCCGTATCGGTATGACTCCCCCGCTGATCCCGCCCTGGAACCGTGGCCGGCGATGCGCGTGCGCGACCCGGGATGGCCGAGGCGTTGCATTTTTGCTCCGTGGAGACACTGGGCCGTGCATTTCGTTCCGGAGAGTTTTCTCCGCTGGAGCTGACGAGGGCGCTGCTGGCGCGGATCGAGCGGCTCGATCCCGGTCTCAACGCGTTCATACTCTGCGATGCGAACGCTGCGCTGGCGGCCGCGCGTGCCGCCGGGGAAGAGCTTGCCGGTGGGCGCGACCGTAGCCCGCTGCACGGCGTCCCGGTCGGCATCAAGGACATCATCAATGTGGCCGGGCTCCCGACAACCTGCCACCCGATGATCCTGAACGGGCGTGGGCCGGCCGCAGCAGACTCGGCTGTGGTCGGGCGACTCCGTGCACAAGGCACTGTCGTCCTCGGCAAGCTTGCGACACACGAGTTCGCGATCGGCGGCCCGAGCTTCGATCTGCCCTTTCCGCCGGCGCGCGATCCGTGGAACCGCGAGCATCATCCGGGCGGTTCCTCCTCGGGATCCGGCGCAGTGCTTGCGGCCGGCTTCTTCCCGGCGGCACTCGGAACGGACACCGGCGGGTCGGTGCGCAACCCGGCAAGCTGTTGCGGCATCGTCGGGCTCAAACCGACTTACGGCCTTGTTTCCCGCCGCGGGGTCTTTCCGCTTGCGTTCACGCTCGATCATGTAGGGCCGATGACGCGAACCGTTGCCGACAATGCGCTGCTGCTCGATGCCATCACGGCGTTCGATCCGGAAGATCCCGGGAGCATCCCGGCGCGTCGGGCGGCGTTCGGGCGGGATATCGGACGCGGCGTGCACGGGCAACGCATCGGCTTCGTGCGGCACTTCCACGAGGAGGACGTGCCGGCGGATCCCGAGGTGGCGGCCGCGCTCGAGGAGGCCGCGCGCGTGCTCCAGGCCGAAGGCGCGGTGGTGCGGCAGGTACGGCTGCCGAGCCTCAACGAATTCGGCGCGGTCAATCGCGTAATCATGAGTGCCGAGGCGTGGGCAATGCATGCGCCCTGGCTCCGCACGCGGGCCGGCGATTACGGGGCGCTGGCACGGCGGCGGCTGCTGGCGGGCGCGTTCCTCTCCGCCGGCGATTACGTGCAGGCCATGCAGCGGCGGCGGGAGATGATAGCGGCGGTCGATGGGGTTTTCGCGAGGTGGACGTGCTGCTGGCGGCGAGCAATATGGATCCGGCGTGCCGCATCGACGATGCGGAGGCGATCGCGCGCACCTATCCGCGCCAGGCACGCACGCCCTTCAACGTGACCGGGCAGCCGGCGCTGGCCATGATGGCCGGGCTTTCCTCGAAGGGTCTGCCGCTCCCGCTGCAGCTTGTGGCGCGCAACTTCGAGGAGGCAACGCTCTATCGCGTCGCCGCGGCGTACGAGCGCGCAACCGTCTGGAACACGTTGCACCCGACGCTGCATTGACCTCCGCCGATGGAGGCGGCGGTGCGCGGGAGGGAGGAGCCGCTGCTTTGCGGTGATGGCGGGAGGGGGGTTTTGCGTGCCATTTTCCAAGAGAGCGGCCGGTTCGCACGGCGGTCGGCGGAGATCGAGACAGTGGAGGAGAGAGAACGCCATTATGACGAAGCTTCCGATCACGCTGACCTCTGCGGATTATGCGCGGGTCATGCCGCTCGCCATCGGCGCGGTGAAGCCCGACGGAATCGACCTGACGCTGCTGCTCGGCGAAGGCGGATCGTGGGCGGCCAGGGCGGAGATGCTGCGGCGCGCGCTGCACGATCCGGCGGTTGAGGGCGGCGAGCAGTCGATGGCGGGGCACCTGATCCGGATCGACAAGGGCGATCGCAGCCACGTCGGGCTGCCCGTTTTCCCTTTGCGGAACTTCACGGCGCGCGATCTTTACATCGCCAAGGACGGGCCGATCCGATCCGTGCGGGATCTCGCCGGCGGGCGGATCGGGATGTACGGCTGGGCCAACAGCGGCAGCGTCTGGTACCGGCATTTTCTTAGCTATGTGGGGCTGGATATCGGAAAGCTCCGGTGGTGGATCGGGGCGATCGATCAGCCGCTTGCGGGCATCGGCGCGATCGGCCTGCCGGAGGGGGTCAGCCAGCCGGCGCCCGGCCGTTCGCTTTCCGAAATGCTGCTCGCGGGCGAGCTCGACGCCATCTACAGCCCGCCGCGGCCGGTTGCGTACCATCCCGGAAAAGGGCCGATCGTGCGCTTGTTTCCCGAATTTCGCTGCCTGGAGCAGACCTATTTCCGGGAGACCGGCGCGTTTCCTCCGCAGCATCTGATCGTCATCCGCCGCGCCACATGGGAGGCGAACAAATGGATCGCCCGGAGCATCACCGAGGCGTTTGTGCGATGCAACGACGAGTTTACCGCCGCGCAACGAGGGTTCCCATACGCGACACCGTGGCTCGAGGCGGAGCTCGAGGAGATCACGGCCCTGATGGGCGACAATTTCCATTCCTATGGGATCGAGCCCAACCGCCGGCAGATGGAGATTTTTTGCCGCACCGCATTCGAGGCCGGGCTCACGCGCCGTCTCATCACGGTCGAGGAATATTTCCAGGAATATCTCGACTCATAGCAGGAGCAGGATTGCTGCAATGCAGCGATGCGCTCTGGCTTCTGGAGCGGAAAGAAAACGCCGAGGGCGTCAGGGCCCGCGCAACGGCATTGCCGAGGCAGATTCCCCGTGGCCCGGAAACTGCGAATTTCGGGCCGCCGTCCTATTCGTCTGGAAGCCGGGGACGGGCTTCACCATAATCCATCGGAAGGGCTGACCTCATCCCGGGGAGGAGAGGATGGATTCCGGCGTCGGAACCGCGGACCTCGGTCTCGAGGGCCGGTTTGTCGATCTGGACGTGCCGGTACTGTTATCCGGCATTCAGGCGCTGGTGCGTGTGCTGCTCGAAGTGGCGCGTCTCGATCGGGCGGCCGGACACAACACGGCGGGGCTCGTTTCCGGCTATCGCGGCTCGCCGCTCGGCGGGGTTGATCTCGAGCTCTGGCACCAGGCGAAGCTGCTCAAGGCGAATGGCATCCGCTTTCAGCCCGGGCTGAACGAGGATCTCGCGGCAACGATGCTGTGGGGCACGCAGCAGATCGACGTGTTTCCGGGCAAGCGCGTCGATGGCGTGTTCGGCATGTGGTACGGCAAGGGACCGGGCGTGGAGCGCAGCGGCGATGCCCTGCATGCGGCCAATATGCTCGGCACGTCGCGGCTCGGCGGCGTGCTCGCGGTCTCTGGTGACGATCATGCCGCGCATTCCTCGACCTATCCCCACCAGACCGAGCCGGTATTTCACTCGGCGATGATCCCGGTGCTGGTGCCGGCCGATGTCGGGGAGATCCTCGATTTCGGCTTGGCCGGGCTCGCGCTCTCGCGCTTCGCTGGCTGCTGGGCGGCAATGAAGACGATCGCCGAGACGGCGGAGCAGTCGGCGACGCTGATCGTGCCGGCCGAGCGACGGTTCGCGACGCCGGATTTTCCGCTCCCACCGCACGGCCTCAACTTCGATGTGCGTCTGCCTTGGCCGGAGAGACGCGCCGAACTCGAGCGGCGCGTGGTCGAGGAGCGGCTGCCGGCGGCGGTGGCTTTCGCGGCCGCCAACCGGCTCGACCGGCTGATGGCGGGCGGTGCCGACGCGCCGATCGGGCTCGTCACCGTTGGCAAGGCGCATCACGATGCCATGCGCGCGCTCAGGCTGCTCGGGCTTGCCGGCAGTCCTCTGATCGCCGTTTACAAGCTCGGGCTTGCCTGGCCGATCGAGGCGGGAGGACTCCGGCGGTTTGCAGCCGGCAAGCGGGGAATCCTCGTGATCGAGGAAAAGCGCGGCCTGGTCGAGGTCGAGGTGCGCGATGCGCTTTACAATCTGCCGGCTGATCGCCGGCCGGTGGTCGCCGGTAAGCGGGATTCGGATGATTCGCCGCTGCTGCCGGCGGTGATGGAGCTTTCACCAGAGATCATTGCCCCGCCGCTGGCACGCTTCCTTCGCCGGCTCGGCATTGCAGTGGCCGATCCCGCATTGCCGCTGCCGCTCGAGCGGCCGGCGGGGCTTTTGTTCCGTCTGCCGACCTTTTGCGCGGGCTGCCCGCACAACACCTCGACCCGGGTGCTAGAGGGAAGCTTTGCCGCCGCCGGCATCGGCTGCCATACGATGGCGATCGAGAACCCGGGGCCGACGCGGACTTTCACGCACATGGGCGGCGAGGGCGTGACCTGGGCCGGTCTTTCGCCCTTTGTCAGCACGCCGCATCTGTTCGCCAACATGGGTGACGGCACGTACCAGCATTCGGGGATTCTCGCGATCCGCCAAGCGGTCGCCGCAGGAACCTCCATCACGTACAAGATTCTTTACAATGACGCGGTGGCAATGACGGGCGGCCAGCCCGTGGAGGGCGCACCGACGGTTGCGCAGATTGCGCAACAGCTTGCCGCGGAGGGCGTGCGCACCATTGCCGTGGTGGCGGACGATCGGGCGCGGCTGCCACCGGCAAGGGCGCTGCCGCCCGGCACCAAGCGCGAGGGGCGGGAACGGTTGGACGCGGTGCAGCGCGCGCTGCGCGGCGCGCCCGGCGTCAGCGTGCTTATCTACGATCAGGTCTGCGCGACCGAGAAGCGCCGGCGGCGCAAGCGCGGGCGGCTTGCCGAGGCCGGGCGAAACGTGCTGATCAACCCCGAGGTATGCGAGAACTGCGGCGACTGCACCGCGCGGTCCCACTGCATCGCGATCGAGCCGGTGGAGACACCGCTCGGGCGCAAGCGGCGCATCTCGCCCACCGCCTGCAATGCGGACTTCTCCTGCCTCAAGGGATTCTGCCCGAGTTTCGTGACGATTGCGGGCGCGCACCCGGAACCCGAGCCGGTGCCGATCCTGGCGCGCGAGACGGAATTGGGCGCGAGGCTCGGCGAGGCGGTGCCAGCCGGCGTGGCTTTGCCCTGGCGCGCCCTCTTTGCCGGGATCGGCGGCGGTGGCGTCGTGACCACCGGTGCGATCGTCGCAATGGCAGCCCACCTCGAAGGCCGCGCGGTGCGGACGCTCTCGTTCACAGGGCTCGCGCAGAAGAATGGCCCGGTCATTTCGCATGTGCAGATTTCGGACGAGGAGAAAAAACTCGACGTGGTGCGAATACCGCTCGCGGGGGCCGATTTCATGCTCGCAGCCGATCTTGCGGTGGCGGCGAGCGGCGGCGTGCTCGATCGCTGCCGGAAGGATGCCGCGGTGATCGGCAATCTCGACCTTGCAGCCACCGTTGCTTTCCTTGCGGAGCGCGACCTTTCGATCGACGCGGAACGCCACCGGCGGGTGATTGCAGGCATGACCGATGCCGGGCGGTCCTGTTATCTGCACGCGGGCGCGCTCGCGGAGCGGCTGTTCGGCACGGCGCAGGCGCTCAACACGCTCCTGCTTGGCATGGCCTGGCAACGCGGCCTGGTACCGGTGGGGCGGGCGGCGCTCGAACGGGCGATCGAATTGAACGGGGCGGCCGTGGCCATGAACCGGCGCGCCTTTCTTTGGGGGCGCATCCTGGGCGAACGGCCGGAGCTGGGCGCCGAGATACTCGAGGGCGGTGCGGTCGTTCCGCCGCCGCAGGACCTTGATGCCCTGGTTTCGGCGCGGGCGGCTGCACTCGAGGCGTATCAGGACGCATCCTTGGCCCAGCATTACCGCACGCGTGTGGCGGCCATCGCCGCCCGCGAGGCCGAGATTGCCGGCGTGCCCGGCGGGCTGGCACGAGCGGTCGTCACCAATCTCTATCGCGTGCTGGCGTACAAGGACGAGTACGAAGTTGCGCGCCTGCTTGCCGCGGCGCGGTACGGGCGGCGGCCGGTTTTCCATCTCTCCCCGCCGCTGCCGCTTGGCCGCGATCCGGCAACCGGACAGCGGCGCAAAATCGCGCTGCCGGGATGGGCGGCCTTGCCGCTCTTCCGTGCGCTCCGCCATGGCAAGCGCCTGCGCGGAAGCGTGTTCGATCCGTTTGGTTGGCAGAAGGAACGGCGGATGGAACGGCAGATGATCCACGATTACGAGGCAGACCTTGCGCGTATCCTGGAGAGCCTCTCGCCGGAGACGCGCGCCGCTGCCCAATCGCTTGCCGGCTGGCCGGATGCGGTACGCGGGTTCGGCCCGGTGAAGCGGGAGGCGTGGGTCGGGGCGATGGGGGAGCGAAGGCGCCTCTTGGCCGAACTCGCGGCCCCGCCTGTTCGCGTCGCGGCCTGAGCGGGATGCGGCCGCTCTCCGCTTGCTCCGCGGATGCCGCGAGCCCAGTGTTCCCTGCGAGATGGTACCAGAGGAGGCGGTGGATGCTTGAGCGCGCTCCGGCAGAGGCCGATCTCGCGATCGTCGAGACGGTGCGTCGGTTTGCAGTCGAACGGCTGGCGCCCGGCGCGGCCGCGCGCGAGAAGGCGGGAGCGATCGAACCCGAGCTGATCCGCGAGCTTGCCGAGCTCGGGCTGTTCGGTGCCACCACGGACCCCGATTGGGGTGGAGCGGGGCTTGATGCGGTCACCTATGCGTTGGCGCTCGAGGAAATCGCCGCCGGAGATGGCGCCGTCTCCACGATGATCAGCGTGCACAATGCGCCGACCTGCCTGGTGCTGGAACGGTTCGGGGACGAAACGCAGAAGGAGCGCTGGCTGCGCCCGCTCGCCACCGGCGCGATGGTCGGCTCGTTCGCACTCACCGAGCCCGGCGCGGGTTCGGACGCTGCGGCGATCCGCACGCGCGCAAGGCGGCGGGGTGGGTGCTACGTGATCGACGGCAGCAAGCAGTTCATCTCGAACGCGCGCATCGCCAGCGCCGTGGTGCTGTTCGCCGTCACCGATCCGGAGGCGGGCAAGCACGGCATCTCGTGCTTCGTGGTGAGCCCCGATACGCCGGGTTTCACGGTGGCGAAGCTCGAGGAGAAGCTGGGGCAGAAGGCGTCCGACACGTGCCAGCTCGCCTTCGCGGCGATGGAAATTCCCGAGGAGCAGAGAATCGGCGGCGAAGGCGAAGGCTATCGGATCGCGCTTTCCACGCTCGAGGCGGGCCGTATCGCCATCGGGGCGCAGAGCGTCGGCTTGGCGCGCGCCGCGCTCGATTACGCGATCGGCTATGCGAAGGAGAGGCGCGCCTTCGGGAAGCCGATCATCGAACATCAGGCAGTGGGGTTTCGGCTCGTGGACGCGAAGACGCGTCTGGAGGCGGCGCGCCAGCTCACGCTTGCGGCGGCGCGGCTGAAGCAGAATGGAAAGCCCGCCCTGGAGGCGGCCTGCATGGCCAAGCTCTTTGCCTCCGAGTCGGCAGAGACGATCTGCAGCGCCGCACTGCAAACGCTCGGCGGCTATGGCTATCTTGCCGATTATCCGGTGGAACGCATCTGGCGCGACGTGCGCGTGTGCCAGATCTACGAGGGCACTTCGGACGTGCAGAAACTCATTCTGCAACGCCTGCTCTGATACCGGCGGCCCAAAGGGCCGACCGGTATCGCGCGTGGTCGGGCCCCCACCGCGCACGCGCGATAGGACCCTGCGGCTGGTGGGGCGGCCACGCGCCAAATCAACGAGATACCACCGGCCTCACCCTCGTTCGAAGAGCTCGTTCGAAGAGCCAAGAATTGAGGCCGCGGGTATCAGAAGGAAACGCTGGCCACGCTCGCAGCCCGCCGGCCGGCCCTTGATTCGGGGTCCGCCGCGATCGGGTCGAGGAGCGCGGGGACCATGGCCTCGACATCTGCACCCGCCTGTGAATTCGGATGGCGCGTGAGCAGCAGGCATTGCCGGCGGATCGCCTCGCGCACGCGCTCGTCGCGGCGGATCACGCCGGCAAGCGGCGGCTCGAGGCCGAGGAAATTACGGCAGGCGCCGGCGAGCGTCGCATAGGTTCGCTCCCCTGCCGCGCGCGAGGGCGCCTGATTGATGACGACGCGGGCATCCGCCGTGCCGCGGTCGGCGGCGTTGAGCTTGAGCACGGCATAGGCGTCGGTGAGACTGGCCGGCTCCTCGGTTGCGAGTACGAGGAGGGTGTCTGCCGAGGCCGCCATCCGGCGGGTGCTGCGATCGAGACCGGCGCCGAGATCGAGAAGGACGATATCGTAACGATCTCCGAGCCCGATCAGGGCGGCCAGCACGCGCTCGAAGGTGGTGGGCGGGAGGGCGGCGAGCGCGCCCGAGCCGGAGCGGCCCGGCAGGATGTCGAAGCCACCCGGGGGATAAGGCCGCGCGGCTGCGGCGAGCGGCAGGCTGCCGGAGACCACCAGGGAAAGATCGGAGCCTGGCAGCAATCCGAGCTGAATATCGACGTTGGCGAGCCCGAGATCGCCGTCGAACAGCAGAACGCGCCGTCCGGCACGGGAGAGCGCATGGGCAAGGGTGATGGCGAACCACGTCTTGCCGACGCCACCTTTGCCGGAAGCGATTGCGATCAGGCGGGCCGGAGCGGAGTCCGGGCGGGCCGGGCTGGCGTGGCTCATAGGTGGGATTCTCCATTGCGGCCCGCGCGCAGCAGGCGTTCGGCAAGGAATGCCGGGGTAAGCGGGGCGAGACCGTCCGCGGCACCTGGGCCGATACCGGCCTCCGTAAGGGCGAGCGGGCCAGCGTGCGCGGCGGCCAGGACCCCGCCGAGCCGCCGCACGATATCGAGGCGGGTCGGCAGCAGGAGAGAGGCGCCGGTAGCCGTGAAGGCGGTCGCGAGGTCAGCCGCCTCGGCTGGATCGAGGCCGGCCGGCAGCACGAGCACGACCGTGGCGCCCGCGGTCGCGGCGAGTGCGGCCAGTTCGTCCTGCTGGATGGGGTCGAAAGGATCGGAGCCCGGCGAGTCGATGAGGACAGGCGCGCCGCCCGCGCGCTCGGCGAGCGCGCGGCCGAGGGTCAGAGGATGGCCGGCGACGATGAGCCGGAGGCCGAGCAGGCGCGTGAAGGCCGCCAACTGCTCGGCGGCACCGGCGCGTCGGGTATCGGTGGTGAGCACCATCGGCGAAACGCCGGCCATGACAAGGCGCGTGGCGAGGCGGGCGACGGTGAGCGTTTTGCCGGCGCCCGGGGGGCCGACGAGCAGGAGCGGCTCGGAGCCGGCGGTGAGCGGTATCGGGGCGAACGGCAGGCAGCGCTGGAGCGCTGCTTCGAGCGGTCCTTCGGCAAGAAGCCGGTCGAGCGGCGGCGGCACGCGATGCCAGGCCAGCGCCGCCTCGCGCCTGAGCGTGGGTTCGGGCAGGGCCTCGAACGCCGGCTCGAGGCCCGCGGAAATCTCGATGCCGCCGCCGATGCGACGGCTGCCAAGGATCAAAGCTTCCGGGCCGAGATCGGCGCGGATCGAAGCCATCGCCTCGGCCATGCTGGCGGCGCGGTAGAGCTTCAGCCGCATGCCCAAGGCCCCCGAGGGTGCATCTCAAGGGGGCGCATCTCAAATGGTGCCGACGGTGCGGATGCGCGCACGCGCGTAGATCTCGTTCTGGGCAAGCACCGGAGTTGCGGGGCGCATGCGCTCGACGACGGCGCGGACGTGCAAGCGGATCTGCCCGGAGGTGAGCAGCACCGGCTGCTCGCCGCCCGCCGAGGCCGCATCGAAGGCGCTCCGCAGCTTCTGCATGAATTCGGCCAGTCGCGCCGGCTGAATGGCAAGCTGGCGGTCCTCCGGCGGGCCGGTGAGCGCCTGCGAGAAGCCCTCCTCCCATTCTGGCGAGAGGCTGATGAGCGGGAGGTAGCCGGAGGGACCGGTGTAGCTGTCGCAAAGCTGGCGGGCGAGGCGGGTGCGCACGTGGGCAACCAGGATCGGGAGCGAGCGGGCGCCACCGCCGGCGGCTTCGTGAATGCCCTCGAGAATCGTTGGCAGGTCGCGGATCGACACCCGTTCGGCAAGCAGCGCCTGCAGGACACGCTGCACGCCGCCCACGGTGACCTGGCTCGGGATCAGATCGGCGACGAGCTTTTGCTGCTCGCGCGGCAGCTCGTCGAGGAGCTTCTGCGTTTCGCTGTAGGAAAGAAGCTCCGCCATAGTCTGCTTCACGACCTCGGTCAGGTGCGTAATGAGAACGCTCGGCGGATCGACCACCGTCGCGCCGCGGAAGAGCGCCTCCTCCTTACGGGTGGGCTCGATCCAGAGAGCGGGCAGGCCGAAGGCGGGCTCCCGGGTCAGCTCGCCGGGCACGTCCGGCACGTTGCCCTTCGGGTCCATGGCCAGCAACATGGTCGGGCGCAGTTCGCCGCGACCGGCCTCGATCTCCTTGATGCGGATCACATAGCTGTCCGGCCCGAGCTGCATGTTGTCCTGGATGCGCACGGGCGGCAGGACGAAGCCCATCTCCGCTGCGATGCTCCGCCGAAGACTCTTGATCTGTTCGGTCAGGCGCGGGGAATCGCCCCCGGCGAGCGCGAGCAGCCCGTATCCGAGCTCAAGCCGGATCATGTCGATGCGCAGCGCCTCGCTGATCGGCGGTTCCGTGGGCTGGGCCGGCTGGGTCGGCGGGGCCGGGTGGTCAGAGGGCGGGGGATTGCGATGGCGGAAGAAGGCTGCGCTGCCCGAAAGCCCGGCCAGGGCAAGGAACGGAAAGGCGGGGAGGCCCGGCATCAGGGCGAGCACGCCGGCGGCGCCGGCGGCGAGTGCCAGCGGCTTCGAGCTGCCGCCGAGCTGGCGGATGAGGGCGCGATCGGTTGTGCCTTCGGTGCCGCCCTTGGTGATGACGATGCCGGCGGCGACCGAAACGAGCAGAGCGGGGATCTGAGAGACCAGTCCTTCGCCGACCGTCAGGCGCGTGAAGGTGTGTGCGGCCTCCGCGAACGGCATGCCGTGCTGGACGATGCCGATGGCGAGGCCACCGACGATGTTGATGCCGGTGATGATGACGGCGGCCACTGCATCGCCGCGGACGAACTTGGCCGCCCCGTCCATGGCGCCGAAGAAGCCGCTCTCCTGCTCGAGCTCGGCGCGGCGGCGGCGCGCGATTTTCTCGTCGATGTGGCCAGCGGAAAGCTCGGCGTCGATCGCCATCTGCTTGCCGGGGATCGAATCGAGGCTGAAACGTGCGGCGACCTCGGCGATGCGGCCGGACCCCTTGGTGATGACCATGAAGTTCACGACCAGCAGGATCGAGAACACGATCAGGCCGATCACCACGTCCCCGCCCATCAGGAATCCGCCGAAGGCGGCGATGACTTGGCCGGCCGCGTCCGTGCCCTGGCTGCCGTGCGAGAGGATGAGACGGGTGGCTGCGATGTCGAGCGAGAGCCTGAGCAGCGTGGTGAGGAGGAGCAGTGTCGGGAAGCTCGTGAAGTCGAGCGGACGGCGGAGGAACAGCGCCACCATCAGCACCAGCACGGAGGTGGTGATCGAGAGTGCAAGCCCGAGGTCGATGAGCAGCGTCGGCAGCGGCAGGATCAGGACCGCGAGCAGAGCGACGACGCCGATCGCAAGGGCTACGTCGGAGCCGGGCGTGAAGCGGCGGAGCCGCTCGGCGAGGCCGGCGGGGATCAGGCCGGCAGGAAGTGTAAGGGCGGCCATGCGCGGAGATCAGGCGACCGGGACCGGGACGGCGGTGCCGGGCGGCGGCGGCACGGCCAAGCCTTCCTTTGCGTAATCGCGCAACTTGTTGCGAAGCGCGCGGATCGAGATGCCGAGAATGGTGGCTGCGTGGGTGCGATTGCCCAGCGTGTGGGCGAGCGTTTGCAGGATCAGCGCGCGTTCGACCTCGTCCATGCTGTGCCCGACCAGCGCGGCGACGGCGCCGCCCGTGGGCACCTCGGGAGAGGCCGGAGCCTGCACAACGGGCCGATGAGAGCCTTGGATTTGCGTCCTCGTGGCGGCCGCCGGGCCGACGCAGGCGGCTGATGGCGGGCCGAGCTCGATTGCAGCCGAGGTGATGGTTTCGCCGTCGGCCAGCAGGACGGCGCGGTGCATCGCATTCTCGAGCTCGCGCACATTGCCCCGCCATGGATGGGCAAGGAGCGAGCGGATCGCATCGTCGGAGAGCGTGCGATCTGGCAGGCCGTTCACCTGTGCATAGTGGTGCGCGAAGTGGCGGGCGAGGGCCGGGATGTCCGCCGGCCGCTCGGCGAGGGCAGGCACCGTCAGGGCGACGACATTGAGGCGGAAATAGAGGTCTTCGCGGAAGCGTCCGGCGACGGTCTCTGCCATAAGGTCGCGATTCGTCGTGGCGATGATGCGCACATCGACCTTGATCGGAGCGGCGCCGCCGAGCCGGTCGATTTCGCGTTCCTGCAAGGCGCGCAGGAGCTTGGCCTGCAGACGGATGTCCATCTCGCTGATCTCGTCGAGCAGGAGGGTCCCGCCGCAGGCGGCCTCGAACCTGCCGATCCGTCGGGCAATGGCACCGCTGAACGCTCCCTTCTCGTGTCCGAACAGTTCCGATTCGAGCAGGCTGTCGGGAATCGCCGCGCAGTTGAGTGCGACGAACGGGCCGGCCGAGCGGCGTGAGCGCCGATGGATATGGCGGGCGAGCACCTCCTTGCCGGTTCCGGACTCGCCGCTGACCAGCACCGAAGCTTCGGATGCGGCAACCTGCTCGGCCCGGCGTACGCAGGCCGCCATCAGGGGGTCACGCACGATCAGGGCGTGCGTATCGCCGGAGGCCGCTTCGAGAATCGCTGCGATCAGATCGGGATCCGGAGGCAACGGAAGGAACTCCCGCGCGCCGGCGCGGATCGCGGCGACCGCGGCTCCCGCATCGTTGTTGCTGCCGCACGCGACCACCGGAACGGCGATGCGTTCGCTTCCGAGCGCCTGCACGAAGGCCGCGATATCGTGCCCGATCTCCATGAGGACGAGGTCGACACCGGGAGCCCCACGCAGTCGCTCGAGCCCGTCCTCCGGATCGTCGGCCTGATCGAGCCGCGCGCCGCGGGCGATGGCGATTTGGGCGGCCTGGCCGAGCTCGCCGGCGAGCGAACCGATGATCAGGACGCGCATTGTATCGCCTCAGGTACTGCGCTCGGTCTTGACGATTTCGGTCATCGTCACACCGAGCCTCGTCTCGTCAATCATGACGACCTCGCCGCGTGCGACCAGGCGATTGTTGACATAGATCTCGATCGCCTCGCCGAGCTTGCGATCGAGCTCGATCACGGCGCCGCGGGCGAGCTTGAGGAGCTGATTGACCTGCATGGTCGTTCGGCCCAGCACGGCGCTCACCGTCACGGGGATATCGTAAACCGCCTCGAGGTCGCGCGCGGTGCGGCCGGTCGCGCCTCCGGACTGGCGGTCGGCGGGCGCAGTTCCGCTCAGTTCGTCAAGCGGCATCTCAGCCGGCATGCAGAGCCTCCTTCATCGGTGCAATGCGTGGAGGATGGTCGGTCAATACACCATCTCCTCGTCCTTGCTGTTGCCGAGTTCGATATCGCCCTGCTGGGCAAGCTCCTTCGCGGTGGCGACCACCACTGCCTGGGCCTCGTCCACGTCGCGCAGGCGCACGGGCCCGAGGGCGTCGATCTCCTCGCGCAGGATCTTGCCGGCGCGCTCGGAGAGGTTCTTGAAGAAGAGGCTCCGTACCGCCTCGGAGGCGCCCTTGAGTGCGAGCGGCAGGCGATCCTTCGGCACCGCGCGGAGCAGCGCCTGGATTGCTTGCGGCGTCAGGCGTTGCAGGTCGTCGAAGGTGAACATCAGCGCTTTGACGCGTTCCGCCGATTCGCGGTTGCGTTCCTCGAGCGCGGTCAGGAAGCGTGCCTCGGATTGACGATCGAGGCTGTTGAAGATCTCGGCCATGACCTCGTGCGGGTCCTGCCGTGTGCTGCGAGCGAGGTTGGACATGAACTCGGCGCGAAGGGTACGCTCGACTCCGTCGAGGACATCCTTCTGCACGCTTTCCATGCGCAGCATGCGCATGACGACCTCGATCGAGAAGGACTCCGGAAGCAATGCGAGCACCCGGGCAGCATGCTCCGGGCGGATGCGCGAAAGTACCACCGCCACGGTTTGCGGGTATTCGTTCTTGAGGTAGTTGGCGAGTACGGCCTCGTTGACGTTTCCGAGCTTGTCCCACATGGTCCGTCCGGCGGGGCCGCGGATCTCCTCCATGATCTGGCCGACGCGGTCGGGGGCCAGTGCCTTTCCGAGGATACGCTCGATGGCCTCCTGGGAACCGACCAGCGTTCCCGCGGTGCCGAGGGTTTCGGCGAACTCGTGGCAAAGCTGCTCGACCGCCTCGGCGGAGACGGGCCCGAGATTTGCAATTGCTGCGGAAATTTCCTTGATTTCCTCGTCTTCCATCAGGCCGAAGAGGTGCGTCGATTGTTCCTGGCCGAGAGCGAGCATCAGCACGGCGGCCTTCTGCGCTCCGGAGAGCGTACGGAACTCGGCGTTACGCTCCATTCAACCCGCTCCCTTGGCCATCCAGCCTCGCACGATGGAAAGCGTTTCCTCCGGGTGCTTCTGAGCGAGATCGGTGACGCGGCGGACGGAGGAGACGCGGAGCTGGCCCTCGACATTGGCAAGATCGATCATGCGCTCGTCCTCGAGAAGGCGGACAGGGCTGGATTGGGCCACCTGGCCGGCGGGCGCCCCGCTCGCGGGAAGCGCGGGCATGGCCGGCGATGCCAACGCGTTACCGTCGGCGGGTGCGGCACCGATGGAACTCAACCGGAACACCATCGGGCGGAGAACGAGGAGGAGTGCGAGCACGGCGATCACGCCGATGAGCAGCGTCTGCACCAACTGCATCACGTCGGCGCGGCTCAGGTGGATGCCGAGCCAGGCAGCGCGGCGCGGCGCGACGGTCTGTCCGTTGCCGGCGAAGCGCATCGTGGCGACCTCGACCTGGTCGCCGCGCTTGGCGTCGAAGCCGATGGCACTTTTGACGAGCGCGGTGATGGCGGCAAGCTCCGCCGGCGAGCGCGGCCGCCAGACCGCTTTGCCCTTCGGGCCCACAACCTTCTTCCAGTCCACCAGGACTGCAATGCTGATCCGTTTGATGTCCGGCTGATTGTGCGTGAGCGTCCGCACGGTGCGGCTGATCTCATAGTTGGTGGTATGCTCCCGCCGCTTCTGCACGGTGCCGGTCTTGGGACCGGCGGCGGCTGCGGCGCCGGGCAGGTTGTTTTGCACGGTGACGGCGGCGGGGCCCTTGGTGCTGCTGCTCGACGTGCTGATGCTCTGCTCGGAGCGCGCCACCTGCCCGTTCGGATCGTATTGCTCGGTGGTCTGGTGGATGCGGTCGAAGTTCATGGCAACGGTGGCCTCGGCGCGCGTCTCGCCGGGTCCGAGGGTCCGGTCCAGCATCGTTTCGACCGCGTGCGAGAGGCGCATGGCGGCCGCTTCCTGGACCGCCTCGGCGCTTTGCGCCACGCCGATGGAACTGACGGGTGCCCCGGCGCGCGCCAAAAGCTCGCCGCGGTTATCGACGATCGCGATATTGTCGGGCTTGAGCCCGGGCACGGCGGCGGCGACGAGGTTGAGGATGGCCTGCACGCCTTCGCGGTCGAGTGTGGCCGCGCCCTGCATGGTGAGGAGGATGCTTGCGCGGGCCGGCTGCTCGTTCTGGGCGAAGGGCGCGCGATGCGGCAGGACGAGGTTGACGCGCACGGCCCGGACGCCGTCGATCGCCGCGATCGTGCGTTCGAGCTCGCCTTCGAGCGCGCGGGTCTCGTCGATGGTTTCGATGAACTGGCTGGTGGTGAGACTGTTGAGGTGGTCGAAGATCCCGTAGCCGACCGAGCCGCTGCTCGGCAGGCCCTTGGCGGCGAGCAGGATGCGCACGCGCGGCACCTCGTCGGCGGCGACGTAGATCGCGTGGCCGTCGGCGCCGAGACGGTAGCGGATATGCCGGGTGTCGAGCTCTCCGGTCATCCGGGCGGCTTCGGAGAGGCTGACGCCACTGTAGAGGAGCGCCATCGGGCCGCCGCCGCGGCTCAATGCCAGGAGCGAGAAGAGTGCCAGCATTCCGACGGCAACGGCGCCGAGCGCGGCAAGCCGCACGGGGCCGAGGGACCTGAACCCGGCGAGGAGGGCGTTCACGGCAGCGAGCGAGCCCGCCCGTGGGTGAGGCCCCTCAGATGCATTGTCGTTGCGCGCATTTCACCCCCGGCCTTCTGCCGCGCCGGAAGGGTGCGGGAGGTGGATTACCGCGCAGTAAATGCGCCGGCAGGAATTGCCGGGCTTTGGCCGGGTCAGTCGGCGGCCGCCGGAAGGCCCGATCCGGTTTCCTTCGTGCGGATCGCCTCGCCGAAGGCGAGGAAGATGCGGCGGGAGAGCGGGTCCCACTCGAAATCGTATTCGGGGTGCCATTGCACGCCATAGGCGAAGCCGGGTGCGGCAGCGACTCGAACGGCCTCGATCGTTCCGTCCGGCGCGGTGCCCTCGGCGACCAGGCCGGGCGCGAGGGTGTCGATTCCTTGGTTATGGAGGGAATTGACGGCGATCTCCGACCTACCGGCAAGACGATGGAGGAAGCTGCCCGGCACCACCCGAACCGCATGGGCCTTCGCGATGCGCAGCCGGGCAAAGGGTTGCAGCGCCGCCGAGTGGTCGAAGCGGCCGGGCAGGTCCTGGATGCGTTGGTGAAGGCTGCCGCCGAGCGCCACGTTCAGTTCCTGCAAGCCACGGCAGATTGCCAACAGCGGGACTCCGGCCGCAATGGCAGCGCGAATGAGGGGCAGGGTGACGGCGTCTCGCGCCTCGTCCTCTGGCGTTCCCTCCGCGTGCGGCGGACCGCCATAGCGCCCAGGCTGCACGTTGGACCGGCTTCCGGTAAGGATGATGCCATCGAGGTGGTGGAGCAGGGAGGCGATGTCTGCGGCCTCGCCGTTCGCAGGGATCAGGACCGAGACAGCCCCGACCGCCCGATCGACCGCCCGGACGTAGGTGTCGGAGGCAGCATGGTTCGGCATGCCAAAGCTACCAAACAGCTTTCGGCAACAACTGATGCCGACGAGAGGCTTTATCATGACGTGCGGCGGTGTTGGTATTTCGTGGAAGTCTAACCCGTGGCCGGACCATACGGCTAGTGGCCAAGATCGCGCCGCAAGTCTCACACGCACGTTTGACGCCACCCGGCCGCCGCGCGCGCCCCTCGGCGTCAGCTCCCCGAAGGAGGCGGCCGGTGGGAAGTGGCGGAGGCCCGGTAGTTGGCATCGAGCTCGGGCCCCATCAGTAAGAGCGCGGCAAGCCGGCGCGCCGTGTCACGGACATGCCGAATCTCCGCCGGTGTGAGCGCGCGCCCGAGCAGCGGTCGCTCGCGGTACGCGAGATACTTCTTCACAACCTGATACCCACCGATGGTGAAATTCCAGACCCGCTCGGGAACGTTGCGCCAGTAGGCAACGTCGTTGAGATAGACGTCGAGGGTGCGCGTGCCAAGCAGCGCCGCGTGCGCCTGGGTGGTGGCTTCATCCGCCGCATAGGTGCGGGCGATCGCTCGGCCCCGCCCCGGCATCACGGCGCCCGACTTGCCGGCGTGGCCCCAGCCGGCGGTCAACGCGTAGTCCGGCTCGGTCAAGGGTCCCCTGCCCTGCCTGCTCGGCACGGCGATGGCGGCAAACGTGGCTGCGATCTCTCCCGCCGTCACGCCCGGCACCGGGGCATCCGGATCGAGCAGGGCCGCGATGCGCGCGCCGAGAGCGCCCGAGGCGTGCAGCAGATCGGCGCTGCCAGGCAACGGAATGCGGGGCCAGTCCTGCCGGATGCCGTTCGCGTGTTCGGCAAGCCAGGCGGGCGCGTAGCCGATGGCGAGCGCATGGTGCCAAGGCAGCACGGCGATCGCAGGATCGGTATCCGGATCCGGGAGCCCGAGCGCCGCAAGCCAGGCCCGGGCCGTCGGCGAGAGATTGGCACGGGCTGCGCCCGCGTCACGGCGATAAACCGACATGTAGTAGGCATGTCCCCGCAACGCGTCATTGTCGCCAAGCAACGGGGTCCGGATCAGCGGCACGCCCTCGGGGCGCGCGACGCCTTGCGGGCGCGAGGCAGGAATCCACCGGCCACGGGAAGCGTACGCAGCAGCTCGGGGCGCGGCTCATTCCAGATCGGACGGTCCGGCGTCGTATAGGTCCAACGCAAATCGAACGGCCGGAGAAAATACCGAACGATCTGACGCTCCGAGAACACCCCCTTTCTCCTGGCGTTCTCCCGGGTCCTCTTCGCAGGAAATCGCCCAGCATCATTCGCCAGCCCGCCGATTTCCGCCCGCACCGACTCCCAATCCCGCGCGGGATCGAAATAGGTCCGCATGCGCTGCTCAAGGCGAGCTCGATCATCGTCGATCAGCGCTCCGCCCCGTTTCTCCATCAGGCCGTTGAGCGGCTGGATCGCCGCGAGATCGGGAAGCTTCGGCCACGCCGCATACGCATCGGCGACGACGCTCGGACGAAGCGAGAAGCGATTGGCCGCTGACGGCGCCACGACGACGTACGTGACGTCACCATCTCCCGGGTCGAGAGTCGCAAGCAGGAGCGCACGCTTTCCGGTTCCCCAAAAATCGCGATAGAATTGTTTAGTTTTGCGCGGGGTCACGCTCTTCCGAACGAGGAGCGCGATCGCCGTCCCAACCTGGATGCCCTCTCGGTTTGCGTCGGTGCTGAACACCGACGGATCCGGGCTTCCATCCGGCGCGACCTTCCCCGTTTCGAACTTCGAGCCGTTCAGATTATCGATCCAGATGCAATCGAATTCCTGCACCAGCCGTTCCCGCATCACGACATACGATTGCATCGAAAGCCAGGAATGGTTGCTGATGAAGCACACCACCCCGCGCCCGGTTTCCTCTGCGATCCGGCCCTCCGCCACGCGGAAGAACCGCACGTAGAGATCGTCGAGATTGAACTTCCTGATCCCCCATTTGGCCCGCAATCCCTCCTTGTAGGGCGCGACCAGGCCCGATTCCTCTGCCGGCGAGGTCCCGGCAAAGGCGTTGTACGGAGGATTCCCGAGCACCACCAGAATCGGCCGCTCGCGGATGAGCGCGCCAGCGCGTCGCGCGCATAGGAAGAACGCCACATCCTCGGGCCGCCCAAGCGGGGCTTGGTGCAGCAGCACACGTTCGAGGAACTCGGCGAAACGGGTCCCGAGGCCAGCCGGGCGCCGGGCACTGCGGGCCAGCGCGAAAAAGGAGCCGGGGTCGGGGCAACCGAGATCGAAACGCTCCCGCACTTCGCGCCCACCGTTCGCGTCCCGGCCCAGCAGCACGAACTCGCGAAAATTGGTGACCAGCACAAGGCCGTAGGCCGCGAGGTAGCGTACTACCTGCTCGCTTTCGAGCTTCACCTGGAGGGGCGCCTCGATATCGTCCACCTCGACGACGCCGCGCTCCGGCGGGCGGCCTTCCGGCCAGGCATCCGGCGCAGACACATCGCCGGCAAAGAGCCCCATGTCAGGAAAGCCGGCGCCGCGATTGCCGAGATTCGGCACGCAGAAGACGCGCGGCTTCAACCCCGCCCCGATCACATCGAACGCACGGACGAGCGCGCCGTAGTAGCTCACCTCCCCGGTTCCGGCGCGCGTTGCATGGATGCGCTCGATCTCGGCCAGGTAGCGTGAGAGAATCTCTCGCGTCATCGAACAATCCTGGGCGCAGGCCGGCGGGCTCGGCAACCGGGGTCGGGGCGTGTCAGAATGGCCGAATGTCGCGAGTCGCCCCTCACCCCGACCTCTTCACCAAGCCCGAGCCCGAGACCCTGCCACCCGACCCGATCGGCGAACTGAGGGTGCTGCTCACCCGCCTCAGCGCCCTCTCCGCGCCCCCGTGGCCCACGCCCACGGCGGCGATGGAGGACGAGTACCGGGCTCTCCACCTCGCCCGCGAGGCAGGCCCGGAAGGCACCGAACTGACCAACGCAATCCTCCGAGAGACCGAGCGCCTGCTGGCAATGACGGACTGATACCCCCTTCAGAGCGCCTCGACCCGTTCCACCCCGGGCACGAGCTTGAGCGCCTGCGCCAGTCGCGGCGTCACCCGGAAGCCGCCGGGCAGCGCGATCTCCACCGCCTCCGCGCGCTCGAGCCGGGGCAACAGGAGCACCCGCCCGCGCCCGCCCGCCTCGTGGCCCAGCAAGGCGCGGATCGGCCCCACCGCTTCCACCCGGTCGAGCCACACCCGGAGCCCTTCCCCGGCCGCCGCGGCCGCCTCATCGAGCGGCGCGATCTCGTGCGCCGTGATGCGCAGGCTTTCCCCATCGAGCCGGACGTCGGCGGTGGCCAGCAGGTTCGCTCCCGCTTCCAGGAGCCCTCGCGTGCGCGCCAGCACCTCGCTGAACAGGGTGACCTCGAACGTGCCCCCACCGTCGGAGAGCCTCACCCACGCCATCCGGTTCCCCGTCCGCGTGGTGCGCTCCTTGATCGCGATCACCGTGCCGGCGAGCTTGAGCCGCGCCGCGCCCGCCGCCGCGCGCGCCTCGATTCGGTTGCTCGGCACGGCTCCCATGCGTTTGAGCACGGTTGCATAGGCATCGAGCGGATGAGCGGAGAGGTGAAACCCGATCGCCTCGGCCTCGTTGGCCAGCCGCTCCATCGGCGGCCAATCGGCCAGCCGCGGCAGCTCGAGCGCCTCGGCCTCCGCGCCGCCGAAAAGGCCGATCTGCCCGCTGCCCGTCTCGGCCGCCACCACCTGCGCGCGCTTCAGGATCGTTTCGCAGGCGGCAAAAAGCTGCGACCGGTTCAGCTCCAGCGCATCAAAGGCGCCGGCCTTGACAAGGTTTTCGAGCTGCATGCGGTTGAGGTGCCGCGGATCGACGCGCCGCGCGAAATCGCCGATATCGGCGAACGGCCGGTTGCCGCGCGCGGCCACCACCGCCTGCATCGCCGCCAGCCCCACCTTCTTCACCGCCGCGAGTGCGTAGCGCACGGCAAGCGCGCCCGCATCGTCACGCTCGACCGAGAAGTCCGCGCCCGAGCGATTGATGTCCGGCGGCAGCACGGCGATGCCGAGCCTGGCCGCCTCCTGGCGGTAAGCCGCGAGCTTGTCGGTATTCGAGAGCGCGAGGCTCATGCACGCGGCCAGGAACACGGCCGGATGGTTCGCCTTCATCCACGCCGTCTGGTAGGCCACCAGTGCGTAGGCGGCAGCGTGGCTCTTGTTGAAGCCGTAATCCGCGAAGCGCGCCATCAGATCGAAGATCTCGACCGCCTTGGCCTCCGCGATGCCGCGCGCCACTGCACCCTTGGTGAAGGTCTCGCGCTGGCTCTCCATTTCCGCGCGGATCTTCTTTCCCATCGCGCGGCGCAACAGATCGGCGCTGCCCAGGCTGTAGCCGGCGAGCACCTGGGCGATCTGCATCACCTGCTCCTGGTACACCATGATTCCATAGGTCTCGCCCAGGATCTCGGCGAGCGCCGGGTGCGGCGGCTCCCACGCCTCGCCGTGCTTGCGCTGACAGAAGGCGGGAATGTTCGCCATCGGCCCCGGCCGGTAGAGCGCCACCGCCGCGATCAGGTCCTCGAAGCGGTCCGGGCGCATCTGGCGCAGCACGTCGCGCATGCCCTGGCCTTCGAACTGGAACACCCCGCCCGCATCGCCCCGGCCGAGCATCGCGTAGGTGGCCGGATCGTCGAGCGGCAGCCGCTCCAGATCGACCGCAATGCCGAGTGCCGCCAGAAAATCCTGAGCCCGCTTCAGCACAGTGAGGGTGGTCAGCCCGAGGAAGTCGAACTTGATGAGGCCTGCATGCTCGATGTGCTTCATCGAGTACTGAGTGACCAGGAATTCGGAGCGCGGGTCGCGATAAAGAGGAACGAGCTCGATCAGCGGCCGATCGCCGATGACGACGCCGGCCGCGTGCGTGCTGGCGTGGCGGTAGAGCCCCTCGATGCGAAGCGCGATCTCGAAGAGCCGGCGAATCTCCTCGTCCTGATCGCGCATCGCGGCGAGCCTGGGCTCGGTCGCGATCGCCTGCTCGAGGCTCACCGGATGCGCCGGGTTGTTCGGGATGAGTTCGGCCACCTTGTTCACCTGCCCGTACGGCAGGCCGAGCACGCGCCCTACATCGCGCACGGCCACGCGGGCCTGCAACGTGCCGAAGGTGATGATCTGGGCCACCCGGTCCGCGCCGTATTCGTTCCGCACGTAGGCGATCACCTCGTCGCGCCGCTCCTGGCAGAAATCGATGTCGAAGTCGGGCATCGACACACGCTCGGGATTGAGGAAGCGCTCGAAGAGGAGGCCGAAGCGGATCGGGTCGAGATCGGTGATCGTGAGCGCCCAAGCCACCACCGATCCGGCGCCCGAGCCGCGCCCCGGCCCGACCGGAATTCCGTGCGACTTGGCCCATTGCACGAAATCGGCAACGATCAGGAAGTAGCCGGCGAAACCCATCCGCGCAATCACGCCGAGCTCGTATTCGAGCCGGTCCTGATAGCGGGCCCCCACCGCCTCCTCCGCCCCCGCGAGCCGCTGTGCGAGCCCGGTGCGCGCCATCGCCGCGAGCGTCTCTTCTTCGCTTGCCCCGGGACCGAGCTTCGGGAAGCGCGGCAGCAGGGGCCTCCTTGCCTCCGCCATCACGGCAGAGCGCGCGGCGATCGCGAGTGTGTTGTCGCAGGCATCCGGCAGATCGGCGAAGAGGGCCCGCATCATCGAAGCCGGCTTGAACCACTGCTCCGGCGTTGCCCGCCTGCGGTCGGTTTCGGCGAGCAGCCGCCCTTCGGCGATGCAAAGGAGCGCGTCCTGTGCCTCGAACATTGCCGGATCCGCGAACAGGCAATCATTGGTGGCCGCCAGCGGCAGCCCTCTCTCCTCGGCAAGCCGGATCAGCGCGGGCTCGATCGCCCGCTCGATCGCCAGCCCGTGCCGGTTCAGTTCCACCGCCAGCCGGTCCGGAAACGCCTCATCGAGCGCCGCGAGCAGTACCTCGGCTTCCGCCGCCTGGCCTTCCGCCAGCAGCCGACCGAGAGGCCCCATGGTTCCGCCAGTCAGCAGGATCAGCCCTTCAGCGTGCTCGGCGATGCGTGCCAGCGGCAAGCGTGGCCCGAGCCCGGGATCGGTTTCGAGGAACGAAAGCGACGAAACGCGCTGCAAGTTGGCCAGCCCCGCCTCGTCCTGGGCCAGCAGCACCAGCGGATCGGGTGCCTGCCTCGGGCCTCCGCTGCGCGCCAGCCCCACCTGGCAACCGATCACCGGCTGCACGCCTACCCCCGCCGTTGCCTCGCTGAACTCCAGCGCGCCGAACAGGTTCCCCGAATCGGTGAGCGCCACCGCGGGCATGCCAGCGGCCGCCGCGAGCGCACCGATGGCGCCCGCCTTGATCGCGCCCTCGCTCAGCGAGTAGGCGGAATGCACGCGAAGATGCACGAAATCGGCGTGGGGCACGGCTTGTCCTCGACTCTCTATCAGGCGAAATTCGCGATCCTACCCTCTTCGAGCGTCACCTGGCGATCCATCCGCGCGGCCAGATCAGGATTGTGTGTCGCGATCAGCGCGGCGAGGCCGTGCTCGCGTGCGCGCGCCAGCAGCTCCTCGAACACCACCCCCGCCGTCGCCACGTCGAGGTTGCCGGTCGGCTCGTCGGCCAGCAGTACCGCCGGCCGGTTGGCCAGCGCGCGCGCGATCGCCACCCGCTGTTGCTCGCCGCCCGAGAGCGCGCCCGGCAGATGCCTCGCGCGCGCCGCCAAACCGAAGGAGGACAGGAGCGCCATCGCCCGTTCCTCCGCCACCCGCCGCGGTACCGCGGCGATCATCTGCGGAAGCATCACGTTCTCCACCGCGCTGAACTCGGAGAGAAGATGATGCATCTGATAGACGAACCCGATGCGCCGGAGCCGAAGCTCGGTGCGGCCGGCATCCGCGAGCTTCGCCGCATCCTGCCCCTCGAGCACGACCGCTCCGCCGTCCGGCGTATCGAGCAGACCGGCCAGGTGCAGGAGCGTGGACTTCCCCGCCCCGGAGGGTGCCACCAGCGCCACGATCTCGCCCGCCGCGAGCGCGAGATCGACGCCGCGCAGCACCGCCAGCCCGCCCGCCCCGGTGCGATAGATGCGCTTGAGGCCCCTGAGCGCCAGCACCTCATTCATGCCGGAGCGCTTCCACCGGATCCGTGCGCGCCGCCCGCCAGCTCGGATAGATCGTCGCCAGGAACGAAAGCGCCAGCGCCATCAGGATCACCCGCGCCACCTCGCCCCAATCGAGCACGGCGGGAAGCTGTTCGAGATAATAGACCTCGGGATTGAAGAGGTTGGTGCCGGTGAGTGACTGCAACCATTGCCGGATCGTCTCGATGTTGCGGCAGAACACCACGCCGAGGAGCGTGCCGGCGAGCGTTCCCACCACGCCCACCGATGCGCCGCACATCAGGAAGATGCGCATCACCGCCCCGCGGCTCGCACCGATGGTACGCAGCACCGCGATATCGCCGGTCTTGTCCTTTACCATCATGATGAGCGAGGAGATGATGTTGAAGGCGGCGACCAGGATGATCAGCGTCAGGATCAGGAACATCACGTTCCGTTCCACGGTGACGGCGGCGAAGAAGCTGTTGTTCGCCTGCTGCCAGTCGATGAGCCTGAGGGGCTGGCCCTTGAGCGCACGCGCGATGGTTGCCTCCGCCGCGCCCACCGCGTCGGGGCTTTTCAGCGTCACCTGGATCTGCGTCGCCTCTCCCTGCTTGCGGAAGAAAAGCTGCGCAGCCTCGAGCGGCATGAACATGAAGCTCGAATCGTATTCGTTCATCCCCACCTGGAAGATCGCCACCACCTTGTAGGAGCGGATGCGCGGGATGGTGCCGAAGACCGTCGCCGCTCCTTGCGGGGAGAGGAGCGTGATGCGGCTGCCAATCGTGAGGCCGAGTTGCGCGGCCACGCCGCTCCCGATTGCCGCCGCATCCTGGCCCGTGAAATCCTTGAGGCTGCCGGCTACGATATGCCGGCTAACCGACCTCAGCCGCTCGAGATCGCTCCGGCTGATGCCGCGGATGAGCCCGCCGATCGCGCCACCATGATCGTTGGTGAGCAGTGCCTGGCCTTCGACGATCGGCACCGCGGAGGTCACGCCGGGCAGGCCGCGGATCGTCTTCGCGATGGCGCCGTAATCCGCGATCGCCACACCCGCTCCGTACACGCCGAGATCACCGTTCAGCCCGAGGATCCGTGCCAGGAGTTCCTGGCGGAAGCCGTTCATCACGCTCATGACGATGATCAGCGTGGCCACGCCGA
The DNA here is from genome assembly GCA_021816925.1 of Pseudomonadota bacterium. Classification (GTDB taxonomy): domain Bacteria; phylum Pseudomonadota; class Alphaproteobacteria; order Acetobacterales; family Acetobacteraceae; genus JAKAWQ01. Next base: position 50,267 of record JAKAWQ010000011.1, read on the forward strand.
GCGCGATGCCGAGGAGCGAGAAGCCGGCGATCACCGAGACGAAGCGCTCGCCGCGCCGCGACCTCAGATAGCGGAATGCGACCTTCCGCTCGAAGGCGCCGAACATGCTCAAATAATGCGCGCGAGCGCTGACTCGGTCCCGACCTCCTCGCGTTCCCCGCTCGCCCGGCGCTTCAGCTCCACCCGCCCTGCGGCGGCTCCGCGCGGCCCGACCACAATCTGCCAGGGATGGCCCATCAGGTCGGCGTCGGCGAACTTGACCCCTGCCCGCTCGTCGCGGTCATCGTAGAGCGCCGAGGGCGCCAGCTTCTCGTAGAGTCCTTCAGCTATCCGGTCGCACGCCGCGTCGCCCGGCTTGAGGTTCAGGATCGCGGTGCGGAACGGCGCCACCGCGTCCGGCCAGATGATCCCCGCCTCGTCGTGGAACGCCTCGATCAAGGCCCCCACCAGCCGGCTCACGCCGATGCCGTAGCTGCCCATCTCGGGCGCGACCGGTCGCCCGTCCGGCCCGGCCACGGAGAAACCCATCGCCGCGCTGTATTTGGTGCCGAAATAGAACACGTGGCCCACCTCTATGCCGCGCCCCTCGCGCTTGCGCCCGAGGGTGAGCTCCGCCCACGCCGCGGCGTCGTGCTTCTCGTCGGTCGCCGCGTAGTGCGTCGTCATCAGGGTGAAGAAGTGTTCGAGATCGGCATCGGAGAAGATGTTGAACCCGCTTGCCGAATAATCGATCTCCTCGAATGCGGCGTCGTAATAGACGGCGCTCTCCCCGGTCGGGGCGAGGATGATGAATTCGTGGCTCATGTTACCGCCGATCGGCCCCGATTCGGCCCGCATCGGAATGGCCTTGAGTCCCATGCGCCGGAAGGTGCGCATATAGGCGAGCATCATCCGCCGGTAGCTCACCACCGCGCCTGCATAGTCGATGTCGAAGCTGTAGGCGTCCTTCATCAGGAACTCGCGCCCACGCATCACGCCGAAACGCGGCCTGACCTCGTCGCGGAACTTCCACTGGATGTGGTAGAGGATCTGCGGCAGCGCGCGGTAGGAATGGACCGACTGGCGGAAGAGGTCGGTGATCATCTCCTCGTTGGTCGGCCCATAGACGAGATCCCGCTCGTGCCGGTCCTTGAGCCGCAGCATTTCCTTGCCGTAATCCTCGTAGCGCCCGCTCTCGCGCCAAAGCTCGGCCGGCTGGATGGTCGGCATCAGAAGCTCCTGTGCGCCGGCTGCGTCCTGTTCGGCACGCACGATCGCCGCCACGTTCTGCAGCACGCGGAGACCGGCCGGAAGCCAAGCGTAAATGCCGGCCGCCGTCTGCCGCACCAGTCCCGCGCGCAGCATCAGCCGGTGCGAGACGATCTGCGCCTCGGCCGGCGTTTCCTTCAAGGTGGGCACAAGACTGCGGGAAAGGCGCATCGCGCGGTTGGTCCTTCGTTCACGGCGGGCCGCACGCTACAGGCCCTGCCCGTGCACGGCCAGATAGCCTTGCCCGGCGCGGCCAAACCGAGTGGCTATGCAATTTTTGTGCGCTGCACAACAACGCTACGCAATAGGTTCGGGAAATTTCTGCTGGCGCCGGCATGAAAATGCGTGACACGGGAATGCCGAACGGCTAACAGAGGGTGGGGCTTGGACCAAGCTGACCGGGCCAAGTTTAGGGAGAGAACGCAGCTTCGCTTGGCAGGATGAGGAAGCGTTCCTCGTCCTGCCATGCTTGTTGCGTCAACCCTGGCCCGCTTCTCCGACAAACCTCCCTGCAAGCGCTTCCGGTGCATCCCGTCGTCGTCATCCCGACCCGCCTCGGTTCCACTCGCCTGCCCGGCAAAGCGCTCACCGACATCGCCGGCGAGCCGATGATCGTGCATGTGTGGCGCCGCGGCTTGGAGGCCGACATCGGCCCGGTGCTGGTTGCCTGCGGCGATACCCCGATCATGGATGCCGTCCGCGCCGTGGGCGGCGAGGCGGTGCTCACCGATCCCGGGCTTCCCACCGGCTCGGACCGCGTGCAGGCGGCGCTGGCCCTGACCGATCCCGATCGCCGCCACGACGTCGTGGTCGTGCTGCAGGGTGATCTCCCGACCATCGATCCCGCGGTCCTCCGTGTTACGCTACGCCCGCTCGACGATCCCGAGGTGAGCATTTCGACGCTCGCCACCGTCATCGCCGATCCGCTCGAATCGCAGGCCCCTCAGGTGGTGAAAATCGCGCTCTCGATCGCGCCCGGCGCCATGACCGGGCGCGCCGTCTATTTCAGCCGAGCAATCATCCCCGGCGGCGCCGGCCCGCACTATCATCACGTCGGGCTCTACACCTATCACCGTGCCGCACTCGAGCGTTTCGTCGCGCTCCCGCGCGGCGTTCTCGAACAGCGCGAGAACCTCGAGCAGCTCCGCGCCCTCGAACACGGCATGCGCATCGACGCCACGCTGATCGAGGCCGAGCCGCTCGGCGTCGATACGCTCGCCGACCTCGAGCGCGCCCGCGCCCTCCTCACCCGCGCGCCCCGCGGCGCCTCCGGCTGAGCCGGCGATGCCCGCAAAGGAAAGCATCGTCGCCCGGGAACCTCGCGCCGCCGTCCCCGATCCCCATCGCTTCAGCCGGAGATTGTCGATGTTCCTGCTGCCCTCCCATTGCCCGTATGCGCTCTCGGATCGGATTCCCTCGGACGAAATTGCGACCATCCCGTGCTGTCGTGCAGAGCGAACCGTGTCATTCTATTCTCGAACCGATGAACCGCCGCTCTGCGCCTGTCCGGGCGAGGAGGTCTATCGTTTCGCGTGGCTGAGCTCGTTCGACGGTTTCGCCTACGTGCGGATCACCCGCGAAGGCGAGGAGATCACGTTGAAGCGGAAATATTTCCGACTGGGTGCGAACCCTCGGCCTGTCTCCCTCGCGCTCTCCACCGCCGAGTGGCAACGCTTCAAGAGCGCTCTGGAGGTCGCCTCTTTCTGGTTGCTCGACCCGATCGACCGCAGGCTGCTGCTCGATGGCGCGCAATGGACAATCGAAGGGCGCATCGCGGACCTCTACCACGCGGTGGAGCAGCAGAGCCCCGAAAAAGGCACGCTCCACGATCTTGGTCGCCTGTTCTTCGACTTCGCCGGGCCGCCTCTCTCCTCGGTCCGGCTTTACTGACGAGCCGAGGCAGCGCGCGCGTGCGCGGCCGCTTTCGGTCGCGCTGCGGGCACGCCCCGCCCGAGCCGCCCGGACATCAGACGGAGCAGTCGATCGCCTCCGCCACCTCTGCGATCGCAGCCTCGATCGCCGCGCCCTCGTAGGGTCCCGGCCCGCCTGCGTGCAACGCGCGATAGACCGCGCCTTCGGCAAAGCGGCGGACACCTGCGGGAAGCGTGGGCAGCCAGGCGGAAATGCGTTCCGCCGCCTCGCCGTGCACGCGCTCCCACTCGCTGCGCGCGAGGCCGAGATCGAATCCCTTCCCCCGCGCGGGCATTTGCGCGCGCAAGGCGGCCGTTGCCACTTCGTCCACGTCATCGCCGGCGAGCACGACGCCATAGATCTCGCGCGCACGGGCCGGAGAAATCAGCCCGGCCGCGACGTCGGCAGCAACGAGCAGAGCATCGCGCGCTGTGGGATCGCCATAGCCCCCTCCCCCGCCGCTCCAGAGGCGGATCACCTCACCGAGCTCCGGCCTATAAACCGTCTGCTTGCCGATCTCGTGCGGCGCCAATCCCGGGCGCAGTCCCGTGTTGCCGCTGACCGCGGCGGCGCCGCCGCCGGCTGCGCCCCAGGCCGCCATGCGATGGCGATCCTTGCCGCGCATCACGACGACCGCACTCGGATGGCGTATCTCCAGTTCGTATTGTACGCCGAAGCCGCCGCGCAATTTCCCTGGCCCCTCACTGTCCGGATTGAGGTCGAAGCGGCGCACGACAACCGGCGCCTCGGTTTCCAGCACCTCGACCGGCACGTTGCGCAGGAACGCAACCGTAAGATCGGTGCCGGAGACGCCATCGCGCTCGGCACTTCCGCCGGAGCCGCCCGAGACCGGGTTCGCGACAACGACGCGGCCGCGCTCGCCGAGCTCGGACGTAGAGATGTATGTCACCACGAGATTGCTCGCCCCGCTCACCGGCACGCGGTCGGGCATCGCCTGCGTCAGTGCGCCGAGCACAAGATCGTGGATGCGCATCGCCGTCGTGTAGCGCATGCCGCAGGCGGCGGGGAACGCGGCATTCACGACCGAGGCGTCCGGGAGCACGAGGTCAATGCAGCGCAAGATGCCGGCGTTGATGTGGATCGCCTCAGAGTGTGTGACGACGAAATTGATAAGCGCGATGGAAAGGAACGGATGGTGGCGCATGCCGCCTGTGGGAAGATTGAGGGCGGCACGCACCTGCGGATCGGAGCCGCGGAAATCGAGTTCGACGCTGCCGTTCTCCCCGGGCGTCACGGCAACCGCGAGGCGGACGGGCAGATCGCTCACGTAGTCGTCTTCGAAGTACTCGATGAACCGCCAGGTGCCGCGCGGAATCGTGCCGAGCACGCCGCGGGCGATCCGCTCGGTCCGGTCGAGCGTGGCCCCGATCGCAGCCGTAACGGCCGCAAACCCGTAACGCTCTGCGAGTCTCGCAAGCCTCTGCTCGGCGCGCGCGAGCGCCGCTGTGCAGGCACTGATATCGCCCCAATTCAGCGCGGGAATGCGACAATTGTCGGCGAAGATCGTCCAGAGCTCCTGGTTGAGCTCGCCCTTGCGGTAAAGCCGGACGGGGCGAAGGCGCAGGCCCTCCTGGAACACCTCGTTGTTCTGCATGTCGATGCTGCCGGGTGCGTAGCCCCCGACATCGGTGCAGTGGATGAAGGTCCAGGCGAAGCAGAGCAGCCGCGCACCCGCGAAGACGGGGCGGAAGAGGTAGATGTCGTTGAGGTGCATCACCATCCCGCCCGTGCTGTAGGGGTCGTTGGTGATCAGCACGTCGCCCGGCGCCCAGTCCCTGACCGCTTTCGTTCCCGCGTGCATGGGCACGCCCATCAGCGGCGTCGCCCCGCTGCCATAGGGATAGGCGAACACCTCGCCTTCGAGCGAGACGAGCGAGACGCCGAAATCCTGCGTCTCCTTGACAAACGTGGTGTGCGAGGAGCGCAGCACGATCCACGCCATTTCGTCCGCCACTGCCTTGAAGAGATTGGCGAAGATCTCGACCTCAACGGCCTCCTTCGCGGCCGGCTCACGCTCCAGCATCAGCCTCTTTCCCCTGTTCTTTCCAGCGCCAGCGCGCCTGAGATGAGGACGTGCGCCTGCCAGTCGGGCGGGATCAGCGTCGTGGTGTCGAGCTGATCGACGATCGCGGGGCCGGCGAGGATTGTATCGAGGGTCAATGCTTCGCGTTCGTGCACCGAGGCCGTTATTTCGTGACCGTTCAACCGAAGCGTTCGGCGACCCGGCGGGGGCGCGGCCGCGGCGGTGGCGGGCGGAACGGATTCCGGAGGTTTCGGAACGCGGCCGGTGACGTGCGCGCGCAGTTCCTTGAGCCAAGCCTTCGCCTCTTCGTTCGCATGACCGTAGGCAGTGCGATGCGCGGCGGCGAAGGCCCCGAGGATCGCCGCGTTGTCCCCCTTTTCGAGCCAAGCGGCGTCGAGCGGCACGGTAACGTCGTAGCCCTGCCCGTCGTAGCGCATCTCGGCGGATAGCAGGATCTCGCTGCGATCAACCGTGATGCCGCGCGCCTGCTCGGCGATCCAGGCGCGTGCCTCGGCGCTCAGGTCGTGGTGCAGGCGCGCGAGTTCGCCAACGTCGAGGCTGTCGGCGCGTCGATAGACGGGCGTCACGATATCGCCCTCGAGATCCGCGCGCGCGGCGCCGAGCGCGGAGAGCCCGCCCGGGAACCGCGGGATCAGGATCTGATCGATCGCGATCTCCTCGGCGAGGAGTGCGGCGACAAGCGGGCCGGCGCCGCCGAAGGCGACCATGCGGAAGCGCGGCGCATCGACGCCGCGGCGTGCGAGCACGTTCGAGGCCTCGGCCGCCATCAGGGCGACGGCGACGCGGATCGCGCCGTCCGCCACTTCTTCGGCCGTCCAGCCGAGCCGTGCGCCGATCGTGTCGAGCGCGCGCCGCGCAGGTTCTGGCTGGAGCGGCAGTTTGCCTCCGAGCTTCTGGCCAGGGGCGAGGAAGCCCGCGACCAGGAAGGCATCCGTGAGCGCCGGCACGAGCGAACCGCGCGTGCCGTAGCAGGCCGGCCCGGGATCCGCACCGACGCTGCGCGGCCCCACCTTCAACGTACCGGCGGAATCGAGCCAGAGGATCGAACCGCCGCCCGCGCCGATCGAGGAGACGGCGATGGTCGGGATCAGGACGGGAAATTCCGCGATGTGCTCTTCGGAGCTCAGGATCGGCTTGCCCTCGCGGATGACGCCGATATCGGCGCTTGTGCCGCCGACATCAAGCGTCATGAGGTCGGCCGCCTGCCACCCGGCGTCCGCCGCCTCCGCGGCCGCCCCGCTTACGCCGGCGGCAGGCCCGGAGAGCAGTGCCACCACCGGATGGCGACGCATGCTGAATGCGAGTTCGGCGCCGCCGTTCGAGCGCGCGATCATCGGCTGGGTGGCAATGCCGCGCCCGGCGAGACCGCCGGCGAGGCGATCAAGGTAGGATTCGACGATGCCGCGCACGCTCGCGTTGATCGCACCGAGGACGCCGCGTTCGTACTCGCGTGCCTGTGGCCAGACCTCGCTCGAAAGCTCGACGCGGAGCGGCAGGCCCGCCGCCTCGATCGCCAAGCGCGCGGCGCGTTCGTGCGCGGGATTGCGATAGCTGTGCAGCAGCACGAGCACCAAAATCTCGACGCCCCTGGCAGCGAGTGCCCGTCCCGCTTCCACCGCGCCTGCTTCATCGAGCGGCTCGAGCTCGTGCCCGTCCGCGCCGAGCCGACCGCGGACCTCACGCACCAGCGCGCGCGGCACGAGCGGGAGGGGCCGGCGCGAGTCCGAGCGCATCGGGTGCGGCACCGCAAGTCGCTGCAACTCGAAGAGATCACGGAACCCGGCAGTGACGATGAGCCCGACGCGGGCGCCCTTGCGCTCGATCAGCGCGTTGGTCGCGACGGTGGAGCTGTGCGCGTGCAGGATCGTGCGCCAGGAAACGCGGTTCGCCGCGGGTGCTGCGCCGGACGCAGCGAGCAGCTCGTCGATGCCTGCGAGCACCCCGGCACCGGGCTCGGCCGGCACGCTCGGCACTTTGATGCAACGCATTCCGCCTGCTGCGTCGATATGGACGAGATCGGTGAATGTGCCGCCCACGTCGGTGCCGAGGCTCGAAACCTGCGTCACGCCTCTTCCTTTCCGCTCTGCAAGGAGGGCTGGAGCCTGCGGTGGCTCAGCGGTGCTGTCAAACCCGCGGGGCCGGAGAGCGCGTCAGATCGCGGAGACGAGCGCGCCGTCCACCAGCAGGTTCTGGCCGGTGATGTAGGAGGCCTCGTCGGAGAGCAGGAAGGCGATCGCCGACGCAAGCTCGTCCACGCGACCGTAGCGGCCGGCAGGGATGCGGGCGATGTTCTCTGCGGTGGGCGGGAAATTGTCGAAGAAGCCGGGCAGCACCGCGTTGACCCGGATGTTCTCCCGCGCGTGCTCGCGGGCGAGCAGCCTGACGGCGGCAGAGAGGCCGGCGCGGAAGACCGAGGAGAGTGGAAAAGCGGGATCCGGCTCCTTCGCGCCGTAAGCCGAGACGGCGACGATCGCCCCGCCGGCGGCGGCGCGGAAGGCCGGCAAGAGGAGGCGCGCGAGTCGGAGCGTGGGCAGGAGGAGGAGGTCGAGCGCGGCGTGCCAGTCCGCATCCGCAATCGCGGTGATGGCGCCCTTCGCCGGATGCCCGGTGCTGATGACCGCGCCGTCTATGCGACCGTACGCGGCGAGCGCGCGCTCCACGAGGCGCTGGAGATCCTCGGGCACGGCGGCGTCGCCCGTGAGAGCGATCGCCCCCAACTCGCCCGCAACCTCCTCCACCCGGGTGGAGCGCGCGAGAAGGGCGAGCTTCCAGCCGCGTGCGGCAAGCCCGCGGGCGGCGGCGGCACCCAGCCCGGCGCTCGCGGCGGTGATGATCGCAACCCTTGGGGCGACCTTCGTTGTTGCCGGCATTGCATGCTCCCGCTTCAGAGGTGGCGAGCCTCTCACCGATCTGCCGGCACGGCCAGATCCACTCCCCCTCTGTCCGCCGCCAAGCCCTCGGGATAGACTTGCGCGAGCGCAAACGGACTCTCCCTCCTTGCAATGACCCAGCCGGAGCCTGCGCCGGGCGCCCTGCCCTGCGCTCCTATCGCCGCCGGTGTCGATATCGGCGGCACGTTCACCGACATCGTCTGCGATCGTCCCGGAGCACCGCCCTTCATCCTGAAGCTGCCGACGACCCGGGAGGATCCTGCGCGGGCCGTGATCGAGGCGGTTGAACGTCTCGAGCGCGAGGCCGAGGTCACGCCCGGCACGATCACGCGCTTCCTGCATGGAACGACGATCGCGACCAATGCGATTCTCGAGCGCAAGGGCGCGAAGATCGGGCTGATCACGAGCGCAGGGTTTCGCGACGTGCTGGAGATCGGCGCGCAGCTTCGCCCCGCGCTCTATCGCGTCATCCTCGAGCCCGTCACGCCGGGCTTCCTCGCGCCCGGGCATCTCCGGCGCGAGGTCACGGAACAACGCGGTGCAGACGGCCGCGTGATCGTTCCGCTGGACGAGGAAGGGGTGGCGCGCGCTGCCGATGATCTTGCCGCGTTCGGCGTCGCCGCGATCGCAGTCGTGTTCCTGTTCTCCTTTCTCGATCCGGCGCACGAGCGGCGCGCGCGAGAGATCATTCTTGCACGGCATCCCGACCTCATGGTCTCGCTCTCCTCGGATGTTGACCGCGCCTTCCGTGAGTACGAGCGCACCGTCGCGACCGCGTTCGATGCCACCATGAAGCCGGTGGTCGATCGGTATCTCGGACGCCTGGAGGATGGCCTTGCCGCTGCCGGTATCGGTGCGCCGCTCATGGTCATGCAGTCGCGCGGCGGGCTTGCCGGTGCCACGGTCGCACGGCGACGGCCGGTCCGGCTCTTTCTCTCCGGCCCGGCCGCCGGGGTGATCGGCGCAGCCGCCGTAGGCCGTTCCGCCGGCGAGATGGATCTGATCAGCATCGACGTCGGCGGCACTTCGAGCGACATCGCGCTGATCGAAGGCGGCGAGCCGGTGATCCGCGCCGAGGGTACGATCGCCGGCTTTCCCGTTCGCGCGCCGATGGTGGACCTGAACACGATCGGCGCAGGCGGAGGCAGCATCGCCTGGATCGACGAGGCGGGCGGCCTGCGCGTCGGGCCGCACTCCGCCGGCGCGGAACCCGGTCCGGCGGCCTACGGGCGCGGCGGGCAGGAGGCGACGGTGACGGACGCCTCGATCGTGCTCGGTTATCTCGATCCCAGGTTCTTCGCCGGCGGGCTCTTGCCGCTTGACCCTGGCCGCGCGGAGGCGGCAATCGAGCAGCGGATCGCCCGCCCGCTCGGGCTTTCGGTCGAGGAAGCGGCGCTTGGCATTCATCGCGTGGTGAATGCGGCGATGGTCGAGGGGATCCGGCTCGTCTCGATCCGCCGCGGCTTCGATCCGCGCCGCTTCACGCTCGTGGCGTTGGGCGGCGCCGGGCCGATCCACGCGGCGGCACTGGCAGCGGAGCTTGGCATCGGCAAGATTCTGGTTCCGCGGCATCCGGGCGTACTCTCGGCGGCGGGGCTGCTGGCGGCACCTGTCGAGCACGAGGTCTCCGCCGCGTTTCATCGCCCGCGCGTCGAGGCGTCGCAGAGGGAGGTGCGGGACGCGCTTGCCGATCTTGACCGCACCGCGGCCGCACTGATGGCGCTCGAGAAGATCGATCCCGCCACGGTCGTCATCCGCTACTTCGCCGACATGTGGTATATTGGCCAGTCGTACTCCATCGCCGTGCCGCTCGATCCGGACGGCGCGGATCCTCTGGCGCGGCTGCACGCGGATTTTCTTGCGCTGCATGACCGCATTTACGGCCATTGCATGGAGGCGCGGGTTGCGATCGTCAATCTGCGCGCCGTGCACCGCGCGGGCGGGAGCGCGATACCACAGGGGAATTCGGTCTTGGCGGAAGCGCCGGCCTTGGCAGAGCGCGTGGCGCGATTCGAGTCCGGCGCCGCGATGACGGCGATCCATCTTCGCGATGCGCTCGCTCCCGGAATGCTGCTCGCGGGTGCGGCGATTGTCGAGCAGGCGGATACGACGACGCTCATTCCGCCCGGATGGCAGGCAGAGGTGCGGGCGGATGCGAGCCTGATGCTGCGGCCGGCGATGGGAGCAGGCACATGACGCGGGTTGATCCGGTGACTCTCGAGGTGGTGCGCAACAAGCTTGACGGCATCGCCAACGAGATGCAGCTCACGCTGGTCAGAAGCGCCTTCTCGGCGATCGTCAAGGAAGGGCTCGATGCCTCGGCGAGCCTCTTCACGATCAGGGGCGAAACGCTCGCACAGGCGCTGGCTGTGCCGATCCATCTCGGCGCGCTCGTGCCCATGGTCGGTCACCTGCTGCAGAGCGTGCCCATCTCGTCGATGCGCGAGGGCGACATCTTCATCCTGAACGACACCTATCAGGGCGGCACGCACCTGCCCGACATCGCCGTCATGATGCCGGTATTCACCGGCGGACAAGTGCTCGCGATCAGTGCGGCGATGACGCACCACCAGGACGTGGGCGGAATGGCACCGGGTTCCACACCAACCAACGCGACGGAGATTTTCCAGGAAGGCCTGCGTATCCCTCTGCTCCGCCTCTACGACGCGGGCACGCCCAACGAAACGCTGCTCGCGCTCCTGCGCCGCAACGTGCGCCTGCCGGAGATTCTGATGGGCGATCTCAATGCGGAGATCGCCGCTTGCACGATCGGCGCGCGGCGGCTCGCGGCACTCGCCCCGACCTACGGGGAGGAGTTCCTCGCCGGCCTTTTCGCCGAGCTTCTGGACCGCTCCGAGCTGATGACGCGCCGCGCGCTCGCGGCCCTTCCGCAGGGCACCTGGCGCTATCACGATTTTCTCGACAATGACGGCGTCGATCTGGACAGGCTGGTCAGGATCGAGGTTGCGGTCACTCTCGGCAACGGCACGATGATCTGCGATTTCACCGGCACTTCGGCGCAAGTGCGTGGCCCGTTCAACGCGGTTCCCTCAGGCTCTTACGCGGCGGCGTGCTTCGGGCTGCGCGCGGTAACCGACCCGAAGGGCCTCATCCCCAACAACGGCGGCTGCTTCCGGCCGATCGCGCTCGCGCTCCCCGAAGGCAGCCTCGTCAATCCGCGCGAGCCGGCGCCGACCGGCTGCCGGACTTCGACGATCAAGCGCATCACGGGCTGCATCCTCGGCGCCTTGCGCCAAGCAGCGCCCGAGCGCGTGCCGGCGGATTCGGCAAGCGAAATCCTGATCCTGCATTTCGGCGGAGTGCGCGCTGACGGCGGGCGTTACGTCACCTCGCAACTTCTGGTAGCCGGCAGCGGCGCGGGGCCCGCTTCGGACGGCGTGGACGTGATCGAAACGGATGCCAGCAATTGCCTCAACGTGCCCGCCGAGGCGCTTATGATGGAAGCGCCGATTCGCGTGCACCGCGCGGCACTCAATCGGGATTCGGGGGGCGCCGGCCGGCAGCGCGGCGGCTTAGGCGGCATCTACGAATACGAAATTCTCGATGGCGAAGCGACCGTGACATACCGGGCGGAGCGGCATTTCTGCCAGGCCGCGGGCTATGCCGGCGGCGGCCCGGGCGGTTTCGCCGGCGCGATCATCCGCCGCGCCTCGGGCGAGGAGGAAGAGATCCCCTCGAAGATCGTGGCGCGGCTGGTGAAGGGCGATCGGCTCTTGATCCGCACCGCCGGCGGCGGCGGGCGCGGCGAGCCCGCGCTGCGCGACCGCGCGGCGATCGCGGCCGATGTCGCAAACGGCAAGGTTTCGCCCGAGGCGGCGCGGGAACTCTATCGGTTCGTTGCGGAACCGGCCGGCTGAGCCGCGGCGGGCACGGGCCTTGGTCCCTGCCCGCCCCTCAGCCGTCGAGCCGCGCCAGATCCGCAAGATCCTGCGCGCGCTGCCGCACTCGCCGCTCGTAGCTCGCCTGGTTCTTCATGCACACCAGGCTGTAGGGGCGGCCGCGCCTGTCGGTCACCGTATCGACATCGGCCTCTGCGCGACGGATCGTCTCCGCGACGTGTCGGCGCACACTCTCGGCGGCACGAAGCGTCCAGCTTTTCTCGAAAGGATCGGCAAGAAAGCGCGCGAGCGCGATGCAGTGGGTGCAACGGCAGCCGACAGTGCTCTCCCGGCGCCCGTCAGCCGGCGGTTGCAGCGGCTCGGCGATGCGTCGCGCGAGATGTGCGCGGCAGGCAGCGATGAGCGGCGCGCTCGCTGGTCCCTCGCGCCGTATGTCGCCCTCCGTAAGCGCCCGCAAGGCAGGAACGAGAACCAGATCCATATCGTAGGTCTTAGGCCAGGCGAGGAGATGCTCGACCGCGGCAGCAGCGATCTCCTGATCGATCGCAGCGAGGCCGGCCAACAGATCGACGACGAAGCTCGGTCTGACGCGAGGTTCGGGTCCCCACGAATGGCGTGCCGGCGCGCGTGCCGGATCGCCGGGCAGGGCCGCCAGCAGGTGCTTCGCGGCATCGTTCAGACCTGTCATACCTACCTTGGCCGCCATGGCGAGGAGGCGGCCCGCGGTCTCAAGGTGTTCGTCTGCCATGCCGCGCACGATGCGCTCGATGAGCCGCGGACGCTGCGGGGGCGACAATGGCTCGAGAGAAGCAACGATCGCCTCGGCATCGCCGGGCACAAAGCCTCGGTCGGCGAGGCCCCTTTCCAGCAGCCGCGCAATCCCCGCCGCGTCCTCGAGCCGAGTGAGGAGACCGAGCATGCGCGCCGTCTCGGTAGGATGGTCGGGGTCGTTCCATCCTTGCACCATATTCGGCCAGGCTGCCACAATTTCGGTTGCAAGTTTCTGGGCGCGCTGCCGGAGCGCTGTCCAGTCCTCGCCGGGGCTTGCTTCGAGCGCGGCTATCTCGGCTTCGAGAAACGGCAGCGTCACCGCAAGCCCGGCCTGCACAAGAACCGCAAAGAGCCGACCTTCCGGCCAGAGCACCAGTGCTGCGCGCCGGTAGGTGCGCTCGTAGCTCGCTCCTTCGTTGCCTGTCGCCTCCTGGAAGTGCTCCTCGTCCGGATCGAGGTCTTCCAATGCGTCGGGGGGTGAAAGTTCGTCTTCCTTGACAGGAATTTCTCCGAGGACGGTCGTGCCGCCGTCGCTCCGCCGCCAATCCGAGAGTGTGACGCTGCGATCGAAAAGCTCGCCTGCCTCGAATTCGTCCTCTTCGCCGCGCCGCCAGCCGGAGCGTTCCACGTACTCCGCCGCGCCGCTCTCCTCGACCGTCAGCGCGGCAAGGTAAAGATCGGTCATGGATCGCTGTGCAGCCGCCGCGAGCACACCGGCGACCGCCCGATCTGCCCCCTTGAGCGCCGCGAAGCCGAACTCGGCCGGCGTGTACGCATGCTCGAGCGGAAAAACGAGCTTCACCGGTCGGTCCTCGTCCTTGCGCCATTCCTCGAAGAGCGTGGCAACCTGGTCCTGCTCCTTCGCATAGTCTGGCGGTTCCGGCGGGTTCTTCTTGCCGACACGCAGCAGGTTATAGACGAGCACCAGCCGGCACCCTTCGGCTACCGGCAATACCTCGTGCAGACAGTCGGCATAGAAGGCGGCGAACGCCACCTCGCCCGCTTCGGCCTGGAGGTCGAGCCGCGCCTCGCGCCCCTTGTGGCGTATGAGGAGGTCACCGCCCGCGAAGATCGAGGGCAGCGCCACGATCAGCGTGGCGAACATGCCTGCGGCCTTCTCGGTATCGCGATGGCCGACGAAGAACCCGCCCTGATCATAGAGCAGGAGCTTGTAGAACGCGGCGGTGACGGGATCGGCGACGCCGAGGCCCTCCGCCGCACGCGCCACGATCGAAGCCAGAGTTCTTTCCCACGACCGCCCGCCCAGGCGGACACGTTCGGGGCCGATCTGCCAGCACCGGCGCACGGCAGAATCGACGAGCGTCTCCGTGCCGCGGCCGTAGGGCGCGGGCGTGGCCACCCGAAGCAACGGCTTGATCTGCACCGGCAAAAGCGGGAGCGCCACGGGTCCCACTCCCTCGACCTCGATCGAGGGCGCGCCGAGCATTTCGGTTCCGGCAGCAAAGAAGTCCCCTGGTCGGCGCACCGAACCCAGAAGAGCGGCAAGCCTCGTTCCGATCGATGCCATGCTTGGTCCCTCCGAAGGGGGCGGGCGCTTGGGGCTCAGGCGGCCTTGCGCTTGCGGATGCCGAGAGCTTCCAGCGCCTGGTCCATCGCGCGGACGGCTTCGCGGAAATCGTCCGGGACGAGCGCGCCGATCAGGCCGACGCGGAAGCTCGGCTCTGCCGTGTCGTAAAAATTGCTGATGAGGAATCCGCGCTCCTTCAGGCGATCAACGAAGGATTGCAGGTCCCAGCGCGGATCGTCCGGAGCCAGCACATTGAACACGATCGGGCCTTGCAGGGACCGCGGCAAGTAGGGCGTGAGGCTGATCGCGCGCAGGCCTTCGGCAAGGCTATCCCGGTTGGCCTCGTAGCGGGCGAGCCGGGCCGCGCGGCCGCCCTCGGCGGCGAGGAGATCGAGCGCAACCGAGAGCGCATTCAGCACCTGCGCGGGCGGGGTGAAGCGGAAGCTGCCGGTGCCGACGCGCTCGGCGTGGGCGTGAACATCAGCGAGATCGAGGCACCAGCTTTCCGCTTGGCCGGCACACCCGGCAAGCCGATCGCAGGGTGAAATCGCGAAGGCCAGGCCCGAAACGCCTTCGAGGCATTTGTTGGCGGTGAAGAGTGCCGCATCGACCTCTGGCATGGAAGAGAGATCGAGCGGCAGTGCGCCGAAAGCAGAGACGGCGTCGATGATGACGCGCCGGCCGTGCGCGCGGGCGGCGGCGACGAGGGCTTCGGCGTCATGCACGACGCCCGTGCTTGTCTCGCTATAGACGAAGGCAAGATGGCCGATTTCAGCGTCGGCGGCGAGCGCGGCCGCAACCGCACCGGGATCGATCCGAGCGTCTTCGGCAACCGGGAGCGAAAGCACGTCGCGTCCGCATTCGCGGGCGAGCCGCGTCAAGCGCGTCGCGTAGCTGCCGGTCTGCGGCACCAGGACTTTGCCGCCGCGCGGAACGAACGTGCGGAGTGCCGCCTCGATCACGAAGTGCCCCGAGGCCTGCAAGGGAAGGCAGGCGTGCGTGGCCGGGCCGACGCCGGCGATCGGTAGCAGGCGTGCGCGAACGCCGGCGTAGAGCGGATAGAAGTCGCGGTCCCAAGGAGCGAAGTCGTGCGCGAGTGCCGCGCGCACCTCGGGCCGGGTCGTCACGGGGCCGGGAATCAAGAGTTTCATCGGAAAGGGCCGGGCAGAACGGGAAGGGCCGGGAACCTGCCACGGAGCGCCGCAAGAATCCACCCACGCCCCCGGCCCCGTGCGCAGGTCCGAGGGAGCGCGCCCGAGCGCACGCCCCCATTCAGGCCAAGAGCGGATCGCGGCTGACCGGGATCGCCGCGGGCGATCCCCAAGCGGCCACGGGCCGTGCGAATTCGCTCGAGAAAACAAGGAAGAGCGCGTTCAGTCAGCCTGGACGCGCTCTAATCTGCCACGCTGCGCAGGGAGAGACCGAGCTGCTCGGCAACACCGTTGCCGTAGGCAGGGTCGGCCTTGAGCAGATGGCCGATCCAACGAAGCTGGATTGTCTCGGGCACAGTCGAGAGCGCAGCCGACATATTGGCCATCAGCCGCCTCTTCTGCTCGGCGTTCATCAGCCGGAAAAGATCGCCGGGCTGGCGATAATCGTCGTTGCCGTCGCGATGGTTGTAGCGGTCGGCGGCGCCCGAGATCGGCAACGGCGGCTCTTTGAACCGATGGTCCTCGACCGGACCGCCGAAGCTGTTCGGCTCATAGACGACGGAACCCTTGCCGTTGTCACTGGTGCGCATGCGCCCGTCGCGATGGTACGAGTGAACGGGGACGTGCGGCCGGTTGACCGGCAACTCCTCGTAATTGACGCCGAGCCGGTAGCGGTGCGCATCCCCGTAGGAGAAGATGCGGAACTGCAGCATCTTGTCCGGGCTGTGGCTGATACCCGGAACCTGGTTCGCCGGCGAGAAGCTCGCCTGCTCCACCTCGGCGAAATAATTGTCGGGGTTGCGGTTCAGTTCGAGGAACCCGAGGTCGATCGGCGGATAGTCCTTGTGCCGCCAGACCTTGGTAAGGTCGAACGGGTTGTACCAGGTCTTGTCCGCGTCCGCCTCGGGCATGATTTGCACCTGCATCTTCCAGCGCGGCAAGTTGCCGTTCTCGATTGCGTTGAAGAGGTCGCGCTGGTGGCTCTCGCGATCGCCGCCGACGAGCTGAGCAGCCTCGGCGTCGGTCAGGAACTCGTGGCCTTGCAGCGTCTTGAAGTGGAACTTCACCAAGACGCGCTCGCCGGCCGCGTTGATCAGGCTGTAGGTGTGCGAGCCGTAGCCGTTGACGTGACGATAGCTCTTCGGCAGGCCGCGATCGGAGAAGAGGATGGTGACCTGGTGCAGGCTTTCTGGCGAGAGCGACCAGAAATCCCACATCGCGGTCGGGCTTCGCAGATTGGTGCGCGGGTCGCGCTTCTGGGTGCGGATGAAGTCTGGGAACTTGTAGGGATCGCGGACAAAGAACACGGGCGTATTGTTGCCGACCAGATCCCAGTTGCCTTCCGAAGTGTAGAATTTGAGGGCGAAGCCGCGCACATCGCGTTCGGCATCCGCCGCGCCGCGTTCGCCGGCAACGGTAGAGAAGCGCAGGAGGGCGTCCGTCTTCGTGCCCGGCTGCAGCACCTTCGCCTTGGTATAGCGCGAGATGTCGCCGCTGATCGTGAGCGTGCCGAAGGCGGCCGAACCCTTGGCGTGCACCACGCGCTCCGGGATGCGCTCACGATTGAAATGGGCGTGCTTCTCGAAGAGCTGCCAGTCCTGGATCAGGAGGGGGCCGCGCGGGCCGGCGGTGAGGCTGTTCTGGTTGTCGCCGACCGGGATGCCGGCGGACGTGGTCAGGGTGGGACGTTCGGTCAAGTCGGGTCTCCTCGGATGGCGCCGGCCGCGGCGAGGCGCAGCGGGCTGACGAGGGCACATGATAGGCGGCCGAAGTGTTCTGTAAAATTGATTGTCTGAATGTGATCAATTGATCGAATCTATGCCGCCCGGCGCCCACCGGGGCGCCGAGCCGCTCGCCCGACCGGACGAACCGAAGGCGGAAGGTGGCTCACGATAAGCTCCGCGAGCAGGTGGAGATCGCGGGCGCCGGGATAGCCGCGCCGCCAGACGAGGCCGATGCGCCGGCCGGGGGCATCGGCGAGCGGGCGGACCTTGAGCCCGGGTTCGCGGCGATCGCCCACAGCCATGGCCGGCAGCAACGTGCAGCCGAACCCGATCGCAGCCATCTGACGGACCGTCTCGAGGCTGGCGGCGCTGAGGTCGGGCACGTCCTCGCGGGTCACGGAGGCACTGCCGCAGATCGCCAGCGCCTGATCGCGCAGGCAATGGCCCTCCGCCAGCAGGAGCAGCCGCTCGCCGCGGAGATCCTCTTCGCGGACAACGTCGCGCCGGGCGAGCGGATGGCCGGCAGGAGCGGCGAGCCAGAAGGGCTCGTCGAACAGCGGGAGAGACTCGAGACCGCGCGCGGTCACCGGCAGGGCGAGCAGAGTCGTGTCGAGCCGGTAATCGGTGAGCCGCTCGATCACGTTCGCGGTCAGGTCCTCGTGCACGGCAAGGCGGAGCTTCGGATAACGCTCCCGGAGGACGGGTAGCAGCCAGGCGAGGAGATAAGGACCGAGGGTCGGGATGACGCCGAGGGCAAGCGGACCCGAGAGCGGTTCGCCGGCGCGGGTCGCCAGCGCGACGATGGCGTCAGCCTCGGCAATGACCTGGCGGGCGCGGCCGACGATCTCCGCGCCGACCGGCGTGGTGCGGAGCGTGCGGCTGGCCCGCTCGAAGAGGCTTGCGCCGAGGAAGCGCTCGAGCTTGCGGATCTGCGTCGAGAGGGTGGGCTGGCTGATGTTGCACGCAGCGGCTGCCCGGCCGAAATGACCATGTTCGGCCAGCGCCACGAGATAGCGGAGATCCTGAAGGGTCATCGCCGCATCGCCACCTTTCCTGCCCATTCTGGAACCGCGGCGGCGGGCCGAACAGGGGGCGCCGGCGCCAAGCCGCGCAACGGCCTCGGAAAAGACTGGCGAGCGCCGCGCTTTCGCCGCAGATTCCCCTCGACCTTTGGCGATTCGTCGGGCGGTCCGGGACCATCAGCGAGGGTGGCTTTCTGGCTTGGCCGGAGCAAAGGCAGGTTGTATTCCGCCCGCGGTCGGACGACGGATCGAAGAGAGAGGAGAGTGCCGATGCCGCGCTTCGCCGTGCTCGTCCTGTTGTCGGTGCTGCCGCTCGTTGCCTGCGCCGCGCCGTCCGATCAGAGCGCCGCCCAGCGCCTGGTCGATCGCTCCACGCTCGCCGTGGAGTCGATCATGAGCTCATCGAGCGGTCCCAATGTCGCGAACACGCTCAAAAGCGCACGCGCGGTGATCATTTGCCCGCAGATCTTCAAGGCCGGTTTCATCGTCGGCGGATCGGGCGGGGGCTGTGTAATGGTAGGGCGCGCGGCGGCGGGCTCATGGTCTGCGCCCGCTTTCTACACGATCGGCAGCGGCAGCCTCGGGTTGCAGGCGGGGATCCAGGATTCCTCGGTCATGATGTTGATCATGAACGACAAGGCGCTGAACGCCGTCATCAACAGCCAATTCAAGATTGGGGCAGATGCCTCGATTGCGGTGGCGACGCTCGGCGCAGGGATCGGCGGCTCAACGACCGCCGCGCTGCACGCCGATATCGTCACGTTTGCACAAAGCCGTGGCCTCTTCGCCGGCGTTTCGCTGGACGGAGCCCTGCTCTCCGCCGATGCGGTGACCGACCAGGCCTATTACGGCAAGCCGGTCGGCGCGCAGCAGATTGTGGTCGGCATGCAAGCCAATAATCCGGGCGCCAACCCGCTGCGGGCCGTGCTCGCCCGCTACGGGAGCTAGCGGGCCGGGCGGCACGCGCCCCTTTCGCTCCCGTGGCCACAGGCCTAGTGTGGCGGGGTGGGATTTTGTTTGATCACAAGGCGCCGAACCTTGGCAGAAATAGTTCCTTTTCAGAGAATTGCTGACCGTTCTTGTCGCCTGCCCAGAACGTTCGGGGGCGCTCCGGCAGGCCGCCGGTCATGACGGCCACGCTCCCCTTCTGGAAGCGGAAGAGCTTGGCCGAGATGTCGAATGCGGAATGGGAGTCGCTTTGCGACGGCTGCGGGCGTTGCTGCCTGCACAAGCTGCGCGACGAGGAAACCGGTGCGCTCGCCTTCACCAACGTCGCGTGTCGGCTGCTCGACACGAAGACCTGCCGCTGCACCGACTACACGCATCGCCACCGGGAGGTGCCGGATTGCGTGCGGCTGACGCCGGAGGCCCTCGCCGAGATTGACTGGCTGCCGCCCTCCTGCGCCTACAGGCGGCTGGCCGAGGGGCGCGATCTGCCGCCGTGGCATCCGCTGTTGACCGGCGATCCCGGAAGCGTGCACCGCGCCGGCGCGTCGGTGAGCGAGCGGGCCGTCCGGGAGACGGAGGGGGGTGCGCTTGAGAATCATGTCGTCGCCTGGCCGGGCCGGATGCCGAGGCCCCGGGCGGTCGGCCGGCGCTTGGAAACGGAGATCTCCCGATGATGCAGGATGCGATTTTCGGCGGCGTGAATGCGGCTATTCTCACTCCGATGCGGAGCGACCTCTCGCCGGATCCAGACCGCCTGGCGCGACGGTGCAGCCATCTCTTCGCGCACGGCTGCGACCATATCGGCGTGCTCGGCACGACCGGCGAGGCGAACAGCTTCGGCATTTCCGAGCGGCTGGCGATCCTCGAAGGGCTCATCGAGCGCGGCGTGCCGGCCGAGCGGCTGCTGCCCGGAACCGGAACGCCCGCGATCACCGATTCGGTGCTGCTTTCGCGCCGTGCCGCCGAACTCGGCTGCCGCGGCGTGCTCATGCTGCCGCCCTTCTATTACAAGAACCCCTCCGACGACGGCCTCTTCGCCACCTTCAGTGAGGTGATCCAGCGGCTCGGCAGCAGCATCCCGATCTATCTCTACCATTTCCCGCAACAATCGGCGACCCCGTTCAGCCTTGCGCTGATCGGGCGTCTGTTGAAAGCCTTTCCCGGCGTGATCAAGGGCGTGAAGGACAGCAGCGGCAGCCTCGCCAACGCGACGGCGATGGTGAAGGAATTCACGGCCGACGGCTTCGAGGTCTATGTCGGATTCGATGACGGACTGCTCGACATCCTGAAGCTCGGCGGCGCGGGCTGCATCACGGCGGCGGCGAACGTGACGAGCGCGGTCAATGCGAAAGTCGTGGCGCACTGGTGCGAGCCCGCAGGAGAGGAGGCGCAGCGACTGCTTTCGGCGCTGCGCAAGGCGCTGACGAGTGCGCCCACCATTCCCGCGCTGCGCGCTCTGGTGGCGCGGGAGGAGAAGGACCCGGCGTGGCTCACGATGCGCCCGCCGCATCTCGCACTTTCTCCGGAGGCGGCCGCGAAGTTCCTCTCTGCCTGGGATGCATGCGGGGCGGATCTGTCCAAAGCCGCCTGAGCGCGCGCGGGCATGGCAGAGCCCGAGGAATTTCGTTTCGCGGACGACGGGGCGATCCCGAACTCGCACCTGCCCCTACTGGTCTATCGTGCCGCGGTGCCGGCTGATGCGGCGGCGATTGAGCGGCTGTTCGCTCGGCATCTCTGGCCTCCAGTCTGGCGGAACGGTGTTTATCCGTTTCACCATTTCCACGCTTGCGCACATGAAGCCCTGGGCATCGCACACGGCACGGCGAGAGTGCTGTTCGGCGGCCCCGCCGG
>JAKAWQ010000168.1 GCA_021816925.1 Pseudomonadota bacterium
AACACATCGATGCCTTCATTGGCGCGTACAACCAGACCGCTCAGCCCTTCGTCTGGACTAAGAAAAAAGTCTACCAGCGTCGGTTCAAGAACCGGCGTATCACTCAAGTATGAGTCAGGGTACTAGCGTTGGGATCACGCGGGTTAGCGGCGACCCAGCGTTCGGCGGCTGCTTGTGCAGCCCCAATGTCTCTCATTCGGTCGAACGCGGCCACGACGCGGGCGAAGGTCGCGCTCGTCGTGCTGCCATCGATGAGATCTGCCAGCTTGCTCTTGGCCTCGGAGTGCCTGCCGGCGCCGAGCAACAATTCCGCCTGCCGGAGACGGTGCGTTGGATCGCCTGGTGCCAGGCCGATTGCCCGACCAATCGCGGGAAGGGTTTGAGACGGCTGATCAAGCGAGGCGAAAAGATCGGCGAGTTGCGCCCAGAATACGGAGTCCTGGCTGTTCTGTTTTGCGAGACCGGCCGCGGCGCATCGAGCCTCGGCAAGACCGCGCCGCCCGCCTTGCTGCGAGCTGAGCGCGATCAACTCCATCTGAGCCGTCGTCTGCGAGGCAGCGCCGGGCGAAATTCCTCTTTCTGCACCTCGGGTGCGGCGTGTTCGTGCTTGGACGCAGGCGCCCTTGGGTTGGAGCCGAGCGCGCGGGCGAACAGTTCCTCCGCGCGACGTTCCTCTCCGACCCGGCGATAACGGGTGGCAATCGCGGACAGGTTAGCCGCATCGTTGCCGAAGTTGCGGCGGATGCGACGAAGGTGGATCCGCGCTTCCTGGAGGAAGCCGGCGCGGATGAGCCGGTCTGCAAGAAGAAGTTGCGGGGCGAATTGCCCCTCGTGGATCGCGGCGAGCGGGCCGGCCGCCTTTGCCGCATCAGCGTGGAGGCCGACTGCGTCGAAAGCCGCAACCGCATCGGCCATCAGGTCGAGCCGGCCAGGGGGGTGCGCGCGGACATGCAAGAGATGCGCAAAGGCCTCTTCTTCATCGCCCCGCTCCAACAGAAGCACGGCAAGCTGAAGACGCGAGGCCGAATCGTCCGGCCACTCCTCCACCGCGCTTCGAGCCAGGCGAAGCGCCTCGGCGCCCATTTCTCCCTTGCGAAGCACTAGGATCAGCCAATCAAGGTGACGGATGCGGGCATGCTCAGGCATCAGGCGGGCGGCGAGCTCAAGCGCTTCGGCATGCTTCCCGCTGCGCTCGAGGGCGATCGCCAGCTCCATACGGAGATCGGGATAGCCAGGCAGGGCGGCAACCGCCTCCCGCCCGGCCGCAACCTGCTCCCCTGGAACCTCTAGTCGATCGTAAAGCAGCAGCACGCGTCGCCAGAGCGCGGGGTCTGGGTCAATGATTTTGCGCGCCTCGGCAAGATGGGTAAGTGCCTCAGTACGGGCTGCGGTGTTGGGTTTGTCCTTGCCCAGCGCGACGGCGAGTTGGATGAGATTCTCTGCGTTCGGCACCTCCTCCGCCAGGGCGCGAAAGATCCCGAGCGCCTTCTCTTTCTCGCCGGTCGCGTTGAGCAGAATGCCGAGCTTCATGCGCCGCGTAATCTGCTCCTGCTCAGGCCAAATCAGGGAGAGAATGGCCGACGCACTTGCGCCATCGCCCATATCGAAGCGGATAACGGCGTCCTCGAAGTGAAATGCCGTGTGGCTCTGCATCTCGGAAGGCGCGCGGCCTAGCATTTCGAGTGTCGCGCGTTCGCCGTGGATTCGACGATAGCAGTCGATGTAACGGATCCATTGTCCGATCGGCCCCCTGGTGCCCAGATGCACTGGTGCGAGTTCCTGCTCCGCTTCGGAGCGTTCGCCGCAATCGAGCAGAGCCCGTACCAGTGCGATCCGCAAAGTCGCCGCGTCGGGAGCGAGGCTGACCGCGCCTCGCACCGCACGGAGGATCTGTCGCGTCGCCGCCGGGCGCCGGCTGGTCAGGCTGACTGCACGACTCTCCCAATAGACCTGCGTGCTCCGCCGCGTTCGCCGGACTATGCCGCGCAGCTCGGCCGCCTTGCCATCGGATGCGCCGACAAGGCGGAGGAGGAAAGGCCGTGCGATATGCCCCTCGGCGATCGAACGCACGGAGGCGTGACCGGTGAAGGGGAGGGCGAAGTGTTCGACCGGCCAGAGCGCCGTGACCTGCTCTGCGTGCTTACGGTCCACGGTCCAAAAATTATCGAAAAGAACGTAGTTCTTGCCTGCAATATCCTCGGCGTGAATGCGCATCTCCCCATTCCGGGTGGGATCGTAGTAGCGGATATAGCGAGGATCGAAGCGGGCGACGTCAGCCGGATTGAACGAGATCTGCGGACTGAACGCGATGGCCGCATCAACCCCGAGGAGGGTCGCATATTTCAGCGCGGTGTAGCCGCCCATGCCGACGCCGTACGAAACAAGACGTTCGCCGAACACGCGCGCCAGCTCGGCGCGAATCGCACCGACCGCACGCTGCATGTCCCCCTCGGGAAACCAGTCCGGGTCGGGCGAAACGAAGCCGATCACCCCAAAGTCGTATTTGACGAAGAAGCCATCACCCCAGAACCGTGTACCTTGTTCGCCATAGAAGAGGTGATTGAAACTGAGTAACTGCTCATCCCGGGTATCGGCGCGCGCTCTGGGGCCAGGCTGAGAGCGGCGGCGAGTGATGCCTGTCGGCAAAATTATGTTTGACGCGATCACGGGGGACTCGATTCAAGCTTCCTG
>JAKAWQ010000012.1 GCA_021816925.1 Pseudomonadota bacterium
GCTTTGTAGATCCACCGCAACGCGGCGCCATCCAGCTTGGGCGGGCGACCACCTCGCTTGTGCGCCGTCAGCCGGCCCCACCCGCCGCGCCGATACTCGGCCAGCCAGCAGAACAAGCTGCGCAGATCGACACCGAGTGCCGTCGCCACCTGGGCGGGCTTCGTCTACGTCGCCTTCGTCATCGATACCTATGCCAGGCGCATCGTCGGCTGGCGTGTGTCACGGACGGCGCACACGAGCTTTGTGCTCGATGCTCTCGAGCCGGCTCTGCACGACCGGCGGCCGATCCATCGCGCCGGCCTGGTGCACCACAGCGACAGGGGAAGCCAATACGTGTCCATAAAATACACTGAGCGCCTGGTAGAAGCCGGCATCGAGCCGTCCGTCGGTAGCGTCGGCGACAGCTACGACGACGCGCTCGCCGAGATCATCAACGGCCTCTACAAGGCCGAGGTCATCCATCGGCGTGGGCCATGGCGGCCCTTCGAGGCCGTCGAAATCGCCACGCTCGAATGGGTGGACTGGTTCAACCATCGCAGATTGCTGGAACCTATCGGCAACATCCCGCCAGCCGAAGCCGAAGACCGCTACTACGCTATGCTCGAACAGCCAGCCGTGGCAGCGTGACTCAAACCAAACAGCCTCCGACAAACCCGGGACGGTTCACAATCTGCTGCGCCGGATGGGCAAAAGTCTGCCCGCACAGCCAGCGCGTATGCGCTTTGCTCCAAACGACCGGTGAAGATCCGGCCATGGCGGAGCAGAAAGGATTGCAGGTGCTGTCGCGCCCGCCGTAGCGCCTCCATCACCGCGTCCCGCCGGTTGGTCTTGACACGTTCACCCGGCCGCTTCGGCACCAGCGACGGGGCGACCACGACGCACTCATGGCCAAGCGCAGTGATCTGCCTGTGCAACCCGTATCCGGTCGGGCCTGCTTCGTAACAAAAGCGTAGCTCCCGATGACATTTCGCCAGTTTGCTCACCATGCGCTCAACCGTCTCGGGCGCTGTCGATGTCACCAAAGAAGCGCACGCCGCCGTCGCGCCCTGCCTCGGCTAGGGCCACCGAAATCTTGCGCTCCGAGGTATCCAGACCGACGAAAACTTCGCTATCCTGCTGCACGGCTCGTCCTCGCTATGTGTGAGGCTCTACGCTGGCCACTCCAGCGCAACCCTCACTCGTCACATATCACAGGGACGAGCCACCCCTCTGACCACGAACATACGGTCTAGCCGATAAGGCTCGAGCGGTTGAGAGGGCTTACCCACCCGGCTTCCCAAAATTTGGAATTCCGAATTGCTCCCACCCCGTGAATCCCCTCGAATCCGCCCGAATCCTGATTGATCAGGTTCACGACCGCATCCTGGCGCCGATCGCCGGCCGGCGGCGGACGAGAGCAACTCAAGGGTCCGGCGGCCTCGCTCAGCAGAAGCACTTTTCAGCTCAGCCCGGCGAAAGCCTGTCCGACCGGCTTGAGATCGCGGGTGCAGGGCGGCCAGCACAACGCGCCGGCACGGCCCGCCCGGCTTCCGCTCTGCCCCTCCAGCGACGCCCGACCTCGCTGTTCCCTCGCTGTTCTGAGCGGAGCCATCCACTCCGAACGAGGCGCGGCCGCGGCTTCAGTAAGCCCCGCTCCACAACAGGGGCCAGCCGCGCGACCAGCACAGGCCACGGTTTCCCTTGCTGCAATGGCAAATTCCCCTCCAGGATGGGCGATGTGATTCCCGCGCTCTCCGCTCCAGCCGCGCGGCAGACCCGCGCCGCTGGCCAGGAACCGGCCAGGCGATTTCGGGTTGGCATTTGAAGCCCGGTTCGAATCCAGGGCCGACAGGCGGCCGAACCCCGCCCGCGCGGCGCGTGCTATAAGCGCGCAACCCGCCAGGCGGCGAAGAAGATACTGGCGGCAAGCGCCCGCTGCCCTCAGCCCGCCGCCCGGCCCACGCCGCGCCACTCATCGGAGGAAGCAGCCATGCAGCTCAGCCAGGCCGACATCGGAACATTCGAGCGCGATGGGTTTCTCTTCTTCCCCGATGTCTTCACGGCGGCGGAAGTGGCACTGCTGGCCGAAGAAGCGGGAAGAATCTTCGAGAGGGACAGAAAAGAAATCTGGCGCGAGAAATCCGGCGCCCCGCGCACCGCCTTTGCCGCCCATACCTACAACGAAGGCTTCCGCCGCTTGGGCGCCCACCCGCGCCTGATCCGCCCCGTCGAGCAGGTGTTCGGCGAAAAACTCTACATGCACCAGTTCAAGATCAACGCGAAGGCGGCCTTCGACGGCGATGTCTGGCAATGGCACCAGGACTACGGCACCTGGCTCCGCGACGACGGCATGCCCGAGCCCCGCGCCATGAACATCTCCGTCTTCCTCGACGAGGTCATGCCCATCAACGGCCCGCTCATGCTCATCCCGAAGAGCCACCGGCACGGAACGCTAGCGGCGGGGCACGATCTCGAGACAACCTCGTATCCGCTCTGGACGCTGGAGAAGGACGTCGTCACGCGCCTTGTGGCCGAAGGCGGCATCACGGCACCCACGGGGAAGCCGGGCGCCGTCCTCATGTTCCACGGCAACCTCGTCCACGGCTCGGCCGGCAACATCACCCCCTATCCGCGCAAGATCGTCTATCTCACGCTGAACGCGATCTCGAACTACATCCGCAAGCCGACGCGCCCGGAGTGGATCGCGCACCGCGATTTTTCCCCGATCGAGCCCGCTCCGGACGACGCGCTCCTCCAATACGCGCGCACCCGCCGCGCCGCCGCCTGACCGCGGGGACGACCATGAAAAACGAGGTGCGCGTCGCAACCTTCGCGGGCCCGGGTGCTGCGCCCGTCATCCGCACCGTGCCGCGCCCGGCCGTGCCGCCCAAGGCCGCGCTCTTCCGGGTCGCCGCCTGCGGCGTCTGCGGCACGGACCTGCACATCCTCTCCGGCCACTGGCCGAAGCCGCTCCCCTGGCCCTTCACCCTCGGCCACGAGGTCGCCGGAATCATCACCGAGATCGGCGCCGAGCTTACGGAGGACTACATGGGAAATCCGCTTTCCGTCGGCGCGAAAATCATGATCCCGCCGCTCATGCCCTGCGGCCGCTGCTATTACTGCGTGCACTACCCGAAGCACGCCAACAAATGCCTCACTCCCGTCTATTACGGGCGCTATCTCGGCTTCGACAAACCGCCGCATCTCTGGGGCGGCTTTGCCGAGATGGAATATGTCGATCTCGACATGCTTCCCGGCACCAAGATCTACCGCCTGCCGGACGACATGCCGCTCTGGCTCGGCACGCTGGCCGAGCCGCTCACCTCCTGCCTCCGCGCCTTCCGCCGCGCGCAGGAAATCGGCAACTTCAACGCCGGCGATACGGTGGTGATCCAGGGCTCCGGGCCGATCGGCGTGCTCGCGATCGCCGCCGCACGCGAGATGGGCGCCGGCCGCGTCATCGTCGCCGGCGCGCCCGAGCACCCGCGGCTCGGCCTCTGCCGCCGCTTCGGCGCCGAGGCCACGCTCGACATCACGCGCCATTCGGCGGGCGCTGAAAGAATCGGCGCGGTGCGCGAGATCGCCGGCGGCTTCGGCGCGGACCTCGTGATCGATTGCAGCGGCCACCCCTCCGCCGGCCCCGAAGGCATCGAAATGCTGCGCGACGGCGGCACCTATATCGAGATGGGCCAGTTCACCGACGCCGGCGCGATCGAAACGAACTGGCACCGCATCTGCACGAAAGACATTACGATCCTCGCAAGCTGGGCCTTCACCGCCGACGATGTCTGGGCCGGGATCAAAATGCTGGATCGCGCCCGCGCCCGCTACCCGTTCCGCGAGATGCAGGCCTGGTTCCCGTTCTCCGAAGCGGGCATGTCGGAGGCGATCGCGGCCGCGCGCGCCATGCGCTGCGTCAAGGCCACCATCGTGCCCGACGCGGCACTCGCCGCCTGATTACCCGCCCCGATAGTCGAGCCCGATATCGAGCGCGGCTACGCTGTGCGTAAGCCAGCCGAGCGAAATGAGATCGACCCCCGTCGCCGCGATCTCCGCCGCCCTCTCCGGCGTGATCCCGCCAGAGGCCTCCGTCACCGCACGCCCCGCGACCATCGCGACCGCCTCGCGGAGCGTCTCCGGCGCCATGTTGTCGAGCAGCACCGCGTCCACGCCCGCAACTAGCGCCGCCTCCAGTTGAGCCAGCGTATCGACCTCGACCTCGATCTTCACGAGATGCCCGATGCCGGCGCGCGCCCGCGCGATCGCCTCGCCGATGTCGCCCGCAACCGCCACGTGGTTGTCCTTGATCAGCACCGCATCGTCGAGCCCGAAGCGGTGATTCGTGCCGCCGCCCGCGCGCACCGCGTATTTCTGCGCTGCGCGCAGCCCCGGAATGGTTTTGCGCGTGCAGGTCACGTGCGTGCCGAACGGCCGCACCGCCGCTACGACACGCGCCGTCGCCGTCGCGATCCCGGAAAGATGGCAAAGGAAGTTGAGCGCCGTCCGCTCCGCCCCGAGCATGCCGCGCGCCGGTCCTTCCACCCGCGCGATCGTCTCGCCCGGCCCGACCCGGTTTCCGTCAGCGCGTTTCACTTCGACCGCGATCGCCGGATCGAGCAGCCGGAAGGCGGCGACAGCAAAATCGAGGCCGGCGATCACGCCCGCCCGCCGCGCGACCAGCGCGGTTTCCGCCCGCGCGCCCTCGGGCACGATCGCGTTCGAGGTGAGATCACCGGCCCGCCCGAGATCTTCGGCGAGCGCCTCGCGCACCATGGTCTCGACCATGAACGAGGGGAGGGGCGCAATCGTCGCCGGCCCGGCCTCTACCGCCGCCGGCTCGCGCGCGACGTCTATCATTTCACCGCGAGCATTCGCTCGACCGCCCGGCGCGCGCGCGCCGCGATCGCCGGATCGATCGTGACCTCGTGCGTCATCGTCTCGAGCGAACGGCGGATCTTTTTGAGCGTGATCCGCTTCATGTGCGGGCAGAGATTGCACGGCCGCACGAAATGAAGCTCCGGATATTGCGCAGCCACGTTGTCGCTCATCGAGCACTCCGTCAGCAGGAGCACGCGCGCCGGGCGGTTCTTCTCCACATACTCGGCCATCCCCGCCGTCGAGCCGGCATAGTCCGCCTCCGCCACCACCTCGGGCGGGCACTCGGGATGCGCGAGCACCGTCACCCCCGGATGCGCCGCGCGAAGCTCGCGCACTTCGGCGGCTGAGAATCGCTCGTGCACCTCGCAATGCCCCGCCCATGCGATGATTTCCACCTTTGTCTCGACGGCGACGTTGCGGGCGAGAAATTCGTCCGGCAGCATGATCACCCGCCCGGCCCCGAGCGATTCCACGATCTTCTTCGCATTGCCCGACGTGCAGCAGATATCCGCCTCTGCCTTCACCTCCGCCGAGGTGTTCACGTAAGCAACCACCGGTAACCCGGGATAGCGCTCGCGCATCAGCCGCACATCGCGGGCCGTGATCGAAGCGGCGAGCGAGCAGCCGGCGCCGAGATCCGGGATCAGCACCGTCTTCTCCGGATTCATCAGCTTCGCTGTCTCGGCCATGAACTGGACGCCGGCCAGCACGATCGCCTCCGCCTCTGCCTCCATCGCCCGCCGCGCCAGCGCCAGGCTGTCGCCCGTGATGTCGGCAACGCAATGGAAGATCTCCGGCGTCTGATAGTTATGGGCGAGGATCACGGCGTTCCGCTCTTCCTTCAACTCCAGGATCCTCTCCACATCCTCGGCGAAGCCGCCCCACTCCATCGGCGGGATGACGCTCCGGACACGCTCGTAGAGCGGCCGGGAACGGGCAATCACGGCGCTATGGGACATGGCTCCCTCCAATATGCTCGACATGAGCATTTCGGCGGCGGCAGAATGCCCCCGCAACGCCGCCATTATGCTTCTCGTGAGCATAATGCTGTCAAGCCGGAGCCGGCTTCCCTGCCATGCGTTTCGCTCCGGCCTCGGTGTGACTCCCTCGCGCCGCTTGTTGGCCCGACCGCCTCGGGCGAGAAGCCAGGACTCCTGCCCCTCGTCTCGATCGCTCCCGGTCTTGTCCGGCGCACGATCCTGATCGCCTCGGCCGGCCTATGGCCGCATCCGATCAGGAGCAGGGCCGCGATCGTGCCGCTGCGGCCTTGCCCGCCCTTGCAATGGATGAGGATTTTCCCTCCCATCCCGAGATGCTCCAGGAGCGCCGGCCGCGCCCCTGCCCAGGGCTCCGCGAAGGCCTCGCCCGGCGCTTGGAAATCGCCGACCGGCAGATGGTACCACGCCATCCCGCGCGCCTTGACCTCCGCGCCGAGCCTGTGCACGCCGAGCCCGGCAAGCTCCTCCCTCTCCATCACTGAGACAACCGCAACCGCCCCGTTTCTTGATCTCGTCGAGATCGCGGGCAAGATCGCGACGCCAGCGCCCGCTCACCGCATCATCCTGCTGCTTACCCGGGCAAAGCGCGAGCCCGATCGTTCCTTGGACGCGCGCCTGTCCGAGACCGATCTCGTCGATCCGGAGCGGATCCAAGAGCGATGTCCGGATCTCTCCCATGCGCCTCCTTATCTATTCTCTTCCCCGCGGTTATCCGCTTCTCGCCAGCGGCAGTTTCGTCCCCGTCGCGGCGCGCTCGCTCAGCACCGCGCGGCGAAACCGAAAAAGCCGCGCCGGGCGCCCGCCCGTCTCCACGCTCATTGCGTCCGTCTCCTCCACGAGGTTCTGCTGGGCGATCAGCCGGCGGAAATTCTGCTTGTGCAGGCGGATCCCCGCCAGCGCCTCCACCACCTGCTGGAGCTGCAGCAACGTGAACGAAGGCGGCATCAGTTCGAACACCACCGGGCGGTATTTGATCTTCGCGCGGAGCCGGGCGATTCCGGTTGCGAGAATCCGCCGGTGGTCGTGCAGCATCGGGTTCCCCGGCACCCGCCGCTCTCCCAAGCGCGCACCGGCCGTCCCGGCCTCGGCCACCAGACCGGCTTCGTAAAGAAGCTCGTAGCGCTGCAGCGAAAGCTCCTCATTCCACGCCTGTCCGCGGAGCCCGAAGGCAATCGCCGCCCGCTCCCGCCGTGCACGCCGGCGCGCCGGTGCATCCTCCTCCGTGGCCCACGCGGCCAGAGTCGCGGCAATCAAGGCGCCGCCCGCCGCCCCGGAGCGGCGGTCCTCCCAGGGAAAATATCGATACCAACCCTGCCAGCTGGCCTCTGCCGCCCCGACCGCGCCGTTCTCACGGGTGAGCCCGAGATAGCTGATTGAGATCGTCCGCCACGCCGCCCCCGTCCCGGTCCGGTCGCGATCGGCGAAGGTGTAGAGCTGCTCCACGTAGCCGAGCGGGTGGTGCGTCTGCGCCTCGACCCAGGCGCGCAGGCCCGATTGCAGCGAACGGTGCGTGGATTCGAACGGCCCGGACGGCAGCGCCTTCGCATCCTCGACCGTGAGCACGCGCGGCTCGCTCTCGTCGGCGGCGACGATCACGGCGATCAGCTCCGCTGCGACGGCTGCATCCGGCGCACGATCCGACAACATCGTCCTCTAAGATCCGCCACGCTCCGGCGGCATCCCACTCTCCTGCCAGCCTCCGTCCACGTTCAGCACGTGGCCGGTGATGAACGAGGCTTCGTCCGAAGCGAGAAACAGCGCCGCCGCCGCGACTTCCTCCGCCGTCCCGAAGCGCCCGAGCGGCGTCAGTCCGAGCCAGCGCCGCCGCGCCGCGGGGTCGTGCGCCCCCGCCGTCATCAGCGTCGCGATCGGCCCGGGCGCCAGCGCATTCACCCGGATGCCGTGCGGCGCAAGCTCCGTCGCCATAACCTGCGTGAGCGCGATCACCCCGCCCGTCGAGGCGCTGTACGCCGCACGTCCCGCGTTGCCGCGTTGCGCCGAGACCGAAGCGATGGTCACGACCGCGCCGCGTCCGGCCGCCGTCAGTTGCTCTGACTCCGCCACGATATCGGCCGCCGCCACGCGCGCTCCCTCGGCGGCAAACCGAGCCGCGATCGCCGCGCCAATGCCGGAGAGCCCGCCGCTCACGATCGCCACGCGGTCCTGAAGCAGCATCGCGTCTCCTCACCCAAACCATCCGGCTCAACGTTCCGTTATCGCCGCCGATCTGCCCCGTGGGAAGAATCCGGACGCTGGCCCAGCCTGCCCGACGCTACTTGATCTTGGCTTCCTTGAAGGCGACGTGCTTGCGGATCTTCGGGTCGTATTTGCGGAATTCGAGCTTGCCGGCCGTCGTCCGCGTGTTTTTCTTCGTCACGTAGAACACGCCCGTGTCGGCGGACGAAACGAGCTTGACCTGAATCGTGTTGCTTTTCGCCATGGCAGGGTCCCTTGCGCCGGCGAAAATTGCGCATCCCGCCGCACAAGGTCAAGCCGGCGCGGCCCTCAATCGCGCCGGCATGGCCCGCCGGCTTGCCGTTGTCCTCGCCCCGCCCGAGCATGTAGGACCGCAGACCGGGTCCGATGGGGGAAAATTCTAGCGGCCCTCCCCCGAACGACCAAACCCCTCTCAGGGGGAGCCCATGCGCCGACCCACGCTCCGCGCCGCCGCCGTCGCCCTCATTGCGGCGCTGGCAGTCGCGCTCTTCTTCCGCGTTCAGATCGTCAACGGCTTCACCTTCCTCTTCAGCGACCGGTATGACGGCGTCATCGAGGTCTCGATCCTCGAGCACTGGTACGACGTGCTGCGCGGCCACGCCGTCTGGAACGTCACCGGATATTTCTATCCGCACGCCGATACGCTCGGCTACAACGACGGCTATCTTCTCTACGGGCTGATATTCAGCGTCTTCCGTGCCCTCGGTGCGAACCCCTTCCTCTCAACCGAGCTTGTCAACGTCATCATCAAGACCATCGGTTTCTTCGCCTTCTATGGCTTTGCGTGCCGCGTCGTCCCGCTCGGATTTGCCTTGAGCCTGCGCGGCGCGGCGCTCTTCGTGATCGCCGACAACTCTTTCTCCCAGGCGCAGCACGCGCAACTCCTGAGCTTCTCCTTCGCACCCCTGATGGCCGGCCTCATTTGGGTGAGCGGGGTTGCCTTGGCAAACCGGGCGCGCACCCGCGGCATCGCCTTCGGGCTCGCGGCTGCGCTCTTCTACGGCGCCTGGATGCTCACCACCTTCTACATGGCTTGGTTCTTCGGCTTTTTCCTGATTCTCTTCGGTTGTCGGGACGTTCCTGCCGGCGCCCGCGGCCCGCCGCCGCATTTTGCATATCCTGCGACGCGAGGCTCCGGCCATCGGCCTCATCGCGGTGGGCTTCGTCGTGGCGCTCATTCCCTTCCTCCGCGTCTATCTGCCGGTCGCGCGCGCAAACGGCATGCACCGCTTCTCCGAGGTAATGCTCTATTCGCCCTCCGTCCTCGACATCGTCAACGTCGGCACCGGCAACTGGATCTATGGCGGTCTGGACCGCAGCTACAACCCCTGGCTCCGTCCAGCCCTGCCGCTCTTCAGCAAGCGAACCGTCGGCTTCACGCCGCTTCTGCTCTTGCTGTTCGCGGCCGGCCTCGTTCTCGCCTGGTTCCGCTGGCGCGATCCGCAATCCGCCCCGATCGTCACGGGCGCCGGCGCCGCCGTGCTCGGCTGGTTCCTCGTGCTGCACTTCCGCGCGTTCACCGCCTAGCATTTCGTTTACGCGCTGGTTCCGGGCGCCAAGGCCGTGCGCGCGGTCTCGCACTACTTCATCTTCCTCGATTTCCCAGTGATCGTCATTGTGGTCTGGGCGCTGGAGCGCATTCGGCGGCGCCTGCCTGCCCTTGGCGTCGTCGCCCTTTCCGCGCTCCTGCTGGTCGAACAGATCAACCTTGTCCCACCCATCGCGCTCGATCGCCGGCAGGAAATGCGCTTTCTCGCCGCGCTTCCGCCTCCGCCCGCGGATTGCCGCGCCTTCTATGCCACGACCGAGCAGCCGCCGCCCTACATGGGCCCTGCGATCGACGGCCTCTTCAGTGGCAACGTGGCGGCCATGCTGGTCGCGACCTAGGACAACCTGCCGACCGTCAGCGGCTTCTCGAGCGTCAATCCCCCCGACTGGAACTTCGCCTATCCCGGGCGGCGGGATTACCCGGCGCGGGTCCGGCACTATGCCGCCCTGCATCACCTTAGCGATCTCTGCGGGCTTGATTTTCGCACCAACCGCTGGCTGAAGCCGCTTTCGAAATGAGTGCGTACGGATTTCTCCCCCCCCCGCCCTGGCCCGCCTGACGCAACCCGACGCAACTCCCGATCCTGACGGCTGGTGAACGAGGAAAGGCCGTTCTTCCTCGTCTCGGGGGTCACAACAGTGCTTTTCCTTACCGGCCTTGGGTTCGGCCTGCTGGTCATCTTCGAGTTCCGGGTCACCGGCCTCGTGCCGCGTCTTCCCACGGCCGTACGCGCCTCCGGCCCGGATAAACCTGATCGTTGGCGGCAATCGTGCAACGGCAGGCGGGTGCCGCGGTTCAGCGCCCTGGCGCGGTCAGCGCCCGCCCCGGCGGGGGTAGCAGCGCGGCGGCATAGGCGGCGGGATTGTCGATCAACACCCGCGCTGCCGCCATGTCCGCTTCGTTCCCGAGCGCCGCCGGGCAGGCGCTCCGAATGGCAAGGATCTGCGCCAGCGGCAGCGGTGCGCGCGCCGTCTCGTGCTCGTAGATGGCCCGCGCCATCGGCTGGACGCCCTCGGCAAGCGCGGCCATCTGCCGGTCCAGAACGGCCTGTCCGAAGCTCGTGCACACCTCGGGAAGAACGCCGAGCCCTTGGATCGGCCATCCTCGCGGCGCCAGAACGCGGCTCCATGTGACGAACAACTCGCCCCCGTCCGGCAGCGGTTCAATCGTCTGCACCAGTCCCTTGCCAAGGGTGGCGCTACCCACCACCACCGCCCGACCGTTGTCTTCCAGCGCCGCCGCCAGGATCTCCGCGGCAGACGCGGTGCGCCCATCGACGATCACTACCACCGGCAGCCCGCCCGCCATGTCTGTTCCGCCGGCTTGCCACACATGGGAGGCCGCCGGGTCACGCCCGGCCGTAAGCACGATGGTCCCCCGGCCCAGCAGTACGTCCGCTGCATAAGCCGCCTGGTCCAGCAGACCGCCACGATTTCCGCGAAGGTCCAGCACCAGTCCCGTCGGCGGATGCGCAACCGAAAGCCCGGCCGCGATCTCGTCGGCCAGATGCGGGCCGGTGGTGGCATCGAAAGCGCTGATGCGCAGCACGAGAATGTCGCCCCTCCGGCTTGCGAACACGGTTTCGGGCGGCACCTTCCGGCGGATCAACGCCACCTTCCGAGTGCCGCGTCCGGGAGCCGAAAGCGTCAGCACAACCTTGGTGCCGACCGGGCCCGCGATCTCCCGCTGAAGCGCCGCAACGCTCTTGCCTCTGGCCGGCGCGCCGTCCACCAGCAGCAGCCGCTCGCCCGGATGGATTCCTGCAACCGCGGCCGGGCTCCCCGCGACAACGCCTGAAACGACGACGCTGCCGTCGGCGGCGGCAAGCGCAACTCCTGCGCCCGCGCGCCCCGAGCGATGCGCGCGCTCTGCCGCCGCTTGGCCGGGCGGCACGTACCGCGAATAGGGGTCGAAATGATTGAAGAGTTCATCGAAGAACGCTTGCGTGACCCCGGTCGGCCCAAGCGCGCGTACCCGCGCGGAATGTTTCCACGCAACCGCGGCCAGTGCGGCAATCGCCCGTCCCCAGGCCGCTGCGCTGTCTGCCGCAAGCACGGGAAGCACTGCGAGCACCCGGTCGGGTGACGCGAGCAGCAGCGTTCGTGTTGAAAGATTCGTGCTGAGCGAGGGATCGAGCGCCGAAAGCCCCCCGAGTCCCCAGAGCGCCAGCGTCGGAAGCGAATAGGCCTCCAGCGTCCGCGGCTGAATGAAGGATAGTGCCTCGCTGAATACCTGGGAGGCGAGAGTCTCCGGAAACGGCACCGTCGCCTCCGGCGGCACCGCTGCCCGTGCCGGGACGATCAACAAGAGCAGCAGCAAGGCCCGCGAAAGGCTCACCGCGACCGGCGCTGCCCTCCGATGCGGCCACTCTCCGGGATGCCGCGGGTCCCTGGAAGCAGGTGGAAGACCAGCCGCCCGCTCACCGGGCAGGCCTGCTCGAGCCGCACTCCGACAGACTGCCCAAGCGTGAAGGAGAGACCGCTCCGCGCACCCGAGAGGCTCGCGCTCTCACCATCATAACGCCAGAGATCTTTGGGCAACGTGGACACGGGAACGATTCCATCCGCTCCGCTTGCCATAATTCTGACGAAAAGTGCAGAGCGCGTCACGCCCGAAATGCGCGCCTCTCCTATGCTGCCGACGTGATCGGCAAGGAGCGCCGCCTGCGCACGGGCAAGCACACCGCGTTCGGCCTCGACGGCGCGCCGCTCGGTCACGCCAAGATGCCGGGCGATTTCGCCAAGCTCCGGCACTGCCTGCCGCTCTGGCCCGCCCTGGCCCAGTCCGAGCGCGGCGATTAGCGCGCGATGCACGAGGAGGTCCGCGTAACGGCGTATCGGGCTCGTGAAATGCGCATAAGTCGATAGCGCCAAGCCGAAATGTCCAGCATTGGCCGCTGCATACCCGGCTTCAGGCAGGCTTCGCAGAACCCGTTCGGCCGCGACGTCCATTACCGCCGAACCGGCAAGCGACTTCAGCACAGCGGCAAGATCGGCCGCACGGAGAAACGTACCGCCGGCCCAAGGAGCGCCGAGTTCGCTGAGCCAGGACCGGAGGCTTTGGAGTTTTTCCGCCGCCGGTGCGCCGTGCACCCGAAAAAGTCCGGGCAGGTTCCGCTTCAGCATCTCCTCCGCCGCGGCGACATTGGCGAGGATCATGTAGTCCTCGATCAGCCGGTGGCTCTCATGCCGCATCTCGGCTTGCACGGCGCGAACCCGCCCGTTCGCGTCGAGCAGCACCTTGCGCTCCGGAAGTTCAAGATCGAGCGGCCCGCGCCGAGCTCGCTCCCGCGCGAGTGCGCGCCAAGCGGCGTAGAGGTGGCCGAGCGTGCCGCGTGGCAGCCTGGCGTCATCGCCCTGATCAGCGGCCTTCTGTACCTCATCGTAGGTCAGGCGCGCCGCGCTCCGGATCAGGCCGCGGCCGAAGCGATGGCGGTGCTTGCGTCCCTCGGCGTCGATGAAAATCTCGGCGAACAGCACGGCGCGGTCGACACCGGGGTGGAGGCTGCACCACACCTCCGAAAGCGCCTCGGGCAGCATCGGCAACACGCGACCGGGGAGATAAACGCTGTTGCCCCGTTCGAGTGCCGCCCGATCGAGTGCGCTGCCGTCGGGCACGTACTGCGCGACATCGGCAATCGCGACGACGATCCGGAAATCGTCCCCATCGGGTTCGGCGAACACGGCGTCGTCGAAATCCTTCGCGTCCGCCCCGTCGATCGTCACCAGCGGGAGCGCGCGCAGATCCTCTCGCCTCTCGCTCTTTGCAGGGCCCGCGCCTGCCGCCTCCGCCAAGGCCGCAGAGGGAAATTCCTCCGGTAGATCAAGGCTGCGCATGGCGATCAGGTTCAACGAGTCCGCGCCGTCGAAAGGCCCGAGCCGTTCGATGACGCGCACCCGGTATGGCCCGAAGCCGCGGCCGGGCAGTGCCTCGGCGAGTACGACCTCGCCGGCCCTTGCACCGCCCGCCGTGCCGGCCGGCACCCGCCATGGTTCGCGAGCGCGCCGGTCCGCCGGCAGGATGTGCCCTGCCTCCCCCCGGCCCTGGCGGAGTGGTGTCGGATGATAGACCCCGACAAGCGGACCCTCCGGCCTATCCAACCTTCTGCCGGGAGAAATGCGCGTGGCCCGGCCCCGCCCTGGCTGCCTCACCTTATCCGGCGGCCTTGCGCCGCGTCTTCTCCGGCCGCGCCGCGCCGGGCCGCGTTGCCGTCTTCGCCCGGCCGCCTGCCGGCTTCCGTGCGCCGAGCGGGCGCCCCTTCTCGGCCAGGAGCGCGACCGCCTGTGCGAGCGTCACGTCGTCGAGCGCGACACCCCTGGGCAGGGTCGCCACTTTCCTCCCGTGCTGAACATAAGGGCCGAACCGCCCCTTGCGCACCAGGACATTCTCCCCGTCATCCGGGTGCGCACCGAGCATGCGCAGACCCGCCAGCTTTTTTGCCAGCACGTCCATCGCGCGATTGAGCCCCACCGCAAGCACGTCGTCGTCGCGGTCGAGCGAGGCGAAGACATTGCCCATCCGCACGAACGGGCCGAACCGGCCGATCCCGGCGGTAATCGGCTCTCCCGTCTCCGGATGCCGGCCGATCAGCCGCGGCAGTGCGAGCAGGCCGAGCGCCTGCTCGAGCGTCAATGTCTCGCCCACCAGCCCGCGCGGAAGTGCAACCCTCTTCGGCTTCTCCTCCGCGGCTGCGCCTTTTCCTCTTTTCGTTTGCTTCTCCGCCGGCTCGCCGCGCTGCACGTAAGGCCCGTAAGGCCCGCGCCTGACCGTGACCGGCTCGCCTGTCTCGGGGTCGTTGCCGAGCACGCGGACACCTTCCTTTGGCGCCTCACCCGCCTCTCCCTCCTCGGTCGCGATCGCCAGCCGCCGGGTGTAGGGGCATTCGGGGTAGTTGGAGCAGCCGATGAACGCGCCGAAGCGCCCGAGCTTCAATCCGAGTCGTCCCTTGCCGCAGGACGGGCAAAGTCGCGGGTCCGTTCCGTTCGCTCGTGGAGGAAAGAAATGCGGGCCGAGATCCCGGTCGAGCGCGGCGATCACATCGGAGATTTTCAGATCCTTGGTCTGATCGATGGCGCCCGAAAATTCCTCCCAAAAAGCGCGCATCACCGCGCGCCAATCCGCGCGTCCGCCCGATATATCGTCGAGCTGTTCCTCGAGCGCGGCGGTGAATCCGGTATCAACGTAGCGGTTGAAAAAGCTGACCAGGAACGCGGTGACCAGCCGCCCGCGATCCTCGGGCACGAAGCGGCGCTTCTCGAGGCGGACATAGTTCCGCTCCTGCAGGACGGAAAGAATCGCGGCGTAGGTGGAGGGCCGGCCTATCCCGAGCTCTTCGAGCTTCTTCACGAGTGAGGCTTCGGAATAGCGCGGCGGTGGCTCGGTGAAATGCTGGCGTGCCGCCACGGCACCGCGCTCCAGCGCGTCCTTCTCCGCCATCGCCGGCAGGGTGCGGCTCTCCTCGTCTTCCGCCGCCTCGTCGGGGTCCTCGTGGTAGAGCCGGTAGAAGCCATCGAAGGCAATGGTCGAGCCGGTCGCTCTGAGCCGCGTCTTCCCGGCGGCATCGGCAATCTCGATCGCCACCTGATCGAGTTCAGCAGCGGCCATCTGCGAGGCCACCGCACGCTTCCAAATCAGCTCATAGAGCTGGCGCTGCTCGGGGGAGAGATGCTTCGCAACCTCCGCCGGTGTGCGGGCTACGTCGGTCGGCCGAATTGCCTCATGTGCCTCCTGCGCGTTCTTCGCACGGGCGGTGAATTCGCGAGGGCCGGGCGGCAGATAACCGGCTCCGAACGCACCCCGCACATGCTCCCGGATCGCGGTCAGCGCCTCACGCGCCATCTGCACGCCGTCCGTTCGCATATAGGTGATCAGCCCCACCGTCTCGCCGTCCAGATCGACCCCTTCATAAAGCTGCTGCGCCAACCGCATGGTCGCTTGCGCCCGGAACCCGAACTTGCGGCTCGCCTCCTGTTGCAGCGTCGAGGTGGTGAAAGGCGGCGGCGGGTTTCGCCGCGTGCGCTTCTTCTCGATCGCGGCGACGCGGAAGCTCCCGGCTTCCACCGCAGCCTTGGCACGCGCCGCGTCGGCCTCCGTCGCAAGCGTGAACTGGGCGAGTTTCTTCGCGTCGAGATGGCTGAGCCAGGCGGTGAAGCGTTCGCCGCCCGGCGTGAGAAACTCGGCCTCGATGGTCCAGTATTCGCGGGCGCGGAAAATCTCGATCTCCGCCTCGCGCTCGCAGATCAACCTGAGCGCGACCGACTGCACTCGCCCCGCGCTCCGGCTACCGGGCAGCTTCCGCCAAAGTACGGGCGAGAGCGTGAAGCCGACCAGATAGTCGAGCGCCCGGCGCGCGAGATAGGCCTCGATCAGCGGCTGATCGAGCTGCCGCGGCGCGGCCATCGCCGCCCGCACCGCTCCCCTCGTGATCTCATTGAAGGTAACGCGCCGGACCGCAACCCCCTTCAGCGCGTGCTTCGCCTCGAGCATGGCCCGCACATGCCACGAGATCGCCTCGCCCTCGCGATCCGGGTCGGTTGCAAGATACAAGGTGCGGGCGCTCTTGAGCGCCTTGGCGATCGCCGAGACTTGGCTTGCCCCGCGCGCATCCGCCTCCCAGTCCATGGCAAAGTCCTGGTCGGGGCGCACGCTGCCGTCCTTGGGCGGCAAGTCCCGCACATGGCCAAGGCTTGCCAGCACGGTGTAACTGCTGCCCAGATACTTGTTGATTGTCCGGGCTTTGGCGGGAGATTCGACAACGACAACGTCGGGCATGAGATCCTGACAAGCTGGGCCAGGGGGAGCTACCCCCAGGTGCCGGAACGAACGATCACCCGGTCTCCGGGTAGCAGCTCCACCCTGCCGGCAACTTCGAGTTCCAAGAGGACCGCGTTCACGGCGGCGGCAGAGAACTGGCAGCGCCGTACGAGGTCGTCAACCGTTGTCGGGGAAGAATCAAGCAATTCAAGAATTTGCGCTCGTGCCGCGGACATCTCCCCCGGCTTTTCGGCATCCTCCCCTTGCTCCGGCGCCGCGCTTGGTGCTGGACTCCCCGTCTTTGGCGAACGGGCCGGCGGAAAAAGGCTGGCCGCCTCGCCGACGGCCGCCGTAGCCGGCAAGTGCTCGAGTACGTCGGCGCCCGTCTCCACCAGATGCGCCCCCTGGCGGATCAGGTCGTTCGAGCCGCGCGTGCGCGGATCGAGCGGCGATCCGGGGACAGCGTAAAGCTCGCGCCCGCTCTCCAGTGCCAGCCGCGCCGTGATCAGGCTGCCGGACCGCAGCGCTGCCTCGATCACCACCACGCCGAGGGCGAGGCCCGCGATGATCCGGTTGCGGCGAGGGAAATGCCGCGCCTGCGGTGCCGTGCCGAGCGGCGCTTCGGTCACCACTGCGCCCCTCTCCGCGATCCGCGCCTGCAGGCCGCGATGCTGGATCGGATAGGGCATGTCGAGCCCGCCGGCGACCGCCGCCACGGTCTGCCCGGTCTCGAGCGCTCCTTTGTGCGCCGCCGCGTCCACGCCGCGCGCCATGCCTGAAACGATCGGCAGTCCCGCCTCGGCGAGCTCACCCGCAAGCTCCTCCGCGATCCGCTGGCCGTTGGCGGAGGCATTGCGGCCACCCACAATCGCCACCGCCCGCTTGCTGAGCGCCGACGCCTCGCCGAGCACGGCCAACACGGGCGGCGCGTCGGCCAGGAGGGCCAGCAGCGGTGGATAGCCGGGCTCGCCGAGAAAAAGCACCCGCCCGCCGAGTTTTTCGACCCCCGCCACCTCCGCCTCGGCCGTTCCGCGCGAGGGGACTCGCGGAGCCCCGCTCCGTCCGCCCGCCCGGGCGAGCCCCGGCAACGCGTCAATCGCCGACGCGGCCGATCCATAGCGCCCGATCAAGCGCCGCCAGGCAACCGGTCCGATCCCTTCGGTGCGCGCCAGTCGCAGCCGATCGATGGCCTCTGCGGGCGCGCCTTCGTGCGTCATCTCCCGTCCCCGATCCGGGGTTCGGTGCCGCCCAGCAGCCGGCGAATATTGTCCCGGTGTCGCAGGAAGATAACTGCGGCAAGCAGCAGAGCGAGCCAGGCCACGGGCCACTCGCGAAAGAGCGATGCCAGCACGGGCGCTGCCACGAACGAGGAAAGCGAGGCGACGGAGGAGATGCGCCCCACCCTCGCAACGATCAGCCAGACAAGTCCCGTCAGCAGACCGATCGGCCAAGCGGCAGCCAGGAGCACGCCCAATCCTGTCGCCACACCCTTGCCGCCGCGAAAGCCGAGCCAGGCCGGGGCCACGTGCCCGACAAGTGCGCCGAATCCCCCCGCCAACGCCGGCGTGGGCCCGAGGAGCCTCCCAGCGAGCAGCACGGCAACCACCCCCTTGCCCATGTCAAGCAGCAACGTCGCCCCGGCCAGGCCCTTGCGCCCGGTGCGCAGCACATTGGTCGCCCCGATACTGCCCGAGCCGATGCGCCGGATGTCGCCGAGCCCCGCCGCCCGCGTCAGCAGCAGTCCGAACGGCACTGAGCCGATCAGATAGCCGAGGACAAGGGCCGAGATCACCCGAATACTCGCCGCCCTCCCTTCCACGTGCCGAGAAGACGGCCCTCCAAAGCGCGGCCGTCGAAGGGCGTGTTCTGCGCCTTGCCGGGAAGGCGCCCGGCTTCCACCTGCCAGGCTCTCTCGGGAGCGAACAAGCAAAGATCGGCGGCGGCACCGGCGCTGAGCCGCCCGGCCGCAACACCGAGCAGCCTGGCCGGTCCCGCGGTGAGAAGTCCGATCGCGCGCTGAAGCGGCAGCGTTCCATTGTGCACCAGGACCAGCGTCACTGCGAGCAGCGTTGCCAGCCCTGCCCCGCCCGGCGCCGCCTGTGCAAACGGCAGCCGTTTGTCGTCGGCATCGCGTGGCTGATGGTCCGAGGCGATCGCATCGATCGTCCCGTCGACGAGCGCCCGGCACACCGCCTGCCGGTCAGCCTCTGGCCGAAGCGGCGGGGAAAGCTTGGCATAGGTTCGAAAATCGCCGATCGCCGACTCGTTGAGGTCGAAATAGGGAGGTGCCGTATCGCAGCTCACGGCAAGCCCGTCTTCTTTAGCCGCGCGGATGAGATCGAGCGCCTCGGCGGTCGAGACATGAGCGAAATGCACCGCTCCCCCCGTCAGCCGCGCGAGCCGGATGTCGCGCGCCACCTGAATCGCCTCGGCCGCGGCCGGTATCCCCGCGAGACCGAGCCGCGTGGCGAGCGGCCCCTCCGTTGCGGTCCCGCCTGCCGCAAGCGTCGGCTCTTCGGGGTGCTGCACGATCATCGCACCGAACCCCCGCGCGTAGGAAAGCGCGAGCCGCATCACCTGTGCCGGCCCGACCGTCCGCGCGCCGTCGCTGAACGCAACCGCCCCCGCCTCGCGCAACAAGCCAAGCTCCGCCAGCGCCTCCCCCGCACAGCCGCGCGTGACCGCCCCGTACGGCAGGATCGTGAGGCTCCCCGTCTCCTCGCCACGCGCGGCGAGAAGACGCACGAGCGCCGGATCGTCGATCGCGGGCTGGCTGTCCGGCAGGCAGGCGAGCGTGGTGATGCCGCCCGCCGCCGCCGCCGCCGCCGCCGAGGTGATCGTCTCGCGATACTCGAACCCCGGCTCGCCAAGTGAGGCCCGCATATCGACAAGTCCAGGGCAGAGCACCGCGCCGCTCCCCTCGATTATCTCCGCGCCTTCCGGCACACCGAGCGCCGTGCCCAGGTCGGCGATCTTCCCCTCGCGCACCAGAAGCTCGCCAGCGCGATCAAGGCCGGCCGTCGGATCGAGCAGACGAACGCCGCGAAAGAGCGTGTCGGTCATCAGGCGTTCCGCCGCGGGCCGCGCGCAAGCGTATCCAGAACCGCCATCCTGACGGCGACCCCCATCTCCACCTGCTCGCGGATCAGGCTCCTCTCCGGATCGTCGGCAACCCGACTTTCGATCTCCACACCGCGGTTCATCGGCCCTGGGTGCATCACCAGCGCATCCGGCCGCGCGTAGCTGAGCTTTTCCTCGTCCAACCCATAAAAGCGGAAGAACTCGCGCACGCTCGGCACCTGCCCGCCGGCCATGCGCTCCCGCTGCAGGCGCAGCATCATGACGATATCAACCCCGGCAAGCCCTGCCCTCATGTCATGGAACACCGCCACGCCCAGCTCCTCGACCCCCTGCGGCAGCAGCGTCGGCGGACCGACCACGCGCACCCGGCTGCCCATCGCGGTCAGGAGATGGATGTTCGAGCGCGCCACCCGCGAATGCCCGATGTCGCCGCAAATCGCCACCTCGAGCCCTTCGAGCCGGCCCTTGCGCCGGCGGATGGTGAGCGCGTCCAGGAGCGCCTGGGTGGGATGCTCGTGCATGCCGTCCCCGGCATTGATCACGGCTGCATCCACCTTCTGGGCAAGCAGGCTGGGCGCGCCGGACTGGTCGTGGCGCGCCACCAGCAGATCGCACTGCATCGCATTGAGGGTAGCCGCGGTGTCGAGCAGCGTCTCGCCCTTGTTCACGCTCGAGGTCGCAACCGACATGTTGATCACATCCGCCCCGAGCCGCTTGCCGGCAAGCTCGAAACTTGTGCGTGTGCGCGTCGAATCCTCGAAAAAGAGGTTGATCAATGTCTTGCCGCGCAACAGGTCGCGCGCGGTCTTGCCGGAACGGTTGAGCAGCACGTAGCTCTCGGCCAGATCGAGCAGATGCGCAATCTCCAGCGGATCAAGCCCCTCGATCGCGAGCAGATGGCGGTGCGCGTAGGCCAGCGTCGTCTCTCCCCCGTGCGCAACCGCACGTTACAGGCGGTTCTTCCCGCCCGCCAGGGGATGGCGCTCCGGCGCCCACACCCTCCCCGCGCGCCGCCTAACGGTTCGGGTCGCCCACGCGCGGCGGCACGGCGATGAACGGCCGGTTGCTCGAGCCACCGAAATAGGCCGGATTCTCCACCGTGAAACGGCGGTGGATCACCCAGGCACTCGTCATCTGAACAACCGCCACGCCGCCGCGCAAGATCGAGAACCGCGGCCGCCCCGGTTCGGCAGGGATCGAGAACAGCGGCAGCCCGGGAGGCTCCTGGTGGCGGAATACGCGGCTCCCCACCGCGATCGCGAGCGTCGCGGGCGTGGTCAGGGAGGCCAGCATCTTAATTCGGTTTGCGACCGCCGTCCGCCTCATCGGCTGCATGACGGCATCCGTCGTCCGCCCGCTCGGAATGATCTCCGTCCGCTCCGAATAATAGAGCGCATCGTGCACGATCGGTGGCGGCGCTCCCGCCTTGAACCAGGCGTTGAAGTAGGCGGTGAGATCGTAGAACAC
This sequence comes from Pseudomonadota bacterium, assembly GCA_021816925.1. Lineage (GTDB taxonomy): Bacteria > Pseudomonadota > Alphaproteobacteria > Acetobacterales > Acetobacteraceae > JAKAWQ01. The sequence goes on from JAKAWQ010000012.1 coordinate 20,923, forward strand.
GAACTGCGTACCCTCCGAAGGCGAGATGCCGGTTGTCTCGAAATAGTCATTCCAGGTGACGATGTTCACGAAACGAACAGCCCGGCGGATTGCCGTGCCCTACAGCAGGCGGAAGGCGCTGGTGTTGCGCATCTCCCAGAAGCGCGACACCTTGGGCAGCACGTCCTGGGGTGCGAGCGGCATCGTCATGCGCAAGGTGTACGGGGTCATGGCCGCGAAGAAGCCCCGGAATCCGCCGCCTTCGATCGCATTCACGTCACGCTCGCCCCAGGCCGACATCGCATAGCCGGGCGGGGCGAAAGAGCGCGCCTCGCGCCGCCAACCGAGCAGGACCGGGATGAAGGCAGTTTCTCTCCCGCGCCCCCGGAGATCAGCGAGCACGCTCAGCCGGTATGGCGCGCCCAGGTCACCCGGCGCAAACGGGGGCGACACCAGCCTTCCGTCCGCCAGCTGATCCGCCGAAGGATAGCGCGCGAGGGTCGCGATCGCGTCCGCCATGCGCATCCCGGGCACCGCGCGCAGCGCTGCCGAATCAGGCTGGATGACGATGCGGAACCCGGCCGCAACCTCCGATGCGGTCCGCATCAGCATGTTGATCCGATCCCAGGCGTTGAACGGCCTGCCCGGTGCGATGCGCAAGAGGTCGCACGCGAACGCGTCGAGGCCGCTCCGCTCGCATGATTTCTAATGCGTAATTGATTTGCCGCCGGTCGGCGGAGGGCCGGGGACCCACCGGCAGCGGCCTGTCGCGCAGGTACCCGCCGATGCGGCGGAACTGACCGTGCTCCCCTTCCCCGTTGAGCGGAACGCGATGGTATGCATCATTGCCGGCAGGCACGTTGCCGAGCGGGAGCGGATAGGGCGGGAAATAATGGGCGAACGTGGTGTGCGGCGCCGCCCTCGGCACCCGCGAGGCGGGTTCCGGAACAGCAGGATCCCGGGCGGGGACTCGGGGGGCTACAAACGCTGCGGCCGCGCTTCGGATGCGCGCCCATTCCGCCGGCGAGGGCGGGCTGGCTGCGCGCACGCCGCGCCCGGCGCCAGCAGGATCAGGCCAACAACGGCCGCCAAGAGGGCCTGCGGCCCATCCGCCACTCGTCGCATTCGGATCATCTTCCGATTACTCACGGCTATCACTGGCCGGCCGCGTGCAGACGCCGCCCGGTTCCTCGGCTCGCCCTGCGCCCCGGCCCAAGGCACGCCGAGGGTTCACCCCAGTCCGTTGAAACTAAAGGGCGGAACCGCCCTCGGCCAATCACGATCGGAGCCTTCGATCGCCAGCCGCCCTGGCGCTTGCCGGGTCCTTGCCGAACCGGGCCGCTCTGCGGTCGGGTAACTTGTACGCGGTCACCGCCGCTCCAGGCGATATTCCCTCGACACGCTTTGTCGGCGCTTGTTAAATTGTGCTGGAGGCAAACAAATCCTCACGGGATGGGCGAGAGCATGAAACTGGACAGCATTCTTGTTCCACAACGAAAGAGCAAGGCGAAGGCGGAAATCAAGGACGCCAAGAGCACGATAACCCGCGATGACAAGTCATCTGCGCTTTCCTTTGCCGAGATGCTGTTCGAGAGCCATCTTGCCGGTTCCGGGGATGCCCCCCGGTTCGAAATCTCGCGGCAGTTCCTGATCCGTCTCCTGCGTCCCATGTTTGACATGGTGCGCTTCGAACCGAAATGGTACCAGTCTGCGTACCCCGACATCGCCGCCGCATGTCAGGCCGGCGCACTCACCGACCTCAAGGCACATTATTGCGAGTTCGGGTTTTTCGAGCATCGGCTTCCCTGCTTCGTGCGTGTCGACGACACGTTCTACCTTGGCGAGTACCCCGACATCGGCGTTGCCGTTTCGGAGGGCAGGGTTGCGTCGGCGCAGTGGCATTTCGAAACCTTCGGCTTCCGTGAGGGCCGCGTGCCATCGCGCGGCTGGCGCTTTTCCGATCTCTTGGTTGACGATTAGTCGCGGTCTCGTAGCGGCGGACGTGCGGCTCGGGCGGGCAGCCCGGTGCCGCCGCGTGCCCTCTCCGCAGCTACTCACGTTTCCCGCCCAACGCGATCTGCTTTATGCCTTGCGCCACGACCCCCGAGAATCCGTGGCGGCTGCGTTCCCTCCCGCAGCCCACGCTGAGCGGAACCGGTGATGGACGCAGAGCTTGCCTACCTCAAGCGCTATCCCGACGTGGCCGGAGCCATCAAGGCCGGAACCGTCACTTCTGCGCTTGAGCATTTCCTGAATTACGGACGCTTCGAGGGTCGGGTATGGCTCGGGCCGGAACGAACCGCCGCCGGATCGGAGCCGGTTCCTGAGCCGCCCCCTCCCGAACCGGCCGCGGTGGCCCACAACTGCGACGCCATCCTGCTCACGCAGGGATTCCTCTTCGTCGATGGCTGGGTTGACGATCGCTTCGATGGGCTCGCGGCCATCGAGGTCGCAGTCGACGGCGCAGGCCCGGTACTCTCGCTTCCTTCCTGCCGCTATCGCCGCCAGGACGTCGAGCAGCACCTCGGTCTCTCCTCCACCTTCGAAAGCGGCTTCTGGCAGTTGTTCCGGATTCCGGCCGATCTCGGACTCGGACCGATCGGACTCCGGCTCCGGCTCGCCTCGGGACGGGCGGTTGCGCTCGGCGCCGGCAATGTCGTGCGGCTTTCGCTTCGAGAGCATTTCGAGGCGTTCCTCGGCTTCTACGGCCGACGCCAGCTCATCGGCAGCCTGGTTGCCCGCTCGTTCTCCGAGCTTGGCCTCGGCCTCGCCGGGACGATCGAGCACATGCACAACGCCATCCGTACCACACGCGCGGCAACCAGCGAGGGCACTTACGGTCGCCGCCCATCGCGCCCGCTGCTTTCCTTCGTCTGCTGCATCTATGGCATCCCGGATTTCCTGTTCCTGCAGGTGGCACAGTTCGCGCGCTATGCGAACCTCGAGCGCTGCGAATTCATCTACGTCAACAACAGCCCCGAGCTCGAGGAAGTGCTGCACCGTGATGCCGAGATAGCCGCGTTCCTCTTCCGCACCTCCGTAAGCGTAATCTCGCTCAACCAGAATACCGGCTTTTCGCACGCCAACAATGTCGGCATTGCCGAGGCCCGCAGCCAGACCATCGTCGTGATCAATCCCGACGTCTTCCCGTACAGCGCGGCCAGCTTTGGCACACTCTCGCGACTCGCGCAGAAGACGCGGCACGCGCTCATCGGCGGCAAGCTCTTTTATGCCGACGGCACGGTCATGCATGGAGGCATGATCTTCATCGCCGATCCTCGCCACTCCGCGCTCGCGCGCACGAAGGTCTGGACCGTCGAGCATCCGCGCAAGGGCTTCCCTGATCTCGGAGACAGCGACACCACTCCGGTCCCCGCGGTCAGCGGCGCGCTGATGGTGTTCGACCGGGCCGATTACGACAAGCTCGGCGGCTTCGACGAACGCTTCATCTATGGTCACTACGAGGATGCGGACCTCTGCCTCCGCTTCGCCGACAAGGGATGGAAGGTGCTCTACGACGCCTCCCTTACCTTCTGGCACTACGAGGGCAGGGGCTCGATCAAGCGGCCCGAGCACGCCGGTGCGGTGCATTACAACCGCTGGCTTTTCTCGCGCACCTGGTCGGCGTCGCTCTCGCGGCAGAATAGCGAGGCCTGAATGCGCATCCTCGAGATCAGCCTCTTTCATCCCGAGCTCATCCGAGGCGGCGCGCAGCAGGCCGCCTACGAGCTCTTCCTCGGCATGCGCAAGAGCGGCCTCGATGCGACCCTCCTCGCCTCGGCCGACCTCTCAGGCCCGAATGCCCTCTTCAAGCCCGGCGCCATCATCACCGGCTTCGACGGCCGCGAGAACGAATTCCTGTTCCTCTCGGATGCCTTCGATCATGCGTGGCTGCGCAATCTCAATGTCCGCGCCCTCAAATGGTTCGAGGAGTTCCTGCTCGACCGCAAGCCCGACGTCGTGCATTTCCATCACTTCCTCACCTTCGGACTCGAGCTCTTCCTGCTTGCCCGTCGCACACTGCCGAAGGCCAGGCTCTTCCTCACGTTGCACGAGTTCCTGGCAATCTGTCGCGCCGACGGGCATATGCTTCGCACCTTCGACAAGACCCTCTGTACATCTGCGTCGGCGGTGCGCTGCCACCAGTGCTTCCCCGATATCACCCCGGAGATGTTCCGACTGCGTGAGGATTGGATCAAGCAGGCTTTCGCCGTGTTCGACGGCTTCATCGCACCCACCGCGTTCGTGCGTGACCGCTATACGGCGTGGGGTCTGCCGCCACGCAAGATCCACGTCATTTCGAACGCGCAGACTGACTACGCCACACTCGAGTCCTGGCATCTTCGCCCGCCGTCGCCGGCCGGCCGCAGCCCCCGTCGCAACCGCTTCGCCTTCTTTGGCCAGCTCGTGGACGTCAAGGGCCTCGGTGTCGTGTTCGAGGCACTCGACATCTTCGCCAAACGCTACGACGAGGATCTCATCTTCGAGATCAACGGCTCCAACCTGAAGTTCGCCTCGGAAAAATTCCGCATCCGGTTTGACGAATTCATCTCCGGCAAACATCAGTTGCCGGAGCGCATCAAGGTGAGCTGGAACGGCAGCTATGCGATGACAGACCTCCCTTCACGCATGGGGCGGATCGACTGGGTGCTGGTGCCCTCGATCTGGTGGGAGATTTTCGGCCTCGTGCTTTCCGAGGCCTTCATGTTCCGCCGCCCGCCGATCGCAAGCCGCATCGGCGGCCTTGCCGAGCGCGTGCGCGGCGAGAAAGACGGCCTCCTGTTCGACGCCGGGGACGCCAGCGAGCTCGCGGACATCTTCTACCGCGCCATCACCGAGGAGGGCCTCTGGGAACGCCTCAGCGCCGCGAGTCCCGGGGTGCCCTCGGTTGAGAGCATCGTGGAATCGCACCTCAGGGTCTTCAGCGGTCGCGCCGGCGCCGTCCGTCGCGCCCGGGCCGCCTGACCGGCGCCACCGAGGCTTTGCCGCCGCGCGCCTGTGTCGGCCGCCTGGCCCGCTCCTGCGGCCTTCCGGTCGGCCCTGGCGAGGCACCGTGGGGCATTCCGTGCCGTCCGGCTCCCCGTTCGCTTGCCCCTCGATCGCCCGCGCTCCGATGAACGAGTGCCCGGTGCGGCGGCGGTCGGACGTGATGCAGTCTGATCGCTGCCGGGCCCGAGGCAAGATGTCCGCCCTGCCGGATCTGCGGATCTCACATGAACTTGAAGCACCTGCACGAATCGGGCCACCTGCCCTAGTTTCGCCATGGCAGGGGCCGATCGTGGGTCCTGGGCGATCGAGCAGCAAGTGCCCGCTGAAGGGGTGCTTGCCACTTTTTGTGTGGCCCGCGCCGGCAAAGAGGCGGGAAAGACGGGGCTGCGATGACCACGGAAACATACAATAACAAGGTCACCCTCCTCCCGTCCGATGATTCGCTGATCCGCAAGACCGAGCTGATCATCAGCGGCGTGCTGCGCGGCGGTGTCCTCCTCAGCGTCGCCGTTATCCTCGGCGGCGTCATCTACCTCTATGTGCTGAAGCTCGTCGGTGGGCTGCACCATGCAACCTACCCCGACTCGCTGGGCGCGCTCTTCGCCGGGCTGATCCGGCTTGATCCACTGGCAATCATTGTTCTCGGCCTCATGATCCTCCTGGCAACGCCGGTCATCCGCGTCGCCGTCTCGATCGTCGCCTTCGCCATCGAGGAAGACCGGACCTACGTCATTATCACCACTTTGGTCCTCGTGATCCTGCTCTTCAGCATCTTCGGGGTTGGTGGTTGGCTCGGCCGGTCGGGCAGCGACATCGTTCAGGACGATACGCCAACCTTCTTCGTTTTGGTGCTTCTGAGTTCGTTTTTTGCAGGAGTGGTCGGTGCACTCGTCGGCCTTGGCGGCGGCGTGTTCATCGTCCCGATCCTGACACTCGTCTTTCATGTCCCGTTCACGCAGGCAATCGGCGCCTCTATCGTCTCGGTGATCGCCACCTCGAGCGGAGCGGCGGCGGCCTACGTCCGGGATCGGATGACGAACCTCCGGGTGGGCATGTTCCTCGAGATCGCAACCACGCTCGGCGCGATCTGCGGCGCCCTCCTCAGCACATTTCTCAATGCCCAGGTCCTTTTCATCGTTTTCGGGCTGGTCCTGCTGATCTCGGCCTTGCCGCTGATCATGCGCCTTGGCGAGGAGCTGCCGGAGGGGGTGAAGAACCACAAATGGGCGGAGAAGCTGCGCCTCCCCTCAACTTACCCGGACCGCCGCACCCAAGCGGACGTCCCGTACCATGTCGCCCACATCAAATCGGGCTTCAGCATGATGTATGTGGCCGGATTGATGTCCGGCTTGCTCGGCATCGGCAGCGGCACATTCAAGGTCTTGGCGATGGATACCGCCATGCGTCTGCCCATGAAGGTTTCCACCACCACCAGCAATTTCATGATCGGCGTCACTGCCGCCGCTTCGGCAGGCATCTTCTTCCAGCGCGGTGACATCGACCCGGTGATCGCGGCTCCGGTCGCGCTTGGCGTCCTGCTCGGTGCAACGCTCGGCGCCAAGCTCATCACGCGCTTGTCGAACGTGCGGATCCGCAAGATCTTCGTCCCGGTCATCGGCTTGGTGGCGCTCAACATGCTGGCGCGCGGGTTCGGCTGGCTGTGACGGAGCAGCGGCGCCCGGCTCAGCACCTCCTCCTCATGCAAAGGCTTCAGGTCTCCGTGACGATCCTGTCCGGCATATTCCGTGACCCCCGCATGCCGCCGGTTGCCCTCAAGGGCTCATCAGCAGCGGTATGGTGCTCTCCTGGATGAGGCGTGTGGATGTCCCGGGCATCAGCCAGTTCAAGATCTCGCCCCGCCGGTACGCACCCATCACGATCCCGTCCACCTCCGCCTGCCGCGCCTCCTCGAGCAAAACCGCTGCCGTCTTCCGCCCGTCCGCACCAACCCCCTTGTAGGTCGCGCCGGGCGCCAGCTTCTCGAGGCTCGTTCGGGCCTCGGCCAGCGCCGTTTCGTCCTGTTGCACGGCCACCACTGTGATTTGTTCGGCGCGGCCGATGAAGGGGCTGAACGCCGCGATCGCGCGCCGCAACGGCGGCACATCCTCCCAGCCCACCAACAGGCGCCGGCCGAAGGTGCCTTGCCAGCCCGGCGGTATCATGACCACCGGATGCCCTGCGCGCAGCAGCGCCGCGCGCAGCGTCTCCCGATGCCCCACCGGCTGCGTGTGTGGCGAGGCCAGGACGACGAAGCTCGCCCTGATCCGGTGCGGTCGCAGCGCCCGCCATTCGTCGCCCCTCACCACTTCAAGCGACGCCGCCAGCCCCGATTGGCGCGTCCAGTCGGCGGCGAGATCGGCCAGGGCGTCGGTTTCCGCCTGTTCCCGCTCGTCGAGATGCTCGACCTCGTATTCCGAGAGCTGCTCCTGGGTCGGCAGGATCAACGAGCCTGGCCCCACCTGCACATGCAACAGATGAAGCGGCTGTCCTACCGTCCGGCTGATGCTCGCGGCAACGTCGAGGCACTCCTGCGCGCCGGTGGTGGAGGCAAGCAGTACAAGGATATAGGGGTCGTCCATGGTTGCGGCCCTTCCGAACGTTTCTGGGAACCACGCGGGAGCAGAGGGCTCCCCGGCGCTTGACTGCATACCATAGAGCGGATCGCGGTTGACTGGAATCGCCGGAGGCAATCCCAAAGTAGCCACGGGTTGGGTAAATCCGCTCGGGAAACCGAAGGCGGGCGTGTTCAGCTTGGCCGGACAGGCTCCGGGCCCCGCTCCGCGCGCGTGGCGGGAAGATCCTCCTCGATGAACGCCCGCAGAAGTTCTCCAAGCGGCTCGTGCGCCGCGAAACCGAGCCGGCTCGCGCGCTCCGGAACGAACGCGGCTGGCCAGGACGCGATGATCCCGGCAACCTCGGGGTCCTCGACGCGCCGCACCAAAGAGGCCGCCCCGGGCTTCACCGATTCAAGCGCGGCCAGCATCTCACGGACGCTCACACTCAACCCTGGCGGGTTGATCCCCCGATCGACCCCCATTGGCCGGCTGTCGAGGGCCGCTGCGTGCGCCAGCCAGTCAATGACCCGCCTCGGACTCGCCACCCAGACCGCAAAATCCTCGCTGACCGGCAGTTCTGCCGAAAGGCCAAGGAGCGGCTCGCGGATGATCGCCGAGACGAAGCTTGACGCCGCCCGGTTCGGCCGCCCCGGCCGCACGATCACCGTCGGCAGCCTGAGGTTCACCGCATCGAGAAACCCTCGTCGGCTCGCGTCCTGGAGAATGAGCTCCGAGGCCGCCTTTTGCGCGCCGTAGCTGTTGGCCGGGATCTGTCGCGCGTCGTCGCCGAGCACGGCATTCTGTCCGCCGCTGAAGCTCGCCACGCTCGAGGTGAAAACGACGCGCGGCGGATGCGAGAGCCGCCGGCAAGCGGCAATCACCCGCTCCGTGCCACCGAGATTAACCCTCATCCCGAGATCGAAATCGGCCTCTGCCGCCGCGCTGACGATCGCGGCAAGGTGGAACACCACGTCCGTTCCTTGGGGGATCGCCTCCTCCGGCAGCGCTGCCACGTCGCACGCCCTGCACTCGATCGGGAAGCGCGCTGGCGGTGCGGGCGGTCGGGAAAGGTCCGAGAGCACGAGCCTGGCGAGTGGCTGCGTGCCGAGGCGTCCCTCTCGGGCGAGCTTTCCGACGAGCTTCCGCCCGAGGAAGCCGCCCGCCCCGATAACTGCGATCTGCATCATCTTTTCCTTCCCCATTCCCCCGTCGGTGCATTGGCTCGCGCTTGATCGAAAGCCCGCTCTCGCCGCGCCCGGCACCGGACAGCGCTTCCGCGTCCGGCTCCATCCGCCGCTGCGCGGCAAAGCCGATCATCTCGCAGAGAAACCTCGCCTCAGAGCCCTTCTCCAGAAGCGCGCGAAGGGCGATCTTATCGTCGGTCATCGCGGCGCTCTCCAAGGTTAGAGTTGCGTTCGACGACCCAACCCTACCCTGGAACACCCCGGTGACCACCGCTCTCGATAAGTGGCGCGCCTACGTCGGACCCCTCGCAATCGCTTCGGCAGGCCATTAACGCGCAGCTCCCGCACCATCAATGGGGACACGACTGCATTAGCTGGCGCCCCGTGCTGATCGGTCAGTTCAAGTGCATACGACACACATCGCTCAATTCTGACGACTCGGGCTTCTTCCGAAGGCCGGATGTCGAGCGAATTCCTTTGTTGCCCTCGATGGCATGGAACCCGCTGCCATCTAGACCATCACGCGCGGACGTTGCAGGGATTCGCTGGCGGGTGTCGTGTAAAGCGTTGATTGCGTTTACTGAATTGGGGGTCGAGACCAAGCAGTCCACGCCAACGCGAGAGCCACACCCGCCATGTCCGAAGATACGCTCCTGCCGTTCGATTTCCCAGCCGTCGGGCGCAAGAAAGTCACCGCCGCGTTCGGCGGCGGGCGCCTCACATCCGATGGCGGCGTGATGCTGCTGGCCGCTGCCGAACGGCATCTGGGTATCGCCGACAGGCTGGCAGCCTTGATCGCCGACCCGCGCGACCAGAAACTCGTGACGCACAACGGCAGCGACATTCTGCGGGCGCGGATCTTCGCCATTGCCTGCGGCTATGAGGATGCCAACGACCTCGATCGCCTGCGCAGCGATACCGGCTTCAAGCTGGCCTGCGGGCGCCTGCCCGACAGCGGCCCCGATCTGTGCTCGCAACCCACTGTGTCGCGCTGGGAGAACGCGCCCACCAGGCACGAAGTGGCGGCCATGAGCTACGCCATGATCGATATCTGTTGCGTCAGTTACCCTCGCCCGCCGCGTGGGGTGACGCTGGACATCGACGACACCGTCGATGTGGTGCACGGCCACCAGCAGCTCGCGCTGTTCAACGCGCACTACGATGAGCGCTACTTCCTGCCGATCCATGTCTACGGCGCGGCCACCGCGCGCTCGGTCGCGGTGCTGCTGCGACCCGGCAAGACCCCCCTCGGGCCACGAGGTGCGCGGGCGCATCCGGCACCTCATGCGCCGCATCCGCACCCATTGGCCGCGCACGAAACTGACCATCCGTGGCGACAGCCATTGCGGTCGCTTATGTGGACGGCCCCATGGCGACAAGACTCTTCTATCTATCAGGTCTGTCTACCAGGCCGCCGAAGTTGGCCCTGATTGGCTGCGGTTTCTGTCGATGGCCAATAGGATTGCGATAGGCTACAGGCACAAGCCATTCGCAACACCGGGAGCGGTAGACGGTCAGTCGCGGCCGAACCCGCCTGGCGGGTCGATCGCCTGGAGTTCGGCGAGATCAAGATCGCAGATCGCCCCCCATGTGATCGAGACCGCGACGCGGGTACCCATCGCGTTCGCCGCCTCATGTTCCGAGGCCGAGCTGTTCGGAGGCATCGCGCGCCGCCTCGCGGGTATCAGGCCGCGACAGAGAAACGGCCCAATTCAGCCGAACAGAGAAACACTACCGGCCGGGTAGCACACCGCACGGGGGTCAGTTCTTCGCGTCGTCAGGGGACAATTCCGGATGTCGCTGGACAACCGGTCAAACCGCGCCGATTCCGCGCTGCACTATTGCAGGAAACGTCGGCACCACCGCGGACTTTCGTAACGCGTGGTTCATTGGCCTGGGCAACGGCGACGTGATCAGGGTGTGGCTGGGCAATGACCATGCGGCGCCCTTGCATGATGTCATGGCCGCCGGACCCGCAGTCGAGTTGTTCGGCGAGGTTGCTCTCGCCCTCACGGGATGAGCAAAGGCCGTTCCGCATAGCGGTCGCATCGGCGCGAGTCCCGGTCGCCACCATGCCTCGGTCCGGTTGCGGCGAGCGCCTCATGGCGGACGGTCTCAGCCGCGGCTTAGCGGCATCGCCGATCCCGTTCAAAGACGTCGCGAACCGTTGACTCGTGCCCTGCCGAGGCTGCAAGCTTGCCATGAACAGGGCGCAGAACGGCCCTGCTGGGAAAGCTTCCGGACGGACGGCGCCAGTACCGCGCCATCGTCGTCTCGCCGCGGGGGGCTGCCTGGAGAAGGAGGGCCACGTGAAATCAAAACTCTTCGCTGCCTGTTTCGGTCTGGCACTTTTGGCTGGGGCCGCGTGCCTCGGGCCGGCGAAGGCGGCCACCGTCGGACCCGTCACCGATCCACTCGGCGTGGTTCGTATTCCAAAGGGGGCGCCGATCGAGATCGGAGGCTATTGGGTGCTCTCCGGGCCTGATACCGCGCTCGGTCTCGACGAACAACGCGGCGTCGAGGTCGCCATTCACGACATGGGCGGCAAATTGCTCGGCCACCCGATCCAGTTCCACCCCGAGGACGACCAGTGCACCGCCGAGGGCGGGCAGACTGCGGCGACCAAGCTTGCCTCGATCCCCAACATGGTCATCGTGATCGGCCCGGCATGCTCCAGTGCAGCAACCCCCGCGGCGCCGATCCTCTGGCAGGCGGGCATCACGGATATCGGAACTGCCTCGACTGCGCCCTCGCTTACCGCGCCGAACCGGCCAAAGGGTTTCTACGGCTTCGCGCGCACCATCTTCAGCGACAACGACCAAGGCGCATCGGACGCAAACTACCTGTACAAGGTGATGAAATTCCGCACCGCCGTTGCGATCCAGGACGGCAGCCCGTACGCAGACCAGCTTGCCCATGTCTTCGCCGCCGCGTTCACCAAGCTCGGCGGCAAGGTCTTCTCGATCGAGGGCGTGACGCCAACCGAGGTCGATATGCACCCGGTGCTCACACGCATCGCCAGCGAGAAGCCGGATGTCGTCTATATGCCGATCTTCGTCGCCGCGGCGGCGCAGATCCTTCGCCAGTCCAAGCAGGTTCCGGGCCTGCAGCACACGATGATCTATGGCGGCGGCGCGCTGATGGCGCCCGACATGATCGAGGCAGCCGGCCCCTCGATCGTTGGTTTCCACATCGGCTATCCCGACATCTCGCCCAAGGCTCTCGGCAAGACCTACCCACATCTTCTCGCCGAGTACAAAAAGATGTTCGGTGAGGCGCCGATCTCCGGCTACCACGCGAACGCCTACGATGCCGCCGTGCTGGCCTTCAAGGCGATCAAGGAGGTCGCGAAGACGGATGCCGCAGGCAATCTCTATATCGGCAAGATGGCACTGCGGAATGCAGTCTTCGCCACGAAATTCGAGGGTGCCAGCGGCCCGATCGCCTGCAACCCGTACGGGGAGTGCGCCAAGTTCAAGCCGGCGGTCTACGAATTCACCAACGCCAATCCCAAGACCTTCAAGATCGGCGTCAATCCGAAACGGATCTGGCCGTAACGCCGATACCATCCCGACGCCGGGGATGAGCGCCGGCGACGTTGCCGCCCTCGGCGGCGCCCGCCTGCCGCGCCTCGGGGCGGTCGGGATGGCCCTCTGGACCGTGCGGTTCCTCGTCTTCGGCGTCGTTGTCGCCGGCATCATCGGAACGATCGTCAAGGATCGCTATACCGCCGCCCAGTGGTTCGACTTCGTTCTCTTCGGCCTGACCATCGGCAGCATCTACGCGCAGATCGCGCTCGGCTACACGATGGTCTACGGCGTCCTGCGCCTGATCAATTTCGCGCACGGCGACATCATGATGAGCGGCGCCTTCGCCGGCTTGTTCGTCGCGAATCCGCTCGAGAACTCCGGCTTCCTCGAGGCGCACCCCGTGCTCGGCATGGCAGCGATCCTTGCGGTCGCGATGACGGTCTCGGGCGGCATCGCAGTCCTGACCGAGCGTATCGCCTATCGCCCGTTCCGCCGTGTGCGCGGCCTCGCCCCGCTCATCTGCGCGATCGGGGTGTCGTTCTTTCTGGAGCAGACGTTTCGCGGGTTTTTCGGCTCAGGGGTCAAATCCTATCCTGATCCATCCTGGCAGCGTGCCGCGTTCCATTTCGGTGGAGTGGAGGTACCGCGAATCGACGTGCTCGTGATGGTGCTGGCACTGGCCTTCATGGCGGTGCTCTACGCGATCGTGCAGCGCACCCGCATGGGAACGGCCATGCGCGCGGTTTCGGAAGATCCCGAGGCGGCGGCGCTGATGGGCATCGATATCGACAAGGTGGTGGTGTTCACCTTCCTGCTCGGCGGGGCGATGGCGGGCATTGCGGGCGTCTTCTATGCGTTCCTCTACAAGCAGGTCTATTTCTACATGGGCTTCACGCCGGGCATCAAAGCCTTCGGCGCGGCAGTGCTTGGCGGCATCGGCAACATTCCCGGCGCGGTGCTGGGCGGATTTTTTCTGGGACTCGTCGAGTCCGTCGGACCGACGCTCGTCCTTGACGGACTCGGCATCCCGGCGCCGTACCAGTTACGCGACGTTATTGCCTACACGCTGCTGATCATGGTGCTGATCTTTCGCCCGGAGGGAATCCTCGGCGAACGCATGGCGAGGAAGCGCGCATGAAGCTGCTTCGCGGGAGTATCGCCACCGGGTTGATGTTCGGCATCGGCGGGGCTTATCTCGCGCTTGTCGGGGTGCTGATGATGATGCAAAAGCGCCCCGTCGTATTCGGCGCCTTCAGCCTCGGGCATACAGCCCTCCTCCTGCTCGGCCTCGGCACTGGAGCCATGGTGGCGCGGCACAGGGAGTCCCGTGCGGTTGCGCTCGGGCTCGGATTGCTGGCCGGCCTCGCGGCCGCCCTGCCGATCGCACTGCTCGGACTCACCATTGCCACCCTGCCCCTGCAGGCCATCTTCATCGCTGCCTCGCCTGCGCTTGTGCACATGCTGAGCTTCGGTCTTGCCCCACCGCAGGGTGCGGCGGCGATGCTCGGTGTAGGAAGCCTCGCCGCATTGTCGGGTGCTGCCCTTGCGATCAGCCCACCGCGGCTTCGCCGCGCCGTCATTGCCGGCGGCATGGCAGTGGTGGTCGGCGGCGTCTTTCAGGAGCTGATCCAGCTCATCCTGCAATATGGCGGACCGATCGGCGCCGTGCGCGATTTCCTTTACACTTGGCAAGGTCTGCGTCCGGAGGGAGCGGCCGCACTGTTCCTCGCGGCCGCGGCCGCAAGTGAGACGCTTTCCTGGTTGCGCGGAACACCGCACGCCGCAGGTGCCGACGAGCGACGCCGGCGGCGGTTCATAGCAGCGGGCCTCGCGCTCCTCGTCCTCGTCCTGATGCCGGTACTTGCCGGTGCCTATATCGGCCAAGTGCTGATGCTGGTTGGGCTCTACATCCTTATGGGCATGGGGCTCAATCTCGAGGTCGGGCTCGCTGGCCTCCTTGATCTCGGCTTTGTTGCGTTCTTCGCAGTTGGCGCGTACACGACCGCCCTCCTGACCTCGCAAAGCGCACTGGCGCTCCTGCACCTCACCTATTGGGAGGCGATGCCCGTCGCGGTGCTCACGGCGGTCGTCGGTGGCATGCTCTTCGGTCTGCCTGTCCTTGGGGTGCGCGGGGATTATCTCGCGGTCGCCACGCTCGGGCTTGGGGAAATCGTCCGTATCATCGTGCTGTCAGATTTCGCCGCTCCGCTGCTCGGCGGCCCGCAGGGCGTGCTCGATATCCCCAAGCCGCGCATCGGTAGCCTCGAACTCGCAAGCCCCGTCGCGCTCTTCTACCTCACGCTCGTTTGTGCGGGGGTTGCCGCCTTCATTGCCTGGCGGCTGGAAAACTCGCGCCTTGGCCGAGCATGGGAGGCGCTCCGCGACGACGAGGACGTGGCGCAGGCGCTGGGCATCAACCTCGTCCGCTCGAAACTCCTCGCCTATGGCCTCGGCGCCGCGTTCGCCGGGCTTGCCGGCTCGATCTTCGCGGTCATGCTGGGATCGGTCTATCCCTCGAGCTTTCAGCTTCTGATCTCCATCAACGTCCTGGCGTTGATCATCGTCGGCGGGATGGGCAGTCTTCCAGGCGTCGTCCTCGGCGCGATCGCCCTCATCGCCCTGCCCGAGCTTTTGCGGGAATTCGGGGACTATCGGTACCTCTTCTATGGCGCGGTCCTCATCGTCATGATGCGCCTGAAGCCAGAGGGCCTTTGGCCTTCCGAGGTTCGCAGCCGCGAGCTGCACGCCGCCGAAGAGCCGGCGGACGCAGGCATGATCCCCGCCGCTGAGCGTCCCTGAGCCTCTGCAGTACGCTGCCATGCCCGACCAACCGCTGCTGCTCTGCCGCCGTATCACGAAGCGTTTCGGCGGCATCGCCGCGCTTGCCGATTTCGATCTCGCGGTAGCTGAAGGCAGCATCCATAGCATCATCGGCCCGAATGGCGCAGGCAAGACCACCGTCTTCAATTGCATCACGCGGAATCTCCGGGCGACCTCGGGCGAAGTCATGTTCCGCGGTGAGCGCATCGACGGCCTCACCCCCGATCGCGTCGCTGCCGCCGGGATCAGTCGCACCTATCAGAACATCCGTCTCTTCCGAAACATCACCGCGATCGAAAACCTCCTGGTCGGCCAGCACCTTCATCTCCGCTCGCACTGGTGGGGTGCCATCCTCGGAACGCCCCACACGCGCCTCGAGGAGGCGCGCGCGCATGCGGAGGCGCTGCGCCTTCTGCGTTTCATCGATCTCGCCGGCCGCGGCGACCTGCTCGCCCGCAATCTTGCCTACGGTGAGCAGCGCCGCCTCGAGATCGGCCGTGCGCTCGCCACACGACCAAGGCTTCTCCTTCTCGACGAGCCGACAGCAGGGATGAACCCGCACGAAACCTCCGGCATGATGGCTTTCATCCGCAAGGTGCGCACCGAGTTCGGCATTACCATCCTGCTCATCGAACACCAGATGCGCGTCGTGATGGGAATGTCCGACCGTGTCAGCGTGCTCGATCACGGCGCCAAGATCGCCGAAGGCACGCCCGCCGAGGTGCAACGGGATCCCGCTGTGATCGAGGCCTATCTCGGCGTCAAGGGTACCGCACCCACGGCCGCCCGCGACCACGCCGCGTCCATGCTTGGCGCGGCCGCTCCGGAGTGTTGAGATGCCGCTTCTCGAGCTCACGGGAGTGCACGTATTCTATGACAAGATCGAGGCGCTGAAGGGCATATCGCTGGGCGTCGAGCCGAGCACGATCGCGACACTCGTGGGCGCCAACGGCGCCGGCAAATCCACCACGCTCCGCGCGGTCAGCGGCCTTGTCCATCCGCGCGCGGGAACAATCCGTTACGACGGCACGGCGTTGGCCGGGCGAGGTGCGCACGAGATCGCCGCCATGGGCCTCGTTCAGGTCCCCGAGGGACGGCGCATCTTCGGCCGCCTAACGGTCGAGGAGAATCTGGCCATGGGTGCATTCACTCGCCGCGATCGCCGCGCCGTCGCCGAGGACCGCGAGCGGCTGCTCACGCTCTTTCCTCGGCTGCGCGAGCGGCTTCACCAGGTCGCCGGCACGCTCTCGGGCGGCGAACAGCAGATGGTCGCGACGGCGCGCGCGCTGATGGCCCGCCCACGCATGCTGCTGATGGACGAACCCAGCATGGGTCTCTCGCCGATGCTCGTCGAGCAGGTCTTCGAAACGATCCGCGCGATCAACAAGGAGGGCGTCACCATCTTGCTCGTCGAACAGAACGCACTCATGGCGCTCTCCATCGCCGACCATGGCTATGTACTCGAAAGCGGTCGAATCGTGCTTTCCGGTCCTGGCCGCGACCTGCTCGACGACGATCGCGTCCGCCACGCCTATCTCGGCTGAGCACCTGGGGGCGCCGCCTCGCCGGGCCCGCCGGCCCGGTGGCACAGGGCTGCAATCTTGTTGCCGTCGAGGTCCCGGACATAGGCCGCATAGTAGCTGGCGTGGTAGTGCGGGCGGAGCCCTGGTTCGCCCTCATCCTTGCCGCCCAGCTCGACGGCCTTGCACCAGAAACGATCGACCGCGGCACGCGAGGGGGCGAGGAAGCTCACCGAAACGCCATTGCCGGCGCTCGCTGCCGTGCGGTCGAACGGCCGGGTCACGTAGAAGCCGCCGTCGCCTTCCCGTCCCCAGCCCGCGTAGCCCACTCCGCTCCTTTCCCGCTTGATGCCGAGCTCGCCCAGCACCGCGTCGTAGAAGGCGATCGCATCTGCCACATTGTTCACGCCGAGGGTGAGATGGCTCAGGATCATGGGGTGATAATAATCGTGCGTCCGGCCGGTGGAAACATCTGCTAGAGGGACCTGCATGCCCGCCACTGCACTTCGCGAGTTCCTTGCCGCCCGGCGCACGCGCCAAATCGACTTCCTCGCCGCGCTCGTCCGCCAGCCGTCTGACAACCCACCGGGTGACTGCGCCCCGCACGCCCGGGTCGCCGCCGCCCTCCTCGAGGAACTCGGCTTTGCGGTGGAGCGCCACCTCGTGCCGGCTGATGAGGTCCGCGCCGCTGGCCTCGTCAGCATTACCAACCTTATCGTCCGGCATCGTTTCGGCCCCGGCCCCGTCATCGCCCTCAATGCACATGGCGACGCCGTACCCCCGGGCGCGGGTTGGACGAGGGATCCCTACGGGGCCGGCATCGCCGACGGTTGGATGTACGGCCGCGGTGCCGCTGTCTCGAAGTCGGACTTCGCCACCTATGCCTTCGCACTCCTGGCGCTCCGTGAGGCAGCGCCGCCGCCCGGTGGTAGCATCGAGCTACATTTCACCTATGACGAGGAATCGGGCGGTATCCTCGGCCCGCCATGGCTGCTGGCTCGCGGGCTTTGCGCACCGGACTATGCGATCTCGGCCGGCTTCTCCTATGCCGTCGTCACTGCGCACAATGGTGTGCTGCATCTCGAAGTCGAGGCGCGCGGCCGCTCCGCACATGCTGCAAAACCGGCGAGCGGGGTCGATGCGCTCGCGGCGGCCACGGCCATCCTCTCCGCGCTGTATCGATCCCGTGACGCCCTTGCCGAGCGGATCTCGGTCACGCCCGGCATCGGCAGCCCGCAACTCACCGTGGGCCTGATCGCCGGTGGCATCAACACCAACGTCGTGCCGGACCGCGTCACCTTCCGCCTCGATCGCCGCATCATACCGGAGGAAGATCCCGGGTCGGTGGAGGCCGAACTCCGCGCACTGATCGAGCGGGAGGTTCGGAGCGTTGCCGGAGCTGCCGTCGAGATCCGGCGGCTCCTGCTGGCCGAGCCCCTCCGCCCGCTCCCGAGTGCCGACCGGCTTGCAAGCATCCTCGCACGGCACGCGACGGAAATCATGGCCGAACCGATCGGTTCGGCCGGACTGCCGCTCTATACCGATGCGCGGCACTATGCGGCGCGCGGCATCCCCACGGTTTTGTATGGAGCCGGGCCGCGCACGATCGAGGACGCGAACGCGCATCGTGCCGATGAGCGGGTGCCGCTTGCCGATCTCGCCAGGGCAACCGAGATTCTGGCACTCGGCCTCGCCGATCTGCTCAACCCTGATGGATTCTTGGCATGACGTTCGCGGACAGGCACGAGGCCGGACGGAAACTTGCGGAGAAACTCCTCTCCTTCCAGGATCGTGATCCGGTGGTTCTTGCCCTGCCGCGGGGTGGCGTGCCGGTCGGCTACGAGATTGCGCGCGCGCTCAGCGCTCCGCTTGATCTCGTCCTCGTGCGCAAGCTCGGCGCGCCCGGTCAGCCCGAACTCGCAATCGGCGCAATCGCGCTCGGCATAAAGCCCGAGATCGTCACGGATCAGAATCTGATCGCCGAGCTTGGGGTGACGTCCACCGAACTCGCCGCAATTCAGGCCCGCGAGCTGCAGGAACTTGGGCGGCGGCGCGAACGCTATTGCGCCCACCGGCCGCCGGTTCCTCTTGCCGGCCGCACCGCCATTCTCGTCGATGACGGCATCGCCACCGGAGCAACCATGCGCGCGGCCCTGCGCGCCACCCGCGCCGCGGCCCCGGCGCACCTCGTGCTTGCGGTCCCGGTCGCGCCGCCGGAGACGTTGACGGAGCTTGCCGAAGAGGCGGACGAGATCGTCTGCCTCGAGCGGCCGCGTCGCTTCTTCGCTGTTGGCCAGTTCTACCGCTCCTTTTCGCAGCTCGAGGACCAGGAGGTGCTTGATCTTCTCAACCGGGCGCGGCTGCCGCCGACAGGCCGCGCGCAATAGCGCTTCACGGGTAGCGAAAAAACCCGAGGCGAGCCGCACCGTGCCGCCGCTCGGCAAGCAGCGTAGCAAGTGGGGGTAGCGTGCTATCCGCCGCAGTCTCAACAACCACGAACGCGGCGGGCGCGAGCCAGCCCGCGGCCACGAGCGCTGCGAGTGCGCGCGCGGGAAGCGCCGCCTCGCCGTAGGGCGGGTCGAGAAAGACCAGACTGCATGGCGCGCCCGGAGGCGGTCGCGCGGCGTCGGCGGCGATGATACGGGCGCGGCCCTCCATTCCGCAGCCGGCGATGTTGGCGGAGAGCGCGCGGCACGCGCGCGCATCGGTCTCGAAGAAGACTGCCTCCGCAGCACCGCGCGAGAGCGCCTCGAGCCCGAGTGCACCGGAGCCGGCGAAGGCGTCGAGCACACGCGCCCCCTCGATGGTGCCCGGCTCCGACCAGGGCGCGTGGGCCAGGATATCGAAGAGGGCCTGACGTACCCGGTCGGCGGTCGGGCGGGTTGCGCTGCCTGCGGGCGCGATCAGGCGCCGGCCGCGCAACGCCCCGCCGATGATTCTCATTGTTTGCCGAGCTGCTCCCGGAGCACCTTTGCCGGGACTTCCTGGACCGCGCCGCGCGGCAACTGGCCGAGCTGGAAGGGACCGTAGGCGACCCGGATCAGGCGGGTGACGGAGAGCCCGAGATGAGCGAGCACACGACGCACCTCGCGGTTCCTGCCCTCGCCGAGGCCGATGCTGAGCCAGGTGTTGGCACCTTTGCGTGCGTCCACGGCGGCCTCGATCGGACCGTAGGACACATCGCTGATGGTGACGCCGCGGGAGAGTCCGGCGAGCGCGGTTTCTTCCACCGTGCCATGCACGCGCGCCCGATAGCGCCGGCGCCATCCGGTGGAGGGAAGCTCGAGACGACGAGCAAGAGCACCGTCGTTGGTCAGCAGCAGGAGCCCCTCGCTCGTGAGGTCGAGGCGGCCGACGCTGATGACCCGAGGCAGGCCGGGCGGAAGATTGGAGAAGACGGTCGGCCGGCCTTGCGGATCGCTGTGGGTCGTCAGCAGACCCGGCGGCTTGTGATAGCGCCAAAGGCGGGTGCGACCCGGTTGCTCGACCGCGCGCCCGTCCACCTGCACGAGGTCGCCGGGCTGGACGAATGTCGCCGGGTGCGGAACGATTGCGCCGTTGAGCCGGACGCGCCCGGAGGCGATGAGCGCTTCGGCGGCGCGGCGGCTGGCGACGCCGGCGGCGGCGAGGAAGCGGGCGATGCGTGTCCCGCGGCCGGTGGCTTCGGCGGCCTGTTCGTTCATGACCGGCAGGCCGCGATCAGGGCCTCGAAGAGACGACGGTCGCCCGGGTCGATCAGGAATTCCGGGTGCCACTGCACGCCGATGCAGAATTTTGTGTGCGGGAGCTCGATACCTTCGATCACGCCATCCTCGGCGCGGGCATTGACGATGCCTTCCCCGGGTGTGGCTACTGCCTGATGGTGCGATGAGTTCACCATCATCCGTTCCGTGCCCACGATCCGCGCGAGCACTGTCCCTGCCACCACCGCTACCGCATGCCCGGCCTCGTGCCGGGGCCCCGGCTGTTCGTGCGCAAGCGCGCCCGGAACCTCCGCCGGAACATGCTGGATCAGGTGGCCGCCGAGCGCGACCGCGAGAAGCTGCTCGCCGCCGCAGATGCCAAGCACTGGCATGCCGCGTGCCAGAGCGCCCCGGAGCAGTGCGAGCTCTGCCGCTGTCCGATCCTCCTTGAGCACCACGCTCGCGTGCCGGCCCGCCGCGCCGTAGAGCGCCGGATCGACATCGAAGGCCCCGCCCGTCACGACGAGCGCTGCGATCTCGTCGAGATAATCCCCGGCCAGGCCCGCGTCATGCGGCAATGCCACCGGCAGCCCACCCGCCCCGGCAATGGCGGCCGCATAGTTCTGCCGCATCGCATACCATGGATAGGGCGAATATCCACCCGCCGCCTCGGCATCGAGCGTCAAGCCGATGATCGGTCGCCGCGTCTGCATCGCCGTTTGCCCACTCAGCCCCCACTTGGCATGGCCCACGGCGCCTCGGCCATCCGTGCAGCCAAGAAATCGATCACTACCTGCACGCGCGCCGACCGCGCGCGCTGCGGAGGCGTAACGATGTTGAGCGCGATGGCCGGCGGCGACCAATCCGGCATCACCGTCTCGAGCTTTCCCTGCTCCAGATCCTGCCGAATCACGAACTCCGGCTGTACGGCAAGCCCGAGGCCGGCGAGAAGCGTGGGCCCGAGCACATCGGCATTGTTCGCACGGAGCGGCCCGGCGGGCACGACCTCGACCTCCGCGCCTGAGAGATGGCGGAAGCGCCACCGGCCGGGTGCTGGCAGGTACGCATAGCCCAGGCAGGCATGGCCCGTAAGCTCGCTCGGGTGGGAAGGTCGGCCGTGGCGCCGGAAATAGGAAGGTGCTCCCACGAGCCGCCGCCGCACCTGGCAGAGGCGCCGCGCCCGCAGGCTCGAGTCCGGCAGGGTCGCGATACGAAGGGCGAGATCGAAACGGCCCTCGATCAGGTCCACGATTTCGTCGCTGAGGTCGAGATCGATGGTGATCTCGGGATAAGCCTCCAACAGCGCCGGCAGGAGCGGAGCCAAATGAGCAATTCCGAACGACATCGGGGCGGCCAGCCGCACGACGCCCCTCGGGTTGGCCGATTGCGCCAGCGCCGCCTCTTCAATTGCGTCGACCTCGGCAAGCAGGTGCGCCGCCGCCGCCGCTGATGTGCGGCCGGTTTCGGTAAGCGAGAGCCGACGTGACGTACGATTGAAAAGAGGCGCTCGGAGCCGCACCTCCAGGCGAGCGATCGTCTTCGAGACCGTCGCTTTCGAGAGAGCGAGTTCGGCAGCGGCGCGGCTGAAGGAGCCGGTCTCGGCTACCTTGGCGAAGACGATCCAAGCCCCGAGGTCGGGGTGTCGTGGCATGGTGATCCAGGAAACAATCCGTTTCTATTCTTTCCACTTTTTGACCGGCACCACCAGTGCGATCCTTTCACCGCCAGAGTTGAGAGACCAGGCTCTCGTGTGGGCAGACGCCGCTTGCGACAAGCCGGGCCGGACGACGGCATTGGACGCGGCGCACGGAAAGGCCGCACGGCCGGCTGGAAGCAGTATATTCCCGTCCGCTTCTTCGAAACCACCACCCCAACTGAAAGGAAAGCCCGTGACAAATCGCCCTCCCGACATCGTGAGCCCAGTCACCGATAGGATGTTGCCGCAGGTTACCTCGGCCGACGAAGCGCGCGCCAACGGACGCGTGCCTTACGACAAGCCGACTCCCGGCAATGCGATCATGCTGTTCATCGACCATCAGGTCGGCCTGATGGCAGGTGTTCGGGATTTCCCGTCGTTGGCCGAGTACAAAAGCAATGTGATCGGTCTTGCACGCACCGCGAAGGCGCTGAAAATGCCGGTGCTGCTCTCCTCTTCGAATGCGCAGTGGCAAAATGGCGACACCTTATCCGAGATCAAGGAGATTTTTCCAGACGAGCCGATCTACCGCCGAACGGGCATCATCAATTGCTACGAAGATCCGACCTTCCGCAAAGCGTTCGAGACGCTGGTCGCAAGGTCAGGACGCCGGCACATCATCATCTCGGGGGTGACGATCGGCACCTGCTGCGCGATGCCGACATTGTCCCTGCTGCACGACGGCTACAGCGTCTTTCCGGTGATCGATGCCTCGGGCGCGTGGAATCACTACGAGGCCGAGGCGGCAATGTCGCGGATGGCGCGAGCCGGCGCCGATCTCGTGACGACATTTGCGCTTGCGTGCGAATTGCAGGGCGACTGGAAGCTGCCGACGGCGAATGACATGCTCGCGCCATTCCAGCACAATCTGTCCGAGTACGGATTCGTGCTGCAAAACTTCTGGAACAATGCGAATCAGCATACGGTTCCCGACCCCTTCGGAATGGTGAAGTAACTGCTGGCGCGCCTCGCCCGAGCGCGCCGCAGGTCGGACCTCCAACCGCGGGTGCCGCCATGTTGGACGCTGATCCGTCGTCGTCGCCTTTCGGCGCCGCGGAGAAGGGGTTTTGTGGCATGGGACTCTGGAAACGGTCCGTTTCTATTGTTTCCCTTTTTGATTCAAGTGCCAGTGCAATCTTCCGAGCCAAGCGATCGAACCGCCCACTCGCGGGCAAGGGGGAAAACATGATCGACGTTCGGCCATACCGGAGTCTCGGCGGCGGACGGCACGATTGGCTCGACACGCGACACCATTTCTCCTTCGCCGACTATCACGACCCGTCCCGGATGGGCTGGGGCAGCCTGAAGGTCTGGAACGACGACGAGATCGCGCCGGGGACCGGCTTTGCACCGCATCCGCACGCGAACATGGAGATCATTACCTATGTTCGCGAGGGGGCCATCTCGCACGAGGACAGCCTCGGCAATCGCGGCCGCACCGAGGCGGGCGACGTGCAGGTGATGAGTGCGGGCAGCGGCATCCGGCATGCGGAATACAATTTCGGACCCGGCCCGACGGCGATCTTCCAGATCTGGATCCTTCCCACCAACCGCGGCGGCGCGCCCGCCTGGGGCCAGAAGCCGTTTCCGAAATCCGATCGCGCCGGGCGGTTCGTGACGCTCGCGAGCGTCTTCCCGGCGGATGGCGGCGCGCTTCCGATCCGCGCGGATGCCCACGTGCTCGGCGCAACGCTGAAGGCAGGTCAGAGCGCCGAATACGCACTCGGTCCGGGGCGGCACGCCTATCTCGTTCCGGCCGCAGGACTCGTCGAGGTGAACGGCATCCGCCTCGCGACGCGCGACGGGGCGGCGATCGAGGACGAGCCGACGCTGACCCTCACGGCGATCGAGGATGCGGAGATCGTTCTCGTCGATACTGTCTGATCCTACTGGACCCCGAGGAGGACCTACCCATGCCCAGCGCCAAGGCCGCCCCCGGCCGCACTCTCCTGAGCCCGTCCGACCACACGCTCATCATGATCGACCACCAGTCGCAGATGGCGTTCGCGACGAAGTCAATCGATGCCGTGATGCTGCGCAACAACGCCGCCCTTGTCGCCAGGGCGGCGAAGGAGTTCGACGTTTCGACCATTCTCACGACAGTCGCAGAGAAGACCTTCTCGGGGCCGATGTTCGACGAGATCAAGTCCGCTTTCCTGCAGGACGCGGTGATCGACCGGACCACGATGAACGCCTGGGAAGACGCAAAGGTCATTGCGCGCGTCAATGCCATCGGCAAGCCGCGCATCGTGCTCGCAGGCCTCTGGACGTCGGTCTGCATCGTCGGCCCTGCCCTTTCGGCGATCGACCAGGGTTTCGAGCTGTATGTCATCGCCGACGCCTGCGGCGATGTCTCCGTGGAAGCGCACGATCGCGCCATTGAACGCATGGTGCAGGCCGGCGCGCGTCCGATGACCTCGCTCCAATATCTGCTGGAGTTGCAGCGCGACTGGGCGCGCTCCGAAACCTACGATCAGACGGTGCAGACGGCGATCGCGCACGGCGGGGCCTATGGCCTCGGGCTCATCTACGCAAAAACGATGTTCGCTGGCCGCGAAGGCCACTGATCAGGTGAACGCCGGCGAAGAGGGCGCCGCCGTGCTCCAGGCCATTGTCGGGATAGGGCTTGGCTTTGCCGTCGGCGCCTTTTGCCGCGTTTTCGACATTCCCTCGCCCGCCCCGCCCCGCATCACGGGCGCGGTCATCCTGATCGCAATGACGCTCGGCTTCATCGCAGGCGGCTTCATCGCCGGCCCGCGATGAAGCCCGCGCTCGGCATCCTCGTCGCCTTCGCCGTCGGTTTCGCCTGCCGATCCTTCGGCATTCCCTCGCCCGCCCCACCGGCCCTCACTGGTGCGTTGCTCGTCCTTGCCATGACCGTCGGCTACCGTGCCGCCGACAGAGCCATCGCGACGCGCGCCGTCCATTCCCACGACTGCGCCGGTCCAACGGGCCAGAGCGCCCATCGAGGAGATGCGCCATGACCGATGCTCCCGACCTCATCTTGCACAACGCGAAGCTCACCACGCTCGACCGCGCCACGCCGCTTGCAACGGCCTTCGCCGTGAGAGGCGCCCGGTTCAGTGCCGTCGGCGACGACGCGGAGATCCTCGCCCTCGGCGGCGCCGGGACGCAGGTCATCGACGCCGGCGGCCGCCGCGTCATTCCCGGCCTCGCCGACAATCACACCCACGTCATCCGTGGCGGGCTCACCTACAATCTCGAGTTGCGTTGGGACGGGGTCGCAACCCTCGCCGACGCGCTGGCGATGCTGAAAGCGCAGGTTGCCGTCACGCCGCCGCCGCAATGGGTGCGCGTGGTCGGCGGCTTTACGCGCCACCAGTTCGTCGAGAAGCGCCTGCCGACGCTCGACGAGATCAACGCGGCGGCACCCGAGACGCCCGTCTTCATCCTCCATCTCTATGATCGCGCCCTGCTCAACGCCGCCGCGCTTCGCGCCTGCGGTTATACGAAGCACACACCCGACCTACCCGGCGGCGAGATCGTGCGCGATGCGGCGGGCGAACCCACGGGCCTCCTGATTGCTACGCCGAACGCGACCATCCTCTATGCGACGCTTGCCAAGGCACCGAAGCTGCCGCCCGAGTACCAGATCAACTCGACCAAGCTCTTTCTGCGCGAGCTCAACCGCCTCGGTGTCACCAGCCTGATCGACGCCGGCGGCGGCTTTCAGAACTATCCCGAGGATTACGCGATCATCCAGAAGCTCGCGGACGCAGGTGAGCTCACGGTCCGCATCGCCTACAATCTCTTCACCCAAAAACCGAAGGGCGAGAAAGAGGATTTCCTGCGCTGGACCTCCTCGGCCCGCTACAAGCAGGGTGACGATTATTTCCGCTTGAACGGCGGGGGCGAGATGCTGGTGTTCTCGGCCGCGGATTTCGAGGATTTCCGCCAGCCCCGACCCGAGATGTCGCCCGAGATGGAGTCCGAGCTCGCGGCCGTCGTTCGCATTCTCGCCGAGAACCGCTGGCCTTGGCGCCTCCACGCCACCTACGACGAAACGATCGGGCGCGCGCTCGACGTGTTCGAAAACGTCGCCTGCGACATTCCGCTCGACGGCATCCACTGGTTCTTCGACCACGCCGAGACGGTCACTGACCGCAACCTCGCGCGCATCGTCCGCTTGGGCGGCGGCGTCGCCGTTCAGCACCGCATGATGTACCAGGGGGAGGACTTCCTCGCCCGCTACGGCGCCGCCGCCACCGAGCGCACCCCACCCGTTGCGCGCATGCTGGAGATGGACCTCCCGGTCAGCGCCGGCACCGATGCGACGCGTGTCGCCTCCTACAACCCCTGGGTCAGCCTTGCCTGGCTGGTCACCGGCCGTACCCTCGGCGGCACGCGGCTCTATCCCGCGCGGAACCTGCTGGATCGCGAGATGGCACTCCGCCTCTGGACGGAGAAAGTAAGCTGGTTCTCCAACGAGGAGGGCGAGAAAGGCAGGATCGTCGCCGGCCAGCTCGCCGACTTCGCGGTCCTCGACCGTGATTATTTCGCCGTGCCGGAGGACGAGATCGTCCACATCACCGCCCTGCTCACCGCGGTCGGCGGCAAGGTGGTGCACGGTAGTTCCGGCTTCGCCAGCCTGGCCCCGCCCATGCCCAAGGTCATGCCCGGCTGGTCGCCGGTCGGCCGTTTCGGCGGCTACCAGGCCGCACGCCGCGCCGAGGCCGTCAGTCCGCGCAGCCTCGATGCCTGCTGCAGCAATGCCTGCGCCGTGCACGGCCACGCCCACGCCTGGGCGCGCCGCCCGGCCGCCCCGGTCTCCGACGAACGCGGCTTCTGGGGCGCGCTCGGCTGCTCGTGCTGGGCGTTCTGATGCGGAGCAATCTCGCCCTTCCCTTGGGATCGCCGTGGCTCGACCGGCTCGCCCTCCTTCTCCTCTGCGCGGCATACATCGAGGGCGGGATCGACAAGCTCTTCGATTTTCCTGGCGCAGTCGCGGAGCAGGCGCATTTCGGCCTCGTCCCGTCTGTTCCATTCGCTATTGCGACAATCGTAACCGAACTCGGCGGCTCGGCCCTGGTGCTCGCCGGGCGACTCCGATGGCTCGCCGCGCTCTGGCTCGCCGGCTTCACTTTCATCGCCAGCCTGACCGCCAATGCCTTCTGGTTCATGCCGCCCGGCGGCGCGAAGTTCATGGCTGAAAACGCCTTTTTTGAGCATCTCGGGCTGGTCGGCGGCTTCCTCCTGGTCCTGCTCCAGGATCTCCGCGCGCGATGAAACCCTCTCTTCCGATCCTCCTCAGCATCAACGGCGGCTACGTCGATACCGCCGGCTTTCTAGCGCTTCAGGGGCTCTTCACCGCTCACGTCACTGGCAACTTCGTCACTGCCGGCGCCGCGCTTGTCTTCGGGACTTCCGGCGTGGTGGGCAAGCTTCTCGCTCTGCCCGTCTTCTGCATCGTCGTCGCATTCGTCCATCTCGCCGGCCGCGTCCTTGCCGCGCGCGGTACGCCGCCGCTTCGCGCGCTTCTCCTTGTCAAGCTCGTTCTCCTGGTCGCCGGCGCGGTGATGGCCGTGCGCCTCGGCCCCTTCCCGAACGGCGATACCTGGCCGGCCCTCCTCACCGGCATGACCCTGGTCTCTGCGATGGCAGTGCAGAACGGCGCGCAGCGCGCTCACCTCTCTTCCGCCGCGCCCACCACCCTCATGACCGGCAATACCACGCAGGTGGTGATCGACCTCGTCGATCTGCTGCACGGCCTGCCCGGCCCGCAATCGGCCGCCGCCCGCGCACGGCTCACCGGCATGCTCGGCAACATCGTGGCTTTCGCCGCCGGTTGTGCGGCGGCGGCGTTCTTCTTCGCCTTCACTCGCATGTGGTGCTTCGCTGTCCCGCCGCTGATCGCGCTCGCTCAGGTGGGCGTCCACGCGAACTTGCCCGCGGCCGTGGTCCCGCGATAGGACTCCGCCCGTCCCTGGACGCCCTCGCCAGCCGCGTGCATCAAAGGCCCATGTCCGCGATGGGGATCGCACTCGAGGAGGCCCGCGCCGCGGCCCTCCGCGGCGAGGTGCCAGTCGGCGCCGTCGTGCTCTCTCCGGAAGGCGCCGTGCTCGCGCGCGCCGGCAACCGCATCGAGGAAAAGGACGCCGCCGCCCACGCCGAATTGCTCGCGCTCACTGCCGCCGCTCGCCGGCTCGGGCAGCCACGCCTTCCGGGCTGCGATCTCGTGGTGACACTCGAGCCCTGCCCGATGTGCGCGGCCGCGGCGAGCCTCTTCCGCATCCGCCGTCTGGTCTTCGGGGCCTACGACCCCAAGGGCGGCGGCGTCGAGCATGGCCCCCGCATCTTTTCCTCTCCCTCCTGCAACCACCACCCGGAGGTCATCGGCGGCGTGCAGGCATCCGAATGCGCCGTGCTATTGCGAGACTTCTTTGCAGCCCGACGGCGGGAAGCCTGAGGGCTTTCAGGCTCCGACGACCTCGAATTGCACGTCCACATTGCCGCGCGTCGCGTGCGAGTAGGGGCAGATCTTTTCATGCGCTTCCTTCACCAAAGCCGCCAGATCTGCCTGCGACAAGCTCTTGTCCTCCACGTGCATCTTGACCGAGATCCCGAATCCGCCGCCATCGCGCGGGCCGATCGAGACGGCGGCCGTGACGCGCGCCTTGCTCGCGTCCTTCTTCTGCTGCTTCGCCACGAAATCAATCGCGCCGCCGAAGCAGGCCGCGTACCCGGCCGCGAACAGATGCTCGGGCGTCGCCGTCCCGGGCTTGCCCGGCCCTCCCATCGCCTTCGGAACGGAAAGCTCGGTCTTCACCACGCCGTCGCTCGACTGGGTATGTCCGTTGCGCCCGCCACTCGCCGTCGCGGTTGCGGTGAAAAGCGGAGTGATCCTGTCCATGCACCCTCCGATCATCTGCGCCTGCCGTTGAACGCGACGCCCGTCTGTCAACCTTGCGGGCCGCCCGGATCACCCGTACTCCGTTCGGCCGGCTAATGCTACCCGCCGACAGCCCGAGACATCCCATTGCCGCCCTGGACGTCCTGGCCAATAGTGCGCGCGGTCGAGACATCTCCCGGAACAAGGATCAATCGGATGCGCCGGCGTCTTCCTCTCCTGGTCGCACTGCTCACCGTTCCCCTTTTGACGCAACCGGCCAGGGCCGCCGGCAAGACGACGCTCACCGTCGATCTCGCGAACGATGCCGCCACCCTCGATCCCCAGCTGCAGTGGGATACCGACAGCTACACCGTTTATCGCAACATCTTCGACAATCTCGTCACACGCGATGTCACAGGGAAGATCGTCCCGCAGGTGGCGGCCGCCTGGCATTACGTCAATCCGACCACCATCGTCTTCACCCTGCGCAGGGATATCCGCTTCCAGAACGGTACCTCGCTCACTGCGGCGGATGTCGTCTTCAGCATCCGGCGCATCACCAATCCCTCGTTCCGCAGCCCGCAGCTTTCCCAGTTCGACACCATCCGCTCCGTCGACATCACCGGCCCGGACCAGGTGACACTTCACCTCAAGACGCCTTACGCGCCGCTTCTCGCCCAGCTCGTCAAGCTTTCCATCGTTCCCAAGGCCTATGTCGAGAAGGTGGGCAACACCCAATTCAACGAGCACCCGATCGGCAGCGGACCTTACCGGCTCGAGAAGTGGCAGCACGGCGTTGAAATCGTGCTGGCAGCCAACGGCGCCTACTGGGGCGGCAAGCCGCCCTTTCCCGCGGTGATCTTCCGGGACGTCCCCTCGGACGCCACGCGGTTGGCCGATCTCCGCACCGGCCGCGCCGACATCGACCATCAGATGACGCCTGACGACGCGAAGGCCATTGCACGCGATCCGGCACTCAAGGTTCTGAGCACACCGACCGAGCGCGTCGGCTACCTTTTTATCAACGCCGCCTACGGGCCGACGAAGAACGTGCTGGTGCGCCGTGCGATCGCCATGGCGATCGACCGCAATGCCATCATCCAGGCCCTGCTCCAGGGCTATGCCAAGCCCGTCAACATTCTGCTCACGCCCGCGAGCTTCGGCTACGTTTCCGACGTTCCCGCCTGGCCCTTTGATCCAAAGGCGGCGCGGGCCCTGCTCGAAAAGGCGCATGCGGTCGGGGCGCACCTCACCTTCCTTACCTCGCCCTCCTACAATCGCCAGATCACGGAAGCGATCCAGCAGATGCTCGACAATGTCGGGCTCAAGGTCGCGATCGATCAGGTGGACCAGCCGACCTTCCTCCGCCGGCGCGAAGGCCCGGCCGCCCACGCCGGCAACCTCGCACAGGGTCTCTGGTCGTGCGCGTGCCAGGATGCCGACGGGACGATCTGGCCACTCTTCCACAGCGGCAGCATCTGGTCGAAATATTCCAACCCGGCCTTCGACAAGCTGGTGGATGCGGCGCGGACCTCGCTCGATCCGAAGCAGCGTCTGGCCGACTATCACGCCGCCTTCGAGATCCTGCACCGGGACGTGCCGGGAATCGGCCTCTATCAGGCGTACGCCATTTATGGCGCGCGCAAACAGCTGCAGTGGATGCCAACACCGAACGAGGCGTTCTTCGTGATGAGCATGCGCTGGAAATAGTGCGCCGGGATGCTTCGCCTTGTCGCGTTGCGCATCGGCCAGGCGGCGGTGTCGATCTGGGGCGTTCTCACTATTATCTTTTTCATCCTGCACCTCTCCGGTGATCCCACGCTCCTCCTGGTGCCGCCCGATGCGAGCCGGCATCAGATCGCGCTGCTGCGCCACGAGCTTGGCTTCGACCGCCCGCTCCTCGTCCAGTATCTGGCCTACCTCGGCCGGCTGCTGCGTCTCGATCTCGGCCAATCGCTTGTGCAGCGGTTGCCCGTCGCGCGGATTCTGGCCTCGCGTATCCCCTATACCGTTGAGCTTACTTTCGGCGCACTCGTCGTTGCCACAGCGATTGGCCTGCCGACGGGAGCGGCGATGGCGCTCTGGCGGGGACGGTGGGTGGAGCGCGTTCTCGTCCCCATCGTACTTGCTGGCCAAAGCCTGCCTACGTTCTGGTCCGGCATCCTGCTGATCCTGCTCTTCGGGGTCGTACTCGGGTGGCTGCCCACCTCCGGCGCACAGGGCTTCAGCGCACTGATCATGCCTTCGGTCGCGCTCGGAGCGCTCACCATGGCAACCTTCGCACGCATGATGAGAATTGCCATGCTCGACGAACTCTCCCGCGATTACGTGACGGCCGCACGCGCTCGCGGCCTCTCTTTCGTCGCCGTCGTGCTGCGCCACGTGTTGCGCAATGCCGCCATCCCGATCATTACGATTGCCGCCCTCGAGATCGGCAATCTGATGGCCGGTGCCGTGATCGTCGAGACGGTCTTTGCGTGGCCCGGCATTGGCCAGCTCGCCATGCAGTCGATCGCCGACCGGGATTTCCTCGTCGTCCAGGCGGTTGTGCTGTTCGTCTCGGTCGTCTACGTACTCTCGAGCCTGCTCGCCGATCTCGCTTATGCCGTGATCGATCCGCGCATCCGGCTTACGCCGTGAGCGGCGCGACCGGTGGCGTTCTCCGCCTGCCGCGCAGCATCCGCGCTCTTGCAGCAATCCTCGGTGCCTATGCTGCAGTGGCCATCCTTGCCCCTTGGCTTGCGCCGCACAATCCGCTGCACCAAGTGCTCCTGCTGCGCCTGCGCCCGCCGCTCTATCGTTCACCCTCAGGCACGATCTATTGGCTCGGCACGGATGATGTCGGACGCGACCTCCTCTCGCGCGTGATCTTTGGCGCACGCGCCTCGCTGTCGGTTGCCATACTTTCGGTCTCCGTCTCGCTTCTTGCCGGCACACCGCTTGGCCTGCTGGCCGGCTGGTTCAGAGGCTGGCCCGCGATGATCATCATGCGCATCGTGGATTCCATGCTTTCGATTCCGGCGATTTTGCTTGCGGTGCTGACCGTCGCCGTGCTGGGGCCCGGCTTTTTCGATCTGATCCTCGTGCTCGGCCTCACCCGCTGGCCGCGCTACACGCGCCTTGCTTATGCTCAAACCCTGCAGATTGCGACACGCCCCTTCATTCGCGCCGCCGAGCTTGCCGGCGCACGAACCGGACGCATTCTGCGCCGCCACGTGCTTCCCAACATCGCCGGGCCTCTCCTTGTCCTTGCCACGACCGAATTCGGCCTCATGATCCTCTTCGAAGCGGGTCTTTCCTTCCTCGGGCTCGGCATCCAGCCGCCCTACCCGAGCTGGGGTTCGATCATGAGCGATGGCCGCCAATATGTCGGCCGCGCCTGGTGGATGACCGTCTTTCCCGGCGTCTGCCTCTTCGGTCTTGTGCTGACCGTGAACCTCTTGGGCGACAGGCTGCGCGATCATCTCGATCCGCGATCCGCCTACAGATAGAGGAGGAAGAGCCATGGACTTCACCGATCGGCGCGTCGTTATCACGGGAGCGGCCGGCGTCATCGGCGGTTGGATCGCGGGCGCCTTTGCGCGCGCGGGCGCCCGACTCTGTCTCTCCGATATCCGCGCCGAGGCGCTGGGCGGACGCATTGCCGAACTCGGGCGCGATCCGGAGACGATCCTCCTTCACGCAACCGATCTCATGGAGGAATCGTCGGTCGATGAGCTCGTCGAGCTGGTACGCCGCCACTGGGGCGCACCCGATATCGTCGTCAATAACGCGGGCGTCTATCCGCGCGGCACGCGTCTCGTCGATCTTCCCCTTGCCGAATGGGACAGGATCATGGGCGTCAATGTGCGTGCGTCGTTTCTTGTTTCACGCGGCATGGCGCGCCTGATGATTGCATCCGGGATCGGCGGCACGATCATTATGATCGGCTCCGGTGCCGCACGGCAGATGCGCGCGACCTCGGTGGCCTATTGCACGTCGAAGACCGCCGTCGAGCGGCTGGCCAAGGGTCTCGCCCTCGAGCTCGCGCCGCATCGCATCCGCGTCAACGTGGTCGAGCCTGGATTCGCTCCGGGCAGCACGGCAAGCCCCCTGCCGGAGGATTACGTCGCGAAGATGCTCGCACGCATACCGCTCGGACGCACCAGCGGACCCGACGATGCGTCTTCTGCCGTACTCTATCTCTGCTCTTCCGTTGCCGGCTTCATAACCGGTGCAGTGCTCAGCGTGGACGGCGGCAACTCCATCGGCACGTTCGAACCATCGCCCGGATGATGCCTTCCGCCGCACTCGACGTCACGAACCTCTGCATTACCATCGGCGAAACCGAAGTCGTCCAGAACGCAAACCTCGCCGTCGGCCGCGGCGAAGTGCTGGCGCTTGTTGGCGAATCCGGATCCGGCAAGTCGCTCACTGCGCTCGCCCTGCTCGGGCTGCTGCCGCGCGCCGCACGCCTTACGGGGGGCCGGATTCGCCTCGAAGGAGAGGACATCGCCCGGCTTCCTGAACGGCGCATGCGGGCGCTGCGCGGCCGCCGCATCTCGATGATTTTCCAGGAGCCAACGGCTGCGCTCGACCCGCTTGCCCCGGTCGGCCGGCAGATCGCGGAAGCCCTGCCCGGCGCGTCGCCTGCGCACATTGTCGCCATGCTCGCCGAGGTCGGCATCGCCGACCCCGGAGCCAGTGCTCGCCAGTATCCCTTCGAGCTTTCGGGGGGAATGTGTCAGCGCGCCATGATCGCAAGCGCTCTTATCGCCGGGCCCGCGGTTTTGATCGCTGACGAGCCCACCACCGCGCTCGACGTCACTATCCAAGCGCAGATTCTCGATCTTCTGCGCAAGCTTGCGCACGAACGCCAGGCCGGGATCCTGCTCATCACGCACGATCTCGGCGTGGTCGCCGACATCGCCGACCGCGTCAGCGTGATGTACGCCGGCCGCATCGTCGAGACGGCGCCCGTCTGGGAGCTGTTTGCGCGCCCGCGCCACCCTTACACCGCGTTGCTGCTGGCCAGCATTCCCCGCCTCTCCGACACGCCCAAAGCACAACTGCGGGCGATTGACGGCAATGTCCCCTCACTTACCGAACTCGGGCCCGGCTGCCGTTTCGCCCCTCGCTGTCCGCTTGCCGGCGAACGCTGTGTCATCGCCCCGCCGCTCGAGGACCGCGGCGGAAACCATCTCTCCGCCTGCTGGCATGTCGATCGCCTGCCATGACGCTCCTCGCGGTTACGGATCTCACGGTCCATTTCCCCTCGCGCCGCGGCCCGCCGGTGCGCGCCGTGGACGGCGTTTCCTTCACCATCGCCGCGCACGAGACCCTCGGCCTGGTCGGCGAATCGGGTTGCGGCAAGACGACCGTTGCAAACGCCGTGCTCGGCCTGGTCCAGCCGACCGCGGGCAGCATCCGGCTGAACGGCGAAGAGCTCGCCGGCGCCAACCGCGCGCGGCTGCGCACGCTCCGCCGGCGCATGCAGATGGTGTTCCAGGATCCGGCCGGTGCGCTCAACCCGCGCCTAACGATCGGCGGTGCGATCGCCGAACCGCTCGTCACCCGCGGTCTTGCCCGGGGCGCCACCGCGCGTGCGCGTGTTGCCGAACTCCTGAATGCCGTCGGCCTTCGTCCCGATCATGCGCCCCTCTTTCCACACCAACTCTCAGGCGGGCAGCGCCAGCGCGCGGTGATTGCACGCGCGATTGCCCTTACCCCGGCACTGCTGGTGTGCGACGAACCGACCTCCGCCCTCGACGTCTCCGTGCGCGCGCAGATCCTCAATCTCTTTCTCGATCTCCAGCGTACGCAGGGCATGGCGCTGCTTTTCGTCTCGCACGACATCACCGTGGTCCGCCATGTGTCGGACCGTGTGGCAGTCATGTATCTCGGCCGCCTCGTCGAGGTGGCGGCGCGCGATACGCTCTTCGCCGCTCCGCGCCACCCCTACACGCGTGCGCTGCTCGCTGCGGTTCCGGAACCCGACCCGGCGGCGCAACGAGGCCGCCCGCGCCTTCGCCTCGCGGGCGAGATCCCGAGCCCCGCGGCTCCGCCGCCCGGCTGCACATTCCACACCCGCTGCCCGCTTGCGATTCCACGCTGCCGCGCCGAACCGCCCGCCTTGCGCGCGCTCGGCGGGACGTTCGTTGCCTGTCATCGCGCCGAGGAGGGACAGAAGGATGCATGACGGCATGCCCCCTCTGCCCCCGGTCTTGCCGACCGCCCGGCTCGCCCTATGCTCCCCAATCGGGCCCAACCCGGCTGGGCAAGACGAAACGGGACGAGACGAGGAACCAGAAAATGTCCGACCCTGCCGCCCACGAGACACGCAAGGCCGTGGCTGCTGCGGCCATCGGCAATGTGCTCGAATGGTACGATTTCGGCGTTTACGTCTTCTTCGCAGTCGATATCGGCCACAATTTCTTCCCGAACGCCGGGCGATCGGTCGCGCTGCTCGCCAGCTTTGCCGTGTTCGGCGTCGGGTTTCTCGCCCGCCCGGTCGGCGGGATTGTGCTCGGCCGACTCGGAGACACGCGCGGCCGCAAGCTCGCTCTTACCCTCACCATCGCAATGATGGCGGTCGGCACCATCGTGATCGGCATTCTCCCGACCTACGCCAGCATCGGCATTGCCGCACCCGTACTCCTGGTCCTCGCTCGTCTCCTGCAGGGCTTTTCCGCCGGCGGCGAATGGGGAGGATCGACCGCCTTCATGGTGGAATGGGCGCCTGCAAGCCGGCGCGGCTGGTACGGAAGTTGGCAGCAATCCTCGATCGCCGCGAGCCTGGTGCTGAGCTCCGCCGTCGGCGGCATCATCTATTCTGCTCTTCCCCATTCTGCCGTCACAAGCTGGGGATGGAGGCTGCCGTTCCTCGGCGGCATCGTCATTGCCGTCGTCGGCTTCTACCTGCGCCGCCAGGTGGAGGAAACGCCCGTCTATCGCGCCTATCAGGAGCGAAGCACAGCCGCTCCTGCACACCCCGAAAGGGACTTCCTGCTCGGCTTGAAGGCGTTCGGCTTCACCATCCACTGGACGGTCGCCTTCTACATCTTCCTCTCCTATATGCCCACCTTCATGCGCCTGCATGGGCATCTCTCCGCCGCTGCCGCTCTCTGGTCAAACACGATCGGCCTCATTGTCCTGATGGTGCTCATCCCCCCGCTCGGTGCCCTCTCCGATCGGATCGGGCGCAAGACACTGCTTCTCATCTCCTGCGCAGCCTTCATCGTTCTCCCGATTCCATTCTTCCGCGTCATTCTCGGCAATCCCGGGTTCATCACGGTCGCTTTCCTGCAGATGATTTTCGGAGCGTCCATCGCCTTCTTTTCGGGGCCAGGACCGGCCGCGATCGCCGAACTCTTCCCGACAAGCTCGCGCTCGACCTGGATGACGCCGGCCTACGCGCTCGCGGTCGCGATCTTCGGCGGCTTCGCACCTTTTATTGCGACATGGTTGATAGGCCTCACCGGCTCGCCCATGGCACCGACCTACTACGTCATCGCTGCGGCGGTGGTGAGCTTCCTCGTCATTCTCTCCTTCCGTGAGACCGCACACGCACCGCTTGCCTGACCGGCACTACCAAACGCCGAAGAAAACGCCGGCCTCCTTGTGCCGGTCGGTCGCCGCAGCCACTTCGTCGTCCGTCATCGTCACCCGACGTTTCAACCCGCCGTGCCAATCGAGCAGCAGCGCACGCATCTCTGCCCGCACCTGCTCGTGTGAGTTCGACGTGCCGAGATCGGAGAACTCCTCGGGATCGTCGGCAAGATCGAAGAGCTGCGGGGGAAAGCCGATCCAGTGTACGTATTTCCAGCGTGCCGTGCGCACCATCCAGCCGCGACAGTCGGCAGGCCCGCGCTTAAGGGTGAGCCGCGCCCGACTGAATGAATAATCGAGCTCGGAGAACACCGCTCTGCGCGGCGCGGAGTCAGCCCCCGCCAGAAGGCGGGGCAGGAGCGAATGGCCTTCGATCCGGTGCGAGGGAAGCGAAATTCCAAGGCCCTCGAGAATTGTCGGCAAGACATCGATCGTCGAGACCAGCTCTTCGGCAACGACGCCCCGCACGCCCTCCGGATGCGCAATGATCAGTGGCACGCGCTGGATGGTGTCATGAAACAGCTCCTTCTCGCCGAGCCAGTGATCGCCGAGGTAATCGCCGTGGTCGGAAGTAAAGATGACGAGCGTGTCCTCCCACCGGCCGAGCCGCTCCATCAGATCGAACAGCCGTCCGAGATGATCGTCGATCTGCTGGACCAGCCCCTGGTAGACGCGGCGGATTGGCCAAGCCACCTCTTCGCGCGCGAAATTCACACTCACCTCGCGCTGGAGATAGGCCGCGTACACCGGGTGCGCTTCTGCTCTCTCCCGTTCAGTCCGCCGGAGTGGCAGACACTCCTGCTGCGCGTAGAGCCCATGGTAAGGGGCCGGCGCGATATATGGCCAATGCGGCTTCACATACGAGAGATGCAACATCCATGGGCGACCACCTTCGGACTCAATGAATCGCATCGCCCGGTCGGTCATATACGCTGTCTCGGACTCTTCCTCGCGCACCCGCGCCGGGAGATGTGCGTGCCGCATCTGCCAGCCGCTTCGCACGTTGCCCTCCGCATCCAGGACGCTGATCACCCACTCGCCCCACGGCTCCTTGGCCACATAGCCGTGGGAGCGGAGAAACGCCGGGTAGCCACTTTCCGCTCCGGGCGCATGATGCCCGTCATAACGGTCGATCTCGCGGAAGCCCCCGGCCGCCAAAAGCAGCCCGACCTTGCTCGCCCCGTCGATCGCAAGCCGCGCGAGTCCCTTGCGGTCCGGGATCACGTGCGACTTGCCCGCCAGCACGGGCATGACGCCGGCTTCCTCGAGGTATTCGCCGAGCGTCATCTCGCCAACTGAAAGCGGCACACGGTTCGATGTCGCGCCGTGACTCGACATGTATCGTCCCGTATAGAACGACATCCGCGAAGGGCCGCAGATGCCGGAAGCGACGAAGGCACTTGCGAAGCGGACACCGCGCGCCGCCAGCGCATCGATGTTGTGTGTCCGAATCGTCGGATGCCCGTAGCATCGGAGATGGTCCCAGCGGAGCTGATCGCACATGATGAAAAGGACGTTTCGCACGCTTGTCGGCATTGGTTTGCCTTCCAGGGTCAACTGCGCGCCTCAGCGCCGCGAGTGACCGATGATCCGACATTCTTGCTGTGCCCGCCAGCCTGCAGTGGCCCGGATCAGGCCGGAATGCGGGTGACGGGCCCCTTGATGAGGGAGGAACACCGGGAAACAATCGGCAATCGGGGCAGAAGGAACAGGCCGCATGCGTCCGTACGAAGGGATCCGCGTCATCGATGCGACGCACGTGCTGGCCGGCCCGATGGCGATGACCGGCACGCCAAACGTCAATCCGATCGAGATCGGCGTCCCGGCCGTCGATTACGCAACCGGCACAACCGGCGCCTTCGCTCTTGCCGCCGCGCTCCTCCAGGGCGAGCGCACGGGCCAGGGTCAGCATATCGATCTTGTAATGCTGGACGTCGCCCTGATCCTCGCCGGCTCGCACCTCGCGAACTACCTCACGACCGGCAAAGCCTCGAAGCCCTCCGGCAACGAGCATCCGTATGCGACCAGCGGTTGCTACGCAGCCAAGGAGGGCCTCCTGATGCTCGGCGCCTCCAACCTCCGCCGGCAACGCCGCCTCTGGCGCGTGCTCGGGCGGGAGGATATGGCCAAGCGAACGAACGAGGAGCGTGAGGCGGCGCGTGGGCAGGAAAGCGCCGTGCTCGCGGAGCTGCTGTTCGAGCGTGCTGCCGCGGAGTGGGAGGAGCATCTGCAGGCACGCCACGTGCCGACCGCGCGCGTGCGCACGCTCGGCGAGGCGCCCGCCGATCCGCATCTCGCCAGCCGCAACGTTCTGCATCGCTTCACCGCCGCACCCGGCATCGTCAAGGGGTTCACCGTGCCCGTGGCCGCATTCCGCTTCGCCCACGGAGGGCCGGAGGTGACGAACGCCCCCCGCCCGACCGGCCGGCACACCTCCGGGGTGCTGGGCGAACTCGGCTACAATGAAACGGAAATCGCGGCTTTGGCCGCTTCCGGCGCAATCGGGAGGATCGAACAATGAGCGTACGCATCGGCGCCAATCCGATCGCCTGGAGCAACGACGATCTGCCGGAGCTCGGCGGCGAGACAGCCCTCGAAACCTGCCTTGCTGAGGCCCACCAGGCCGGCTTCGCCGGCATCGAAAAGGGCAACAAATTCCCTACCGACCCCAAGGCGCTCAAGGAAGTGCTCGAGCGTCACGGGCTCGTCTTCGTCTCCGGCTGGTACGGCGCCGAGCTTCGCACGCGCTCTCTCGAGGCCGAGATCGCGGCGATGCAGTCGCATTTCGATCTCCTGCACGCCATGGGCTCCGCGGTCATGGTGTTCGCTGAGACCGCGGGCACGGTGCAGGGCCGGCGCAACGTGCCGGTCACCGACCGGCCGCGCATGCGCGAGGCGGAATGGCCGGGCTTTCTCGACCGGCTCGGCCGGCTCGGAGAGTGGATGGCCGTGCGCGGCGTCCGCATCGCCTTCCATCCCCACATGGGGACAGTGATCGAAAACGCTGAAGAGATCGACCGCCTGCTCGAGGGAACGCCGCCCTCGGTCGGCCTGCTTCTGGATACCGGGCATCTCTTCTTTGCCGGCGCAGATCCGGCAGGAATCGCCGTCCGCTGGGCCGCGCGCATCAATCACGTCCACGCCAAGGATATCCGCGCCGAGGTGCTCGCCCGCGTGCGCTCCGAACGCCTGAGCTTCCTCGATGCTGTCGTTTCAGGCGTGTTCACCGTGCCGGGCGACGGCACGCTCGACTTCTCCACCGCACTTGCCCCGCTCGCCAAGGTCGGGTACGCCGGCTGGCTGATCGTCGAGGCCGAGCAGGATCCGGCGAAGGCGCACCCGCTCACCTATGCGCGCAAGGGCTATGCGCATCTCCGCGCCGTCGCCGAGCAGGTCGGTTTTCGAATCACCTGAGCCCGGAGCCGGCAAACCCAAAGGAGCGGGCGATGAACATCTGTATGGCGGGCTACGGAATGATGGGGGTCTGGCATTCCGAAGCCTTGAAACGAACGGACGCCGTGCTGCACACCGCCGTCGGCCGGCGCGCCGAGGCGGCCTCGGCCTTTGCCGAGCGCTTCGGCTACCGCAAATGGACGACCTCGCTCGCCGACGCGCTCACCGATCCGGACATCGATATCGTCGTGCTGGCAACCCCGAGCGAGCGGCACGAGGAGCAGGCGATCGCCTCGCTCGCGGCCGGCAAGCACACGCTGATCGAGATCCCGATCGCGATGAGCCTCGCCGGCGCCGAGCGCGTGGTGGCGGCCGGCGAAAAGAGCGGCAAAGTGTATGGCCTCAGCCATCCCATGCGATTTCGCGCCGAACGCGAGGCGTTGCGGTCGCGCCTTAGTGCCGGAGAGGAAAGACTCCGCCACATCGCCGGGCGCTTCTTCATTCCCCGTCTCAGGAACGTCGGCGCCACCGGCTATGTGCGAAGCTGGACCGACAACATCCTCTGGCACCATTTCTGTCACTTCGTCGATCTTGGTCTCTTCCTCTTTGATGGCACGCCGATCCGTCGGGTCCAAAGCCATCTCGGCGCGTGCCACGAGAAGACAGGGATCCCGATGGAATGCGCCGTTCTTGTCGAGACCGAGGGTGGTGCAACCCTCCTCGTGCACGGCTCCTACCACGCCGCCTTCCGCCTCTACGACAAGCTGATCGTGACCGACCGCGACACCTATTTCTTCGATACGCTCGCCGCCACTCTCCGCGCCTCATCCGGCACGGTTGCCATGGAGAGCGAGCAGGAGAACGCCGCCCGCATCATCTTCGATTTCCTCGAAGCCGTACGCACGCACCGATTGCCCCGTGCCTCCGGCCCCTCCGTGCTGCCGGCCATGCGCGTGCTGCAGAGCGTGCAGGATGCGTGGGACGCCCGCTATGGGTTACGCGCGATTCCCGGCCGGCCAATCGACTAACGGGTCGGCCGGGTCGCCGCAAGCAGGCTGTCGCGGTCACTGCGTTCCTTTAGCTATCTCTCCGGTCGCCGGATCAAGAATGAGCGGCGGATTCTTGCCGCCCGCTGAGGAGAAGTCGAACATCCCCATGATCGACCCTGCGGTCGCGTCGAAGGAGCCGCCGCCAAGCCGCTCGCCGTGCAACCAGTTGTCTTCGATGAAGCGCACGACCGAGGCCTGCGAGATGCGCGCATGGTTCACGTTATTCACTTTGGCCCAGGGCGAGATCACGAGGAACGGAAGGCGCGTGCCGGGGCCGCAGCGCCCGTTCACGGGCTTGCCGGCCAAGCCAGGCAGCGGCGTTCCGGTGCCGCACCTGCCGGGCCCGTCAAGCTGGTCCGCCTCCTTGTCGAAGGAAGGGTTCGTCGGCGTGGCGAAGGCGTGATCGTACCAACCGTCGGAATCGTCCCACGTAATGATCACCGCGGTGCTCTTCCAGTTCGGCTGACGCTCGAGAAAATTGACGAGGGTGACGATGCCCGTCTGTTCGTCGAGCGGATTGGAATAACCGGCGTGCCCGTCCTGATAGCCGGGCTGCTTGATATAGGAGACGGCGGGGAGATCCCCCGCCTTCACGGCTGCGTAGAAATCCCGAAGTCCGTATTCGTGGTTTGCCGGATCGGGCTTACCGTCGTGCGCGAAGCTGTAGCCGATGTCGGCAACCGAAGCCGGGCGGGCGTGCGTCGGATTGGCGGTGGACGCGTAGTACTGGAACCAGTTGTGGTGCGGGATGTAGTCCGTGATCGCCCGGTGCATGACGCTCGAGTAGGTGCTGCGCCGGCAGCCCGTGGTGCCGTTCGCATTCCTGCCCGCAAGATCGAATCCGCCCATGAAGCCGCCCCACGTAAGGCCGGCCTTGTTGAGGAGATCGCCGATGTTCTTTCCCTCCATCATTACCTGGTTGGCGTGGTTCGAGCAGACGTCGTAAGCCGGATCGACGTCGCTGATCAGCGTGAGCGCGCCAGCACCGTCGTTGATGAAGTACGATGGTACGGCCAGCGTGAACGGCTTCTTCGTTGTGGCAACGAGGCGCACGCCGTTCGTCTGGCCCGACACCACCTCGAGCGCGCCCGGCGTCGAGGGGCCGTAGGTGTCGGTATAGGCGTTGTCGCTCATCGCGAAGTGCCGGGCGTAGTTCCAGAGCGCGGTGACGGTGTTGCCGTCGAAATAGCCCATCACCTGACCTCTGGTGCCGAAGGCGCTGGCACGGCCCGGCGTACCCTTGCCGGTGTATTTCGGGAAAAGATCGGCCTTGCCGTGATCATAGGCCTGCTGCTCGGCGGTGTAGCCGTGATCCTGATCGGCCGTCGCGGCCTGGCTCCGGTCGAGCCGGAACGGCTCGGCGGCCGCGGCGCCGTTGGCCGGATTGGTGAAGTTGGGATTGTTGGTAAGGAGATGCGCGTTCAGAAGATTGTTGACGAAAGGCGTTCCGGGAGCGGCGGTGAAGGTTGGCTCACCGGGGGGATTCTTCGCTTGTGGGTAGGTGGCGAAATAGTGATCGAACGAGACATTCTCGTCGTAGATCACCACCAGATGCTTGATCGGCGTTGCCGTCGGGGCCGCATCCGCCGGATTGGGCCTGCCGGGCCGCGCCGGCGCCACCGCGCCCACCGTGGGTACGGCATCGGACGGGAGTGCCGCGAGAGCGAAACCGGCCAGGAGCGCTCCGGCAGCAGCCGAGAGCAGCCTCGTTCGTGTTTTCATGGCATCTCTCTCCCCTCTCTAGCGAATGCTGCCTCGTCAATCGCATCCAGTTATCGCAACGCCGGCAGCTTGCGCATGAACCAATAATGACAACGACGCGGCACGGCGGCCCCGAATTATCCGCCTTTCTGGCCCGACGCGCCATCGGCGCGCCGAGATCGGAGATCCCGCCGCTCCGGACCGAAGACGGTGACCGGCCCCTCGATTCTGAGCCCGACCTCCTCACCCACGCGCGGGCACATATGCCCGGCCACCCGCGCGCTCAGCTCCTCCGGGCTCTCGGCTGCCTCGCACAGGACCAGGAAGACGCTGGCATCGTGCCCATAAAACGTCACGCCGCTCACCCGCGCGCGGGCGTCCGCAAGCTCGCCCAACGGCACGAGGCGAATCTGCTCGGGACGTACCAACACCTCGACGGGTCCCTCCGGCATGCCGGGAGCGAGTGTAAGCCGGCCGAGGCTGCAGCGCACCGCGCCGGCCGCAGCATGGCCGCTCAGAATCACCGCATCGCCCACGAAACGTGCAAGCGCCGTGTCTGCCGGCCGGCGATAGAGCGTCTCCGGGCGGGCCACCTGTACAAGCCTGCCTTCGCGCAGCACGGCGACCTCGTGGCCCATCGAAAGCGCCTCGGCCTGGTCATGCGTGACGAGGAGCGCGGTGGTTCCGGCGGCAGCCAGTGCAGCGGCAACCGCCTGACGTGTTTCCGCGCGCAGGCTGGCGTCGAGTGCGGCGAACGGCTCGTCGAGCAGGACGAGTCGCGGATTTGGCGCGAGTGCACGGGCCAACGCCACGCGACTCTGCTCACCACCGGAAAGCTCGTGCGGGCCCCGCGCGGCGTAGGAGGCGGGAAAACCGGTGAGCGCGAGCAGCGCTGCTGCGCGCCGCCGGTCCCGCCGTTCGCGACGCGGCAGGCCGAAGAGAACGTTGTCGGCAACCGAAAGATGCGGAAAGAGCGCGCCTTCCTGCGCCACGTAGCCGATCCGTCGGCGCTCCGGGGGCAGGTGCACACCGAGCCCGGAGGCAATCTCGCTATCAATCCTGATCGTCCCGGCATCAGCGCGTTCGAAGCCGGCGACGAGGCGCAGCAGGGTTGTCTTGCCGCTGCCGGACGCGCCGAGGATCGCAACCAGCGCCCCCGTCCCGACCGAGAGATCAACCCCATGCAGCACCGCACGGCGGTCGAAGGCCTTGGCAAGGCCGGCGATCTCGAGGGCGGCCACTGCGCGCTTCCCGCTAACGCTGGAAGAGCCGCGTGGCGCCAAAACGGCGCGCGAGCAGCCAGGTCGCGAGAAGCGAGATTACCACCATCGTCGCGGCATAGGGTGCGGCGGCGGCGAAAGCGAGCGTGGACGTGTCGGCCCAGACCTGCACCGCGAGCGTATTCGTGCCGATGGGCGCAAGGAGGAGGGTTGCCGTGAGCTCGGTCACGATCGAGACGAACACGAGGGCGGCAGCCGCGCCGAGGCCGGGGGCCGCGAGCGGGAGCGCGATGCGCCAAGCGACCCCCGGCCAGCCAAGCCCGAGCGAGTGCCCCACCTCTTCCAGCCGGCGTTCGGCTTGCATGAACGCCGCGCGCACGCTGACCAGCGCGAGCGGCAGGAAAAGGATGGCATAGGCGACGACCAGCGTCGCCGCCGTCTGGTAAAGCGGGCGCACGGTGCGGATCGTGATCGTGATCAGGGCGAGCGCGACGACGATCCCCGGCACCCCCTGTCCGAGAAATGCCGCGCGCTCGAACAACGTGACCAGACTTCCCTGATAGCGCGCTGCAAGCAGGCCAAGCGGCAGTGCGAGGATCACCGTGAGCGCTGC
This sequence comes from Pseudomonadota bacterium, assembly GCA_021816925.1. Lineage (GTDB taxonomy): Bacteria > Pseudomonadota > Alphaproteobacteria > Acetobacterales > Acetobacteraceae > JAKAWQ01. The sequence goes on from JAKAWQ010000012.1 coordinate 65,292, forward strand.
ACCGCCAAGCCCGAGTCCGACCGAAGAGAGCGTCGCCTCGAGCAGAGCCGAGGCTGAGACGGCAGCCGGCGAGACCGCCGCCGCGCCGTGCCGGGTGAGCCAGTAAAGGATCATACCGAGCGGCAGCCCGAGGGTGGCGAAGATCAGGGCGACGAACCCGGCGAACACTGCCGGCCGGGCGCGGCCGAGTGCGAGGGGCGTGATCGGCCGGCGCACGCCGGCACCGATGCGGGCATAGCTCGCGCGGCCGCGGACTCGTATCTCGGCGATCAGGCAGAGCAGGCAGAAAAACAGCAGCACCAGCGCAAGAACCGCTTCCGCCGGCCGGTCGAAGCCGGTGCGGTACTCCGCGTACAGCTCGGTCGTGAAGGTGCGGAAGCGCAACAGTGCGAAAGCCCCGAACTCGACCAGCACGTTGAGCGCAACCAGCAGAATTCCACCCAGAAGCGCCGGGCGGAGCTGCGGCAGCACGGCGCGAAAGAAGGCGCCGGCAGCACCTTCCCCAAGCGAGCGTGCCGTCTCCTCGATTGCCGGATCTATTCCCCGCAAACTTGCCGCCACCGGCAGATAGACGAGCGGATAATAAGAGGACGTGATGACGATCCAGGCGCCGGCGAAGCCCTCGAGCGCCGGGCTCAGCGAAAGCCAAGCATAGGAGCTGATGAAGGGCGGGATGGCAAGCGGCACGGCGGCGGCCACGGCAAAGAAGCGCCGCCCCGGCAGCTCTGTGCGCTCGACCAGCCAAGCCGCCGCAGTACCGATGAGTGCCGCGCTCGCCGTAGCGGCCACCAGGAGACCGATCGTGTTCAACAGAAGCTCCCCGACCAGCGGCCGCCACAACAAGCGCAAGAGCTGAGCCGGGTCGACCCGGGCGGCCTCAAGCAGCATCTCGCCGAGCGGCAGAACGACGAGCAGCGGTCCTGCCGCCGCGGCGGCCAGCAGGAGGCGTCGGGGCCGGCGCCGGCCGGAAGCCGTCCGACCCGCCTCTGCGAAGGTCAGCGGCGCAGCCGCCTGCTCCATCAGATCAGCCCGGCCTCGCGCAGGAGCCGCGCCGCCAGTCGATCGTCACCGAGGGCAGCCACGCTGATGTTCGGCGGATCGAGCTCGGAGAAGGGTTTGAGAGCCGGGTTCGCTGCCACGCCCCGGGCCAGCGGATATTCGAAATCGATGTCGCTCCTGGCCAGCATCTTCTGCGCAGGCCGACTGACCAGAAACGCAAGAAAGTGCTGCGCGTCGGCCGGATGACGCGAAGACTTCAGCACCGCCGCACCAGAGACGTTGATCAGCCCGCCGACATCTCCCGGTCGAAAATAATGAATGCGACTCTTCATTTTCGCGAATCCGACCTCAGTTCCGAGCCTCCCCCAGTAGTAGCTGTTGATGATCCCGGTGGCGACGGCGCCCCGGTTGACCGCGGCCACCACACCCTCGTCATCGTCGTAGAGAGCGGCATTCCGCCGGAGCCCCTTGAGCCAAGCGAGCGCCGCTGCTTCGCCCTTCAGAGCAGCCACCGCATCGACGAGGGGAAGAAAATCCGCGTCCGTCGGGGCGATCGCGACCTTGCCCTTCCATTGCGACCGGGCGAGGTCGAGCAGCGAACCCGGGAGCGCGCTCCCTTCGATCAGGGACGGATTGTACGCAAGCGCGCTCTCGCGCGCGAGCACCCCGACCCAATGCCCGTCGACGGCACTGAACCGGCGGGGGATCTTGGCCACCGTGGCCGGATCGACCGGTGCCAGCAGCCCCTTCTCGTCGAGCAACACGAGTTCCGGGGAATTCTCGGTGAAAAAGACATCGGCCGGCGAACGGGTGCCCTCGGCGAGGATCTGGTTGGCGATTTCCGGCCCCTCGCCCGAGTGCACGCGGACCGGAATGCCGGTCTCTTTCGTGAAAAGCTTCGTCAGCAAGCCGACCATCTGCGGGTGTTGACCGCTGTAAAGCGTGAGCGGCGCGGCGGCATTGGCCTGGCCAGGTACGGCGAGGCATGCGGCCAATGCGGAAGGCATGAGTGCGAGCAAGGGCCGCCGGCCGATGCCGCCGTCCGGTTCGAAAGGGAATGGCATGGATCTCGCTCCAGACACCGAGGAGCAGAATTATATGCGAATTACTCTCATTTGCAAATCTGCTGCGCCTTATGGCTTTCCGGGCGGCCGGACCCACGCACCACGCGGGCACGCTGCACGGCGCCGCCGATGTCACGGCGGCAGCGGCTGGGCTTCCTCAAAACGTATCGAACCAAGTGCGGCCCATCGTAGCTCGAGTTTCGGCACATGGCGGACGAGGTGGGGCACTTTGAGCCTGCTTGAGGATGTTATTATGCACGCATATGGACCTCCAACGACACCGTGCTCATCAACACGCTCGCCACCAGGCAGCCCGACTTCGTCGCCGGGCCCGGGTTTGTCGACCGCCACCATGCCCCGATCCTCGTCGTCATCGCCCTGAACGGCGGTTGGACCGCGGATCCGAAACGCGAAAACCCCCTTGTAGTCTCGGCTACACGCGCTTCGACCGGATCTCCGGAGCGCTCGTCTGCCACGGCAAGCAGGCCGAGCGGTCCGAAGAGATCCGCCTCACCCTCGAACGTGCGCAGCCCCGGCGAGGAGGACCAAGCCGGCGCCGTCCAGGGCGCGACGTGTGCGCATCGCGCGTGGCATCCCGCTGCCGCTACTTCGCAACGCTCTCAGGCCCATTCTCCTCGTGCCAGAGAATGATGTGATAGTGCGGCTCGAGCAGGCCCGGGTGGCCGGGGTTGAAGTACATGTCCACCCTGACGACCTTGCCGCCGGGCGCCGCGAGCCCAGCGATGTTCTTGTGCGCATCGAGGTTCTTGAGCGGGACCATGTAGAGCGTGTTGACCAGCCGGCCGGAATGGTCGTAGCCAAGCCACGGGCCATAGGGCAGCGTTTTGGGATCGACGTAGAGCGTGCCGAGGCCGGGCAGGAAGTTGGGCAGCGCGAAGAGCTTGCTCGCCGCCTTGTAGGGGGGGCCAGGCGGCGACTTGCTGACACCGCCAGCGGCAAATGCAGCCACCGGAAGAAGGCTCAGACCGCCCAGGGCCATGCCGAAGCTGCCGATGCCGCGTCTTGTGCATGTCACGGAGATTCTCCTTCTGGTTCCGGATCGCCAAGCGACCGGATGGATGCATTGCGTGGAATGCGCGCGAGCACAGTTTCGGTGATCCGCTCGCAACGCCGTCCGGCGCACGGAAAGGTGGCCGCGAGCGCCTGGATGAGGTCCGCATCGAGACTGCGGCGCAGCAGGCGCCGGGCGCGATAAAGGCGGGTCTTCACGGTGGCCTGGTAGAGGCCGAGGAGGCTGGCAACCTCCGCAACTGGCATCTTCTCGATTTCGCAGGCAACGAAAACGATGCGGAAATGTACGGGCAGGGCATCGATCGCCTGCTCCAGCATTTCCCTTACCTCTCTGCGCATCGCCAGTTGCTCCGGATTCCGCCGCCCGAATGGGCTGAGGAGGACGGTGGATCCGGCCGTGTCGTCAGGGATGCTTTCGGCGATCTCCGCGAGCGGAACGTTCGCGCGCTGGCGGCGGAGGCGCGCAAACGCCTCGTTCACCGTGATGCGTGCGAGCCAAGCGCCGAGGCTTGCCTGCTCGCGCAAGCCCCCGAGGCCGGACAGCGCGCGAACGTAGGTGTCCTGCACCGCCTCCTCGGCCTCCGCCGGTTCCTTCAGGATGCTTCGCGCGATACGGAAAAGGCGCTGGTTGTTTCGCTGCAACATCACCGCGATGGCCGGCGGGCAGCCCGCCTCGGCAACGGAATTGGAGTGTGCCGGAGGCGTAGCGACCGTCATCACCTGATCCATCTCAGCTTCCACCCGTAGGATGCTTTGGCGAGCCAAAAGGTTCCCGTCCCCAAAATAAAACGTGACCGGCCACTCTGCCTTTCTTCCCGGCCACTGCCCGCTTCCCACTTGGCCACGCCGAGGCGAGAAGCGGTCGGGTGCCGTAAAATGACATAGAGCCGATGTATCTGAATTCCACATCGGGGCGGAAGCTCACGCACGGTCGCCGTACGCTTGCCATGCCAAATGATTGAGCCAGGGATTTCCCTGCCGCGCGCTCTCGACGCCGAGCGGGATGTAATCGAGCCCGCTCGCGCGAGCGCTCCATCCGATCCCGGATTGCCCGGATGACGCTGGGTTTTGCTGTACTGGGACGCCGAATCCTGTATATGCATCAGAGTGTTATCGTCAGTTTGGACACGCGCTTATGGAGCGCCCGGCGGGTGAATCGGATGAAGGTGCGCTGCGGGTCGATTTTGACCGCCGCCTGAAGCTCGAATTCCATGGCAGCCGCATTACGTCCGACGCTGGTTTGCTCGCCTATCGCGAACTCGACGCCGCCCTTGCGCTGACCGATCTGGCTGGGGGCGTCTTGTCAGATGGTCGCCGGGGTAAGAACGCGCGTCACCTTCTGACCGGCCTGCTGCGCCGGTCGGTGTTCGGCCGGCTTGCCGGCTACGAGGACGTGAACGACGCCGATCGGCTGGCCCACGATCCGGCGATGCGAGCGGTGGTTGACC
>JAKAWQ010000169.1 GCA_021816925.1 Pseudomonadota bacterium
AGGAGGCGATCTCGACGGTGTGCCGCACCGTCGTCGCGGTGCCCATCACCTCGGCCGCGAACGCCTCGATGTCGGCGACGGGAATCCACGGCGCGCCGAGCCGCGCGGTGATGTCCGACGGCCGCAGGTCCTCGGGCTGCACCCGCCGCAGGGCGGCGACGTTGCGCGCATACTGCGGGTCGCGTTCCGCCGCCTCCTCGGCGATCGCCAGCTTGGTGCGGACGGACCCCGACAGGTAGGCGTCGTCCGTCTCCCAGGCCTTCGTCTCCGGATTGCGGAACACAGCCTCGCCGAGCTGGGCGAGGGCGGTTTCGGGATCGCGGTCCAGCAGCTCGGCCAGATGGTCGACATCGACGCGGCCGGTCTCGTTGAGGGTGACGGCGAGCGCGTCGGCCGCGGTCGCGATCAGCGGCGCCGCGGGCGGCGCGATCACCCGCTCGCGGAAGATCGGCCCCATGCGCGCGAGGCCGCTTTCCAGGTCGTAGTCCTCGATGCTGGCGACCAGCCAGCAATCGGGATCGTCGGCGAACGGCGCCAAGTTGGGACGGCGATGCGTCTCGCGCTCCTCGCCGGTCTCGGGATCGGCGGTCACCGAGACGACGGTGTGGTTGATCGGCCCGAAGCTGCGGACGAAGGTGCCGTAGGCGATGCGCAGCCGCACCTGCGCCTCGGCCCAGGGCCGGTCGACGGCCTGGGCGCGCAGCACCTCGCGCACCGCGTCACGGATCGGCGGCAGGGCGCGGATGATCTTTGCGTCGCGGGCCAGGATGCCGTCGCTGGCCCTGCCCTGCCTGATCGCGACGGGCCGCGGCGCGCCGTCCACGACCTGCATCAGCCGGCCGTCCTGGCCGAGGAGGTAGGAACCTTCCTTGACCGTGGCGCCGTCGGCGGCGGTGCCGGCGCGCCCTCCGGTTTCCGGGTCACTGTCACCGTCCGCCGCGGACTCTGCCGACGCGACGAAGATGCCGGCGGGCAGGCGGTCGAGTGCCGTGGTCAGCAAGGTCTCAAGAGTCTTGCCGTCCTGGTGCGGGCGGCAGGTATAGGTCGGGGCCGGGCCGTAGATGCCGCGCCGCAGCGCGTGATCGCCCAGCACCATCTCCGGATGCTCGGCGAAGTAGCGGTTCACCTGGATGCCGGGCGAGCCGGCCGCGTCTCCGTCGTCATTGGCCGCTGCTGCAACCGGGGCGAGGTCGATCCAGGCCGCGCCCGCCGGCGACTGGCCGGGTCCCCGGCGCTGAAACACCAGCACGTCGATCACCACGTCGGTGCCCGCGCTGGCGCGCAGGCTGCCCTCGGGCAGACGCACCGCGCCGACCAGGTCGGCCATGCCGGCGATATGTTCGCGCGCCGTGATGCCGGCCTTGTCCATTGTGCCCGTGCTGGTGACGAACAGCGCGAGGCCGCCGGGGCGCAGCCGCGCGATCGAGCGGGCAATGAAGTAGTCATGGAGCCGCAGCCCGAGCGATCGGGTGGCGGGATCGGCCCGCACCACGCGGTCGGAGAACGGCGGGTTGCCGATCACGAGGTCGAAGCGTCCGGCCACGGTGCTGCGCGTGTAGTCCTCGCACCGCACCCGCGCTGCGGGATGCACGAGGCGCGCGATGCGGGCGGTGACCGGGTCGTATTCGATGCCAGTGAGCTGGCAGGCCTCGCGCAGCGCGGCCGGTAGCAGGGCGAAGAGCAGGCCGGTGCCCATGCCGGGTTCCAGCACGCGGCCGCCGGCAAAACCCAGCCGTCCGGCAGCGCGCCAGAGTCCACGGATGATCGTCTCCGGCGTGTAGTGGGCATATTGCGTCGCGCGCTGCAGGGCGGCGTATTCCTCCGCCGTGACGGCGGCTTCGAGGGCGGCGCCGATCTCCTGCCAGCCGGAACGGAACGCATCCTCGCCGGGGCGGCGGAAGCAGGTCTGCGCCAGTTCCGTCGCGCCGAAGCCGACGAAGCGCAGCAGCTGCGCCTGCTCCTCGGGCGTTGGCGCGCGGCCCGACTGCTCAAGCGCCTTTGACAGGGTGATCGCGGCGATGTTGTCGCGCGCCCGCGCAGGCCAGCCCGGAGCAAGATCCCGATCGGCAGCAAGGTGAAAGTTGCTGCCGCGCGCAACCGGATCGGCTGGAAGCGGCAGCGTATCGTCGTCCGCTTCGGTGTCGGCCTCGTCGGCGCCATACGAATCCGCGGCGATTGACGGCGTGTGATGGGTCCAGCCCGTCAAAGCGGTGTTGTCGAACAGGCTGAGGGTGAATTCGCTGGTGTCGGTCGGCATGGTGGTCTCCTCGTGGGTCAGTGGCGCGGGCAGCCGCGCTGCCTCGGCCGCCTGGAAGCGGCCGGGCCGGATGGCTGAATGGGTTGATCGGCAAGGGCTGACCGGGGACCGGTCAGCGGCGCGGCGCTATGCGGCTGCCGGCATCGGTTCCGGAGCGTTCGCCGTGTCGCTCTCGTCGGCGAGCGGCACGCTCTCGGGCGATCCCGCCTGACGGTTCGCGTAGTCGGGATGGAAGGCGAGCAGGTAATCGGCGATGCGCTGCGCGTCCGCCGCCGCGCGGAAGATTTCCTTGCGGTCGGAGCGCAGCCGCTCCAGCCAGGACGCGACGTAGGCGGCGTTGTTGGAGAAGTCGCTGTCGGAGACGG
>JAKAWQ010000076.1 GCA_021816925.1 Pseudomonadota bacterium
GCCGGCGTGTGGTCCGCCCGTGTGATCGTCAGTGCCACGCCCATTCAGTGCCTCCCAAGCGCGAATCGCCGCCCCGCAGAGCGAATCAGAATTCAGCAATTTCGAGAAGCCCCAAGAGTCACCGACCGCGCGGGTTGGTATTACACGAGCTCCGCGCTGAGAAGGGGTGAGCAGTGAGCCGCAGACCTACACGAACGACCTTGGACTGATTTCGGTGCGGCCGATCGAGGAGGGCCATGCTCGACAAAAACCGGCTGAGCTACGTGGGATCAGCCTGACCCGGCTTGGACAGTAACGGTCGGTGCGGGTTGGCGAAAGGGGCGAGCTTATTGGCGGGCCGTCACGAAGGTCGGGAATTGATCTCGAGTGTACCTGCGAATCGGCACACAAATGGGACTCTTCCCCTCCCAGCGTCAATCCATTAATATGGCAGATAAATGTGCCGGTTTCCAGAGGCCCCAGCCGACGCCGATCGGGGCCCACCAGGAACGACATTCTTGCAAGAGATATCAATCCTGTGCAGCACAATTGGGAAGGGGTCCGGGTTGGATGCCGGTTCACACTGCTTGTGAGGAATGCGGGCTAGACCTTCGCGGTCTCCGCCATCTTGCGCAGATCCGCCACCACCTCCGGATTGGCCAGCGTCGAGACATCGCCGGCATCCTTCCCGCTCGACACCGCGGCGAGGACGCGGCGCATGATCTTGCCCGAGCGCGTCTTCGGCATGTCAGCGACGATCCAGACCTTGCGCGGGCGGGCAATCGGGCTGATTTCGGTGGTCACTGCCTTGGAGATTCGCTCCTCGAGCTCGTGGCTCGGCTTGGCGCCGGGCTTGAGAGCCACGTAGAGGTCGGGCACACGGCCCTTGATCTCATCGGCGACCGGCACGACCGCGGCCTCGGCGACCTCGGGCACGGTGAGGGCCGCCGACTCGATCTCCTTCGTTCCGAGCCTGTGCCCGGCAACGTTGATCACGTCGTCGATGCGTCCGAGGATACGGTAATAGCCGTCCGCCGACTGCACTGCGCCGTCGCCCGCGAAGTACGGCCAATCGCGCCAGTCCTTGCTGCCCTCGCGCTTGTTGTAGCGGGCGTAGTACTGGCGAACGAAGCGTTCCGGATCGCCCCAGATCGTCTGGAAGATGCCGGGCCAGGGGTTGCGGATGCAGATATTGCCGGCCTTGTTCGCGCCGCGCGGTATCTCGTTGCCATCCTCGTCATAGATCACGGGATAGATACCGGGAAGCGCCGGGCCCGCGCTCCCGGGCTTCATCGGATGCAGCGCCGGCACGGTGCTGCAAAGGAAGCCGCCGTTCTCGGTCTGCCACCATGTATCGACGATCGCCGCCTCGCTCTTGCCGACGGTTTCATAATACCAGCGCCAGACCTCCGGCTCGATCGGCTCGCCCACCGTGGTCATGTGCTTGAAGTGATAGTTGTACTTTTTGGGCTCGTCGGGGCCGGCGCGGCGCAGCGCGCGAATGGCCGTCGGCGAGGTATGGAAGATGTTGACGCCGAGCTCTTCGGCGATGCGCCATGGCCTGCCGGCGTCCGGATAGGTGGGCAGCCCCTCGTAGATCACGCTCGAGGCGGCCAGCGCCAGCGGTCCATAGACGATGTACGAATGGCCGGTGATCCAGCCGATATCGGCCATGCACCAGTACACGTCCTCGGGATGGATGTCCTGGATGAACTTCGAGGTCGCGGCCACATAGGCGAGGTAGCCGCCTGTCGAATGCTGGCAGCCCTTCGGCGTGCCGGTGGTGCCGCTCGTGTACATCAGGAAGAGCGGCGCTTCCGCCGGCATCTGCATCGGCTCGATGCGCGTGCCCCGATAGCTCTTGAGCGCCTCGTTCAGGACCACGTCGCGCCCCTGCACCAGGGGCTGCGGGCTCGAATGTTTGCCGGGGTAACGCTGCCAGATCAGAACCTTCTCGACCGCGTAGCCCTGCGAAGCCGCCTCCGCCACGGCGATGTCGGCCTTTTCCTTCTGATCCTGCATGGTGCCGCCGCGGTAATAGCCGTCCATGGTGATCAGCACGCGGCTGCCGGAATCGACGATGCGCTCGGCGCAGGCCTTGCCGCTGAAGCCGCTGAACACCTGGGAGTGGATGACGCCGATGCGCGCACAGGCTAGCATGGTGATGGCCAGTTCGGGCACCATTGGCATGTGCAGCGTCACGCGGTTGCCGACCTCGAGGCCGCAAAGATTGCGCAGAAGCGCGGCCATTTCGTTGACCCGGACGTAAAGCTCCTGATAGGTGATGTGCTGGATTCGTTCCTGCTCGAGCTCGGGGACGAAATGAATCGCAGTCTTGTTCCGGTGCTTTTCGAGATGCCGGTCAACGCAGTTGTATGAGGCGTTGATCTTCCCGCCAACGAACCAGCGCCAGAACGGCGCATTGCTGGTATCGAGCGTCTTGTCCCAGTATTTGTACCAGCTCAGAAGGTCCGCATATTCCTTGTAGCACTCCGGGAAATTCTCCGGGCTGAACCGCTTGAAGACGTCCGCGTCCCTGAGGTTGGCCTGGACGACGAAGCTCACCGGCGCGTGGTAATAGCCCTCTTCCTGCCAGTGGACGGCGATTTCCGCCTCGGAAAGATCGGTCTGCTTTTCCATCTTTTCTTCCGTGACCCGAGAGCGCCCCCCGCCGGCTGCAGGGCGGGGCCGACGCGGAATCCACACCGCGCACGGCCCGCCGCTTGGCTAGCGACGTGACGTCCGCGTGATTGGTGAACCGATCTTCAGTACCACGTCAAGCCTTGCCATCGCGCCCGGTCAGGCCCGGCCGGAGTCCGCAGCCGCCGCCATTAGCGCCGCGCCGGCATAGCCGCGCGACCCGCCGTCCGGGATCTCGGAGAGCGGGGCGCAATGGGTATCACGCCCGAAAGCCGCCCATCGCCAGAAGCTTCCGCCAGTGCGAGAGGCTGACCGGCATGACCGAAAGTCGGGACTGGCGCACCAGGGCAAAATCGGCGAAGGCGGGATCGGCCTTGATTGCCGACAGCGGCACGGGCTTGGGAAGCGCGCCGATGGTGCGCACGTCCACGGCGACCCAGCCACCCGCCTCGGCCGTCGGGTCAGGGTAGGCCTCGCGCACCACCTCAACGATGCCGACGATCTCCTTGCCGAGGTTGGAATGGTAGAAGAGGGCGCGGTCACCCCGCCGCATCTCCATCAGGTTCCGTTTCGCGGCATGGTTGCGCACGCCGGTCCAGGGCTCGACACCGTGGGCGACCTGCTGCCGCCAACTGAATGCGTCGGGCTCGGACTTGAGAAGCCAGTGCCTCATCGCCTCCGTCCCTACGCCCTCGATCGGGCTCGCGGACCAGGATACGGCACCTGAAGCCGCGACAAAATTGCCGCCAACCAGTCGTCGTCGGCACTCGCCCCCGGAGCTCCGCGCAAGGCTTCAAATCGGGACCGGCAAGGCCTAAACTGAATGACGTGGAACTGCACGCGGTTTCTTCCGAGCCCGCGCCCAAGCCGACACGGGCGGCAGGCTTTCATCGCTTCGCCAACCCAGGCCGCTTTCTCAGGCTCTCGGAGGCACTGCTGCCATGGCTTGCGGCCGGCGGCATCCTGCTTGCCGCCGTCGGGCTGGTGTGGGGCGCCTTCTTTTCTCCGGCCGATTGGCAGCAGGGCCAGGCGGCGCGGATCATGTACGTGCACGTGCCGGCGGCGTGGATTGCGCTCTCGGGCTATCTCGCCCTGGCCGGCGCCTCGGCTGCCTCGCTCGTCTGGCGCCACCCGCTGGCCGATCTCGCCGCCGCCGAGATTGGCCCCGTGGGTGCCTCCTTCGCGGCTGTCTGCCTCGCCACCGGAAGCCTCTGGGGCAGGCCGGAGTGGGGTGCCTGGTGGGTGTGGGACGCCCGGCTGACCTCGATGCTCGTGCTTTTCTTCCTCTATCTCGGCCACATCGTGCTGGTGCGCGCCTTCGACGATCCGATCCGCGGGTATCGCGCCGGTGCGGTCCTGGCGCTGATCGGCGTGGTCGATCTGCCGATCATCCATTTCAGCGTGGTCTGGTGGAATACGCTGCATCAGGGCAACAGCATCAGCCTTCTTTCCGCGCCCAGCATCTACATCTCGATGCTCTGGCCACTGATCTTCGCGACCCTCGGCTACAGCCTCGGGTTTGCCGCGATCGTGCTGGCGAGGTTGCGCGCTGCCGTGCTCGAGCGCCGGCTGGCCTTCCTCTTGCTCGCCCAGGCCGAACAGGCGGAGCGCCAGTCCTTCTCTGCGGCCGGGCTTGCCTCCCTATGAACCCGCTGCCCTTCATCGTGGCTTCCTACGCGATCGCGATCATCGTGCCGGCAACGCTCGCGATCGCGGCTTTGACCCGGATGCGCCGGGCCGAGCGGCGGCTTCGCGCGATCGATCCGCGTGCCGCCCGCCGGGCACGTGCCGGCCGCCACAAATGACCCGCAAGCGCCGGCGCCTCTTGGTGCTGCTGGCCTCGCTCGCCGGCCTCGGGACCGCGACGGGGCTCGCGCTCTCCGCCTTCAGCGGCAGCATCGTCTTCTTCGTCACGCCGACGGACCTCGTCGCCAAGCCGCCGGCCGATGGCCGGCTGGTCCGGCTCGGCGGGCTCGTCCAGCAGGGGAGCGTCGTGCACGCCGTGGTGAACGGGCGGCCGGTCGTCAGCTTCCGCGTCACCGACGGCCACGACTCCGTCCCGGTCAGCTTCACGGGTATCCTTCCGGGGCTCTTCCGCCAGGGGCAGGGCGTGGTGGTGCAGGGACGGCTCGCGCCCGGGGGCACCTTCCGCGCCGAGCAGGTGCTGGCCAAGCACGATTCGGCCTATATGCCAAAATCCGTGGTCGCGGCGCTCAAGAAGCGCGGCCTCTGGAACCCGAACGCAGGGCCGCCGCCGCCGCCGGCGACCTGGGACACGATGCGCATCCCGAAGCAGAGCGGCGGCTAAGGAGCGTCGCGCGATGATCCCCGAGCTTGGCAACTTCGCTCTGGCGCTCGCCTGTTGCATCGCCGCCACCCAGGCGGTGCTGCTGCTGCTGGGAGCGCAGGGCCGCGAGGTGCGGCTGATGGCTATGGCGCCCGGCCTTGCCTTCGGCCAACTCATCGCCATCGGCGCCTCGTTCGCCGCGCTGGCCTGGAGCAACGCAGTCTCGGACTTCTCGGTGAGGAACGTCGCCGAATTCAGCCAGAGTCAGGCGCCACTTTTCTACAAAGTTACCGGAACCTGGGGGAACCACGACGGCTCGATCCTGCTCTGGTGCCTGGTGTTGGCGATCTGCGGGGCGGCCGTAGGTGCCTTCGGCTCCAATCTCCCGGCCTCGCTTCGCGCCCGGGTGATCGGCGTGCTCGGCGCTGTCGCGGCCGGTTTTCTTCTCTTCGCGCTCACCGCCTCGAATCCATTCACTCGCATCTGGCCGCCGCCGATGCAGGGCCAGGGGATGAACCCGCTCCTGCAAGACCCGGCGCTCGCGATCCACCCGCCGATTCTTTATCTCGGCTATGTCGGGTTTTCCGTTCCCTTCGCCTTCGCCATCGCGGCTCTTCTCGAGGGTCGGATCGATGCCGCCTGGGGGCGCTGGGTGCGGCCCTGGGCGCTCACCTCCTGGTGCTTCCTCACCGCAGGCATCGCGCTCGGCTCCTGGTGGGCGTACTACGATCTCGGCTGGGGTGGTTTCTGGTTCTGGGATCCGGTCGAGAACTCTTCGCTGCTCCCCTGGCTCACCGGCACTGCGCTCATCCACTCCGCGATCGTGGTCGAAAAGCGCGAATCCCTCAAAACCTGGACAGTGCTGCTCGCCATTGTCACGTTTTCGCTCAGCCTTTCCGGCACCTTCCTCACCCGCTCGGGCATCCTGAACTCGGTGCATGCGTTTGCCGTGGCGCCGACGCGCGGCCTTTTCATCCTCGCGCTGCTCGGCCTCGTGATGGTGCCGAGCCTGCTGCTGTTCGCGCTGCGCGCGCCGGTGCTGGCGCCTGCAGGCCTCTTTGCCGTCCTCTCGCGCGAGGGCGCGATCGTGCTGAACAACATTCTCCTCTGCTCGATCGCCGCGGTGGTCTTCACCGGCACGCTCTATCCGCCCTTCGCGGCGCTACTTGCCGGCGAGCAGCTTTCGGTCGGCGCGCCCTTCTTCAACTCGACCGTGCTTCCGCTGGCAGTGCCCCTCGTATTGGCGATGTCGATCGGCCCGGCGCTCTCCTGGAAGCGCGCTGAACTCTTTCCCGCCTTTCTTCGGCTCTGGTGGGCGGCGCTGGCGGCCGCCGCGGTTGGGATCGTGGCGGCGCTCGGCTGGCATGGCCTCGCGGCTCTCGGCTTCGCCGGCGCCGCGTGGCTTATCCTCGGTGCGCTCGCCGATATCGCCCAGCGAATCCGGCTCTTCCGTATCCGTTTTTCCGAGAGTTTTGCCCGCTTGGCCGGCCTGCCGCTCGGAGCCATCGGCGCGGCCGTTGCCCATGCCGGCCTCGGCGTGACCATCGCCGGCATCGCCGGCATGACGCTGGCGAGCCAGCGCGTTGTCTTTCTGCATCCGGGTCAGAGTACGGACTTCGCCGGCTACCGCTGGACGCTGCAATCCCTCGATCGCGTTCCGGGGCCCGATTTCGTCTCCCGCGTTGCCTCACTTGAGGCGAGCCGCAATGGCCGGACGGTCGCGGTGCTGCATCCTGCCGACCGGAAATTCCCGGTGCAGGGCACGGCGGTGACCGACACCGCCATTCGCACGAACCTGCTGGTCGATCTCTATTCGGCGCTCGGCAACGTGCGGAACGGAGGCGCCGAGGTTCGGCTCCGCTATGATCCGCTGGCACCCTGGATCTGGCTCGGCGCCGTGGTGATGGCTTTGGGCGGCGGCCTTTCGCTCGCCGACCGGCGCCTGCGCGTCGGCGCGCCAGCGCGCCGCGGGGCCCGGGTGCCGGTCTGATGGAGCGTGTCGGCATCCTGCGCCGCCCGCTCCTGCTGATGCCGCTCGGGGCGGCGGTGGTCGGTGGCATCGGCTTCGTCGAGCTGCTGATGCGCGCCGAGGAGGGCCGCTACAACCCGCACACCGTTCCGAACCTGATGGTGGGGCATGCGGTGCCGCCCTTTAGCGTTGGCGCCGCTCCGCCAGGGACCGGCTTTTCCACCGCGGACCTCCAGCACCTGGCCAAACCCGTGCTGGTCAATTTCTTCGCTTCCTGGTGCGTGCCCTGCCACGCCGAAGCGCCGCTCCTGATGCAGCTCAAGGCCGAAGGAGTGCCGATCTGGGGCATTGACTACGCCGATACGGAACCCGCTCTCGGCCGCTTCCTCGCCGCCGACGGCAATCCCTTCGCCCGCCTCGGCGGCGATCCCAAGGGCGAGGCCGCTATCGCCTGGGGCATCAGCGGCGTTCCGGAAAGCTTCCTCATCGATCGCTCGGGGATCATCCGCTGGCATCTCGGCGATCCGCTCTCGCCGGCGATCGTGAGCGCGCAGTTGATACCGCTGGTGCGGAAATACGGCTGATGCGCTGGCTCCGGATTCTCCTGGCGCCGTCGCTTCTCGCGCTCCTGCTCGCCGGCCCGTCGTTCGCGGTAGCGCCAACCCTGAGCCAGGCAGAGGAGGCCCGCGCCGTCGCCATCGGCAGCCAGCTCCGCTGTCTCGTCTGCCAGAACGAAAGCGTGGAGCAGTCGAGCGCCACGCTCGCCGCCAATATCCGGCACATCATCCGCCAACAGGTCGCGGCCGGCTGGACGAACCGCCAGATCATGCACTGGATGACGGCGCGTTACGGGGACTTCATCCGCCTCGATCCGCCGTTCAACCGGCTTACATTGCTGCTTTGGGTGATGCCCGTTCTCGCGCCCGCGGTTGGACTCGGCATCGCGTTGGGCGCCAGCCGCCGGCGCCCGGGTCCGCCGCCGCCGCTCAGCGACGCGGAGAAGAGGCGGCTCGCTTCGCTGCTCGAATGACGTTGCCGGCGCAACCGTGATGCTCTGGGTGTTCTTCGCCGCCGTCTCGGCGGCGGCACTGGCCCCGGTTGCCCTCTCCTTTGTCCGCGGCCGGGTCGGTCGCGACCGACGGGCGGCGGCACTCGCGCTGCATCAGGCGCAGCTCGCCGAGATCGACCGCGAGCGCGACGAGGGCCGGATCGGTCCCTCCGAGCACGCGGCTGCGGTGCTCGAAATCGAACGGCGCCTGCTGGCTGTCGGCGCCGAGACGGAGACAGCACCCCGGGCGCGTGTGGGCCGGGGCCTGCTCGCGGGCATTCTGGTTGCCGTTCCGCTGGCCGCCCTGGCCCTTTATCTGCCTTGGGGCGACCCGGGCCTGCCCGCAGTGCCGTTCGCGCCCCGGCTGGCGGCCGACCGTGCGCATCAGCTCGAGCTTCAGCGGCTGGTTGTTACGCTTCAGCAGCGCCTCAAGGAGCTCGACCCCAAGTCCGTGCGCGCGCGCGAGGGCCTGCTGCTGCTCGGGCGGGCCGAGGCTGATCTCGGGGACTTTGCTGCTGCATCAAAAGCTTGGCGGGAAGCCCTCCAAGACCACTTCGACCCTGGGCTCGCGGCCGCGGCGGCGGAAGCCGAAACGCGCGCCGCTGGCCACGTGGATGCCGTTGCCGCCGGACTTTTCCGCGCCGCGCTTGCCAAGGCGCCGGCAAACGCGCCCTGGAGGGCGCTCGCCCGCGAGCGCTTGGCCGAAGCTGCCAGCCCGCCCGCCCCTGCGGCACGCTGAGGGACCGCACTACGCGTTTCGCCACCCCCTCCTGGCACGAAGAGATCGACTCGACAAGTGACGAGGCGCGCCGCTTGGCCGAGCACGGCGCGCCGCACGGCACGGTCGTCGCGGCGATCCGCCAGACCGGGGGGAGGGGCCGTCAAGGCCGGCGATGGGACAGTCTTGCCGGAAATCTGCACGCCTCCTTCGTGCTGCGCCCGGCGCCGCCTGCCGCGCGCGCGCCCGAACTCGGCTTTGCCGCCGCGCTCGGTGTTGCCGAGACGCTCGAGCGCTATCTTCCGGAGAGCGTGCGCCCGGGCCTGAAATGGCCGAACGACGTACTGGTTGCGGGCGGCAAGATCGCCGGGATCTTGGTGGAAAGGAGCGCGGAGCCAGGCGGCACATCCTGGGTCGTGCTCGGGATCGGGGTCAATCTCGCTGCTGCGCCAACTGACCTTCCTTATCCCGCCCAGGCGCTCGCGGCTTTTGTGGCCGCCCCAACGCCCGCCGATGTGCTTTCCCTGCTGGCGGCAGATCTTGAGCGCTGGCTTGTGCGATGGGAGCGCGAGGGCTTCGCTCCGATTGCGGCCGCCTGGAGCGCGCGCGGACCGAGCCTCGGTGAGCGGCTCTGCGTTCAGATTGGCGCCGAGTTCGTCGAAGGCACCAACGCGGGGCTGGGGCCCGGCGGCGAGCTGCTTCTCGACACGCCTGAGGGTAGGCGGACGATCATCGTCGGCGAGGTGCTGAATGCCGGCAACGTCGGCGCGCCTCAGCGTGCTCTGCCAAAGCTGCCGACTGAGATCGGCGGGCCGCCGGGGCCTGAACCGACGCGCTACGGTGACTGGCAGTTCAAGGGCCGCGTCACCGACTTCTGAGGCTTCATCGGGCGTGCTTGTTCGCCCGCCGGCCGCGTGATAGCCGGCGCGCATGGGCGGAAGCTGGCCTCGCCTCAGGCGCATCGGGCGAGGGGCTCTGGCCGCTCTGCTCCGGCCGTTGGGCCGGCTCGTGATCGCCGAGCGGTTTGCGGCGCCGTCCGAGCTTGCGGTAATCCGTATCCCCGCACCCCCGCTCAATCCCGCCGCCGGCCCGGTCCGCGTCGTCCTGCTCCACCCGCGCGTTTGCAACCTCCGCACAGTCCTTTTCCCGTCCGTGCGGCCCGGGGTGGATCTCTCCCTCGGCTTTCCCGCCTTCGCCAATCCTGCTGGCGCCGGTCTTAATCCGCGCTTGGCAGAAACACGCGGTCGCGGCGGCGCTTGCGCTCCGCCCGTCGATCACGCTCCCCTGCGACGACGAGGTTGCCGGCTTCCGCGCCCTCTTGTTGCGCCCGTGGCCTGCGGACGCGATGCACCTGCTCTGCCTGGTGGCCGGCCCGGATCGACACACCGCGCCGGTGGAGAGAGTGCGGCGGCGCGCCTTCGGCCCGCAGCCGACGGCCGCACCGGCTTTTCTCTGTTCGTCCCCCGCCACCCAGGGGAGGCACTCTACTTGCGCCTCGTAGCCGACACCGGGGAGGCCGAGCTTTCTCTCGAGCTACCCGGCGCACCACGCCCTCCCGCGGAGCGGATCGCGTGCGAACAGGGCGAGATGGCCGGGGCCTTGTTCCGTTTTTTGCGCAAGGCGAACGCAAAGGACGGCGACGTGCCGCAGATCGGCGCCCGGCTCGTCGGCTCGCTCACGGAGGATTGGCGCGACCGGTTTCCGAAGGCCCGCCGCTACGTCGGGATGGACGTGCATCCGGGCCCGACCGTGGGCGTGGTGGGCGATGCGCACGAGCGTTGTAGGCTCGCCGGGCTGCACAGCTTCGATGCGGTGTTCTCGGGGGCGGTGCTCGAACATCTGGTCATGCCGTGGATCGTGGCGGCCGAGATCAACCGCGTGCTGCGCCCGGTCGGCCTTGCCTACCACATCACGCCGCAGGCTCGGCCGCTGCACAAGGAACCGAATGATTTCTGGCGCTTCTCGGATGAGGCGCTCAGGCTTCTTTTCGGCGCGCCCAACGGATTCGAGGTGCTGAGTGCCGGCAGGGCCGACCGCGTGCGGCTCCATCCGCTCGACAAGTAGAAACGAAATCTCGGCCTGCCGCTTGGTTTCGGCTACAGCTCGGTGTGGGTGCTGGCGCGCAAGGTCTGCGAGATCGATGCGTCCGGGACGGCACCGGTTGCGGCCCTGGCTGCGCTCGGCCGGCGCTATCCGGCGCAAGGTTGAGCCCGGCGCGCGAGCGCGGCCGTCAGAGTGTTTTCGAGCAGGCAGGCGATCGTCATCGGCCCGACGCCGCCCGGCACGGGCGTGATTGCGGCCGCGACCTCCATGGCCTCGGCGGTGGCGACATCGCCGACGAGGCGCCCGTCGGCAAGCCGGTTGATGCCGACGTCGATCACCACCGCGCCCGAGCCGATCCAGTCTCCGCGCACCAGCTCCGCCCGGCCCATGGCCGCGACCAGGATCTCCGCGCGGCGGCATTCTGCGGCAAGGTCGCGCGTGCGCGAATGAGCGAGCGTCACCGTCGCATCTGCGCCCGTCAGCAGGGCGGCGAGCGGCCGGCCGACGAGCGCCGAGCGGCCGATCACGAGCGCCCGCGCGCCGGCCGTGGCCACCTCGGCGGCGGCAAGGAGCTTTATCACGCCGAGCGGGGTGCAGGGCACGAGGAAGGGCGCACCAGCAAGGAGCCGACCCGCGTTCACGGGCGTCAGCCCGTCCACGTCTTTCGCCGGATCGATCGCCTCGATGAAGGCGCGCGCTCGGATTCCCTCCGGCAGGGGAAGCTGCACGAGGATGCCGTCCACCTCCGGATCGACGTTCAAGCGCGCGATCTCGCCGAGCAGTTCCGCTTCGGCAACGCTTCCCGGAAGACGGATCGTCTCGGCCGCGAGGCCGGCGGCACGCGCCGCGCGGTCCTTGCTCCGCACATAAATGGCGGAGGCCGGATCCTCGCCCGCCAGCAGCATGACGAGTCGCGGCCGGATGCCCGCGGCGGTGACACGCCGGGACGTTTCGGCATTGAGGGCAGCCGCGATCCCCTTGCCGTCGATGATACGGGCAGGCACGCGCGTGTGTCAGACGCCGAGGAGCGAGAAGAAGAACCACGGCAGCAAGGCACGCTGCACGGCTCCGAGCACAACGATGACGATAATCGGACTGATATCGATCCCGCCCAGATTGGGCAGCAGGTTGCGGACCGGCCGAAGCGCCGGTTCGGTGACCCGGTAGAGGAAGTCACCGATTGTCCAGACGATGCGATTACGCGTGTCGAGCACGCCGAAGGCCACCAGCATGCTGAACACGGCGGCGATGATCACGGCCCAGATATAAAGTGAAATCAGCTCGGAGATGATCTCGTAGATGAAGAGAAGCATGCGCCTGCGTCCCCCGGGGCGGGCGGAAGCTAGCCAGGGCGGCAGGGCGAGGCAATGGTTGCCTTGACTTGCCCCCACGGGGTTCCCATTGTCCGCGCGCCTGATGGGTCAGGGGCTGTAGCTCAGCTGGGAGAGCGCCTCGTTCGCAATGAGGAGGTCAGGGGTTCGATCCCCCTCAGCTCCACCATTTCCCAAGTCGCGCCGAAGGTTGATGTCGCCCGACGCCGGCTTGGTGGAGGGGGTTGGATTCGAACCAACGTAGGCGTGCGCCAACGGATTTACAGTCCGTCCCCTTTAGCCACTCGGGCACCCCTCCGTCGCGCGGGTTATGGCCGAACCGCGGGCTTGTCAACGCGCGCCGCGGCACTCATTCCCCCGTGATTACCGCGCCGCACGAACTGCTCTATAGGATCGGGCCATGGCCCAGTATTCCTCCCACGGCCCCGGCATGCCGCCGCGCTCGCGCGAGCCCGGCCCGCCGCGGTTCCGGCGCAATGACGCACCGCATCCTCAGCGCCCGGAGGCGCCACGCGGCGGCGTCTGGCTCTATGGCCTCCATCCGGTCGCGGCCGCGCTAGCCAACCCGCACCGCCGCGCGCGGCGGCTTCTTCTCACCGATGCAGCAGAGGCCGCACTCCGCCCACGGGTCGGCTCGCCCTGGCCCCTCCCGCCGGAGCGGATCGAGCGCGGCCGGCTCGACCATCTGCTCGGCCAAGGCGTCGTGCACCAGGGCGCGGCCTTGCTCGCCGATCCGCTCACCGCGCCCCCGCTCGCCCAGGTGCTCGACAGCCCCGGTCCGCTGATTGTTCTCGACCAGGTGAACGATCCGCGCAACATCGGCGCGATCCTCCGCTCAGTCGCCGCGTTCGGCGCCGCCGGCGTGATCGCGCAGGAACGCAATGCCCCCGACGAAACCGGCGCCATGGCCAAGGCTGCCTCGGGCGCCCTCGAAACCGTACCGCTCTTGCGCGCCGTCAACATCGCCCGCACGCTGATTGCCTTGAAGGCGGCGGGCTGCTGGACCGTCGGCCTCGCTCCCGATGCGCCGCGCCCGCTCTCCGGCCCCGATCTCGCTAGTCGCCGCGTCGCGCTTGTTCTCGGCGCCGAGGACGAAGGGCTGCGCCGGCTCACCCGCGAAACCTGCGACGAGACGCTGGCGCTGACCATGCCCGGCGGAGCGATGCAGAGCCTCAATGTCGCCGCTGCCGCGGCGATCGCCCTCTACGAGTTGTGCCGAGGCAAGAGCAAATGACCGCCGACCCCGCTGCCGTCGCCGAAGTGCTGCTCAGGGAGCGCCGTGCCCACCGCAAGCTCATCCCCTTTCCGGCCGGGGCCGGGCCGGCAAGCGAGGCCGAGGGCATCGCCGCCCAGCACGCGCTTGCCGAACGCATGGGCGGCCTGCCGCCGGCCGGGTTCAAGATCGGTGCGACCGCGAAGCACATGCAGGCCTATCTCGGCCTCGACGGCCCGCTGGCCGGCTTCATGCCGGCAGGCGGCCTCTACGCAAGCGGCATCCGCCTCCGCTTCGCCGACTTCCAAACCCCGGCGGTCGAGTGCGAGCTGGCCATGCGCCTTGCCGCCGACCTGCTCGCCGGCCCTTGCAGCCCCGAGCGCGCCGGCGCGGCCGTTGGGACCGTGTCGGCTGCGATCGAGATCGTCGAGAATCGCTACCCCGACCTCCGTGAGTTCGGCGTCCCGGCGCTGATCGCCGATCAGATGTTCCATGCCGCTGCTGTCCTTGGCGCCGGCGATCCCGACTGGCGGCGGCTCGATCTCAAGGCGATCACGGGCCGCATCCTCGTCAACCAGTCTCCCCGCGGGGACGGCAAGGGCGAAGAGTTGATGGGTGATCCCCTCGCCGCCCTCGCCTGGCTTGCTTCCTCCCCGCTCGCGGCCGCATTCGGCGGGCTCAAGGAAGGCCAGGTGGTGATGCTCGGCACGGTTACTCCGGCGGTCTGGCTGCTAGGCCCGGCCACTGTCGAGGTTCATTTCGCGCCACTTTCACCGGTCCTGCTCACTCTCGAGTGAGCCGCCGAACGACGAAGATACGGAACAACCGCTCGTTAACCCCCTGCGCGCATGGTGCCCGCACGACCGCGCGCGCTTCATCCTCCGCGGCGTCCCCGCGCTAAAACGGCCAAAGCGGAGAGAGCCCGAAATGCTCGCCGACTGGAACATTTTGTCCGAAGATCTTCAGATTGCCCTATCACGCGAGGCGATGCGCCGCGCCTCCGATACGATCGCCGGTCAGGCGGAGCTTCTCGCCGGCGAGATCGAAGCGGGCGCGCTCTCCGACCGCGGCGGTCCGAACGCACTCCGCCTCCTCGCGGCGCTGGTGCGCCTTGGCGGGGAGGATGCGCTCGGCTGCGCCGGGCACGCCTGATCCCGGAGGATTTACCCGAGGCGGCTGATCACGATGCTACCCTGACGGCCGTCTGACCGCGCACCGGGCCGGCGCGCGGCGGGCGAGGGGGTGGCATGGAAGCACTGGCGAGCTCAGCCTGCTCACGGGCTGAGACGTGCCCGACAACAATGCCGTGCAGCGCGCGCTTGCGGCAATTTCGCGCTGGAACGACGAGGTGCAGGCCGTGCTTTTCAGCGAGACGCGCCTTGCGCGCACCTTCCCGGCCAGCGCGGTTGCGGAGACCTTTCGCTACAACTTCTGTCATCCGGCCTCGGAAGTGCCGCGGCTCGGCGTCGGGGATGTTGTGGTGATCCCAGCCGGGGTCGGTCACTGTGCCAAGAAGGCCTCGGCGGATCTCCTGATCGTCGGGGCCTATCCGGCCGGCGCGGCGCCGAGCGAAACGGCCCGTCCGGCGGGGCCGCCGAACAGCACTCTCGCCGTGCCGTGTGCGATGCCCAGGGCTTCATGTGCGCAAGCGTGGAAATGGTGAAACGGATAAACACCGTTCCGCCAGACTGGAGGCCAGAGATGCCGAG
>JAKAWQ010000170.1 GCA_021816925.1 Pseudomonadota bacterium
GGGACATTCCCCCACGCTTGCGCAATTCGGTCAGGGTCTTGCGGTCAAGAGAGCGACCGTCCCGCTTCATGCCGAACGCGTTATCACATACAACCGAGCATTGCAACTATTTTGGGAATGTTAATAACATATCAGTTAAATGTCGCCCCTCGACCGCACCTTTGCCGCTCTCGCCGATCCCACCCGGCGCGCCATCCTCGCCCGCCTCGCCCGGGGCGAGGCGGCCGTCGGCGAGCTTGCGGAGCCATTCGAAATCTCTTTGCCCGCGATCTCGCGCCATCTCCGCGTGCTCGATGCGGCCGCGCTCATCACCCGCGAGCGGCACGGGCAGCACCGACTTTGTCGTCTCGATCCCGCGGCACTCGCACGTGCCGACGAGTGGCTCGCCTTCTATCGCCGGTTCTGGACCGGCGCGATGCGCAGCTCAAACGGAAATCCCCCTCAGGAGAGTCCCATGGACACGATTGACGAAGCCGCGCTTTCCCTCGAGATCTCTCGTCGCTTCGATGCGCCGCCCGAGCGTGTGTTTGAGGCCTGACTCGGCCCGGAATTCGGCGAATGGCTGGGTCCGGCAGAGACACGTTGTGAGGTCGCAACGCTCGAATCCCACGTCGGCGGCCGCTTCCTCGTGCGGATGGCGATGGCGGATGGTCGGCAACGTCGAGGCTTCCGGCACCTATCGCGAGATCGTGCCGCCACGAAAGCTCGTCTTCACCTTCGCGGGCGGCTGCGCGTTTCAGGAGACGGTCGTTACCGTCACCTTCCGCCACGACGGCGTGGGCACACTGATGACGCTCCGCCAGGATGGCTTCTCCGAAGCAGGCCTCCGCGAGGGCTTCCGTACCGGCTGGACCGGCCCCGGCGACTCCTTCGACAAGCTTGCCGCCCTGCTGGCTCGCCGCCCGTCGTGAATGACGCGGGCGCCGCCCGCTCCATTGCTCTTCAGAAGGAAAGGAGATGTCTATGACCACCCCCATCTCCGACGGATGCGCCTGCGGCGGCGGCTGCTACGAAATTGTCGGCGAGCCGCTCTTCGCCGGGCACTGCCATTGCCGGGAATGCCAGAAGGTGAGCGGCGGACCGATGATGACCGCCGTCTGCTTTCCCGCCTCCGCGCTGCGTCTCCTTCAGGGTACGCCGCGCACCTACACCTATCGCGGTGACAGCGGAAACCCGGTCGAGCGCTTCTTCTGCCGATCCTGTGGCTCGCCGCTTTACGGTCGGCCCTCGCTGCTGCCCGGCATGGTCCTCGTTCAGGCGCCGAGCCTCGACGATGCAAGCTGGGTCAAGCCCGCCCAGCATGTCCATGTTTCGAGCGCGCAGCCCTGGGACCCCACGGGCGACGATCTCCCCTGCTTCGACAAGCTGCCTCCTCAGGACCGCAGCGTGTGAAACGGGGGAGCTCGCCGGCTACGGAAACCTCTTCCACGTATAGCGCCAGGCAATAATGTAAAACAAAAGATAGATGAGCGGGACGAAGAGGATCAGCCCCTCGAGTCCGCCGATCATCGCACGCTCTCCTCCTTCCTCGCCGGCCCGGCCGCCTCCTGCGTCTCCAGCAGCACAGCCCCACTTACCGCGATCAGCACGATCATCGTCGTCCCGACCATCCAGGCGAAATACCAGGGCGCATTGCCGCCCGCAATCACAGCAAGAAGGAGCGCCACCGCCAGCACCAGCGCCAGAGCAAACATCGTAACGATTCTCTTCATCCTGCGAGATCCCTCCGTTCTCCGTCCGCACCGCTCAGTATGAATAGTCGCTCTTCGCAACCGACTCCGCCCGGATCTTCCCGCCCATGATGCGGAACGCCCAGGAAGTGTAGCTCACCACCGCCGGCACGAAGATCACCGTGAAGACCAGCATCCACCCGAGCGTGTAGGCGCTGCTCGATGCGTTCCACACACTGAGACTCTGGCTCGGCTCGCTTGTCGAGGGCATCAGGAACGGGAACATCGCCGCCCCCACCGTGCCGATCGTGCCGATCCAGGCGAGCGCGCCGAGCCACCAGCCAAGCACCGGCTTCCTCGCCCCGAGCGCAAGCACGGCGCCGAGCATGCCAACGAGGCCCGCAAGCGGCACGAGCCACAGCACTGGATGGGCGCTGAAATTGTCCATCCAGGCGCCGGCTCGCGTCACCACCGGCGGTCCGTCGAGCGGCGTTGCCGCCATGCCGGGATCGATCGGCCCGGCATAAACGAAGCCCTTGATGAACTGCATCCAGATTCCCCCAACCACGAACAGTACTGCGGCAACAAGCCCACCCGCCATCCCGAACTGCCGTGCCCGACCGTAAATCGGCTCCTCGCCGCGGATCATGAGCATCGCGCCCGCTTGCTGGATCGAGAGTGCAATAGAAACGACACCGCACAGGATCGCGAAGGGATTGAGCAGGTACCAGATGAACGACCCGTCCTGGTAATACTGGCCGTCCCAGGAGAAATGAAATTCCACCCCCTGCAGCACGTTGCCGATTGCGGCGCCATACCTCACTCATCCCCTTATTTTCCTTGGGACACAAAAGAATCGGGCGACCATAGGGGCGATTCCGGAAAGAATTGCACGACCGCGACCGGCGGCATATCCTTGCGAATTCGCCAAGCGGACTTCCAA
>JAKAWQ010000077.1 GCA_021816925.1 Pseudomonadota bacterium
CTCCCGCAGCTGGGCAGACGACAGCTCATCAAGGTCATCCGGTGGGCTCACACATAGCTTGAATCCGAGTCGCCCGCGTCGGGGCAAGCACAAAATGCAACCTCGCCCGGGGTTTTGCCGCTATTACAGACGCCCAGTCATAACCTATTGAAACAACACGACTCCCTTAGCGTCACTTTCTGCACGCCGGGGACGAAAACCCAAAGTTGGGGGAAGCATCGGAAAGTGTGGGGTGGTCGGGCCGGCCGACGAGGGAGGCAGCTCCGGAGCCGACCACAACGCTCTGTCCCCTGACCAATCGTAGCGCAGCCATCCCACACTTTCCGATGCTCCCAGAGCATGAGGATCTCAGGGGCATCCATGCTCGGTGAAGGCTATTTATGCGACCTATCCCGGCCTTCCAGGGCGAGCACCCCTGAGATCCTCATGCTCCCGCGAGACTCTTCGGCGGGTTAAGGCGCAACGGGCGGGGTCCGGCAGCCATCCCACGCTGAGCGCTCGTCAGGCTGCGCCCTGACCACCGGCCGGCGAGCGTGCTTTCGTCTCAACGACAACGAGGATAGGAGATTATCCTCCGCATTTCGAAACCCGTGATGAAAATTCGCTATTTCTCGCGTCCTATTGCGACTTTGAGAAAAATCTTTCCTCTTTGCACGATGATCCCCGTCGCCCTCGACCCCTCGCGTCTCCGCATCGCCGTTGCCGGCGGCGGCCCTGCTTCGGCCCGCCGCCTGGCCGAGCTTCGCGCCGCCGGCGCTGAGCCTCTGCCGATTCCCCCTGAACCGGCATTCCTCCCGCCGCTCGATCTGCTCTGGATCGCCGATCTTCCGCCGGATCGCGCCGCGCCGCTGGTTGCCGCCGCCCATGCCCAACACACCCTCGTCAACGTCGAGGATCAGCTCGCCCTCTGCGATTTCCGGAATGTCGCCCTCCTCCGCCGCGGCGATCTGCTGATCGCCGTCTCCACCAACGGTCAGAGCCCCGGCCTCGCCGCTGCTGTTCGTGACCGGATCGCCGCCCTCATCGGGCCCGAGTGGGCCGCCCGCACCGCCGCCCTCGGCGCCCGCCGCCGCGCCTGGCGCGCCGCCGGGCGCACCCTGCCCGAGCTCGCCCGCCTGACCTCCGCCCTCCTCGCCCGGTCCGGCTGGCTCGCATGAATGCCGCGGCCCGCCTGCTCGCCCCCACCTTCGCCCCCGGCTCGGTCTGGCTCGCCGGAGCCGGACCGGGCGACCCCGGCCTCCTCACCCTGCACGCCGCGCACGCGCTCGCCGTCGCTGACGTCGTGCTGCACGACGCCCTGGTTCCGGCTGAAATCCTCGCCCTTGCCGTAACCCCGCACCTCGAGCCTGTCGGCAAGCGGGCGGGCCGCCCCGGTCGCACCGGCGGCTCCCAGCTCCGCATCAACCAGCGCCTGATCACTCTTGCCCGCCAAGGCCTTCGCGTTCTTCGCCTGAAAGGCGGCGATCCCCTCGTCTTCGGCCGCGGCTCCGAGGAGGCGCTCGCCCTCCTCGCTGCCAACATCCCCTTCCGCATCATCCCCGGCGTCAGCGCCGGCAGCGGCGGCACCGCCGCCGCCGGCATTCCCCTCACCCATCGTGGCCTCGCCCGAAGCGTCGCCTTCGCCACCGGCCACGATTCGACCGGCGACCTCCCCGCCACGCTCGATCTCGCCGCCCTCTCCCGGGCCGCCGAAACCCTTGTCTTCTACATGGCGCTCCGCCAGGCCGCCCCCATTGCCGCGGGCCTGCTCGCTGCCGGCCGCCCACCGGACGAGCCCGCCGCCTTCCTCGCCGACGCCACCACGCCCCGCCAGCGCATCACGCTGGCCACCCTCGCGACCCTCGGCGCCGTCGCCGCCACCCTGCGCCCGACCGCGCCCACTCTCATCGTCGTCGGCCCCGTCGTCGCCTTTCACCAGCTCTTCGCCCCGCTCCTCATCGGAGCAGGCGTGCCCACCGAGCCGTCCGGCCTCGTCGCTCTCTCTGCCTAGGATCTTTCGATGCCGCCCTCCGCCCTCCGTGCCACACCCTTCGCCGAGGATCAGCTCGCCCTCATCGAGCGCCTGCTCTCCGAGGCGACCCCCGACCAGCTCCATTGGCTCTCCGGCTATCTCGCCGGCTTCCAGGCTGCCTCGTCTCCCCGTGCACGCTCTGCCACGTCGGCCTCCGGCGTGGCGACCGCGCCCCGCGCGCCCCTCACTATCCTCTACGCCACCGAATCCGGAAACGCCGAAGCCCTCGCCCGCGCCGCCCGCAAGGAGGCAACCCGCGCCGGCTTCGCCCCGACCCTCCTCGATATGGCGGACACCACTCCCGCCACGTTGCCGGCCGCCACTCCTCTCCTCGTCATTGCCTCCACCTGGGGCGAGGGTGATCCGCCCAGCCGAGCCTTGTCTTTTTACGCTGCCCTGCTCGCGCCCGACGCACCCCGTCTCGACGGCCGCCGCTTCGCGGTCTTCGCCCTCGGCGACCGCGCCTATGCCAATTTCTGCGCCACCGGTCGCGCGCTCGACGCGCGCCTGGCCGAGCTCGGCGCCGAGCGCGTCGCCCCCCTCGTCGAATGCGATCTCGACTACGCCGCCCCCGCCCGCGCCTGGACCGCCGCGACGCTCGCGGCCCTTGCGCCCACCACGGAAGAATCGGACCCCGCCGTCATCCGCGTCGATTTCGCCCGCCTGCCTTCCGCCGAATCCGACGACGGCGATGCGGCTACCCCGGCGAGCTTCGAAGCCACGATCACCGAGCGCCTTCTCCTCTCCTCCAGTCGCTCGACCTCCGAGACATGGCACCTCGAGCTCGACGCGGCCGGCCTGGCGTGGGAGCCCGGCGATTCGCTGGCCTTCGCTCCCCGCAACGATCCTGCTCTCGTTGACGCCGTCCTCGCCACGGCCGGCCTCGCTTCGGACGAGACCCTCCGCGCCGCGCTCACCGAGCGCCACGACATCACCACGCTCACCACCCCCGGGCTCGCCGCGTACGCCGCGCTCACCAACACCACCATGCTTCCCGCCTCCTTCCTCGAAGGCCGCCAGCTCATCGATCTCCTCGAATCATCGCCCGCCCGCCTCACCGCCGCCGACCTCACCTCGCTGCTTCGCCCGCTTCCGCCCCGCCTCTACTCGATCGCCTCCGCGCCCGAATTTTCTCCGGGCTCGCCGCACCTGCTCGTCTCGGCCGTCCGCTGGCAAAGCCACGGCCGCGCGCGCTTGGGCGTCGCCTCGCTCGATCTCATCGCGCGTCGTTCTTCTTCCGAACCATTCCCCGTCACGCTCCGCCCCAACCCGCACTTTCGCCTGCCGGCCGATCCCTCACGCCCCATCATCATGATCGGCCCCGGCAGCGGCCTCGCCCCCTTCCGCGCCTTCCTCCAGCGCCGCGAGGCCGTCGGCGCACACGGAAAAACCTGGCTCTTCTTCGGCGCCCGCAACTTCACTCACGATTTTTCCTATCAGCTTGAACTGCAGGACTGGCTTGCCTCCGGCGTGCTCGCGCGCCTCTCGCTCGCCTTTTCGCGCGATCAGCCGGAAAAGATTTATGTCCAGCACCGCCTTTGGGAATCGCGTGCGGAAATCCGGCGTTGGCTCGACGAAGGGGCGGTTCTCTATATCTGCGGCGATGCCAAGGCGATGGCGTGCGACGTGCATGCCACCCTGCTCCGCATCATTTCCGACGCAACAGGAACGGGCGCCGACTCCGCCGCCGCCTGGCTCCGCACCGCCGTCGCCGACGGCCGCTACAAGCGCGACATCTACTAAGGAACCCGCGAATGCCGCCTCTTTCCCGCAACGAAACCATCAAGGCGGAAAGCCGCCTCCTCCGCGGCACGATCGCCGACGGTCTTGCCGCCGCGGCCACCGGCGCGATCGCCGAGGACGACGCCCAGCTTACGAAATTCCACGGCATCTACTTGCAGGACGACCGCGATCTCCGCCCCGAGCGCGCGAAAAAGCGCATGGAGAAGGCGTACATGTTCATGGCCCGCCTGAGGGTTCCCGGCGGCGTCCTGACACCCGCCCAATGGCTCGCCATGGAAAGGCTTGCCCGCGAGCGCGCCAACGGCACGCTCCGCCTCACCACGCGCCAGACCATTCAATTGCACGGCGTCATCAAGAGCAATCTCCGCCCTGCCATCCAGGGCATCCACGCGGGCCTCCTCGACACCATCGCCGCCTGCGGTGATGTCAACCGCAACGTCATCGCTTCTCCCATCCCCACCTCGCCCATCCACCCCGAGGTGCTCGCCGCAGCCCGCGCCATCAGCGCGCACCTGCTGCCGAAATCCCGGGCCTGGCACGAGATTTTCATCGACGGCACGCCCGTCACCCCCGGTGAGGAAGAGGAAGAAAAGATTCTCGGCCGCACGTACCTGCCGCGCAAATTCAAGATCGCGCTCGCCATTCCGCCCTTCAACGATGTCGATGTTTTCGCTCACGATCTCGGCCTGGTCGCGATCGAGGAGGAGGGCCGCCTCGCCGGCTATGATGTCCTGGCCGGTGGCGGCATGGGCATGACGCACGGCGAGCCCGACACGTTTCCTCGCACCGGCGATCTCATCGGCTTCTGCACACCCGACCAGCTTCTCGCCGTCGCCGAAGCCGTCGTCACCATCCAGCACGACTGGGGCGACCGCGCCGACCGCAAGCACGCGCGCCTTAAATACACGATCGAGCGTCGCGGCCTCGACACCTTCCGATCGGAGCTCGCGCACCGCCTCGGCCTTTCCCTCGCTCCGCCGCGCCCCTACAACTTCACCCGCTCCGGCGACCCCTCCGGCTGGCTCGACGGCGAGAATGGTCTTTCCCACTTTCTCCTCTTCGTTGAAAACGGCCGGATCGCCGATCGCCCCGGCCGCGCGCTCCTCACCGGCCTCTCGGCGATCGCCGCCGCCCACGACGGCCGCTTCATTCTTACTCCGAACCAGAATCTCCTGATCGCTGACATTTCTTTCTCGCAACGGCCGCGCATTGCCGAACTGCTCTCGCGCCACAACCTCGAAGCTCCTCCGTCACTCCTCCGCCGCAACGCCATGGCCTGCGTCGCGCTGCCCACCTGCGGCCTCGCTCTCGCTGAAAGCGAGCGCTATCTCCCGACCCTCATCACGGCCCTCGAACAAACGATCGCGTCGCTCGACCTCGCGTCCGAGGAGATCACCATCCGCATGACCGGCTGCCCCAACGGCTGCGCGCGCCCCTATCTCGCCGAGATCGGCCTCGTCGGCGTCCGGCCCGGCATCTACAATCTTTATCTCGGCGGTGCCTTCGACGGCATGCGGCTTTCAAAACTCTACCGCCGGGAACTCACGCACGACGGCATCCTCGCCGCCCTCGCTCCCCTCTTTGCTTCCTATGCCTCGTCACGCCTTGCGAACGAACGCTTTGCCGACTTCGTCATCCGCAACGGCGTCATCCGCCCCACCACATCGGGGAAAAACTTCCACGAGGATCTCTTGCCCGACCTCGCCGCCTGACCGCCGCTCACCCGGCCCGTGCGGCCCGCACGCCATGCGCACGCACCCGTCGCATGGTCGGCTCCCTCGTCCCTCTCCATTCCAGCCGCCAGATCCCGCCCTGCCGCACGTTCTGAACGGACGCCGGGTGAAACGCGACAAGGCACGTGCCCCCCGCCCGCCGCACCGACGGATAGACGATCCCGTTGGGCTCTGTTGCAAGACCTTCGACGCCCCGCGATGGAGGGCTCGAGCGAGGAAGGCGGGCCATGGCGGACTTCAAGGGGCGCCACTTTGGGGGTGAGATCGTGCTCTGGGCGGTGCGCTGGTATTGCCGTTACGGCATAAGCTAGCGCGATCTTGAGCAGATGATGGCCGAGCGCGGCGTGTCGGTCGATCACTCGACCATCTACGGGTGGGTGCAGAGGTATGCGCCCGAGATCGAGAAGCGGTTGCGCTGGTACTGGCGCCGGCCGCGCTCAGGCAGCTGGCGGGTCGACGAGACGTACGTGAGGATTCGCGGCAAGTGGGCTTACCTCTACCGGGCCGTCGACAAGCTGGGCAACACGATCGATTTCTATCTCTCGCCGACGCGGAACACACTGGCGGCGAAGCGGTTCCTTGCCAAGGCTCTCAGGGGGCTGAAGGATTGGGAACAGCCTGAGGTGATCAACACCGACAAAGCGCCGACCTATGCCGCCGCCCTCGCCGAGCTGAAGGCCGAAGGCAAGTGCCCGAAGGACGCGCAGCACCGGCAGGTCAAGTATCTGAACAACATCATCGAAGCCGACCACGGCAAGCTAAAGCAGCTGATACGGCCGGTACGCGGTTTCAAATCGATGAAGGCAGCCTACGCGACGATCAAAGGCTTTGAGGTGATGCGTGCGCTCCGCAAGGGTCAGGCGGCAATCTTCAACCTCACGCGTGACATTTGTGGCGAGGCTCGCTTGTCGAGCGCGCCTTCGGCCTCGGCGCATGCGCGCTGGCCGAAGCCGTCCAGCTGGTCAGTGAGCGGCTCAAGGCTGCGTGAGCGCGAGCACGACCTCGCGCAGGAGCATCACGCGCCAAAGCCGGAAGTTTGCAACAGCGCCCTCTAACCGAGGTCAGTCCGCGAGGCCCATGACGAAGGCCAGAGCGATGTTAAGACGCCCGATCTCGGCGTCGGTCAGGCGCCCGACCAATTGTCCGATCCGTTCCCGCCGGACCGTGACGGGTTTATCAGCCATGACCTGCGAACGGATGCGTAGGCTGTTCTCTTCATTCGGTTCGATCGTGACGCGAAAATCCGGTGCATCGACGACATCGGATGTCATCCGGCAAATCACGACCGATGGGTGGGTTTCAGGAAAGGCGTCGGTCTGCACCACGACCGCCGGTTGCGGCTTCCCGTAATCGCCAGCCGCCGCGACGATAACAACATCGCCGCGTTTCATCGTCCGCTTGGATCGGGCGCATCGAATTCCGAAACAGCCTCAATCCAACTTATTAACCTTCCCATAATGATTGCCATTCATACTCATGTATGCTAATACGCGTGCTCATGAAGACGGACGCTCGTGCGCTGAACCATTCAGCTTTGACCGAGCTACGCAAGCGTGGTGTAGCGGCAGTACAATCCGGCGAAAGCCCGACCGCCGTGGCGACGGCACTCGGCGTCAATCTGCGCACCTTGTTCCGCTGGCTGGCCGAGTATCGGCGCGGCGGGTGGGACCGGCTGACAGCGCACAAGCGAGGTGGTCGCCCGCCCAAGCTGGATGGTGCCGCGTTGCGGTGGATCTACAAAGCTGTCGCCGACAAGACGCCGTTGCAGTTCAAGTTTCCGTTTGCGCTGTGGACTGCGGCGATGGTGCAGGCATTGCTCGCCGAGCGGTTCGAAGTGCGTTTGAGCCACAGCTCAGTGTGCCGGTTGCTGATCCAGCTCGGGCTGACCGCCCAGCGACCGCTGTGGCGGGCGTACCAGCAGGACCCGGGAAGCATCGGAAAGTGTGGACTGGCAGGGACAGGCGACGGGGTAAGCGGTAGCCTGGACGGATGAGGCGACGACCGGGGCAACCCGAGGCAGGTGCGAGCGTCGAGACGACCCCGAAGGCTGCTCCCGAGGCAATCCTGCAGATCAAGGTCTGGCTGAAAGAGATCAGTCCGATGATCTGGAGGCGGGTGCTGGTGCCAGCGTCCTTCACCTTGCACGAGCTGCACGGCGTCATTCAGGTCGCCATGGGGTGGGAGGGGATTCACCTCTTCCAGTTCTGCCTCCGCGCTGGGCACTATGGTTCGTGGGAATTGGCGGCATCTCCGCCGGACGTGACGCTGGCGGCGCTGGGGCTGCGCAAAGGCACGCGGTTTGGGTACGAGTACGACCTGAACACCCTCTGGCAGCACGAGATCCGCATCGAGGACTGCCTGATTCCCCGGGTTGGGGGCCATTCCTATCCGCTGTGCACGGCCGGCTCCGGCGCCTGTCCGCCGGAAGATTGTGGTGGACCGGGCGTGTTCATGGAGCATCGCGTCGAGCTGCAGTCGCGGGACGACTATCACGACCTCGCCATGGTGGCCGGAATCATCAGCGATGTTGTCCGCGAGAGCGAACTCGGAATCCTCGACCGCGATGCAACGCGCCGGCGCCTGCAACAGGCACTGGTGCGCAGCCGGGCGCGGGAACGCGCCTGGGGAAAGCCGTTCTCGCGGCGCGTCGTAAATACGCTGCTGCAGCAAGGGGAGCATCAGGTGCTCATGCGCCAGCAGATGTGATGACGCGCTCGGCGCGCCGCTGCGCCAAGAGCTCAGCCGCCATCAGCGCCGCTTCGTCGCCGTGTTGTCGCTGGATGCCCGCGATCAGGGAATGCGCGCCGGGATCGGTAAGCTGATCGAACCTCCTCTGCAGGGTTGCGGCGGTCGTTTCGGCATAGTGCCGGGTAGTGGTGATGCTTTCGTGGCCGAGGAACCGCTGCAGGTCGGTGATGTCCATCCCGAGGGCCAGCAGCCGGGTTGCTACCGTGTGCCGCAGCAGGTGCGGATAGACTCGTTTGCTGATCCCGGCGGCCTTGGCGACGTCGCGGACGATCTGACCGATCCGTTGGCGCGTCAGCACGTACGGCGTCGGGCCGGAGCCCGCTTGGCGGCTCGCAAACAGCGAACCAGCCCGGCGTGCGCCGATATGCAGGCGCAGCAACTGGGCGAGCTCGCGCCGGATGGGCACCTCGCGGCGTTTGCCACCTTTGCCGGAGCGGATGGTGATCACCCGTTCGGCGAGGCTGACGTCTTCGACACGTAGCTGCACCAGCGAGGAGGTACGCGCTCCCGTCTCGAGCAAGGTCTGCAGCATCAGGCCGACCCGGCCGTCGCGGGCATAGGCGGCATCGAGGAAGCGCAGTTCTTCCTCGACCGAAAGCCTGGCAACGCCGCTACGCCGCGCAAGCGGCGCGTGCAGGCGGGCGCGCGCACGCGCGGCTTTGAAGACAGCCTTGCTCTGCGCGTAATCGATGCCCTCGCGCACCAGTACGGTGGCGACAGCGGCAACGGCGCGCTGGATCGAGCCCATGCGCCAGTTTGCTTTCTTCTATTCAGAGTGCAAGCCTGGGTCCATGGTCGGCTCGAACAGGGCCGATCGGCCGGGGACGAGCATGCCCGGGCGGCTGCCGGCTTTCCGCTCTGGGCCTTGTGGAAAGCTCGCTCTCCATTCTCCGGCTCCGCGATCGGAGGTGCGTCATGCGCGTCAGAATTCTTCTGCAGGTCGCCGCCGATGACGGCGGCGGTATTCCCGAAGAGGTGGCGTGCTTCAACAAGCCGACCGAGCAAGCGGAGGACCTCGGCCTGTCGATTGCCGAGGCCAAGGTACTGCTGGCCGCCGTTCAGGAGCGCATGGTCAAAGCGCAAGCCACGGCCTGGATTGAGCGGCATCGCTGCTGCCCCTTCTGCGGGACGCAACGTCGTAACAAGGGCAGCTTTCCGATCGTGTTCCGTACATTGTACGGTGACGTCGCCTTGCGCAGCCCCCGGCTGCACCGTTGCCCATGCCAAGCCGGCAGCGGTCCGGCGAAGAGCTCGCTACTGGCGGAACTGATCCCCGAACATATCGCTCCCGAGCGCCTCTATCTGGAAACTCGCTGGTCCTCGCTTGCCCCGTACGCCGCTGCGGCCAGGCTGTTGGCCGATGTTCTGCCGGTTGCCTCCGGCGCCAACGCCGACACGTTGCGCGAACACACGCTCGAGGCGGCCGAGCGCCTGGAGGAAGAACTCGGGGAGGAGCGACCCAGCTTTATCAAAGGCTGCCCGGCCGACTGGCAGGAACTTCCGAACCCGGAGGGGCGCATCGTCGTCGGGCTCGATGGCGGGTACGTTCGCGACTGGAAGGACCGAAAGAGCAATTTCGAGGTTATCGTCGGGCAATCCCGGCCCGAAGATCGCGATGCGCGCTACATCGCCCTGGTACACGGCCACGATCCCAAGCCGAAGCGCCGGCTGTTCGAGACACTCAAGAGCCAGGGTTTGCAAGCGAATCAGGACGTGACGTTCCTGACCGACGGAGGCGAGGAAATTCGCTCGCTGACCGAGCGGATCACGCCGGCATCCGAACACGTGCCGGACTGGTTCCACATCGCGATGCGCCTGACGGTCCTCGAGCAGTACGCTCGCGGTGCTGCTCATCTTGATAAAGCTGCCGGCACGCGGTTGCTGGACTCTCTCGAGAGCATCAAGTGGCTGCTCTGGCACGGCAATCATTTCCGCGCCGCACAAGAGATCGAACTCTTCGAGGACGAGGTAGACGGCTTGGACGTGGAATATTCCCACCTCGGCAAATTCGTCCGTACGGCGCATGATTTCGCGAATTACATCGCCGCCAACGCCGCCAGTCTGATCAACTACGGCGAGCGGTTCCGCGCCGGCGAGCGCATCTCTTCATGCCTGGCGGAGTCAGCTGTGAACGCGGTCATTGGCAAACGCTTCGCCAAGCGCCAGCAGATGCAGTGGACGAAGCGCGGCGCTCATCTTTTGCTGCAGATCCGTACGCGCGTGCTCGATGGAACCCTCCGATTCGAGTTCGAACGCTGGTACCCCGGCCTCGCCAACGACAACACCGGCGCCATTCAGGCTACCGCGGCATGACCACCCCACACTTTCCGATGCTTCCGCGGACAACTTGTATTACGACGATTCCGTGATGGCAAAGGCGGACCTCCTCGTCTCGATCGTGCGTGCTGGCGCTAGCGGCGATCGCGCCAAGCTGCGCTCGACGGTCGAGGCACTCGTGGCCGACGAGAGGGCACGGAGCCACCACGGCGTGGCCGAACGGCTGGAGCGTGCCCTGCAATCGGTCGCGGTCACCCCGCCACCTTTGACGACGCCGCCCCCTGGCGGAGGCGGCGGTCGGGATGCAATTCTCGAAGTCACGCCCCAGCAGCGCCTCGAGGAGCTGATCCTTCCCCTGCCTGTCCGGCGCAGCGGCGAGCAGCTCGTTGAGGAGCACGTCAGAGCGGACGTGCTGCGCGCGCACGGCATGGAACCTCGCCACAGGGTCCTCCTCTCGGGTCCTCCGGGGAACGGGAAAACGTCGTTCGCAGAGGGCATCGCCGAGGCGCTCGCGCTGCCACTGTTCATGGTGCGCTACGATTCGCTAGTGGGGAGCAACCTAGGGGAAACCAACACCCGCCTCCGGGCACTTTGCGAGTACGTCCGGACCCGGCCAAACGTCTTGTTCTTCGACGAGTTCGACGCGGTCGGTAAGGAACGTGGGGACACGCACGAGACCGGCGAGATCAAGCGGGTTGTGTCCTTCCTGCTCATGCAGCTCGACCAAATGCCGAGCTACGTCGTGGTGATCGCCGCCACCAACCATGCCGAGCTCCTCGACCGGGCGGTCTGGCGTCGCTTTCAGATGAGGCTTGGGTTCCCTTCGCCGGACCGGCAGATGATCACAGCATACCTTGAGCGCACGATGGATCGGTGGCCCGAACGCCCGTCGGCCACCCCAGCGGACATTGCGGACAAGCTCGGACCCGTGAGTTACGCCGAGGCGCTTGATTTCTGCCAGAACGTCAGGCGTCGTGAGATTCTCGGCCTGGGTGAGACTGGAATCGATGCCGCGCTGGAGATCGAGCTCGATCTCTGGTCCTCCCGCGTAAACCCAGGCCAACAAGATGCCGAGCGATCCAGGAAAGCCGTTGCTCCGTCTCGACGTCGCACCCAACGGCGTGCGCCGTCCAGGGCGACCGTTTCCGGGAACGAGGGCGACCCGGCACTCCCCCTCTGAGCAGGGCCAACGCTTCGGCAGCGCATTTCAACGACTAGCCGACGTCTTGTCGCGCGACCCGGTGGGCATGGAGCTGCGCGCCGATCCCTCGGCTTTGGCACCCGAACGCCTCCTCGTCTTTGAGGTCGAGGGTCCGATCCAGAACTTCACTGCCGCCGTACGCCGCGTCCAAGGTCTGCAACTCGTCGATGAAGAGGAACTCGAGGCCGACGACCCCGAGGCACGGCCGGTCGCATACCTGCTCGTCCCGGATGCTCGCGCGCTCACGCAACTGCTCTCGCTATGGCGGGATTGGCTGGCCGATCGGCCCCTTGCGAGCGGCTATACGCCCTGGCGGGACGTGTTCGCGCTTCTGCGGAACCTCAGGCCGTGGGGCCCCAGCGACCGCGTGTCCGAGGAGGACCGCGTAGCCCTTGCGGAAGAAGCTGCGGACCTTGCCGATGCCGACATGGTGCGGGTGGAGATCGAGTTGGTGTTCCGCCCTTCGGCTCTTGCGGGCGAACAGGCGGAATCCACACTCCTCGATGCAGTGCGCGCTGCCGGTGGTTCGATGGTCGACCGCTCAAGGATCGATAGCATAGCCTATCATGCGATTCTGACGCAGCTGCCGGCCGCCGCGGTCCGCTCGATCACGGTGCTTGTCCCAAGCAGCATCGCGGGCTTGGATCCGGTCATGCATGTCCGCCCGCAGGCAGTATCCTTCTCGATCGAGACGGCCGACCCTTCTCCGTCACTCGCCACGCCTCCATCGTTGCCGGAAGGCTCACCAATCGCCGCGCTACTGGACGGTGTCCCTGTCTCCGAGCACCCGTTGTTGGCTGGGCGTCTGCGCGTCGAAGATCTGTTCGGCTTCGAGAACGGCGTGCAGGTTCGCGATCGCAGGCATGGGACTGCGATGGCATCTCTACTCGTTCACGGCGATCGCAATCGCAACGAGCAACCCCTCCGCCGCACTGTGGCAGTCGTCCCCGTAATGGCATGGGACGGCAATGGCGAATCTCTACCGGAGGACAGGCTTGTGGTCGACGTGATCCACCGGGCCGTTCGCGCGCTCCGGGCACCACCTGACCCGCTCGCCCAGGACGTTCTGGTTGTGAACCTTTCGTTGGGGAACCTTAAACGGCCCTTCCACGGGCAAATGTCGCCTTGGGCCCGCCTGCTGGACCGCCTCGCATGGGAGCATGGGATTCTCTTCGTGGTCAGCGCCGGCAATGCCGGCGAGCGTTTTCCCATTGAGGACTTCCACACCTCTGGTGACTTCAGGGCCGCCCTACCATCTGACCGCGCGGCAGCGACTTTGCGCGCCATCCACTCGCTCGCCCCGGACCGCCGTCTCCTCTCACCTGCGGAGACCGTCAATGGCCTGACCGTCGGCGCATCAAACGAGGATGCCGTTGATCCCCGCGGCCGCCGTACTGCCGCCATCAACGTCGATCCTTACCCGGATCTACGCATGGCCAACCCGAGCAGTCGCCTCGGCCCGGGCTTTGCCGGCGCCGTCAAGCCGGATGCCCTCATGCCAGGCGGCCGGGAGCATGTGCGGCCGGTCGTCAGTGGCGGTCGCCTGGAGGTCCAGCCTGCCGGCGCGGCGCGGGCGTTCGGCTTGAAGGTCGCCGCCCCAGATGGCGGGCAGGCGACAGAATATTTCACGGGAGGGACCAGCGGCGCCGCGGCGCTGGCCTCGCGGACCT
Source organism: Pseudomonadota bacterium (assembly GCA_021816925.1). Classification (GTDB taxonomy): domain Bacteria; phylum Pseudomonadota; class Alphaproteobacteria; order Acetobacterales; family Acetobacteraceae; genus JAKAWQ01. The sequence goes on from JAKAWQ010000077.1 coordinate 13,384, forward strand.
GCCATCTTATCCACGACGCGTTGGAGCAGGCCTACGGCCGGACCTTTCTCGAACTCCCTCATGCGCGTCGCGCACTGATCATGAAGGCGCTGTTTGCTCATGGAGCCCGGTGGCCGGGGGCGACCGCCGACCTCATCCGCGAAACGCTCGGACCACATGGAAGAGGCCAGGCGCCCAAGCAAAAAGATAACGTGCGGCGGTTCTGCGGCTACGGGGTCGTAGATCCTTCAGACGTGGTCGCCTGCGCGGCGGATCGGGCAACATTTTGGGCAACGGGATTGATCAGGCCGGAGGAAGCGGTTCGCATCGACGTACCGGTCCCGGACTGCATGGGGGGCAGGGCGCAACCTCACGAACTGGCAGCAACACTTGCGTGGTTCACCCCGATCCTGCCCGGCCGCCGGTCATACCGAACGGTGAGGCTCAGCCTCCTCGATCCGCAGGAAATTGCCGACCTCCAGGTGGCAGCAGCGCGGGAACAACCGGATGCCAACCAGGCCAAGCGCGGAACGCTGCTGTCCCGAAGGTGGTCGGGGGATCGCGCGCCCATCGTCCACAACGGGATGTCTATTTCACTAACGGTCCAACGTGATCCCGACCAAGGTGACGCGAACGACGATCCGATTCCCTTCGCACTCGCGGCGACGCTGGCCATGCCCGCCGTGGTCGAGTTGTATGACGAGATTCGTGCGCGGCTGGCCATCGTTCAGCCCGTCCGACCCAGGACACCCTGACCTCATCGAAGGGCACAGGGACATCGACGGGCTGTTCCGCTCCGGTAGGAAGCAAGCGCAGGGATTCAGTTGACCTCACACTCGACGAGGTCGGCAAAGGTGCTGCTTACCGCATGGAACGTCTCCCGAGACCAAAGGCGCGTAAATGCGCTGCTGGATGGAGGGGTGGCGCGTGAGCTGCCGGGTTTGTGGTTCACCCATGGACGATTTCCGGCCAATGGACCTGCTCAATCGAGTGGCGCTGACCGATCGATGGCTTACGAATTCGGCGACGCAGGTTTGATTCGGAACCGGTGCTTCTGCTCCCAAGCATCCTTGATGGAGTCAGCCTCCGCGATGTCAAGAATCCCAGCGCGGATCAGCGTCACCATGATATCGGGCGTGCGCATGATCTGCAGCTTGATGGCAGCAAGACCAGCCTCGCGAAGCGCCCGGTTCACCGCCTTATTGTCATCGATCGCGATAGCGTGGTGCCGATTCAGCGCGACGGCAATGGCAGAACATTCGCCAGAACCGAGCCGTTGACCTGGACCGAGACGCATGTACAGCGCGACCTCTTTGGGGTCGGTTACTGTGCAAGTCTCAAGGTGCCCGGCAGCCACTGCTGCCGCGTAGCGAGCATGCTGTTCGTTGTCCTCAATCTCGGCTTCCACATGATCCGTTGCCACAAAGCGACAGGGGATGTCCCGTTTGCTGTTGAAAAAGGCGAAGCGGGCGTCACCGGGTTGCGACATTACGCGGCGAGGGTGGTGGGTTCAAGCGTGTGCCCGGGGAAGCGCGTCTGATGCGCAGCGAGCGCGGCG
>JAKAWQ010000078.1 GCA_021816925.1 Pseudomonadota bacterium
CGATGTCGGCGACCTCGCCGTCGTCCGCATCGAGCAGTTCGCCCTGGCCGATCAGCGCGTCTTCGATCTTGCACGCGAGCTTCAGCCACTCCTCCCGCGGGCGCGGGCTCAGATCGCCGAGCGAGCATACTCTCCCTTCGCCGGCACCGTCACCTTTGAGACCGCGATCATTCGATCGACCCCGCCGGAGGTTTCCGTCCGATGCAGCCTCGGCGTGCCGCAGGCAGGGGATTGCACCCCGGTCAGCACGATTGCCTTGCCGGCCGGGTTCCGGAGCGTCCTGTCGCCGGCGGCCGGAGTGTCCGGCAGCAGAAAGCGGAACCAGGCATCACTCACGCGGAGCGGCAAGGCGGCGCGGGCCGCGCCGGAGCCGAGCGAGGCAATGCCGAGGAGGGCGGCCCGCCGATAGACGTGGGGCGTGAGGCACGCCAGTGCCGGCTTATAGGAGCGGAAGGAAGAGGGCCGCATCGAGGCGAGAGGGCTGGAACCGCCGGGCTCGATTATCAAGCATTGGGGATGGGTAGAGGGATGCAGGCCTTGCCCATGCCCGAAGAAAGATCCGTTACGGATCTAGTTTCCCGATCGGATTCGCGATTTGGATCACGAAACCGAGATCCTTCCGTTTATAATGGTAGTACGACTGTCCTAACGCGGCGAATCGCTCTCGCGTCCGTGAAAACTCTCCTCTAGTCTCGCCGTTCGCACTCGCCGCGAGGGCCGATCGTCCATGCGGGCAAGGGTCAAAGAGGAAAGCGATGCCCGACCGCATGCTGCAATTCGTGAGCCTGCCGCAGCAGCCGCCCGACAAGCGCCCCGTCGCCGAGCGCCGCGCCGACTTCGCGGAGATCTACCGCCGGTTCGACCCGTCCGAGGCGGCCCATCAGGCAAGCCGCTGCAGCCAGTGCGGCGTGCCGTTCTGTGCCGTGCATTGCCCGCTTGGCAACGACATCCCCGATTGGCTCAAGCTCACCGCCGAGGGTCGCCTCGAGGAGGCTTACGGGCTTTCGGCCGCCACCAACAACTTCCCCGAAATCTGCGGCCGCATCTGCCCGCAGGACCGGCTCTGCGAGGGCAACTGCGTCATCGAGAAGGGCTACGAAAGCGTCACCATCGGCGCCGTCGAGCGTTTCCTCACCGACACTGCCTTCGAGCAGGGCTGGGTCAAGCCGCGCCGGCCCGCACGCGAGCGCGGCCTCTCGGTCGGCGTCGTCGGCGCCGGACCCGCTGGCCTCACTGCCGCCGAGGAGCTACGCGCGCGGGGCTATGCGGTCACCATCTATGATCGGCACGACCGGGCCGGCGGCCTGCTGATCTACGGCATCCCCAACTTCAAGCTCGAGAAGGAGATCGTGCAGCGCCGCGTGGCGTTGCTCGAAGAAGAGGGTGTGCGCTTCCGCCTGAATGTCGAGGTCGGGCGCGATCTCACGCTGGCTGAGCTGCGCCGCCGCCACGCTGCCGTGCTGCTCGCCACGGGGGTTTACAAGCCGCGCGACCTTGCGGCGCCGGGCTCGGGCCTGCCCGGCATCGTGCCCGCGCTCGACTATCTGATCGCTGCCAACCGTGTCGGGCTCGGCGATGCCGTCTGTGATTTCGACTCCGGGCTCCTCGATGCGCGCGGCAAGCGCGTTGTCGTCATCGGCGGCGGCGACACCGCGATGGATTGCGTGCGCACGGCAGTGCGCCAGGGCGCGCGCTCCGTCTCCTGCCTCTATCGCCGTGACCGCGCCAACATGCCGGGGTCGGCGCGCGAAGTGGCGAATGCCGAGGAGGAGGGCGTGGCGTTCGTGTGGCTCTCCGCGCCGAAGGCCTTCCTCGGGGCGGAGCGGGTGCGCGCCGTGCAGGGTATGCGCATGCGCCTTGGCCTGCCCGATGCCTCGGGGCGGCAATCGGTCGGACCCGCCGATGCGCCGGCCTTTCGTCTTCCGGCCGAACTCGTGATCAAAGCACTTGGATTCGACCCCGAGGATCTGCCGCATCGCCTCGCCGAGCAGGCGCTCACGGTCACGCGCTGGGGCACGCTCAAGATCCACCACAGGAGCTTCATGACGAGCCTCCCCGGCGTGTTCGCTGCCGGGGACATCGTGCGCGGCGCGAGCCTCGTCGTCTGGGCAATCCGCGACGGCCGCGACGCCGCAGCCGGCATCCACGCCTTCCTCGAAGCCGAGACTGCCGCCGTTGCGGTCGCTGCGGAGTGAAAAAGATGGGCGGAGTGAAAAAGATGGAACGTGCGGAAGAGTTCCTCGCCGCGTTCGCCGCCAACGCCGACAAACTGGCCGACACTTATGCACCCTCCCAGGAGCACGATGCCTGCGGCGTCGGCCTGATCGCGGCACTCGACGGCAAGCCGCGCCGCAATGTCGTCACCGCCGGGATCGACGCGCTGAAGGCGGTCTGGCATCGCGGTGCCGTCGATGCCGACGGCAAGACGGGCGACGGGGCGGGCATCCACATCGAGATTCCGCAGGATTTCTTCGCCGAGGTCGTCGAGCGCGGTGGCACGGCGCTTCGCCCCGGCCCGGTCGCGGTCGGGCAAGTGTTCCTGCCGAAGACCGATCTCGCCGCCCAGGAGCGCTGCCGGCAGATCGTCGAGACCGAGATCCTGCGCGCGGGCTATGCGATCCATGGCTGGCGCCAGGTGCCGATCGACGTTTCCTGTATCGGCGAGAAGGCCAACGCGACGCGCCCCGAGATCGAGCAGATCATCGTCTGGAACGCGCTTGGTAGCGACGAGGCCGCGTTCGAGCGCGATCTCTACGTGATCCGCCGGCGCATCGAGAAGGCGGCGATCGCGGCGCAGATCCCGGAACTCTATTTTTGCTCCCTCTCCTGCCGCTCGATCATCTACAAGGGCATGTTCCTTGCCGAGCATCTTTCGGAATTCTACCCCGACCTGCTCGATGCGCGGTTCGTCTCGCGCTTCGCGATCTTCCACCAGCGCTATTCCACCAACACCTTTCCCACCTGGCGGCTCGCCCAGCCCTTCCGGATGCTTGCCCACAACGGCGAGATCAACACGCTCTCCGGCAACTCCAACTGGATGAAGAGCCACGAGACGCGGCTCGCCGATGCCGCCCTCGATCCCTTCATGGACGACGTCAAGCCGGTGGTGCAGGCGGGCGGCTCGGACACCGCCGTGCTCGACAATGTGTTCGAGCTTCTCGTGCGCGCCGGGCGCGACGCGCCGATGGCCAAGGCGTTGATGATTCCGCCTGCCTTCGCCGCTGATACCACCATGCCTAAGGGAGAGCAGGACCTCTTCCTATACTGCAACGCGGTGATGGAACCCTGGGACGGGCCGGCGGCGATTGCTGCGACCGACGGGCGTTGGGTGATCGCCGGGCTCGATCGCAACGGGCTCCGGCCGTTGCGCTACACCATGACGGATGATTCCCTCCTTATCGTCGGCTCCGAGACCGGCATGGTGAAGCGCGACGAATCCTCGATCCTTGCCAAGGGCCGCGTCGGGCCGGGCGAGACGATCGGCGTCGATCTCGAAGAGAAACGCTTCTATGTCGATGCCGAGATCAGAAGGCTGCTCGCCGGCCGCCAGCCCTTCAGTGAATGGTCCCACCGCATCACCGTGATCGACCGTATCGTGCGCACCGATTCGCCGGATCCGGCGCTTCATCAAGGTGAGGAGCTGCGCCGGCGCCAGCTTTGCGCCGGCTTCACGCTCGAGGAGCTGGAGCTCATCCTCCACCCGATGGTGGAGGAGGCGAACGAGCCCACCGGCAGCATGGGCGACGATGCGCCGATCGCCGTGCTCTCCGAGCATTATCGCGGACTGCATCATTATTTCCGCCAGACCTTCAGCCAGGTCACCAACCCGCCGATCGACAGCTTGCGCGAGAGCCGGGTGATGACGCTACGCACCCGGCTCGGCAACCTCGGCAACGTGCTCGACGAGGATGCGAGCCAGTGCGATCTGCTGCAGATCGAAAGCCCGGTGCTCACCAGTGCCGAGTTCCTGGCAATGGCAGGCTACATGGGCCGCTCGGCCTGCGCCGTCGATTGCACCTTCCCCGCTGCGGACGGCGAAGCGGGCCTGCGCGTTGCCCTCGAGCGCATCCGGCACGAGGCCGAGGAAGGCGTACGCGCCGGCTGCACGCACGTGATCCTGAGCGACGAGGCGCAAGGTATAGCGCGCACGCCGATCCCGATGATCCTCGCCACCGCCGGTGTGCACACGCATCTCGTGCGCCAGTCCTTGCGCACCTTCACCAGCCTCAACGTGCGCTCCGCCGAGTGCCTCGACGTCCATTACTTCGCCGTTCTGATCGGCGTCGGCGCCACCACCGTCAGTGCGTATCTTGCCGAGGCCTCGATCGCCGAGCGTCACCGCCGGGGCCTCTTTGGCGAGCTTTCGCTCAAGGCCGCCGTGCAGCGCTACCGCAAGGCGGTGGACAAGGGCCTTCTCAAGATCATGTCCAAGATGGGCATCAGCGTGATTTCCTCCTATCGCGGCGGCTACAATTTCGAGGCGATCGGGCTTTCGCGCGCGCTGGTGGCGGAGTTCTTTCCCGGCATGCCCTCGCGCATCTCCGGCATCGGCCTCTTCGGCATCGCGCGCAAGATCCTCGCCTTGCACGAGACCGCGTGGTCAACCGAAGCCGTCACGCTTCCCGTCGGCGGCCTCTACAAGGTCCGCCGCCGCGGCGAGGCGCACGGCTTCGAGGCCGGCCTCATCCATACACTCCAGACGGCGGTCGGCACCGACAGCTACAGCATCTATCGTCGCTATGCCGAGGGTGTGCGCAAGCTACCGCCGATCACGCTGCGCGATCTGCTCGATTTCCGCACCGAGGGCCGCATGCCGGTGCCGATCGACGAGGTCGAAAGCATCACCGAGATCCGAAAGCGCCTGGTGGCCCCCGGGATCTCGCTCGGCGCGCTTTCGCCGGAGGCGCACGAGACGCTTTCGATCGCCATGAACCGCATCGGCGCACGCTCGGATTCCGGCGAAGGCGGGGAGGATCCCGCCCGCTACCACCCGCGCCCGAACGGCGACAACGCCTCATCGGCGATCAAGCAGATCGCATCGGGGCGCTTCGGCGTTACCGCCGAATTTCTCAACAATTGCCGCGAGATCGAGATCAAGATCGCGCAAGGAGCCAAGCCGGGCGAGGGCGGGCAGCTTCCGGGCTTCAAGGTAAGCGAGATGATCGCGCGGCTGCGCCATTCCACGCCCGGCGTGATGCTGATCAGCCCGCCGCCGCATCACGACATCTACTCGATCGAGGATCTTGCCCAGCTCATCTATGATCTGAAGCAGATCAACCCGGATGCCACGGTGTGCGTCAAGCTCGTGGCGCGCAGTGGCATCGGCACCATCGCCGCGGGCGTCGCCAAGGCGAAGGCGGATGCGATCCTCGTCTCCGGCCATTCCGGTGGTACCGGAGCGAGCCCGCAGAGCAGCATCAAATATGCGGGCCTGCCCTGGGAGATGGGGCTTTCCGAGACGCATCAGGTGCTGATGCTGAACCGACTCCGCCATCGGGTGAAGCTGCGCACCGACGGCGGCATCAAGACCGGGCGCGACGTTGTCATCGCTGCCATGCTGGGCGCGGAGGAATTCGGCATCGGCACCGCCTCACTGGTTGCGATGGGCTGCATCATGGTGCGGCAGTGCCACTCGAACACGTGCCCGGTCGGCGTCTGCACGCAGGATCCGCGGCTCCGCGCCAAATTCGAGGGCACGCCCGAGAAGGTGATCAACCTCTTCTCCTTCATCGCCGAGGACGTGCGCGGCATCCTTGCCTCGCTCGGCTTCCGCCGCCTCGAAGAGGTGATCGGCCGCACGGATCTCCTCCAGCAGATCAGCCGCGGCTCCGACTTCCTCGACGATCTCGATCTCAATCCATTGCTCGCCCAGGCCGACCCCGGACCGTACACGCGCTACTGCTCGCGCGAGGGGCGGAACGAAGTGCCGGAGACCCTCGATGCGCGGATGATCGCCGACGCCGCCGCGTTCTTCGAGCGCGGCGAGAAAATGCAGCTCCAGTACACCGTCCGCAACACGGAGCGCGCGATCGGCACCAAGTTCTCCTCGAAGATCGTCCGCCGTTTCGGGATGGCCGGCCTCGAGCCCGACCACGTCACCGTCCGGCTGCGCGGTTCGGCTGGCCAGTCACTCGGTGCATTCGCCGTGCGCGGCCTCAAGATCGAGATGTTCGGCGACGCCAATGACTATGTGGGCAAGGGGCTCTCAGGGGCGACGATCGTCGTCCGGCCTTCACCCTCCTCCAACCTGCTGAGCCAGGAGAACACGATCATCGGCAACACCGTCCTCTACGGTGCGACCTCGGGTTATCTCTTTGCCGCCGGCCAGGCGGGCGAGCGCTTCGCCGTGCGCAATTCCGGCGCCGAGGCGGTGGTCGAGGGCTGCGGCTCGAACGGCTGCGAATATATGACGGGCGGGAGCGTCGTCGTGCTCGGCCGCGTGGGCGAGAACTTCGGTGCCGGCTTCACCGGCGGCATGGCCTTCCTCTACGATCCTGCGGAGCATTTTCCCCGGCTTGCCAACGCGGACACCATCGCCTGGCAGCGGGTCGCCTCCGCGCACTGGGAGGAAGTGTTGCGCGCGCTCGTCTCCCGCCATGTCGCCGAGACCTCGAGCCGCTACGCAGCGATGCTGCTGCACGACTGGGCGCGCACCCTTCATCATTTCTGGCAAGTGGTGCCGAAAGGATACGAGCGGTACCTCCCGGTGCCGCTCGCCGAGCCCGGAGCAATTCGCGCCTGAAAAGCTACCCACTCCCCCGCTGCAGATCTTGCAGCGGGGGAGTGGGACGCGGCCTCAATAGGAGGATTTCGGCGGCACCACCTGGCCGCGGATCTCGCCGGCCGGATGGTCCTTGGTGTGGATGTTGATGTAGAGATCGCCGGCCATCAGCATCTTGGCCTGCGCGGGCGTGAGCGTCGCCTCGCCGGTCATCGGGCTCGTCGGCGCCTTGCCCTCCGTACTGATCCAGATTTGCACCGGACCGTTCTTGCCTGCCGGAGCCGGCCCGTGGAAGTGCGCCATCGTCGCCGCGCTCGAAAGACCGCTGTAGGTAATCGACCATTTCAGCACGCGCGTCGCCGGATCATAGGTAAGATCGGCTGTGCCCTTGCCTGCCGTCTTCACCGGCGGCACCTGCTGGGCGCCCGAGATCGCCACCGTGAAGGACATCGGCGCCGCCTGCACCGCGGACGCCGAGACCACCCACCCGAGCAGCGCAACCATCGCGATGCCCGCCCAGATTCCTGCCATACGCATGAGCTTTCCTCCCTTGCCGGATGCGCCGGGAACTTAGCACGGGCCCGCGTTTAGGGAACGGGGGGCATCGGCAACCGCGGCAAGGCGCGCCAGCGTCTCCTCTCGCCCGAGAGCGGCGAGCACGGCGTCGATGGGCGGGCTCGAGGTGGAACCGGTCAGCGCCGCGCGCAGCGGTTGCGCGATCGCCCCGAGTTTTTCGCCGTGAGCGGCAGCAAAATCTCGGAGCGCGGCAGCGAGCGCCGGTGAGATGAATTCAACCGCCGCGAGCACCGGCGCAAGTTCGGCCAGCATGTCCCTCGCCGCCGGCGTCAGCAGCGCCTCTGCCTTCGGTTCCATCGGCAAGGGCGGAGCGAGGGTCAGGAACGCGGCCGAGGCGGCGAGCTCGTTCAATGTCCGCGCGCGCGCCTTGAGTGCGGGCATCAAGGCGCGGATACGCTCGGCGGCCTTCGCGGCCCGCCCGTCGAGACGCTCCACCACCTCCGCGGTCAGGCGGCTGTCGTCAGCCCGGCGGAGCCAGACGGCGTTGAGATGGGTGAGTTTTGCATAGTCCATCCGGCTTGCCGCCCGGCCGACGCCGGCAAGGTCAAAGAGCCGGATTGCCTCCTCGCGCGAGAGCACCTCGGCATCGCCGTGGCCCCAGCCCAGCCGCAGCAGATAGTTGCAGATTGCCTCGGGAAGAAATCCGAGCTCGCGGAACTCGACGACGCTTTGCGCACCGTGCCGCTTCGAGAGCTTTGCTCCGTCCGCGCCGTGGATCAGCGGGATGTGCGCGAACCTCGGCGGCTGCCAGCCCATCGCCTGGTAGATCTGCATTTGGCGGAAGGCGTTCGTAAGATGATCGTCGCCGCGGATTACGTGGGTGATGCCCATGTCGTGATCGTCCACCACCACCGCGTGCTGGTAGGTGGGGGTGGCGTTGCCGCGCAGGATGATCATATCGTCGAGTTCGGCGTTGGCCACGCGCACGGTGCCTTGCACGAGGTCCTCGATCACGGTCTTGCCCTCGCGCGGTGCCTTGATTCGGATCGCGGGTTGGACGCCGGGCGGCGCCTCGGCCGGATCGCGGTCGCGCCAGCGTCCGTCGTAACGGGGCGGCCTTCCCTCGGCCTCGGCGCGCGCGCGCATGTCCGCGAGTTCCGCCGCCGTGCAGTAGCAGAGATAGGCGCGGCCGGCGGCGAGCATGGCGCGCGCCACTTCGGCGTGGCGGGCCTCGCGGGTGGATTGGAAGACGGGCGGCTCATCGGGCGAGATCCCGAGCCAGGCGAGGCCTTCCAGGATCGCCCGGATGGCCTCTTCGGTGTTGCGCGCGCGGTCGGTGTCCTCGATGCGGAGCAGGTAGGTGCCGGCGTGATGGCGGCTGAAGAGGTAGTTGAAGAGGGCGGTGCGGGCGGAGCCGATGTGCAGCGTTCCGGTCGGGCTCGGGGCGAAACGGGTGCGGACGGTCATGGCGGGCGTTCTAACCCAGCGCCCTCCGGCGGGCGAGCGGGCGCGAAGCGCCGGCGGGTCGCGCCGCAATCGTCGCCGGCCGCATCGCCAACGCTAGGCGGTGGCGGCCGAGAGGACGCGTCGCCCGGCGCCTCGCCGGGCTTGACAGGCCACCCGGCTGATCTGCCAATGTCGGCCGACACGTCGGAGGATGCCCCGTAGCCCTTGGTTCGGAGGATACTTTCTTTCCCGTCGCTGCCCTTCGCCGCCGGGCCGGCGTGGGGGGAGAGCGCGTGAGTACGGCCGGCGCGCCGGCTGTACGGGCTGTCGGAGCTTCGGAGCGGCGCCTTGTGCACGTTCTCACCTGGGGCTGCCAGATGAACGTGTACGACAGCGAGCGGCTGACGGACGTGCTGGCGGCCGCAGGGTGGGCGACGGCAGGGAGTGCGGCCGAGGCGGATCTGGTCGTCCTCAACACCTGCCATATCCGTGAGCGGGCGGCGGAGAAGCTCTTTTCCGAACTCGGGCGGTTGAGAAAGCTCAAGGCGGTAAGGGAGGCCGAGGGCGAGCGGATGCGGCTCGCGGTTGCGGGTTGTGTTGCGCAGGCGGAGGGGAAGGAAATCCTCGCCCGCGCACCTTACGTGGATGTCGTGCTCGGGCCGCAGACCTACCATCGCCTGCCGGCCATGCTCGCGCGTGCGGAGCGCGAAGGTGCGGTGATCGACACCGAGTTTCCGGCCGAACCGAAATTCGATTTCCTGCCAGAGACGCGGGCGGCGGCGGGCGGCCCGGTGGCGTTCCTGGCGATCCAGGAAGGCTGCGACAAGTTTTGCAGCTTCTGCGTCGTACCCTATACGCGCGGCGCCGAGCAGAGCCGCCCGGCGGTGGCGGTGCTGGCCGAGGCGCGCGCGCTCGTCGGCCGCGGGGCGCGGGAGATCACGCTCCTCGGCCAGAACGTGAACGCTTGGCGGGGCGAGGCGCCGGAGGGGGGACTATGGTCGCTCGCGCAACTGCTGCGGGCGCTTTCGCAAATCCCAGGGCTCGGGCGGCTGCGCTACACCACCTCCCATCCGGTGGACATGGACGAAGGGCTGATCGCGGCGCACCGGGAGATCCCGGTGCTGATGCCGTTTTTGCATCTGCCGGTGCAGTCGGGCTCGGATAGGGTGCTCAAGCAGATGGGACGGCGGCATCGGGCGACGGATTATCTCCGCATTGTCCGGCGGCTGCGCGCGGCGAGGCCGGACATTGCACTTTCGTCGGACTTCATCGTCGGGTATCCGGGCGAGAGCGATGCGGATTTTGCGGCGACGCTCGGGCTCATCCGGGAGGTCGGCTTCGCGCAGGCCTTCAGCTTCAAGTATTCGCCCCGCCCCGGCACGCCGGCGGCGAGAGCGCCCGGCCAAGTGCCGGAGGCGGAGAAGAAGGCGCGGTTGGCAGCGCTGCAGGCGCTCTTGCGCGAGCAGCAGCGGCGCTTCAACGCGGCCATGGTGGGGCGGTGGCTTCCTGTGCTGTTCGCGGGCTCCGGCCGACAGCCGGGGCAGGCGGTGGGACGCTCGCCCTATCTGCAGCCGGTGCATGTCGCGGCCCCCGCCGGGCCACAGGCTCTGCTTGGTCGCATTCGGGAGGTGCGGATCCTGGCCGCCCTCCCCAATTCCCTTGCTGCAACCCTCGAGCCAGAGGAGCACACCCGCGCTTGACAGACCTTGCTGCCTCCGCCCTGGCACGGCCGTCGGGCAAGACCCTCACCCTCCATTTTTCGGACAATGCGCTGCTGGCGCTGCTTTTGGGCGAGCACGATCGTCACTTGGTCCGCCTCGAGCAGGCGCTGCATGTGAGGCTCGCCTGCCGGGGCAACCGGATGGCGATCAGCGGCGAGCCGGAGCGCGTGGCGGCGGCCGAGGCGGCGCTGACGGGGCTCTACCGGCGGCTCGAGCGCGGGGAGGGCGTGAGCGGGGTCGAGATCGAGACGGCGATCCGCATGGCCGAGGCGGAGGCCGATCCCAGGCTGCCGCTTTCCGATTGGCCGGCGATCCGCACGCGACGCGGTGCGGTGGCGGCGCAGAGCCGGGGCCAGGCGGCCTACATGGAGATGCTCGCCGGGAGTGAGATGGTATTCGCGGTCGGGCCGGCGGGGACGGGCAAGACCTATCTCGCCGTCGCGCAGGCGGTGGCGATGCTGCAGAGCGGGCGGGTGGATCGGATCGTGCTGTCGCGGCCGGCGGTAGAGGCGGGCGAGCGGCTCGGCTTCCTGCCGGGCGACATGAAGGAGAAGGTCGATCCCTATCTGCGACCGCTCTATGACGCGCTCAACGAGATGATGCCGGCCGAGCAAGTGATGCGGCGGCTGGGCAGCGGGGAGATCGAGGTGGCGCCGCTTGCGTTCATGCGCGGGCGGACGCTTGCGCATTGCTTCGCCATTCTCGACGAGGCGCAGAACACGACGCCGGTGCAGATGAAGATGTTTCTCACGCGCATGGGCGAGGGCACGCGCATGGTGGTGACGGGCGATCTCTCGCAGGTCGATCTGCCGGCCGGTACGACTTCGGGGCTTGCGGATGCGCTGGCGACGCTCGAGGGGGTGCCGGGCCTCGGGGTTGCGCGGCTGGATCGGCATGATGGGGTGCGCCACCCGCTGGTCGGGCGGATCGTTGCTGCCTACGAGGCGCGCGGCGCGGCGCGGCGCCGGGAAGGCCCTGCGCGGGACAGCAATGGAACCGCAAAGTAGCAGCCCCGCGCACGCGGGGAGCAGGGCCGGAAAACCGGCGGTCATCGTTCAGGATCCAGCCTGGCGGCGGCGTGTGCCGGGAGCGGAGCGGCTTGCGGTGCAGGCTGCGGCGCTGGCGGGCGGGGCGGCGGCGCTGACGGTGGTACTGACCTCGGACCGGGCGCTCCGGCGGCTCAACGCGCGGCACCGCCGAAGGAGCCGGCCGACCAACGTGCTGAGTTTTCCGGGCTCCGGAGAGATTGTGCTTGCGCTCGGGGTGGTCTGCCGCGAGGCAGCCGCGGCGGGACGGCCGGCGGCGGGGCATCTGGCGCATCTCGTGATGCACGGGGTACTGCATCTCGCGGGGCACGACCATCACGCGGCGGGCGAGGCGCGGCGGATGGCGCTTGCGGAGGCGCGGCTTTTGCGCCAGCTCAGATTCCCCAACCCGTGGCGGCGGGGATGAACGGGCCGGGGCTTTTGCAGCGGCTCGGCAGCCGGTTCGGCTGGCGCCCGGAGTCGAGTGTGCGCGAATCGATCGCCGAGCTGATGCAGGAGGCGGCCGAGCCGCCGGCGCCGGGCGAGGTGCCCGAGCTCGACAGCCACGAGCGTGCGCTGATCGCCAACGTGCTCCGGCTGCGCGGGAAGACCGCCGACGACGTGATGGTGCCGCGCGCGGATATCGTGGCGATCAGCGTCGATGCGACGCTCGAGGCGGCGCTCGAGCTGATCCGGCGCGACGGGCATTCGCGGCTGCCGGTCTATCGCGAGCAGCTCGATGAGATCGTCGGCATGGTGCACATCAAGGATGTGTTCGGCTATGTGGGGAAGCCGGAGGCGTTTCGTCTCGAGGAGATCCTGCGCAGGCCGCTGATGGTGGCGCCGCAGATGCCGGTGCTTGATCTCCTGCTGCAGATGCGCCAGACGCGCACGCACCTTGCGCTTGTCGTCGATGAGTATGGCGGTATCGACGGGCTGGTCACGATCGAGGACTTGGTGGAGACGATCGTCGGCGATATCGCCGATGAGCACGACGAGGCGGAGACCTCGCTGGTGACGGAGCGGCCGGACGGCGCGCTCGATGTCGATGCGAGGCTGCCGATCGAGGCGCTGGAGGCGAGGCTTGGGCCGGTGCTGACGGCAGAGGAGCGGGCGGCGGACCTCGATACAGTGGGGGGGCTGGTGGTGACGCTTGCGGGCCGCGTGCCGGCACGGGGCGAGGTGCTGAGCCATCCGGCGGGGCTCGAGTTCCGGGTGCTGGAGGCCGATGCGCGGCGCGTGCGGCGGCTGCGCATCCGGCGGGCGCCGGCGCCGGCGGCGTGAGGTGCATTGGATTCAAGCTGACGGCGCTTTTGTTGGTCCGACAGCAGATTTGCGGCACCCTTGGGTCACCTTCGGCAGATCTTTCTGGGCGCGATCTGTTCTGCGGCCTACAGCGGAGCGCTAGCCTGCCCAGCGGTGCCGGCGTCTTCGACGGTGAGCAATAATCGATGTCGGCCCTCACGGCGCGGCCCGAAAGGCGAGGCGAGTGCGGCGTGGCGCGTTCAACCGCAGGCGTGCTGGGGCGATGGAGGGCAACGAACCCAGACCGTCACCCGGATCGCGTGTGCGTGGCGCCCACGTCCGCACGCGGGGCGGGTCTGGTGGCGATCGCCCGGCGGGGGGTACGAAGGAGGTCGGCGGTAGTGGGGCCGATCGGGCGCTGGCAGCGCGGTTTGTCGCCTGCGAGGTCCTGGCTTCAGCGTCCTGCGCGGTCGGATTAAGATTTTCGGAGCGGGCTTTCATGGCAATTTTTTCGCTTGCGCCAGTCTGGGGCCTTGCCGTAGCCTGACGTCTCGACGTCAAAGGGACGGGATATGGTTGAATCGACCCAGCACAAGAGTATCGTCGTAAGTCTTCGCCTTGACCCAGAGCTTGCGGGGCAATTCCGCGTTGAGGCAGCCAGAAGGAATCTTCGTCTCAAGACTTTGTTTGTTGAAATCTGGGGTCTCTATCAGGAGCGTAGCGCAGCCCCTGCGGCCCGTGAGTCTACTTCGCGAAGGAAAAAATGAACACCGAACCTCTGCCTCCTCTGGCTTTCGACTACCGCGCGGCTCGTATGGGCCGGTCGGTTCTTGTCCATGCAGATGCGTTCGATTGGCTCTCACGGCTCTCACCTGAATCGCTGGATGCACTCGTCTTCGACCCGCCTTACGGTGTCAAGGAATACGAGCTCGATCAGATTGAGCTAATGCTCCGCGGCGGCCCTGGCATCTGGCGGATTCCGCCGTCATTTGACGGCCACCAACGGAGTCCATTGCCGCGATTTACAGCATTGGTTGCGGAGGAACGGGACACGTTGCACAGGTTCTTCAAAGACCTCGCAGCCGCTTTGCTGCGCGCACTCAAGCCCGGCGCGCACGTATTCATGGCGAGCAACGCCTTTCTGTCTCAGCTGGTGTTCGGTGCCATGGTCGACGGTGGGTTCGAGTTCCGCACTGAAATCATCAGGCTTGTCCAGACGCTGCGCGGAGGGGATCGGCCGAGGCTGGGAGAGGAGGAGTTCCCCAACGTGTGCTCGCTGCCGCGTGGCGGCTACGAGCCATGGGGGCTTTTCAGGAAGCCCATGCCCCCGAAGATGACTGTGCGCGAGTGCCTCAGGGAGTACGGTACGGGAGGTTTGCGGCGCCGCGCGGATGGCAATCCGTTCTTCGATGTAATCGTGAGTGAAAGGACGCCCAGGTGTGAGAAAGAGATCGCGCCCCATCCGTCACTGAAACCGCAGAGCTTCATGCGCCAGATTGTCCGGGCAGCGCTTCCCCTCGCTCGGGGCGTTCTTGCGGACCCGTTCATGGGGTCCGGTTCGACCGTGGCCGCCGCCGAGGCAATTGGGTACCAGTGCGTAGGAGTCGAACGGCATGAGGACTACTACAGCATGGCGGTTAGGGCGGTGCCGCGTTTGCGTGCCCTGCGCATCGGTGATGTCGCGCCGACTTCGGGGCAGGCGACTTTAGGTCTTTAGAGCTTCCCTGGCCCAACTTCCACAGTGTGTGAAAAAATAAAGAGTTATTACAATTGGATAGATGCTGTTTCCGATTTTAGGCGCCACAAGTTTTCGGTTGGCTGGGTCGGCGATTTCGCTTGATGGCATCTCCTGGAATACGGGTGGCAGGCACAGCCCGACGGCACGGCAGACCGGATCGATGCTGGCGCGTGGGGCGGTGCGCAGTCG
>JAKAWQ010000079.1 GCA_021816925.1 Pseudomonadota bacterium
CACGTTTGTCGCGGAAATCGGTGACGTGCGCCGGTTCGACACCCCACGCCAGCTGATGGCTTATCTGGGCCTGGTGCCGTCGGAGAACTCGACCGGTGAGCGGGTCCGACGCGGCAGCATCACCAAGACGGGCAATCGACGAGCCTGTCGGGTGCTGATCGAGGGTGCTTGGGCGTATCGCTTCCCGGCGCGGATCAGCCCCCATCTGCAAGAACGACTGAATGGCCTGCCGAAAAGGGCATCCGGGATATTGGTTGGAAGGCCCAGACCCGCCGCTGCGGCCGGGTCTGTTGTCATGGGCGCCGGGTTCGAAGTCCGCCTCGAAGATAGGCTCCTGCAGCAGTTTCGCGGCGGTCTGCACCACGCGGTCCGGTCTCGTCAGGTGACTGGAGTGCCGGTGGACGGCCAAAACGAAGCCGAGGTCGGGACCTTTCAGGCTCGCAAGCGGCGGAGCCCGGGTGCGACCGAGGGAGAATTTTCTTTTTCAGGGATGGGAAAATCCGGACAAACCGGACAGGACGGGGGGTCCGCGTGACGGGTTGCCGGGGCAGGGGCGGAGAAGAAATTTCTCTTGCGTGATCCGGCAGGGAGGTTCGAGGCGGCCTGCCCCGCCGTGGAAATCGTGCAGGGCTCTCGGTTTATCGTAAATCTCCGACTGTCGTTACGGTGCACCAACAAAGAGCGGCGCGGCGCGGCGCCCGCCGATGGCGGGGCGGTCAGGTGGCGCGGACGCTGCTGCCGGGAGCGTGTGCGGGGCGCAAAAAGCGCGCCGCGGCACGGTTCGGGCGGGCAGGAGGGGTGGGACCGGCGGGCGCGGCACTTGATGGAGCCTCAGCCGCGCCGGCGCCTCAGCCGAGCGGCCGCCTGGGAGCGGAGGCATCGGCCGAAGGCGCCGGGAGCAAGTCACAGGAACCTTTTCAGAATCGTCTTGACCGGCCGGGGGAGAATGATCGAGGCGGCTTCGCGCAGCATGTTCGTGAGCGTCCTGTCGGGCGGGACGTAGTCTCGCCATTCCGTCATATGCAGGTATTTCCAGTACTCCCTCTTGCGTGTGTGGGCGGTCAGGTACTTCCACGGTTTCGATGCGCCGTTGAAGTGGATGATACGCGCTTCGCGACACACGGCTTCGATCTCCGCGCGCGGCAGCGGCAACGCAAGCGGCTCGCGGAAGAACGGGGCTATGGCGTTCCATTTGTATTCGAGCCGCATCCTGCGGGCATGAAAGCACGCGTTCAACGCGTCCTGGTCAACGTCCGGCAAGCGCGCAGAATTCCCGGAGACGTAATCGAGCACGACGTTCAGGGCACGGGTGCAGCGCCACTGCGCCAGATCTATCAGCAGGACGCCCGAATTGAAGTAGCCGTCCTCGGGTCGCATATCGAGCTTCTGTATCCCTCGTTGCGAACCAGGAATATCAACGGCCCCGAACAGCGCTCCGCCAAGATCCGTGTTCCACAGCGGGGCCACGTTTCCGACGACGATCAGGTCACAATCCAGATACAGCACGCGTTCGATCTCCGGGGCGAAAAAGTCCGCAACCCAGAGGCGGGTCCAGTTGTCGAGCGTATAGTGGGTGCGCGGATTGAGCGGCAGCAGCGTCCCCTGCGGCAGCGTGAACTGCAGGAGCTTCAGGGAGTGTTGCCGGAACGGTGCGAGTGATCGCCGGAGCTTCTCCTCGCCCATGGGGTCCCGTGAGCTGACCACGAGGACGATGTCGAAGTGCAGATCGGGATTGTTCACCAGCAGCGAGGTCAGACAGACCGCTGCGTGCTGAAGGTAGAGGGGATTCGAACAGAGGAGCAGCGGCACCTGGGTTCGGCTCGTCATTATGGCTCGGGATGCTCCGGTGGTGTCGGCGATTGTCCGATAAGGGGGCGGGAGATTACGGGCCTGGGCAAGGGTTTGGTCTGACGTTCACTCCGGCCGGCGCGGGCCCGGTACGGGCTCCTTCACCAATCTTACAAGCGCGCTCCACGGGGGGCAGACAATTTCCGGTGATGCCGGGGTCTCCGCCGGCGGTTCGACCCGCCGCGGCACGGCCGGGGCTGCGCTGCTGCGCACAGACCCGTGCCGCCATGCATCCGGCTCCCGCCGGGTCAGGGAGCGGCGGACAAAACCTCTTGCTCCAATGGGGCAACTTACCTCATCTGAACTCTCGCCGCCAGGGCTGCGAGGCCGCGGACATCGCCGGCCGAAGTGACGCGGAAGCGGCGACGCATCGCGAAACCGCGCTGACGGAATGGCACTGACCTGCGGCGGTGCGGGACCGCACGGCCGCCGCCGAGGCGTGCCGTCGCAGATATTACGAGATGGATGAATTCCAAAGGAGAGAGATTATGAACGTTGCCCAGAAGTCCGCGAGTACCGCTCTCAGCGCGCTCGACACACTCTACAATTCCGGCACCCTGACCCTTTATCAGGGCGCGATCCCGGCAACCCCGGAGACAGCGATCGGGACGCAAACCGCACTCGCGCAGTTCACGTTTGCCAACCCTGCTTTTTCTTCTCCCGTCTATACGAGCCTCCAGGTGGTGGGGACGGCGTCGTTCGTGAGCGCGAACGTCACGCCGACGGCGAGCGGAACCGCGTGCTTCGCGCGCGCCGTTGCCAGCACGTACGGTACCGAGCTTGCAGATTACACGGTCGGCGCGGCGTGGCAGCCCGCTACGGCGGTGATGGCGGGCCAGTTCGTGATCAACAACGGCAACGCCTATTACTGCCAGACCGCGGGCACGACGGCGGCGAGCGGGGGCCCGAGCGGCACCGGCACCAACATCGTTGACGGCACGGCAGTCTGGACCTTCTACAACGCCGGCAGCACCGACATCGTGATTTCGACGACGAGCCTCAACACCGGCGTTCCCATCAGCGTGACGAGCCTGACTCACGCGCTGCCGGCCATCTGACCTGATCCCGGGGGCTCGACCTCGATGACAAACATCGTCCTTCCGACCTTCCCGGCACTTGCCTCCGGGGCGATCTTCGTCAAGGGCATCGCCAACAACGGAAGCGCCGGGACCGCGGCCCAGTACGTGACTTTTGCCCACTCGTTCCAGATCGGGCAGTTGGTGAATGGCGGCGGCCTCGGCGCCAATTTCGGATCCGGCGCCGTCCCGTGCCAAGTCGATGTCAAGACCAGGTACGCGGACGGTTCGGCAGCGCACGGGATCGTGACGGTGCAGGTCCCGGCAGTGGCCAGCGGCGCCACGATCTGGGGCCAGTTCGCACCGGCCGCGGCCCCTGGCGGCAGTCCGCTCAGTCTGGCGAGCGCGCTCGGCAGCAACACGCTCTCGATCGCGCTCGTGGCTCCCGCAAGCTACCCAAACTGGGCGCCTTCCACAGTTTATGACGCCAATGCGCTGATCCTGCCTACGTCCGGCAACCTTGGCGGTTACGTCTTCCAGTTCGTGAATGTCTATGCCGCGAGCGGCACCAGCAACACCACGGAGCCGGTATGGCCTCAGACCCTCGGAGGTCAGGTGACGGATCAGGCTTCCGGAGGAGCGCTTGACGATCGGATCATCTGGACGAATATCGGGGTTCCGTTCAGCGGCACGCTGACAGAGGACCTCATTGCACTGGTCAAGAATTCGACAGACCTGTGGCTCTCAGGGCCTCTGGCCGTGCAGGCGCGTGCCTACGCGGTGCTGGCAGACCGGCTTCGCGTGCAGATCGACATGACCGCCTACGCCGACGGGACGATTCTCGCCGATATCATGGTCGCCAACGACGTGACCACGGTCTTGACTGATCCCTCGCAGGGGAAATGCACTTACGGCGGCACCCAAGCCTATACTGCCACGCTCACCTTGAACGGCGCGGCGGTCTTCACGAGCCAGCCCCTCACGCACAACATGTACGAGAACTGGACCTGGCAGGTCGGTACGGTCCCGCATATCACGAACTCCTCGCAGGAAACCGTTCTCCGAATCGTCCACGACCCCAACGATTTCATTGCCGCACAGGCCACCCAGTCCTATAACACAACGCTTGGTGTTAGCCCCACAGCGACCGATTTCGGCTTTTCTTTTTACGAAATGGCGCAGGCTTACATCGCGACGAGCGGTTTCGCGGAGCCCCTCACCAACGTCTACGCTGACAACGAGACCATTGTGGACACTCAAATGGGGGGCGTAGGAGGACGCCCGGACATAGGGCCGAACAATGCCTGGCAATGCTGGTGGTTCGTAACTGCCGACCCGACTTTCCAGGCTCTTTCTCTTGAATGCGGAAAAATCAACGGGTACGTTCCGTGGCATCTGTGGAATCAATCCACGGGAGGATACTGGACGACTGATGACTCCATTGCGCTCATGCCGGGCAGCAATGGTGCCGCACCAAGAGCCTATACAGCACAGTATGGGGCTTCCTACTATCCGACCTACGCCAGCGCCGATTCAGTGTGGACGATCGACTTGCCACACTTCCCGGAAATGGCTTACATCAACTACCTGCTTACCGGCCGCCGCTATTTCCTGGACGAGCTGAACGCCACCACCGCGTATGCAATACTTGGAATCTCGGCGGGGTGGGGTTATCGCAACTATGGGCAGGGACTGGTCATGCGGGAAGTACAGGTCCGTTGGACCGCATGGGGCATAAGAAACCTGCTCTATGCGACCTACGCGAACCCGGATGGGACGACGGCCAAGGGTTATTTCCGCAAGATTCTCGACAACAATCTCTATTGGTTCCTCACCCAGATACAAACCTATCAGCGAATTCAAGGGCCGGATCTTTTCGGCTATTACCCCAGTTGGGATTACGGCGCGAATATAGCTGCTTGGGAGGAATCCTACCTCTTCTACAGTCTCGCGCTGGCGGCGATCATGGGGCACCCAGTGGCGCTGCAGATTTGTCTATGGCAGGCGAACTTCTATATCGGGCTCTGGACCAACGGCACCAACGCTCCTCCGAGCGGATTCCCTCCGGCCGATGCAGTCATGTATGACCAGCGGCTATTCCAGACTTTTGGAGGCACCGACGGCGGCACCAGCAATCCGTATAGGTGGGGGACTCATTGGCCGCCCGCGCAGAACTGGACGGCGCTCGAAAGCCTATGCCAGCAGTCGGGCAGGTCAAACATCAGCAACGGAGAGGTCGTGTGGTTCGCCGGAGCAGGTGGAGGGAGCGGCTCGTACGGCGACTATGGGCAGCTTTTGTGGAACACGCTCGCCAACTATATCACCCTCGACAACCCGGACGCTGCCGCCGCGCTGAACACGCTCCAGACGCAGGTTGATTACACGGGTGCAAATTCGCCGGACATCGACCTGGTGAGCTGGGCGAGCCAGCCCCTGACCATGATTGTGTCGCGGACGATCAACGCTTCGCAGATATTTCCGCATGCAGCGGCTCCGTCCGCGACGCCGATCAACGCCAATCCGACGCTGGGTTCGCTCATTGCCGCAGGCTCTCTCACAACCGGCACCGTGACACAGCCCATCACCCTCTCGGGTGCCCCAAGCCTCGGCGCGGTGGAGGCGGCGGCGAAGCTGGCTATCGGGCCGATCCCACTGGCGGGTGCATCGAGCCTTGGCGTGGTGGAGGCTGACGGCGTGCTGGCTATCGGGCCGATCCCACTGGCGGGTGCATCGAGCCTTGGCGTGGTGGAGGCTGACGGCGTGCTGGCTATCGGGCCGATCCCACTGGCGGGTGCAGCGAGCCTCGGCGCGGTGGAGGCTGCCGGCGTGCTGGCGCTGCCGCCGTACACGGTGCTGGCGGCGGACCTCTCTGCCGCCATTTCTGCGCTTGAAAGTGTTCTGACCACGATCGAGCAGTGGGAGGCGGGACTCTCATCAGAGGCGACATGGATCGAAGCGACGCTTGCCGGCCTTGCATGAGCATTGCGGCTCCTCCGTCCGTTCCGGCCGGATGGGCACGGGGGCACCGGCGGTTCGCGGCGGCGCACTGCGTCGGGGCGGATCCGCTCAACGAAAGCCGAGTGTCCCCGGCCCCCGCGGCCGGCGCTTCGACCTGGCCTTTGGACAGCATGGACGGGCTGCACCCGCCCACGCTGCCCGCAGGCCCATCAGCCGGCAAATCCACTTTCAATTCCTTGGTGCTCGACAGCCTCTCTGCTCCCTTCCTCTCGACAATACCGTGTCCAGAGAAACCGGGGCGGCTCAGGGCCCGCTGCGGGGCGACACGCAATGCCCGGCCGGCGCCGCGGCGCGGGCCGGCGGCGGGCAACGCAGCTCCTCGCGGCATGGCCGCGCCGATGCGCGCTGTCCGCGGGCGGCACCGCAGCATCTTATTGCATTTCGTCTGGACGCCGGCCGTTTCCTCACCCGCGTCGGCCCACAGCGATGGCCCGGCTTGCCGGGCCGCCGTGGTCGGCATCGCCATGAACGGGCCACTGCGTCTTGTAGGCCCACATCATTCCGAAGGATTTCTTCTCGAAGATCGGATAGACGCGGAACCCGAGCTCCGCCAGTCGCTTCTCGCACCATTCACGTCCCCAAAGACGATCGCTCCTGGCGTGCCACTCCAGAACAAGCGCGTAAACGTCGAGTGCTCCAAACCGCGGATCCTCGAGCAATTCGTACTCACTCCCCTCAATGTCGATCTTGAGAATGTCGATCCGGACGTCGGCAAGAAGCTCGAAGGCATCGACAACCTGGATTTCGCAACCGCTCTCTGCCGCATGTGAGAGTCGCGATGATGTGCCCGCATCCGAGATCCAGGCGCGGCCGTTCGCAGCCCCGGCTGCGACGGCGTGCAGGGTCGCGCGCGACTCAAGGCCGTTGCGAGCGACGTTGACCCGCCACTGCGCAACATGTCCGGGGTGCGGCTCAAAGGCGATGACCTCTGTCCGCCAATATGTGGCCAGCCAATAGAGGCAGGAAAACCCGACGTTGGCACCAATGTCCACAATCCTTTTCACGCGGACCCTCGGTATCCAGACCGGCGAGGCGAGATAACGATGGACGAAAATTTCATAGGCGACGCCGTAATCGCCATTGCCGGAAGAGGCTGGCCGGAGCTGGATCTGCGGCCCGGAGCGGAGGCGTAGCCATGCAGTGCCTTGCCCGCCTTGCGCCCGCCAGGCCAGGTACCGAAAGGCGCTCCGGAGTGTCAGCGTGCGCGTGAACGCGAGGGGGAGACGCTCCTGCCTCTCCGCCTTCGGTGTGGGAGGGAATGCAGGTCGCTTACCGTTCTGCAGCGCCGCAATGACCTCCCGCCCGCGGGCGGCGAAGTAGCCGTCCGAGAATCTGAATTCGCCGATAAAGTGAAAGAACTTGGCCAGCGACGGCCGCAGTTGCGGCGTAAAGCTCGCGTATTCCGGATAGGGCAGCACGACTGCGCCGGGCGAGTTTGAAATCGCGAAGTTCGACGCGACCTGTTCGGTGCCCCATTCGCGCCAGCGCTTCCGGCCGACCAAGGCCTCCATCTGTTGGTGGAAGCGGGTGATTTCGGCGCGGGCGAAGCCGCGCCGAGAGAAGCCGGCAAAACCGGAAGAGCCTCTGACATAGCGGAGCTTTTCCCAGGCGGGGTAGTGCCTGAACATGCGCTCGGCAACGACGCCGATATAGTCGCTGGGGGTTGCCTCGGCTTGGTCCACGATGTCGGGCAGCGGCAGCAACGAAAACCCATCCGACATGGTGAAGGGGGTGTTTGTCTCGATGCAGTATACCACCTCATCGAGATTTTCGCCGACCGTGAGCGTATCGCAATCGAGCTGGATCGTGTACTCGAGATCGGAGCGGTCGAGGACGTAGAGGAGGCGCTCCCAGGTACCGCCGCGCTGGCAGGTGCCGGTCGGGATATCCTCGAGGACGACGAGTTCCAGGCCCGGGATGTGCCGGGCCAATGTTTCGCGCAGGGTCTGCGGCATGTCGCGGTCGACAATCGCGACGACTTTCCCGCGCCCGAGCTTCCGGTAGAAGGACTTCAGAGCCAGCAGGTACATCGAAACATCGGTGTTGGCGACCATGCTGACGATGCACCAGGGGGCGTCGATCACCTCTATCGGGGGCGTGTCAAGGATGCCGCGAATAGCTCGCTCGAACGTGCGGGTTCGGAATTGCTTCCGCAGCCTGTAGAACATGAAGCACTCTTTGATCGGGTTTCGCCTGCGCGTGGTTCCGTAACAGGCGGTCTGGCGGGAAGCAAACGAATAAGCCGCCGACTCTTGTCGCCTTTAGCGTAGTACCAGGAATCATGCATGGGTGATACACAGGCACCCCAGGGGAATCGCATATGGAACTCTACGGTCGATTTTGCGGTCCGCGTGCGGTTTTTGGCGGAACAAACTCGGTCACAGACGCCGAAATCCGGCTCTCTCAAGTCGTTTAGGTGCTGAAAAATCCCATATGCGATTGCCCTGACAGGCACCCTCACCCCGCGCTGCGCGCGACCCTCTCCCAGAGGGAGAGGGTAAGGTGTTTCGGGGTCGTGTGAGTGAGTCACCCATGAGCCAAAGTTGGTAGTAGCGCCACCCGGCGATGACACGGCACGGAGGTGGCTCGAGTCTCGCTGAGGCGGCGCGAGCGTTGCGGCGCAGCGTCGGCGGGCTGCGCAGACGCAGAATTCTCGCAACGCCCGGGATCCCGCCCGCCTCGCGTGCAGGCGCGGCGGAGGGCCCGGAAGCGGTCCTCGGCGTTCGCTTCGACCGTTTCACGGAGTGGATGTCAAGGCGCCTAATAGTCGAGGCAACTGCGGAACCCCATGCCAAGTGCGTGTCACCTTTCGTCCGGTAGCGCTAACGTGAACACGGTTGAATTTCGGGCTCCGGGTGAGTCTGGTATGAGAGGCCAATGGATACGCACGCTCCCGCTGCGCTTGACCCCAACGCAGCGGTTGTGGGTGAGGCCAGGCGGAGTACTTGCGGCGATCGCCCAGGGCCGGCGCGTCCCGACGGAAGCGTCCAGGGGTTGCGGTCGTCTCGACCGAATGTTGGGGCGAGTGGAGGCAGCGAGAGGGTCATTGCCCCAGCATGACCGCCGAGCGACCGACGAAACCCGCTCCTGCCGGCGCCGATGACTTCCGGCTGACGACTTGGCTCGGTTCTCCAGCGGACCGCCCAGTGCGTGGCACCGGTCGTCCGGATAGGGCGCGACGCGATGCTTCGCCCCAATCGGGACGTGCGACCCACGGACTGCGTCGCGTCCGTCCAAGGGTTGGAAGCGGGGCAGAGCACGCACGACCGCCGGGACCAGGAGCCGATCCGCGAGCCGACGGCCGAGGAAACAGCGCACCGTTACGGCTCGTCGAACGCCGGTTTCGTGGGCTCGCGCGAGCGATCAGCGTGGGATCCGACGATGCTCCGGTGCCGATGGAATCGCCCCTGCGCGCTTGCCCGACCGGGGACGGCCCAGGATCGCGGCACCCATTATCTGGAGGCGCGCCTCCTTCCCGGCTGGCTCTCCTCCGGGGTAGGGCGTTCGGCAGCGTGGTATTCCCGTGGCCGACGAAACCGTCATGTCGGCCAAGTGCGTGATGCAATCTGGTGTCGAGGTGAAACCATGTGCGGACTCGTTGGCCTGATCGGGCCCTCCGGCTTCGCCGACGCGGCCGTGGTGTCGGAGCTGGTCACTCGCATGCGAGACCGGATCACGCATCGCGGGCCAGACGACGCCGGACTATGGATCGATCAGGCCAATGGCGCGGCCCTCGGGTTCCGGCGCCTTTCCATCATCGACGTTTCGAGCGCCGGTCACCAGCCGATGCTCTCCCACAACGACCGGTTTGCCGTCATCATGAACGGCGAGATCTACAACTTCCTCGACATCAAGCGCGAAATCGAAACGGTCTCGGGATCGCGCAACTGGCGCGGTCATTCCGATACGGAGATCCTCGTGGAGGCGATCGCGCTTTGGGGCTTCGAGGCCGCGATCCGCCGGACCAACGGCATGTTCGCCATCGCTGCGTGGGATCGGGGCGAACGGACCTTGTGGCTCGCACGCGACCGGATCGGCAAGAAGCCGCTCTACTACGGGTGGGCGGGCCAGGATTTCGTATTCGGGTCGGAAGTGAAGGCTCTCTGGCCGCATCCGAATTTCGATTTCTCGATCGATCCGGTCGCCCAGTCGAACTACTTGCAACTCGGATACGTTCTCGGCGAGCGCACAATTTTCAAGGGGCTGCGGCGGCTTCCCAATGGATGCATCCTGAGACGGAGCGAACGGAACAGCGCCGCCCGGGAGTTGCCTGCTCCGACCGAATACTGGTCGCTGCGGGACGCAGCGATCCGCGGCGTCGAGAACCGGGCGGCCGGCAGGGCGGCGCCGGTTGAGGAATTCGAGGCCCTGCTCGACGATGCGGTGCGCATCCGCATGGTCTCGGATGTTCCTCTCGGCTCGTTCCTCTCGGGCGGCATCGATTCGAGCCTCGTCACCTCGCTGATGGCCGGCGGGTCCGCCGATCGGGTCCGCAGCTTCTCGATCGGATTTCGTGTGCAGGGCCGCGACGAGGCACCTTATGCGCTCGCCGTTGCCGGGCATCTGGGTACGGCGCACGAAGAACTCTATGTGAGCGAGGACGACGTCGTCCGCGCGGCGCTCGATCTCCCGGCCATCTACGACGAGCCCTTCGCCGATGACTCGGCGATACCGACGCTCCTGTTGTGCCGAATGGCGCGCCGGCAGGTGACCGTGGCGCTTTCGGGGGACGGCGGTGACGAATTGTTTGCCGGCTATGACCGCTACGCCCTGGCGGACAAATGGCTGGCCCGCTCGGCGGCAATCCCGGGCTTCGCCCGTTGTCTGGCGGAAAACGCCATTTCCGGAGTTGTCCATCCGCTGACGCGGCGCTGGGCCGGCCACGCGACCGAGCGGCGGTTCGAACTCCTGCGGAGGCTGCTCGCGTATAACGAGCCTGACCTGTTCCAGGAGACCATCATGTCGCAGATCTTCCATCCGGAACGGCTGGCGGCAGGAGGTGCCATCCCGGGGCACCCGCTGATCGATGGCGGCTACACGCTCGGCTGCTCCTCGCCGATCGACCGGATGAGCTTCATGGACCTCGGCTCATACCTGATCGATGATATTCTCATGAAAGTCGATCGGGCGAGCATGGCGGCGTCTCTCGAGGTCCGCTGTCCTCTTCTCGACTATCGGATCATAGAACAGTCCTGGCGCTTCTCTTCGACAGACAAGACCAACGGCAGGCAACACAAGCTGCCGATGCGCAAGATTCTCTACAAACACGTGCCGCCGTCGCTGGTCGATCGACCAAAAACGGGCTTCGGCGCTCCGGTGGAGGTCTGGCTGCGGCGGGAACTTCGCGACTGGGCGGAAGCCTTGATGACCCGGGACGCCTTGGCCGGACACGGCATGCTCAACGTCGATGCGTGCCGGAGGCTTTGGGAGAGCTTCATTTCACGAGGCCAGGGATGGCACAGGGGAATCTGGAACGTGCTCATGTTCCAGGCCTGGTACGCCTCGCTTCCCGGGGCGGCGGTATCACGGTGAGAACAACGCCGCTCGGCAGGCGACGTGCCGTAATCCGACCGGTTCGTCGCGGCGCAGGCGACAACGGGCAGTGCATCGCCCAACCGTCGCCCGCTTCCAACCCGAAGCGGCGCGACCGGCTTCCGCAACTTGCTTTAGCCTCCGGGCGAGCGTGCCTTGGGGACGGCCCGGTTTCGGGGGCACGCAATCGCTTATGGGGCTTTTGGCCGGCTGGTCCGGACGGCCGTTTGGTCCAGATCGAGGCCAGGGCGCCGGCCGAAGACGCCGGTGCCAAGGTCCCAGGATGAAGCAACAATGAGCGAGCTCGTCGCGGAGCGGGGCGTGCCATCGGTACTATCTCGGCGCCGATTGCGCGTGCTCGTGTTCACCTCGGTTTTTCCCGGTCAGCGGCAACCGTTGCATGGGATCTTCGTGTTCGAGCGGGTTCGGCGCCTTGCCGAGCTGGCGGATATCCGCGTGCTTGCCCCTATCCCTTGGTATCGCGCACTGAATCACAAGGCTCTCGAGGGCAACGCGTCCGGCGGCCTTGCGATCACGCATGCGCGGTTCTGGTATCCGCCGAAAATCCTGCCCATGGCCCGGGGTGTGCTTCTGGCGATGTCCGTCGGTCGGCATGTCCGGCGACTGCATCGGCAATTCGATTTCGATCTGATCGACGCGCATTTCGCGTATCCGGATGGATTCGCCGCAGGCCTACTCGGGCGGTGGTTCCGTCGGCCGGTGTGCATCACCCTGCGCGGAACGGAAATTCCGCAGTCCCGCACGCGGATCGGACGATGGCTTTGCGACTGGGCGATCAGGCACGCCGAGCGCGTGATCGCGGTAGCCGAGACGCTGGCGGAGCGCGCGCAAGAGGCCGGCGCGCCCCGTGACCGGATCAAGACAATCCCGAACGGGGTGGACAGCGCGCGGTTTCATCCGATCGACCGCGGCGCGGCGCGGCGAGACCTGGCGTTGCCCGAGGCGGGGCGCCTTCTCGTCGCGGTGGGCCACCTCTCGCCGCGCAAGGGCTTCCAGCGGGTTATCCGCGCTTTTCCGCGAGCCATCGAGTCCGTTCCCGACCTCAGATTGGCAATCATCGGTGGGCGGGGCAGGGAGGCGGACAACAGCGCGGATCTGCGCGCCTTGGCCGGCGCGTCCGGCCTGACAGATCGCGTCCTCTTCGTTGGGGCCGAGCCACCGGATCGTGTCGCTCTCTGGCTGGGCGCGGCGGATCTCTTCGTCCATGCAAGCGACTTCGAAGGCTGCCCGAACGTCATCATGGAAGCCATGGCGTGTGGGCGGCCCGTCGTGGCGACGAAGGTCGGGGACGTCGAGCGCATGGTACCCTTCTTCGCCGGAATTCTGCTGGACGATCCGAACGACGATGCCGCTTTGGCCGATGCCATCGTGGCCGCCCTGGGCCGTGGCTGGGACGCGGCGGCGATTCGGAACTTCGCGTCAATGCGGTCTTGGGATACCGTCGCCCGGGAGGTCGAGACCCAATGGCAGCTCGCCGTGCAGTCCTTCGCAGGCGAACCCTTCATCAGCTCGACCGATGACATCGAGACGATGGTGACAAGGAGCCGGGATCCGTGAAGCGCCGAGTCGTGGAGCTTCTCTGCTGCCCGGCCTGTCGTGGCGCTCTGGCGTCGACCGCATTTCACGAAACGCGGCGTCCCGTCGCCATTGCTCCCCGCGGGCCGGCGTGCGGAGAGAGATGCGAACTCCGCGGCGTGCCCCTGGTGGGCGAACCGGTGCCTCCCGACGGCGAGGAATGCAGGGCTTGCTATGCGCGGGAGGTTGAGGAGGGCATCCTTGCTTGCCGGGACTGCGGAAGTCTCTATCCCATCATCGACGCCGTGCCTCGATTGGTGCGAGACGCCGAGCAGGAGTATCGCGCGTTCTTTGAACGAAATCGTGCCGCGATCCTAAAGGCGATCGGGCATCTGCCAGCGGCTCGCCCGCCGCGCCGAAAGGACTCGAAGGTCTTTGATCCCCGCAGCAACGAAAGCTTCGGATTGCAATGGACGAACCAGTCCGAGCAGGACAAGACCTGGTTCAAGGATGATTCCTCCTTGCGGAGAGACGAATTCCTTTATTCTCTGGCAGTTTCCCAGGAGGAAGTACGTGGTGCTCTGATTCTCGACGCGGGCTGCGGGAACGGCCGCCTGACCGCCTCTTTGGCATCGTTCGAAGCCGAGGTCGTCGGCATCGATCTTTCAGTCGGTATCAACCGGGCAGAGGCCGGGAAGGACAGGTACGCGGGCGAGCGCACGCATCTCGTACATTTCATCCAGGGAAACGTCATGGAACTTCCGGTTCGGCCCGGAAGCTTCGACATCATCCACTCCAGCGGAGTGCTTCACCATACGCCCAGCACCGAACGGGCATTTTCGAGCTTTCTTTCGGCGGTCCGGCCCGGCGGGCGCGTCTACGTGCAGCTTTATCGCCGGCGAGAAGCGTGGGTTGGCGTGCCGAACGCGTTGCTGCGCAGCGTGACATCACGGCTGCCGCCGCGGCTTCTGTACGCGCTCTGCAGGCAAGCGGTTCCGGTTCACACCGCGCTGGTTCTGCTGGTCGCGCGCCTGCGCGGGGAACATTCGCCGATCGGATCGGCGACTCGTGGAGAGCGAGCGCTTTCGCTCTTTGACAATTTCAGTCCGCGCTACCAGTATCGCTACGAACCGGGCGAAATGCGACGGATGTTCGAAGCGGCAGGTTTGGCCGAAATCCGGGAGACGACGCTCGCGAACGAAGCCCGCCACATGGTTGCTTTTGCCGCCCGCAAGCCGGGTATTGTTCGAAGCGCCACTGTCGGCTCGCATACGGAGGCGGACTCCCTTTCGCGTTGAGTTTTCAAGGGGATAGAGGATCACGCCGTAATAGCGGCAAAACCCCGGGCGAGGTTGCATTTTGTGCTTGCCCCGACGCGGGCGACTCGGATTCAAGCTATGTGTGAGCCCACCGGATGACCTTGATGAGCTGTCGTCTGCCCAGCTGCGGG
>JAKAWQ010000013.1 GCA_021816925.1 Pseudomonadota bacterium
GATCAGCACCGGATCGGGGTTAACCTGCAGCGCGATAAGGCCGAGGCGCTCGAGATGCATCTCCCAGGTGGCGACGTCGGGGAACCGCGTCCGCGACGAGGCGGATCAGGTGGCCGCCGAGCGCGCGGCTCCGCATGGAGGCGATCGCCGCCGCGTTGCTCACGTAGTCGCCGTTGCCCGGCACGCAGCAGCTCGAGGAAGTTCCGCCTGCTCTTGCTCGTCCGCGTGCCGAACCGAGTGAAGCGGTCGTTGCCGATCTCGGTGCAGAAGCCGTTCGCGTTGCAGTGCCGCGCCCCGGTGTCGTCCGCCGTGATCCAGGCGGCGCTCCCGAGGTCGGCGCGCAGCACCGCATCCTTCTCCTCGAGGAAGTCGTCGTGCTGCTCGATCAACAGGCGCATCACCTGCCGCTTCGAGATGCTGAGCCCGAACCCCCGCGGCTCTGCCGTCAGCCGCTCCATCGTCACCTGTCCCTGGTGGTGCAGCGGCACCAAGCGGCGGAGCTCCGCGCCGAAGTGCCCGCGCACGCCATCCGGCAGCGGCGCCACCAGCGTGCGCCCCTCCGGCGTCACCCAGCGCTCCCGCCGGTAGCGGATCACCTGCGCCCGCAGCACAAGGTCCTGCACCACGAACGTTGCATGGCCCTTGAACCGCGAGCCCGCCGGCACCGCCATCGCAAGCACGCGCTCCTCGACGCTCACTTGCGGCACCGACTTGCCGCGCCTCGACGCTTGCAGTCCCGCGCTCCCTGCGGCGCGGTGGCCCGCTCCATGCCGCTCGGCTTAAGCTGGGGACGCGGGCTGACACCCTTGAGCCGCGCGACCTCCTCGCGCAGTTCTGCCACCTGCCGCTGCAGATCCGGGACCTCGCCAAGCAGCCGAACCACCAGAGCTTCAAGCTCGGCGCGAGACAGCTCCGACAGGTCGATCGACGGAGCCACAGCGAGGTCGAATCGAACCGCTCCGCGCCGAGCCCAAGCAAAACCCGCCTTCCTGCCCCAACTTTTGCCCCGGGTTCTGCTCGACAACGCCAAGGCGCTGATTCTGCATCATGATCCGGCCAGCCGGGAGGTCGTGCTGCGTCCCCGGCTGCATGCATTTGCCGATCATTGGCGCTTCCGGATTCGGGCCTGTGCGCCGTATCGCGCTCGCGCCAAGATCATCGCCGCTGATTGCGCTGTTGTTGATGTCGAAGCTCGCCCCCGATTGCGCCCAGGTGTTGAGCATCTTGACCGTGGAGGCGGCCGCAACGCCGGTCTGCGGCTGTTCGATCGAACCCGATTCCAGAACGCTGCTGGTTCCCGCGTCGGCGAAGAAGGCCGCAGACTCGGAAGGGGTCCGCGCGCTGTTGCTGCGGTTGTTGACCTGGAACACGCCGAGCACATTGAGCGGCAGGTCGACATAAGGGCCGCTGGACGTGCCGACGGGCTTCATGCCGACGATGCCGATGCCATGTACGTACCGTCGTCACGGTACCGGCGAAGGCATCCGAAAGCTGCCGGACGCGCGCGTTCTGGGCGAGCCAAGTGAAGCCCAGCATCGTCAGGCTCTCGCCGAGCCGGTGCCCGGCGTTCGGGTTCCCCGGGTTTGCGGCGATGGCCTGCGCCAGCAGCTTGCGGTGCCGCTCTATCATGCCGCGGCTGACCTTCCCCCAGCCGTTGCCGATCACGAACACGGCGTTCGGCGCGGCCGTGACGTGCAGCGCCTGACAATTCGTGAAATTGGGGCCGAGACAGCTGTTCGAATTGGGCGGGTACTTGACTACGGGTGGAGGATCGCGCTGGTCAGCGTAAGCTCGGCCCGTTGCTCTCAGCCGAGCCGGTTGCCTCCGTCGTGCCGTCAAGCTCCAGGGTCGGCACGGTCGACGAATCGAAGTCGAGGGTCAGCCGGCGCCCGTAGATGTCGGAGGTGAAGAAGGTCACCGCGCTTGCACCGGGAACCGTGAGGGTCAGTTGCGTTCGGAGCGAGGCGGGGAATGTAGAGATCGTGTAGTTGGTAGGCGTGCCGTTCTGGTAAGGCAGCGATGTGATGCGCTGACGGGTGTTGGCGGCGAGCGCCACAATGGTGCGGCTGTCGGTCACGTCGGTCGGTCCGAGGGACGGGTCGTTGGTCTTCAGGTACGAGACCAGGTTGCTGGCGTCGGTCGTGCGGTCGCTGCGGATATTGGCGCGGTTCAGCCCCGAGATGTCGGTCGCGTTGATGGTGGACCCGCTCTCTGCATCGGAGATGAAGGTGGACTGGGTGTAACCGAGCGCGCTCGGCAACGCCGATCCCAGTCCCCCTGCGCGGGTGGGATTGTATTTCGCAAGGGTCGCCGGGTCGAAGACGTAGTTCGTGCCGCCGATCTCGACCTGGACCCATGCCCAGCCGATCGTCGCGCCGAGGACCTGGCCGTTGCTGTTGGTGTCGACCACGCCCGGGAAGCCGTTGCTGCCGAGGATGACTTCGGTACCGTTCAGGTTGTTGCCCAGCGAGGTGTCCACGCCCAGCCAGGCGGCGAGCTGCGCGCCTGTCACGTTGACCTCACCGACCTCGAACGAGGCGGTGCAATTGCCAGCTTGCTGGAGCAGGAGGATCATCAGTTCGGCCTGGTCGAAGGCGGTGCCGGAGCGGTCGATCAGCGCGCCGAGCGGGCCCTTCAAGCTGCCGTACTGGGGAATCGTGTCGACGTTGTTGTAGACCCACCCGTAGATCAGGTCAGGATCGTTCTTGAGAGAAGCCGCCAGCACGACGATCTCGGGCGGTTCGCTGGTGCCCCAGCCGTTGGTTGCGGTGGCAAGGGCGCCGGCTGCGCGGCGGCGGTGGTCCGGGCGATGAGCGCCGCTACGGCCTGCGCGTACGGTACGAGAGGGGCGGCCGTGAGGAGCTCCATATTCGGCGGACGACACGCCGCCGGTGTTGCGGCTCGTTGCGCCTGGACGCCGGCGACGCCTGCGAGGCAGAAGCCTGCAACGAGCACCGCGTGTGCTGCGCTTCGGGTGAGCGCGCGATGGATCTGCATCGAGGACGTTCTTCCGACTTGATTATTTTGATGTCGGCATGAGCGTTTGTCGCAGATCAAGAAAGCTGAGATGTCATGTCTGTTACGTCGCGTACGGTGATGTGCGTCAATATCGAACGACACGCGCGTGAACATCGTTATGCCCTGCTGCCTTTGCAATGCATTGTGGCCGGTCGATGATTTCAGGGTTGCTCGGTAATTCTGTCGACGTATCGCGGAACAATCCTGTATCGTTGCGTCGCGGTCAGGGCGGCGCGACGTGGGGCAGAGTTTGGGTGCTGACTCGGCGGCTTGGCCGGTTCGGGAGGAGAAAAGATGAAATTTCTCGCCGGTCTGCTTACGGTGCTCGCAAATGTCGGCCTCCTTGCGGTCGCGGCGCACGCTGTGACCATCACTTATAGCTACGACTCTTTCGGCCGCATCGATCAGGTCACTTACGGCGACGGCACTGTCGTCACCTATACCTATGATACCGCGGGCAACTGGTTCGCTTCCGCCTGCTCAGGTCCAAGTTGCTGAGCAATCACCGGAGAAAGCCGCGCCTCATCCTGTGCGGCAGAGGCCAGCGGTGCCGGCTGCGTCCCGCGGCGTCCGCAAGGCGGCGGGCGGGCTATCCCGCAAGGCCAACGGGGCCCTTCATCGCGCAACGCGTGCTGCCGAACAGGGCATGCGCTCGGCCATTCACGTCTTCGTCCTTCCCCTCCGCCCCTCGGGCGGCAAGGATCTTGCCGCGTTCCTCTGGCGGAACTTCGCCAAGCCACCCTCGGGCGGCCTCGAACGCATCGCCGGCGGGCCCTATCCCGCAAGCGCGTTCTACGCCTCCACCAGCACTTACGACGGCGGGTACACCTGCAACACCAGGACCGCGGATGCGCTCCGCCATGCGGGCCTCTCCGTCACCACCGCCGGCGTGGTCTTCGCCGGCCAGGTGATGCGCCAGGTACGCCGCCTGTGCGCCGAATGCGCATCGCCAAAGGCGTCGCCATAGCGGATCAGACAGGCTCTCGAAGGGCGAACCCTCGCTGGGCACGCCCGCCGCAGCCAGGTCAGGCCCAATGGCCGGGAATCCAGCGGCCATAGGGGCCCCAATGGCCCGGCACCCAGACCGCAGCCGGGTGTGGCGGCGGCGGAACGTAAACGGCGCAGCCGCCAAGCGGCACAGCCAGCGCCATGGCCAAAAGAACAACCCTGAGACGCACCATCCGATCCTCCCTCGCGTCGCACCATCATCGACCCGCGCCGAGCCTGCCGAGGCCGGCGAATAAATTCGATGCTGCGACGATCTGCCCGCGCGGGAACAAACGGCGCCTTACAATCGCGCCGCACATGTCAAAAACATGGCCCGCGGCTGCCCTCATGAGGGCAGGAGGCAGGGTGCGTCGTTGCAGGATCGGCGCCTTACGTCGCGTGCTTCGCGGCAAGTCGCCGCTCATACGCCTGCATCAGCATCGTACTAGGGAACAGCAGCACGAAATAGATCACCGCCACAAGCGTGTACACCTCGAGCGGCCGGTACGTGTTTCCCGTCACCAGCTCGCCTTGATAGAGCACGTCCGGCACGGCGATCACCGAAACGAGCGAGGTGTTCTTGAGCTGAGTGATCGACTGGTTCATGAAAGGCGGGATCATGCGCCGCACCGCCTGTGGCAGAATCACCAGCCGCATCATCTTCCACCACGAAAGCCCGAGCGCTCGCGCCGCATCCCATTGCCCGCGCTCGATCGAGACGATGCCGCCGCGGAATATTTCCGCATAGAAAACGCCGCCATACATCGAAAGCGTGATGACCGCGGCCGTCACCGCAGAGAGCGAGATGTGCAGGAGCACGGGCAGCGCGTAATAGATCCAGATCAGCTGCACCAGGAGCGGCGTGCACCGGAACGCCTCCGAGATGGCGATCAGGGGCGTGCTGACCAGCCATGAGCGGCTGAGCCGCGCCATGCCGATCAGAAGCCCGACCAAGAGGCCGAGCAGCACCGTCCCGATGGTGAAGGCAAGCGTCACACCAGCACCCAGCAGGAACAGGCGCTCGTACTGCCACAGGAAGCCGAAGCTCCAATGATAGGTCATCGGCGCGGCGCGCGGTGGTCAGGCCGCCCCGATCCTCTCGCCGGACCGCGGCGGCCTCCGCTTCAGAATGTAAGGCCGGCCGGAAGCTGGCTCGCCTTTACGCCCTCGGCCGCCAACGCCTCGACGATCCACTGGCGGATATCGCCGACGCCGCCATGATATTCGATCCAGGCATTGAGCACGTCGCGGAAGCGCGTGTCGGTCTGGCGCGGGATGCCGAGGTTGCTCGGCAACGCAATCGTCGGATCGCCGATCAGCCGGTAGGTGCCGAGCGAGGGGTTCTTGCCGATCACGCCGAGCCCCGGAATGGCGGCCAGCGGAATCGCGTCGGCACGTCCCGATTGCAAAGCCAGTACGCATTGGTCCGTGCTCGGCAGGCCGACCGCGGTTGCCTTCGGCGCATACCGCTTGGCCAGAACCTGGTAAAGCGAGCCCACCGAAATCGCAAGGCGGAGGCCCGGCTTGTCGAGATCCGCCCAGGTGGACGGCGTGAATCCGGGCTTGGCGATGCAGCCGAACGGGTGGATCAGGAGCGGCTCGGTGAAGCCGATCGCCAGAGCGCGCTGCGGCGTCGGGTTGAGGGAAAAGGAAAGATCGACCTTGCCCGACTGCAGATTGAGCACCGACGTGCCCCAAGTCGAATCCACGTAGACGACTTCGGCGCGGAACACCTTGGCAATGTCCTCGGCCATCGGCACGCAGAACCCGCCCCACTTCCCGGTGGCGAGGTTCTTGTCGAAATAGGGCGGCTCGCCCGACAAGGCCGAAATGCGCAGCTTCTTGGTGCGCATCACCCGCGCGAACGTGCTCTCCCCGCCCGCCGCCGTCGCGGCCGCCGCCGGTGCGGCGATCGCCGCTGCCGGCAGCAATACGGCCGCCCCGGCGAGTCCCCGCCGGCTCAACCGACCCAACAGATCCTCCGTCATGGTCCCCCTCCGTGTTGTGCCGCACCGCCGCTCCGCTTCTCTGCGGATAGGGGCGGCACGGACGAGCAAGGTCGCGCAGCGCGGGCGTGCATGCAACAGGTTCCGTGCATCGCCTGCGCCCGCCTCAACTGTCGACCCTGAGCGTACCGGCGAGCCCGCGCAGGCAGGCGAGGACCGAAAGCGGCGTCAGCCGCCCCGTGCGCGGGTTGCTCTCGCTCGGCACGTTCTCGATGTGCATCTCCATGCGCACGGCCGCAGTCTCGACGCGGATGATGCGGATGATATGGACATTCCGCGTGACGGTCGGATCCGCCCAGATCTCGACGTCCGTCCGCCCGGCACCGATGCTCGCGAGCGCCAGCGCCGCCGCGACATTGACGTTGGCCGGGAAGCCCGCCGCCGCCTCGCGCGCGTTGCCGCGGAAGACGAAGACCGGCTCGCGGATCAGACCGAGGTCGACGCCGCGTGCCACGAGATAAGGCGCACCGGCAAGCCCCGCCGGCAAGCCCCGCCGGCAAGCCCCGCCGGCGGCTTGCGGGTTTCCAGCGCGACACTGGCGATATCGTCCTCGGCCGCCGCGCGCGCGGCGTCGAGCCCGAACAGCGCACCGGTCGGCACGATGATCCGGGCACCGGTGCGGCGCGCCTGCTCGACGAGGTCCATCCGCGCCAGCAGCGCACCCACCGAGCAGGGCACGAAGATCCGGCCGGCCGAGATCGCCGGCTCCGTGATCGCGGGGAAAAGCGCCGCCGGCAGCGCCTCGACGACGATATTGGCCGCGGCAAGGCCGGCGAGATCTGTCAGGAGGGGCGGATCACGAAAGTCGGCCAGCATCTTCTCAGCGCGCGCTCGATCGCACACGGCAACCGGCCCGAGTGCCAATCCCGGGACGCCCGCGTCCAGGGCGCGAGCCAACGCAAGACCGATCGCCCCGAGACCACCGATCGCCACCCGCAGCGTCATGCAGGCACCCTCTCCGCGATCGCCTCCGCCTCGGCGAGGTCGGCCGGCGTGTTGATGTTGAGGAACGGATCCCACGGAGCGCACGCGAAAGGCACGACCCGAACCCCGATCGCGTCGGCGAATGCCGCCACCGCGCGCGGACCCGGCGCGGTGAGCCGGCGGCGTAGCGCGTCCCGCGCGGAGAGCGGCCAGAGCGCGGCCAGATGATGTCGCCGCCCGCCGCTTGCCGCCACCGCCGGCGGCGGAGCCAGCGCCGCGGCGAGCCCTGCCGGCAGAAAGGGCGTGTCACCGGGAACGCTGAGCAGCGACTCCACGCCGATCCCCCCCGCCCAGTCGAGGCCGGCAAGCACCCCGGCGAGCGGGCCTTCGCCCTCGAACGGCCCGTCCGCGAGCACGGGCAGCCCGAAGCGCGAAAACCGGGCCGGATCCCCGTTGGCACTGATGGCAACCGCCGCCACGCTCTCTCCAAGCGCGGCAAGGATCCGCGCGAGCAAGGTCCGGCCGCCGATCCCGAGCAAGGGCTTCTCGACCCCGCCGAGACGGAGTGCCTTCCCGCCGGCAAGGATCAGCGCGGCCGGGCGCCCCATCCGCGCACCAAGTCGAACCGAGCCGAAAAATCCCTGTGCAGGGCACCCAAAACCAGCGCCTCCCGGTTCAACCGAACAGAGCCTCGCTACGCATGACCGCAATGCCCGTAGGCGGGGCCCGGTCACGCTATCGCTTCGGGGCGCGCGGTCAATGCCGCACGCGCCGAGCACGGATCCTTGCCGTAGGCGCTGGCGAAGCCGGCGCCGGCATCAGCCACGCTGACGCCGGCCCCGAAGCGGGGATGCCGATGCCAAGCCTGGGCGCTCTTTTCGGTGAGTTCGCTCAGCCTTTCCAGGCGCGGGCGCGCGGTCTCGCGGAGCGTTTGGATGCAGGCGGCGCGGTCAGGCCATGCCTGGAAGGCGTCGGCCCAGATCGAGCGGCCGGCGAGGAAGCCGCTCGCACCGGCTCGATAGGCATACACGAGAACCGCGCGAAAATGCGCGAATTCGGCCCCGCCGCTCAGCATGACCCAGGGGCCGGGCACGCGACCGCCGAGACGATCGAACAGAGCCTGGACCGGCGCGGCGCCGGGCCCGTCCGGGTCGGGAATTGCGTCGGCGGGAAGCGGGGATTCGAGCTTCCAGAGATCGACTCCCTCGACGGCGAAGGGCGTGATCGAATCGAGCACGAGGGACGGGCGCTTCGCCGGGTCGGCGGCGTCGTTCGCATCCGCCTCGCCCGGCGCGGCGAAGGGGTAGATCAGAAGCTCCAACACGAAAGGGATGTCATGCTGCCGGCAGGCATCGCCGGCGGCAGCCACGAAGGCGCGCTGGTGCGCGACGACCTCCTCGGCGGCGTCGGGCCGAAACCAGGCGAGGAGCTTCACCGCGTCCGCGCCGAGGCGGCGGATCTTCTCGGCCGACCACTCTGCGATCGCCGCCGAGCGCCGGCCGCCGGGTCCTTCCTCGTAAACATGGTCCTCGAGCGTGACGAGGAGGCCGCGACGCGGCGGGAGATCAGGGAGCGCCGCGGAAAGGCCCCAGACCGGATCGATCAGCACCGCCGAGGCAGCCAAGCCGAGTTCGCCGACCAGCATCCGCTTCACCTCGGCGATCTCCGCAAAGGCGGGCGCGCGCCCGGTGCGACTTCGGATCATCGCCATGATCGGCGGCCGCTGATCGGCGGCCAGCATCGAGAACGTACCGCCGGGAGCGGCCAGCCGCCTCAAACCCCAGTATTTCCCGGCAGAGAGCCCCGTCATTGCAGTTCCTCCCGGAGAAGACGCTCCACCGCCGCCCGATCGGGAATGCCCGATCGGCCCCCCGGCCGCGCGCATTTCAGCGCCGCGGCAGCGGCCGCGAAGCGCATGGCTCTCGGCAGAGGCATGGTTTCGGCAAGGCCGAGCGCGAACGCACCATGAAAAACATCGCCCGCGCCCACCGTATCGATGGCGGAAACTGCGAAGGCCGGCCAATGCCGGATGCCCTCCGCCTCGAGGCTGAGCGCGCCTCGCTCGCCGAGCGTAACGGCGAGCCAGCCCGGCGCCAGTCGGCGCGCCACGACGAGAGCCCGTTCAGGATCCGCGATGCCAGTCGCCGCCGCGAGGCCCGTCTGCGAAAACACGACATGGCTGGCGCGAGCGAGCAGGGGGCGCACCGCTTCCGGCTCGGGGCTCGCATCGGCATCGAGCACCGAGGGCAGCCCGTGCGCGAAAGCCGCGCCGAGCGCGGCCGCGGCTCCCGTGGGCCAGCGCACATCGACGAGCAGGCAGCCGGCGGCGGCAATCCGCTCCAGCGGAAGCCAAGTGGCATCGTCGGGCAGGCGGGGATCGGCGTAGGTCGCAATCAGGCGCTCTCCACCCTCGCCCACCAGAACAGCCGCGGTGGGCGAGTGC
Source organism: Pseudomonadota bacterium (assembly GCA_021816925.1). Taxonomy (GTDB): domain Bacteria; phylum Pseudomonadota; class Alphaproteobacteria; order Acetobacterales; family Acetobacteraceae; genus JAKAWQ01. Next base: position 9,379 of record JAKAWQ010000013.1, read on the forward strand.
GCGTTCGGCGAGCGCCGCACGCCCTCGACGTCCACCCCTTGCGCCGCCAGCTCCGCAACGATCGCAGCAGCCGCGGCATCGTCTCCGACGCGCGCAAACAGCGATGCGACGCCGCCGAGCCGCGCAATGGCGGCGGCGGCCGAGGCGGCCGGCCCGCCGCCCACCTCGTCCAGCCGCAGTGCAAAATACTTCCCCGCTCCGGCGGGAAGGCGGGCGAGGGTGAAGATGTGGTCGAGCACCGCGATCCCGACGCAGGCAACGCGAGAAGGTCGATGAGGCCGTGCACCGCCACATGGCTCTGGTGACACGCTTGCCTCCCTCGCCGGTAATGTAAAGGCTTACATTAACTGCATCTCCGGGCGCAAGTCCCCAGTGGCTTGCTGCGTCCGCGAAAAGGCGGCAGGCTTCCTTGCCGCGCCGCGGCATGGTGGGTCGCGATGGTTGTTGCCGGGTAAAGCGCTTCGAAAGTGGGGAATGACCGCGCGCCGCCGGTGTCGCTGGTCCGCATCCTGCTCGTCGGGGAGGCGCCGGGCGCGGTCTCCCCGGAGCTGGAGGCAGACCGCGCCCAGGCGATCGCCGATCTCGAGCGCGAAAACCTGTTCGAGCCGGTCGGCGTGCCGCCTGGGCCGTACGAGCTTCGCCTTTCCATCCAGGAGGGGCGGCTCGTCTTCGACATCCGAGATTTGCAGTCCCGGCCGCTCGTGGCGCACCTGCTGGCGCTCGGCCCGTTCCGCCGCCTGGTCAAGGACTACCACCTGCTGGTGGAAAGCTACGGCAAGGCGGTGCAGGAAGGCCGCGAAGCCAGGCTCCAGGCGATCGACATGGGCCGGCGCGGCCTGCACAACGAGGCCGCCCGGCTGCTGACCGAGCGATTGGCGGGCAAGGTTGCGATCGACCTCGAAACCGCGCGGCGCCTGTTCACCCTGCTCGCGGTGCTGCACCAGCGCGTGTAGATCGCGCGCCCTTCAATCGAGCACCTCCTTGTTGACGACGTTCTCCCGGATCGTCCGGCCGTCGAACACGCTCAGGATGTTGCCTACCGCCGCGCGCGCAGAGCGTGCCGTCGCCTCGATGGTGACGCCGGCCATGTGCGGAGAGAGAATGACCGACGAAAGGCCGAGCAGAGGGTTGTCCGCCGGCACCGGCTCGATGGCAAACACGTCGATCCCCGCTCCGGCCAGTCGCTTTTCCGTAAGCGCCCGGGCCAGCACCGTCTCATCGACGATGCCCCCGCGCGCCGTGTTCACGAGATAGGCCGAGGGCTTCATGAGTGCCAGCCGCCGCGCGTCGAAGAGGCCGACGGTCTCCGGTGTTTTCGGGCAATGGATGGTGAGGAAGTCGGCACGCGGCAGCGCCGCGTCGAGATCGGAGACCGGCTCGCAGCCGGCGGCGCGGATTGCCTCCGGGGGCACGTAGGGATCCGAGACCAGAACCGTCATCTCCATCGCCAGGCAACGCGCCGCGGTGCGCGTGCCGATGCGGCCGAAGCCGACAATGAGCACAGTCCGTCCGGCGAGGTCGACGGGCATGTCGGCATAGCGGGCGTGCCACTTGCCGGTGCGGACCAACGGGTCAAGCACCATCGAACGCTTGGCGAGCGTGAGCATCACGAAGAGGGCGTGCTCGGCAACACTCACCGAATTGGCGGTGCCGACGGTCATCAGCGGAATCCTCCGCGCCGTGAGCGGCGGAATCTCGACCGAATCGAAGCCGACGCCGATTCGCGCGACCACCTGCATGAGCGGCGAGGCGGCGAGTTCGGCCGCCTTGTAAGGTGTGTAGGATAGTGCAACGCCATGCGCGTCGGCGAGGAAGCGATGGAACTCCGGCATCGTCAAAGACGGCGGATAAGCGATTGCTTCCACGTCCTCGCGTGCACGGACGAGATCCCATCCGGCGCGGGCAAGATTCTCGGGCAGCAGGACCTTCTTTCGGTTGGCCGGCATGGTTCGGATCCGTTTCTTTCTCGGTTGGAAGGAAGTGGAAGGCTCGAGTGCCTGCCAGTGTCTTGCCCCCGAAGTTCGCTGTCACGGGCGGCGAACGAAGGGGATCAGCAGGCCACTGAAAACAAAGAAGAAGTGTCCCGATTCCGGCATAATTTTTGGGATAGAAACTTCGGAATCGGGACACTAGCCGCAACGGGCCAGTACTACGACATAACCGCGGTTCGAGGTGGGAGTGATCAAAACCTCGTTGATGCAGACATGCGGCGGCAGGCACGCGACATAGCGGATGAGATCGCCACAATCCGTCGCCTGCAGCATGCGTGCGCGATCCTCCTTGCTCACCGGCACCGGCCGCTTGTCGAGAATCGGCGTCGCCACCTCGCCCGGGCACACCACGGTCGAGCGGATGCCGTTCACGCACTCCTCCATGTTGATGCTGTGGCTCATCGCCACGACACCGTGCTTGGCGGCGATGTATGCCGCACCGCTCAGCGGATGGACGAACCGGCCGGCGAACGAGGCGGTGTGGATCAAGACACCGTCCTTCTGCGCGCGCATGAAGGGAAGGGCAACGGTTGCGCAATAAAACGCGGCCGAGAGATTGATGCCGATCACCTCGTCGATGCGGGCTGGGGTCAACCGCTTCCAGTCGCGCTCAAGAATATTCGCGCCCGCGTTGTTGACCAGGATGTCCAGCCGGCGAAACCGCTCGCCGATGAAGGCGCCGATCTTCTCGACGATTGCAGCGCGCATCAGGTCGCCCGGCTGCACGTGGGCCTCGCCGCCCACCGAGCGGATCCGCCCCGCAACATCGGAAAGAGGCGCCTCGCGCCGCCCCGTGAGCACCAGCCGTGCCCCCTCCCCTGCGAGCGCGAGTGCCGCTGCCTCGCCGATACCGGATCCCGCGCCGGTGACCCACGCCACGCGACCGTCGAGCTTCCCCAACAATCCCTCCCCGGGCCGAAAACTGCGCGACCATCTTCCATGCCGGCCTGCGGATCAAGCCCGCTCGCTACAGCCCGCTCGGGGAACCGAGCCCGACCTTGCGGGCGCGTGCCCTCTGTGCTCCGGATCATAGACGAGGAAGAGCGACTTCGGCAGTCGCGCGCGCGGAGGAACGGAATGAAGATCAGCCATGTCGAGACCCTGCACTGCGATGCGGGGTGGCGGAATTTCTCGTTCCTCAAGATCGCAACCGCCAACGGCATCGTCGGCTGGTCCGAATTCAGCGAGGGATTCGGCACCGCCGGACTCGGCGCGGTGATCGAGGCGATGGCGAAGAGCCTGATCGGCCAGGACCCGCGGCGGATCGGCCTCATCACCTCCACGCTTTACACCAAGGTCGTGCCGGCGCGCGCCGGCCTCAATCACCTGGCCATCGCCGCGATCGAGAACGCGCTGCTCGATATCAAGGCCAAGGGCCTCGGTGTGCCGATGTACGATCTCTTCGGCGGCGCCATCCGCACGCGCATTCCGCTCTACTGGTCGCACTGCGGCACCTATCGCGCGCGCAATGCCGAGCTGGCCGGCACGCCACCGCTGCGCACTTACGACGATCTCTTCAGGCTCGGTGATGAGGTGAAGAAACGCGGCTTTCGGGCGCTCAAGACCAACATCCTGCTGCCGAGCCCCACGGGCTTCACCAGCTTCAACCCTGGCTTCGGCCGCAGCCCGGGCTTTCCCGAGCTGAACTGGAGCCCGGCCGTGCTGGAGGCCGCACGACGGCAACTCCAAACCTTCCGCGACGCCGTCGGGTCCGAAACCGGGCTCCACCTCGATATCAATTTTCACTTCAAGACCGAGGGCTTCCGCCGCGTCGCCGAGGCGGTGGCGCCGTTCCATCTGAGCTGGCTCGAGCTCGACACCTACGACCCGGACGCGCTGGCCCTGATTCGTCGCGGCGCGCCGTGTCCGATCGCCTCCTGCGAGGTGCTCACCTCGCGGCGCGAGTTCAAACGCTATTTCGAAACCTACGCGATGGACGTCGCGATCGTCGATGTACCGTGGAACGGGCTGATCGAATCCGTCAAGATCGCTGCGATGGCGGACGCCTATGAGGTCAATGTGGCGCCGCATAATTTTTATGGCCATCTCTGCAGCATGATGAGCGCGCATTTTTCGGCGGTCGTGCCGAACTTCCGCATCATGGAGATCGATGTCGACAGCGTGCGCTGGCGTGACGAGTTCTTCATGGCTCCTCCGGTCATCGAAGCCGGCGAGCTGGTGCTGCCCGAGAAGCCGGGTTGGGGCATCGAGGTGAACGAGGCCGCCGTACGTGCCCGCCCGCCGAAGGGCTGAGCCGCCGATCCGCCCGTCTCTGTTCGAACGAGCCCCGGCCCCCTAGGATACCCGCGCGGGCGGGCGCCGGCAGGAAGCGGTGGGCGGGTCGGCAGTCGCCCTCTTCGCCGGCGGTCGACAAGATCAGGGCCTGAAATCCGGCGCGAGATCCGGCAGAGGAGAACGAGGTGGCACGTTTCAAGGTGGTGACCCCGATCGGGGCGAGCTTCACGGTTGCCGGCGGCGGCTACGGCTACGAGATGGAGGCACTTTCGCGCATCGACGCCGAGATCGTCGAAGCCTCCGGCGCCACCGCGCAGGAGTTCATCGCCGCCGCGCGTGGCGCCGACGCCCTCTACGCCAAGGGAATCCGGATCACCAAGACCATCATAGACCGGCTGGAGCACTGCAAGGTGATCTCGCTCGGCAGCGTAGGCGTGGACTCGGTGGACGTGCCGGCGGCGACGGCGCGCGGCATCCCGGTGACGAACGTGCCGGACACCTTCATCGAAGAAGTGGCCGATCATGCGATGATGTTGCTTCTGGCAACCTTCCGCAACCTCGTCGTGCAGGACCGCATGGTGCGCACGGGCCGCTGGGCGGAAGGCCGGCCGCAGCTTCTGAAGATTCCGCGCCTGATGGGGCAGACGCTGGGCTTCATCGCCTTCGGCCATGTGGCCCGCGCGTTTGCCGTCCGTGCGCGCCCGTTCGGGCTGCGCATGCTCGCCTACGATCCGTTCGTCGAGGAACTCGCGATGTCGCCCTACGGCGTCGAGCCGGCGAGTTTTGCGGAGGTCCTGGCGCAGTCCGATTTCGTCTCGTTGCACGCGCCGGCCACTCCCGATGCGCATCACATGCTGCGGGAGGAGCATTTCCGCCAGATGAAGAAATCGGCGCTCTTCATCAATACCGGCCGCGGCCCGACCGTCGAGGAGAAGTCCCTCATCCGGGCCTTGCAGGAAGGCTGGATCGCGGGCGCCGGGCTTGACGTTCTGGAAACAGAACCACCTTCGCGGGACAACCCGCTTCTCACGATGGATAACGTGATCCTGAGCGCGCACGTGGCTTCGGCGTCGGCCCGCTTCGATCCGGCCCGGCGCCGCCGCGTCGGCCACGAGATCGCCCTCGTGCTGACCGGGCGCTGGCCGATGAGCTGCGTCAACCCGACCGTGCTCGCGGGCAGCGACCTCAGGCGCTGGCAGCCGCATTCGATGGAACGCGGACCGAACAGTTGAGCAAGCGGCTGCACGGCCACACGGTGAACCGAGAAGATGGGCGCTTGCCCGCCGCACCCGGTGCGACAAGACAAAGGGGACGAGAATGAAAGCGGGGGACGCCATCGCCGAGATCCTCAAGCGCGAGGGGATCGAGCGCATCATCGGCTATCCGGTGAACCACGTGCTCGAGCACGCGGCCAGGGCCGATATCCGGACCATCATCGTCCGCCAGGAGCGGATCGGGCTGCACATGGCCGATGCCATCGCGCGCCTTTCCTCGGGACGAACGCCCGGCGTGTTCGCCATGCAGCACGGCCCCGGGGCGGAGAACGCCTTCGGCGGCGTCGCTCAGGCGTTCGGCGAATCCGCGCCCATTCTCGTGCTGCCGATGGGTTATCCGCGGCGCATCGCGCACATCCCGCCCAACTTCAATGCCGTGACCAACATGGCGCATGTCACGAAGTGGGCGGAGCCGCTGACCAGCGCAGCCGAGATCCCGAATGTCTTCCGCCGCGCCTTCGGACGGCTGCGCAATGGGCGCGGCGGCCCGGTGCTCGTGGAAATCCCGACCGACGTGCTGGCCGAGGATTTTTCCTCCCCGCTCAACTACCAGCCGGTGCCGGCGACGCGAACCGGCCCCGACCCTGAGGCCGTGGAGCGCGTGGCGAGGCGGCTCGCTGAGGCGAAGCGCCTCGTGATCTACGCCGGCCAGGGTGTGCACTACGCGCGAGCATGGGATGAGCTCAAGAAGCTCGCCGAGCGGCTTGCCGCGCCTGTCACCACGAGCCTCCAGGGCAAGAGCGCGTTTCCCGAGGAACATCCGCTCTCGCTCGGCTCAGGTGGGCGCGCGATCCCCAAGATGGTGCACGACTTTCTGGCGAAGGCGGACGTGATCTTCGGGATCGGCTGCAGCTTCACGGAAACGAATTTCGGCATCCGCATGCCGGCCGGAAAGACCATCATCCAGGCAACCCTCGATCCGAACGATCTCGGCAAGGACGTCGCGCTCGCCGACGCGCTCGCCGGCGATGCCTTCCTCACGCTCGCCGCCCTGAACGCGGCGCTCGAAGACATGCTGCCGCAGCGGCGCGATCCCGCGCCGGTCGCCGGCGAGATTGCGGCCATCCGCAAGGAATGGATGGCGCAATGGCTGCCGAAACTCACCTCCCGCGAGACGCCGCTTTCGCCCTATCGGGTGATCTGGGACCTGCATAACACGGTCGATCGCTCGAAGACCGTCATCACCCACGATGCGGGCAGCCCGCGCGATCAGCTTTCGCCGTTCTGGACCGCTCCCGTGCCGCTTTCCTATATCGGCTGGGGCAAGACCACGCAGCTCGGCTACGGACTCGGTCTCGCCATGGGGGCCAAGCTCGCGCATCCGGAGAAGCTCTGCGTCAACGTCTGGGGCGACGCGGCGATCGGCTTCACCGGCACGGACTTCGAGACGGCAGTGCGCGAGCGCATCCCGATCCTCTCCGTTCTGCTCAACAATTTCTCGATGGCGATCGAGCTCAAGGTCATGCCGGTCTCGACCGAGAAGTACCGTGCGACGGACATCTCCGGCGACTATGCGGGAATGGCTCGCGCCTTCGGCGGTTATGGGGAGCGCGTGGCCAGACCCGAGGAGATCGTGCCGGCGATCAAACGCGGCATCGCCGCAACCGAACGCGGCCAGCCCGCACTCCTCGAGTTCCTGACCAGCCAGGAAGTCTCGATCTCGGCGTTCTGAAGTGGCAGGAACCGATCGCATGTTCTCGCTCTCGGGAAAGACCGCCGTCGTCACCGGTGCGGGGCGCGGCATCGGACTTGCGATCGCCGAGCGCTTTGCCGCGCAAGGCGCCAATGTCGTGCTCGCCGCGCGCAACGTTTCCGAGATCGGCCGCGCCGCCGAGGCGATCAACGCGCGCGGCGGCGCGGCGCTCGCAGAGCCGACGGACGTCACCCGCCCCGAGGCGGTCGCGGCCCTCGCCTCGGCGGCCGAGCGGCGCTTCGGCCGGATCGATATCTGGGTGAACAACGCCGGCGGCTTCACGCCCGATCCGGGCGGGCTCGTCGAATGGATCGACGCCGAGCCTGCCGCACTCGAGGCGATGCTGCGGCTGAACGTGATGGCGCAGGTGTTCGGCGCGCAGAGCGCGGCGCGCGCCATGCGCGAGCACGGCGCCGGCGGCGCGATCCTTTTCATCAGCTCGATCGACAGCCTCTTCGCCACGCCGGGCGGAGAGGGAATGTACGGTGCGTGCAAGGCCGCCATCAACCACATCACCACCACCATGGCCGTCGAGCTCGGTCAGTGGCGCATCCGCGTCAACGCAATCGCCCCGGCGGTGATCGAAACGCCGCTCACGGCGCGCTGGCTCCGCACGCCGGAGGACCGCGCGGCGCGCTCGGCGCTCTATCCGCTCGGCCGCCTCGGCCAGCCGGCGGATGTCGCCGCCGCGGCGCTTTATCTCGTCTCCGACGACGCCTCCTGGGTGTCCGGTGCCGTGCTCCTCGTCTCTGGCGGCGCGGTCTTTACGAGCGATCCCTATCGCTATCTCACCCGGCTTGCCGAGGGCGGGACGGGCTGATGGAAGTCGGCCGCCGCCGCACGCGTTCGCGGTGCAGGATGTAGAGGCCGGCGGCGATCACGACCATGGTGCCGAACACGGTGAGGCGGGTCGGTATCTCACCCCAAAGCAGGTAGCCCACAACCATCGCCCAAAGCGTGCCGCTGTAAGACCAGGGCGCGATCTGGCTTGCCTCGGCATGATGGAAGGCCTGCGCCACCATGAGCTGGCCCGCGCCCCCGCAGACGCCGAGCAGTACCAGCAGCAGGAGATCGAGGGGCGTCGGGGCGGTCCAGAAGAGCGGCAGCGGGACCGCGCAGAAGAGCGTGAGCAGGCAGATCTGCCACGAGACGATGGTGAGCGAGCGATCGAAGGTGGCAAGCTGGCGCATCTGCAACTGGCTGAGCGCGCCGGAAACGCTTTGCCCGAGCACGAAGAGGATGCCGAGCGGATTGTCCCCGCCGTTGAACGCCCCGGAGCCGACGGCGGTGACGGTGAGGCCGGTGAACCCTATCAGCACCGCCGTCCAGCGATGGATGCCGACCCGTTCATGCAGGATCGGGATGGCAAGCAGCGTCAGGAAGAGCGGCAGGGCATTGCCGAGCGCAGCGGCATCGCCGAGCGGCAGGAGCGCGAGGGCGGCATAGTAGCCCATCGTGGAGCCAAGGGCGGCGAGTGCCGAGGTGACCTGAAGCACCGGATGGCGCGTGCTGAGCGCCGGGATGCCTCCGCGTGAAGCGAGCATCGCACCGATCAGCGGCAGTGCGCCGGCATTGCGGAAAAAGGTCAGTTCGACGACGGAGTAGCGTGGCGCCAGCGCCTTGACGATGGCGTTGCCGAAGGTGAAGACAAGATAGGCGCCGCTGATGAACACCACCCCGCGCAAGAGGTTCGGCTCGGCTTCGCGCGCCGAAACGGCGATGCCGGGTAATGTGCTGAGCGTCAGATCAGGCCGCCATCGACGACGAAATTCTGGCCGCTGCACATGCGCGAATCGTCGGCAGCGAGCCATAGCACGAGGTTGGCGACGTCCTGGGGCACGAGCTTTTCCTTGAGGCACTGCGCCTTCAGGAGATCCGCCTCCGCCTCCGGCGTGAGCCAAAGGCGCAACTGGCGCTCCGTCATGATCCAGCCCGGAATGACACAGTTGACACGGATGCGGTCCGCGCCGAGGTCGCGCGCGAGGCTCCGCGTCAGCCCTTCGACGCCTGCCTTGGCGGTGGTATAGGCGGGCATTCCGCCGGTCTTGCGGTGCCAGCTCACCGAGCCGAAGTTGATGATCGACCCGCCGCCCGCTGCCCGCATGATCGGCCAGACCGCCTGCGCGGCGAAGAACTGGTGCCTCAAGTTCACGGCAAGCCGCTCGTCCCAGTATTCGACCGTCACCTCCTCGATCCGGTGACGCTGATCGTTCGCCGCATTGTTCACGAGCACGGCGATCGGCCCGAGCGCTTCAGAGACCTCGTGCACGGCGCCCTGGAGCGCGGGAATATCGACAAGATCGACGGGGCGGAAGAATGGCCGTGCCCGACCTTGCCCGCCGAGCCGCTCAGAAAACGCTTCGCCCGCCGCCTCGTCGATATCGACGAAGGCAACCTTCGCGCCCTGCCGGCAGAAACTCTCCACATGCGCCGCACCGATCCCGCTCGCGCCGCCCGTGATCAAGACCACGCGGTTCCTGAGACTCGGGTAGATCGCAAGCCCGTCCGCAGCCATGGCCTCCTCGCTGGCCGCCGCTCAGGCGCGCCGTGCCGCGCGGTACTCGCGGCGTACAACTTCGAGCAGCTCCTCGACCGAGGTCTCGGTCGAGTGGCTCTCGAAGGTGATCTCGCCGTGTTGCACCAGGACCACGCGATCGCAGATATCGAGCGTCTGGGCGTAGTTGTGGGCGATCATTGCGATCGCAATGTCGCCGCGGCTGCGCAGCCGGTCGATGAGATCAATGATCAGTCCCGCTTCGCGCGCGCCCATCGCCGCCAGCGGCTCGTCCAGCAGCAGGATGCGCGCATTGGTGTGGACCGCGCGGGCAACCGCGATCGCCTGGCGTTGGCCACCGGAAAGACGCGCGACCTCGGCGCGAACTGAGGGCACGCCGACGCCGATGTCGTCGAGCGCGGCCGCAGCCTGGCGGCGCATTTCGGCGTGGTCGAGCAGGCCAAGGAACGGCTTCCGCAGCTCCCGGTTCAGGAACATGTTGTGATAAACGGAGAGCGTGTTGACGAGTGCCAAGTCCTGATAGACGCACTCGATGCCAAGGCTGCGCGCGTGATCGACCGAATTGAGCGTTACCGGCGTGCCGTTGACGAAGACCTGGCCGGAGTCGGGCTGGTGGAAGCCAGTCAGGATCTTGATGAGCGTCGATTTTCCGGCGCCGTTGTCGCCGAGGATGCCGAGGGTCTCGCCGCGTTCCACGCGGATCGAAACGCCGTTAAGCGCAAGCACGCTGCCGAATCGCTTGACGATGCTTTCGGCGCGGATCGCCTCGGTCTTGGCGTTGCCGCTCATCGTACGGTGCCGCGCTGCCAGAGGGCGAGGCGGATATTGACGATCATGGCAATCAGGATGGCCGCACCGATGATCCCGTCGAACAGAAATGCGTTGATGCCCTGGAGGGTGAAGCCATCCTGCAGGACGCCGAGAACGATCGCGCCGATGAGCCCGCCGATGATGGTGCCCGAGCCGCCGGTCAGCGCGGTGCCGCCGATGACGCCCGAGGCAACGCCGAAGAACATCATGTTCGCCCCGCCGGCCAGCGGGTCGTTAGAGCCGACGCGGTAGGCTTCGATGATGCCGGTGAACCCGGCGAGGACAGCGACGAGAATGAAATTTCCGACCTTGATCCGCTTGACGTTGATCCCCGCCTCCGCCGCCGCAAGTTCGTTGCCGCCGGTCGCCGAGGTGTGCAGGCCCCAGCGGGTGTGGCGCAGCAGCACATGGGTGCCGAACACGATCAGGAACGCCCAGATGATCTCGGAATAGCCGAAGGCGCCGAGGATGCCCGCAAGCACGTGACCGCCCGGCGGGGTGGCGGGAAAGCCACGCGAAATGGTGAGGGTAATGCCGGTGATGAGGAAGAAGGCACCGAGGGTGGTTACAAAGGACGGCACGTCGAGCAGGACCGTGATCAGCCCGATCGAGAGGCCGATCGAAGCGCAGATCAGAAGGGCGACGAGAATCGCCGGGATTACCGGCAGGCCGAACTTGGCCCCGAAATAGACGAGGAACGGGGCGAGCGCGAAGGTCTGCCCGGCGGAAAGGTCGATCTCCTTGCAGATCAGCAGCATGATCTCGCCGCAGGCGATGATCGCGGGCGCCGCGACGAACTGCGAGACCGTGACGATGTTGGCGTTGGTCAGGAAGTTGGCGTTGGTAAGTTCAAAATAGAGAATCAGCAGCACGGCGACGAGGATCACACTCGCCTCGCGCCAAACGAGGAAGCCGCTCACGGCATGGCGCAAGCCGCGCAGACCGGCTGCGGCGGGCGCCGCCGCCTGGGCGCCGCCCGCCCTGCCGGAATTCGTGCTCATGAGCCTCAGCCGGCGATCGGGCCGGAGCGGGGCACGATCTGCGCCGTTGCCGAACTCCCCTCGTAGCGCGTCTTGGTGGTGAGGTAGGGCATCACGCCGCCCTTGGTCACGAATTTCAGGCCCGTGTTGATTTCCGAAGGCCCCGTCAGACCGCCCGAGACCTTGAAGACAAACATTTCCATCACCGTGTAGAAGCCCTGCAGGTAGGGCTGCTGATCGATGACGAAGTCGAGATTGCCGTCATGCACGTACTGCAAGGATTTGGGCAGAAGATCGAAACCGCCGCCATGCACGCCCTTCTTGACCAGACCGTACTGTTGCATGACGGTCCCGACGTTTTCCGTATCGGTGGCACCGGAGCCGAACATGCCCTTCACCGTCGGATGGCCGAGATAATACGCGCGGATCTTCGACAGTGACACGTTGGCCGTCGGATCGGTTGCGATCATGGTCGCCTTGATCGGTGCCCCCGACTTCTTGATCGCAGCCTGCGCGCCGTCGATGCGCGGCTGGAGGTTGAGCTGGCCGGGCGTGGCGATGAAGAGCGCAACGTCGCCCTTGCCGACCAGCTTGACGATCCGCTCCCCCATCATCTCGCCCGAGAGGAAGAGATCCTGGCCGATATAGGCAAGCCGCCGGTTCGGGCTCCCGGGCGGCGCGTCGGCGTTGTAGCTGAACACCGGAATGCCCGCCTCGAGTGCACGTGCCGTAGGTGCGTTGAAGCCAGTGGGATCGACGATCGCAACCGCAATCCCGTCCGCCTTCGCTGCGATCGCCGCGTTCATCGAATTGACCATCTGCGCGACGTCACTGATCTCCGAACCCGTCCACTGGTAGGTGCAGCCGAGCAACGCGCAGGCGTCGTGGATGCCGTACTGGGTGGGAACGAAGAACGGGTTGGTGGTGACGTGGTTGACGAACACAAAGCGCCACTTCGGATGGGGCGGATACGGCCCGGCATTCGCCGCCCGCGCCGTTCCCGCAATCGCTCCCAGCGCCGCCGCCGCGGAGGCCACGCTCACGCCGTGCATCATCGCACGTCGCGGCAGGCGCGCCGCTACCCGCCGTACCAAGCCTTCATCCAGCTCCTCGGTCATCTCCGCTTCCCCCGGTCCGTTCCCTAGCTCCATTCCAGAGCATAGACCATTAGCCCGCCTGCCATAAGGAAAGTCAACGGCGGCGACGCGCCTCACCCGGCGATCGGGCCGGAGCGAGGCACGATCTGGGCCTCGGCCGAACTGCCCTCATAGCGCGTCTTGGTGGTGAGATAGGGGCTGACGCTGCCCTTGACCACGAATTTGAGGCCGGTGTTGATGTTCGCCGGTCCGACGAGCCCGCCAGAGACCTTGAAGGCAAACATCTCCATGACCGTATAGAAGCCCTGCAGATAAGGCTGCTGGTCGATGACGAAGTCGAGATAGCCGTCATGCACAGCCTGGAGCGACTTCGGCAGGAGATCGAAGCCGCCGCCGTGCGCGCCCTTTTTTGGCAGATCGTATTCCTGCATCACCGTCCCGACATTCTCGGTGTCACCGCCGCTCGTGCCGAACATGCCTTTCACCCCAGGATGGCCTAGATAATAGGCGCGGATCTTGGAAAGCCCGACATTCACGCTCGGATCGGTCGCGATGACGGTCGCCTTGATCGGTGCCCCCGACTTCTTGATCGCGGCTATCGCCCCGTCCACGCGCGGCTGGAGATTGAGCTGGCCAGGTGTGGCGATGAAGAGCGCAACGTCGCCCTTGCCGACGAGCTTGACGATCCTCTCGCCCATCATCTCACCCGAGAGGAAGAGGTCCTGGCCGATATAGGCGAGGCGCTTGTTCGGGCTGCCCGGCGGGGCGTCGGCGTTGTAGCTGAACACCGGAATGCCCGCCTCGAGTGCACGTGCCGTAGGTGCGTTGAAGCCAGTGGGATCGACGATCGCAACCGCAATCCCGTCCGCCTTGGCCGCGATCGCGGCGTTCATCGCGTTCACCATCTGCGCGACGTCACTGATCTCCGAACCCGTCCACTGGTAGGTGCAGCCGAGCAACGCACAGGCATCGTGGATGCCATACTGCGTGGGCACGAAAAACGGATTGCTGGTGACGTGGTTGACGAACACGAAGCGCCACTTCGGGTGCAAAGGAAACGGTCCGGCATCCGCCGCTCGCGCCGTTCCCCCAATCGCTCCCAGCGCCGCCGCCGCGGAGGCCACGCTCACGCCGCACATCATCGCACGTCGCGGCAGGCGCGCCGTTACTCCCCGCACCAGACCTTCATCCAAATTCTCGGCCATCTCCGCTCCCCCTGAGTGTCTCTCTTTCGAGACCAGACGGAGTTAGGCTGCACAGGAAAGCAAAGTCAATGTGCCCCAGGCGCTCCGATTCCGCGTCTTCTTATCCTGTCATCGCTGCGGTGCCGTCGCCTCGCGGCCGGGCGCGAGCGCCTCCGGCTGCTCTGCTGCAAGCTCGATCAGCATCCCGGCCAGTGGCCCGGGCATCGTCACCATCGCATCGTGACCGGTCGGAATTTCGCGCCAGCCCCAGCCGGTGCTGGCCTTGACCCGCCGGCGCGCCGCTTCGAGCGGCACATAGATCGGATCGGTGCAGCAGATGTAGGTGCGCGGAAGGCCATTGCCCGCCGGATGAGCGAGGCGCAGCCGATCGGAATAGGTGGCAAAGGGATGCGGGGTCAGGTGCCGGGCAACCCATTCGGCATCCGGCCCGTCCGGCACGCCGAAGGCGCTGGGCGCGGGCGGAGGAATGCTGAGGCCGCCGCTCGTTTCGCGCGCGAGCCTGATCCGTTCCTCGACCACGGCCGGCGCCATGATATCGAACGGCGCCTCTCCATGCTCGAGAATCAGGCTGTCGAGATAGACGAGATGGCGGATGCACCGGGGCACGCGGTCGGCCGCTCCGCTGATGGCGATGCCGGCGAAGCTGTGTCCGACCAGCACCGCCTCTTCGAGCTCCTCGAACTCGATAAGGTTGACGACATCGGTGATGAAGGTTTCGAGCGTCACCGCGGTCGAAAGCAGATGTCGCCGCGCACCGAGGCCGGTCAGGGTCGGGGTGAAAACGCGGTGGCCGGCGGCGCGCAGCCGGCCGGCCACGCGCCGCCAGCACCAGCCGCCGTGAAACGCGCCGTGCACCAGCACGAACGTCCGCTCCGCCACCCGCTCCTCCTCTCCGCTCGTCAGGCGAGCATGCCGCCGCCGGCGCCGCGCCAGACCCAGATTGCCGCACTTGAGCGGGCGCGTGGTAGCTTTCGGAGGCAATGAACGACCCCGATCGCGCGGCGCGCCGCTCCCTCGCCCGCCACCGCGGCTTCGCAACCCTCCTTCTGCTCCTGATGGGAGTGCTCGCTCTGGGGGCGCACTTCCTGCCGCCGGGTTATGCCGCCGGCCTTCTCGATGCCGCGGCCAAGGCGGGCTTCATCGGCGGCATCGCCGACTGGTTCGCCGTCACCGCGCTATTCCGCCACCCACTCGGTCTGCCGATCCCTCACACCGCCATCATTCCGAGTCACAAGGAGAGGCTCGGCCGTGCGCTCGGCCGCTTCGTCGCCAACCACGTGTTCACCAAGGACGAGGTCGCGCGCACGCTCTCCGGCCTCGATCTCTCCGCCATTCTCGAGCGCTTCTTCCAGGACCCCGAAGCCTCGCGCGCCGCGGCCGCGGCACTCGCCGCGATGCTGCCGCGCATCCTCGCCTCGGTCGAGGATGGCCGCGCCCGCCGATTCATCTCGCGCCTGCTCCCGCGCCTCCTCGGTGGCGCCGCGGGCGGGCGGCTCCTTGTTCGGGCACTCAGAAGCCTGGTCGCGGGCGGGCGGCATCAGGAGGTGTTCGGCTTCATCCTCGACCAACTTCGCACCACGCTCTCCACCAAGGAGGAAGATCTCCGCGCCGCGATCGCGGAGCGGGTGCGCGAGCAGGGCGGGCGTCTGGTGGGGTGGGCGCTCGGCGCCACGATCGCCAAGCGAGTGCTCGCCGCGGTGAACGCGGAGCTCGACAAGATGGGGCCCGGCGGCTCGGAGATCAGGCTCGCCTTCGACGAATGGGTGCGCCGCGAGATCGATCGCATCGAGGAAGATCCGAGCCGCGCCGCCGAGCTCGGCGCCGGCCTCAAGGAGGTGCTCGCCCATCCTACGGTCCAGGCCTGGCTTTGGGATGTCTGGCGGCGCCTGCGTGAGGCGCTGGAGAGGGACGCTGCCGATCCGGCGGGGCACAGCATCGCGCTCCTCCAGCAGATGCTTCGCAACACCGGTGCGTTGCTTGCCGCGGAACCGGCCGTGCGGACCAGGCTGCAGGGCGCGCTCGAGGCCGTGGTGGTTTCGCTTCTGCCCGCGGCGCAGGCAGAGCTCTCCGGCTTCATCGCAGGTGTGGTCGGGAGATGGGACACGGCTATGCTCACCGAACGGCTGGAATTGTTCGTCGGGCGCGACCTGCAGTTCGTGCGCGTCAACGGCTCGCTCGTCGGCTTCCTGGTCGGTGGCCTTGTCTATGCCGGGCTCCGTGCGACATTCGGCCCGGCCGGCCTTTATTGAGCCGCGTCCCCGACCCGAAAGAACGCTATGCGGCTGTCCGTGCTCGACCAATCGACCATCGTTTCGGGGCGCTCGCCCGACGCCTCAATCCGTGAGAGCCTGGCGCTCGCGCGGCATTGCGAGGCGCTCGGCTATGCGCGCTATTGGCTGGCCGAGCACCACAACTCGGATAGCCAAGCGGGAACCGCGCCGGAAATCCTGATCGCCGCGATCGCCGCGACCACCGCGCGGATCCGTGTCGGCAGCGCGGGCGTCATGCTGCCTCACTACGCCTCGCTCAAGGTGGCGGAGCAGTTCCGCGTGCTCGAGGCGATCGCGCCCGGCCGGATCGATCTCGGGCTCGGCCGCGCTCCCGGCTCCGACGGCCGGACCGCCTACGCGCTCAACCCGAACGCGGAGACGGCGGCCGAGAATTTCCCCGCCCAGGTTGCGGAGATTCTCGCTTGGCTCGCCGGCTCCGGCCCGCCCGAAAACCATCCGTTCCACGGCGTGCGAGCGCAACCCCACGGACCGAGCGTACCGGAGGTCTGGATGCTGGGCAGCTCCGATTACGGCGCTCGCGTCGCCGCCTATTTCGGCCTGCCTTATTGTTTCGCGCATTTCATCACGGACGGCCGCGGCGCAGCCGAAGCGCTCGAGATCTACCGCCGCAACTATCGGCCGAGCAACCGCCATCCCGAGCCCCTCGCCGCGCTTTGCGTCTTCGCGCTCGCCGCCGAGACGGAAGCCGAGGCCGAGCGGCTGTTTTCCTCGCGCGCGCTCTGGCGCCTCTTCCGGGACCGCGGCCAGTTCCCGCCTCTGCCGAGCCCCGAAGAAGCCGCGGACTATCCCTACACGGACGCCGATCGCGAGCGCATCGGGCGTATGCGCGCGCGCGTCCTGTTCGGCACCGGCGCGCGGGTGGCCGAACGTCTCGGTTCGCTCGCGCATGACCTCAATGTCGAGGAAATTGCGGTGCTGACAACCGTGCACGACCCTGAAGCGCGCCGTCGCTCCTACTCACTGCTTGCGCGGGAATTCGCGCTCGTGGCGGTATGATTGAGGGGCGCGCACTCACCGCGCCCGCCAGACGAGGGTCGCCGAGACGGCATAGTTCCAGACGACGCCGATCGCCGCCCCCGCGGCCCCGGCGAGCGTCCAGCCGGCGTGCCGGCGGTAGAGCATGCCCGCGATCCCGACGTTGGCGATGGCGCCGAATCCGCAGACCAGCACGAAGAGCGCCCGGCCCTGCCACAGCTTCCGGCCCTTGAGACGCTGATCGCGGTAGGTGATGCGGTTGTTGAGCTCGAAGTTCACCAGCATCGCGGCAAGCGTGGCAAGGCCCTGCCCCCACTCGAACCCAAGCCCGGCGAGCTTGGTGAAAACGCCGAGCGCGGCAAGATTGACCAGGATGCCGACTGCGCCCACGCAGGCAAAGGCAAGAAAGCGCAGTGGCAGGATGCCGCGGAAGAGCCGGTCGATCAGAACGGCGGCGAACTGGATCGAAACCAGGAGATCGAGCTTGCTTTCGCCGGCTAGGCGCGGACGGAAGACGAAGGGCACCTCGACGACGCGCACGCCCTTGCCCGCGGCCAGCAGCAGATCGAGCAGGATCTTGAAGCCGGTTCCGGTCAGGCGCGGCGCGAGCCGGTCGAACAGCGGTCTCGGTAGCATGAAGAAACCGCTGAGCGGATCGGAAAGCGGCACCGGCAGGAAGGCGCGCGCTACCCGTATGCCAAGCTCGGAGAGCCGATGCCGCCAAGCCGAGCCGAGGCCCGCGGCATCCCCGCCGGCGGCGTGGCGGCTTCCCACCGCAAGATCGGCAGCCCCGCTCCGCAACAGGGCAAGCATTGCGGGGAGCCTCGTCTCGTCGTGCTGGAGATCGCCGTCCATCACCGCGACGAAGGCCGCGCTCGAAGCGAGCGCGCCCTCGATCACCGCCGAGGAAAGGCCGCGCCGGCCGATCCGCCGGATGCAGCGCACGCGTTGATCGCTCACCGCGATCGCCAGCACCTCCGCGGCCGTGCCGTCCGGGCTGGCGTCGTCAACGAAAACCGCCTCCCAACCCACGCCGGCGAGGGCGGCCTCGAGACGCAGAACGAGCGGGGCAATGTTCGGACGCTCATTGTAGCACGGGACGACAACCGAAAGCTCCGGCGCCGCCTGCCGCACCTCGATCGCCGCGGGCCGGTCCGCGGCCGACGTGTGCGCCTGGCCGGAGCCCACGCCAAGGAGCTCAGCCGTTGCGCGCTCAACCATGCCGCACAGGCCTCAGATCGGCACGCCGGTCAGGTCTCGGCTGGTGCGGATGGTCTGCAGCGTGCGCACCCGGCTCACCTGCGGCGCCCCGGTCAGGCGCTCGGTCAACTGGTTCTCGTGGCTCGTGTCGCGGGCCACCAGCCGGAGCAGAAAGTCCCCGCCGCCGCGGATCATGTGGCACTCCCTGACTTCCGGCCATTCGCCGACCAGCCGCTCGAAAGCGGAAAGCACGGCTTCCTTCTGGCTGTCCAGCCCGACGACGGCGAAGAAGGTGATCGACCAGCCGAGCTGATGCCGGTCCAGTTCGGCGTGATATCCCTTGATGACCCCCGCCTCCTCGAGACGGCGCACGCGGCGCAGGCACGCCGGCGCGGAGATGCCGGCGCGCTCCGCCAGCTCGACATTGGTGATCCGTCCGTCGGCCTGCAGCTCGGCGAGGATCCGGCGGTCGATGGCGTCCAGCGCGGGCAGATCCGCCTTGCGGCTCTTCATACGATGATTCTTCAAAAGGAGTGCGAGGCGTCAGGTTCGTTTCGGCAAGGCTCCGCTCCGCCGAAATATTATTGCACGCGCCGCCCGCCGCAAGAGCCGATTGCCGGCATCCGGCAGGATTTCGCGGCGTCTTTTCTTGCGTGCTGCACCGCCGCGCCAATATCCTGTTCCGTCACACGCACGGGAAGGACCTTATGGCCGAGTCTGAGCGCAGCCCCGTCCTCGTCATCGGCGCGGGGCCGGCGGGATTGGCGGCCGCGATCTATGCGGCCCGCGCGGCCCTCTCTCCGGTCCTGGTGGCCGGGCTCACCCCTGGCGGCCAGCTCACCATCACCACCGACGTCGAGAACTATCCGGGCTTCGCCGAAGTGATCCAGGGGCCCTGGCTGATGGAGCAGATGAGCGCCCAGGCCGCCAAGGTAGGTGCGAGGATCGTCGAGGACGTGATCACGGCGGCGGATTTCTCGGCCCGGCCCTTCGTCTGCCGGGGCGATTCCGGAGCAAGCTACCGCGCCGATGCCGTGATCATCGCCTCCGGGGCCGAGGCGCGTTGGCTCGGCCTTCCTTCGGAGCAGCGGCTCCGCGGTGCCGGTGTGTCCGCCTGCGCCACCTGCGACGGCTTCTTCTTCCGGGGCAAGCGCGTCGCCGTGGTGGGGGGCGGCAATACGGCCGTCGAAGAGGCGCTCTTCCTCACCCACCACGCCGCCGAGGTCACACTGATCCATCGCCGCGACTCGCTCCGCGCGGAGAAGATCCTGCAAAAGCGGCTGTTCGCGAATCCGAAGATCAGCGTGGTTTGGGACAGCCTGGTCGAGGAGATCATCGGCGGCGGCGCGCCCGAAACGGTCCGGGGTGTCCGCCTTGCGGATGTGCGCGGCGGCAAACAGAGGGAACTCGCGGTGGACGGGGTCTTCATCGCCATCGGGCACGAGCCCAACACCAAAATCTTTGCGGGCCAGGTGGCGATGGATGGCGAGGGCTATATCCTGACCACGCCTGGCTCGACACGCACCTCGGTTCCCGGCGTCTTCGCCGCCGGCGACGTGCAGGATCGCATCTTCCGCCAGGCCGTCACGGCCGCCGGCAGCGGCTGCATGGCCGCTCTCGAGGCCGAAAAATGGCTGGCCGCCGCCGAGGATCGGCCGGCGCTCGCGGCCGAGTAGGAACCGTTTCGCCCATCGGCCGCCCGGCCGCCGATGGCGCCAAGACCACTTCCTTCCGGCCGGAGCGGATCGATCAAGGCATTCGGGTATGCCCGGATGTACGGGGATGGCTGACACTATGGACTGGGACAAG
The DNA here is from genome assembly GCA_021816925.1 of Pseudomonadota bacterium. Classification (GTDB taxonomy): domain Bacteria; phylum Pseudomonadota; class Alphaproteobacteria; order Acetobacterales; family Acetobacteraceae; genus JAKAWQ01. Next base: position 29,454 of record JAKAWQ010000013.1, read on the forward strand.
CTGCGCGTTTTTCACGCCGTGGCCGAGGCGGGCAGCTTCACGCATGCCGGCGAGACCCTCAACCTGAGCCAATCGGCAGTTTCGCGGCAGATCTCGGCGCTCGAGGAAGCCTTGCAGGTGCCGCTCTTCCATCGCCATGCGCGCGGCCTGATCCTGACCGAGCAGGGCGAGGCGCTGAACCGTACGGTACGCGAGGTGTTCGCCAAGCTCGCGATGACCGAGGCCCTCCTCACCGAGAGCAAGGAAAAGCCGGCCGGGCGCCTCAAGGTCACCACCACCGTCGGCTTCGGCTCGCACTGGCTGGCGCCTAGGCTGCACCGCTTCCTCGAACTCTATCCCGACGTCACGATGACGCTCCTGCTCGACGACATGGACCTCGATCTTGCCATGCGGGAGGCAGACGTCGCGATTCGCATGCATCCGCCGCGCCAGCCCGAGCTTGTCCAGCGCCACCTGATGGACCTCGATTGGCATGTCTCCGCCTCTCCCGCCTACCTGAAGCGCCATGGCGTGCCGCAAAGGCCGGAAGACCTCGATGAGCACCGCCTCGTCCTGTTCGGGGACTATCACCCGCCGGTCGCGGATGTGAACTGGCTCGCCTCGGCAGGCCGCCGCTCGAGTGGACCCCGCCGCGCCGTGCTCGAGGTCAACTCGCTGCACGGCATGACGCTGGCCCTGCTCTCCGGCCTGGGGATCGGCGCGCTCCCCGACTACATGGCGGCGGAGATGAATGGCCTCGTTCGCGTTCTGCCCGAACTCAAGGCGCCCAGGGTCGGGGTCTATTTCGTCTACCCGGAGGAGTTGCGCAATTCCAAGCGCGTTGCGGTGTTCCGCGACTTCCTTCTGGCGGAGCTGACCGGCCAGCGCTGAGCCTGACCCGAGCAGCAGCACCAGGGGGCGAAAGTCAACGCACGTACGTCCTCGCGTAGGCCTCCGAGAGAGCCTCTTCGAGCCGGCGCCCCGCACGATAGCCGGCGAGACCGGATGGTCGCTCGACACCCGCCGGCAGCCGGGAACAGGGCTCCGGCTCACCGATCACGGTGCGGATCGGAAGCCGCTCCGCGTAGATCGGCAGCGCATAGTCCCCGTCCTCGTCGGCCACGCCCTTCGCGCGGATCTTGGCCGACGCGCGCTCGATCTCCATCGTCACCACCGACGTCGCCTTGATCTCCTGCGCCGTGCTCGCGCGCAACTCTGCCGTGCGAGCGGGGAAGAAGCGATCCACCATCATGACGAGCGCTTGGCGCTTCTCCTCCGGATCGCTGACAAGGCAGGCGTGGCCGAACGCCATCACCGAGCGATAATCGGCCGAATGGTTGAAGCCGCAGCGCGCGAGGACGAGGCTGTCGAGGTGGGTCACGGTAAGGCAGGCCGGTTGCCCGGCCTTGAGGCTCCGGAGCATGCGGCTCGCGCTGCTGCCGTGCCAGTAAAGGCGCGTCCCCTCCCGCCAGAAGAGGGTGGGCGTGCAGTAGGGCTGCCCATCCACGACGTACGAAACATGGCAGAGCGCGGCGGCGTCGAGCAACCGGTGAACGGTGTCGTGGTCGTAGAACCCGCGCTCGTGCCTGCGTTTCACGCGGTTGCGCTTGTCCACGGGATAGGTCGGCCTATCGGTGGCGGACATGGTCTGGCCCTTCGTTGGTTGACCCTTGGTTGGCGGACCCATCATCGCACTGCGAAAGGGGTTGCCGGGAGGGCCAATTCGCCGCGCACATCCGGCGCATGCGTTCGGGTTACCGCGCGGCGCGACCTCGTCTTTCGTCAGCCGCGAGGCGGCCAAGTTGAGAGCCGGCCCGGTCCGACCCTGGTCCGGCATTCGGCCAGAAGATCGGCGAGCGTCCTCTCCCACGGGATCACCGGCCGCCAGCCGAGAAGCCGCGCGGCCAGTGTCGCATCGCCGATGCAACGCGGCAGGTCGACGGGCCGGAGGCGTTGCGGGTCGGTGCGCACCGCGATCGGCACGCGGGCGAGCGCGAGCAGCTCATCGAGCACCGCGCCGATCCGCCGTGGCTTGCCCGAAGCGAGGTTGATCGCGATCCCGCTTTCGAGCGTCTCCCAGCGTTCGAGGCAGTCTGCGTAGCCGGCGCAGACATCGCGCACGTCGAGGAAATCGCGTTCGGCGGCGAGCGAGCCGACTGCAAGCTCGGGCGGCTGCAATCCGGCCTCGATGCGCGCGATCTGCGCGGCGAAGGCGCCGATCGCGAAGGCCTCGGACTGGCCGGGCCCGATATGATTGAAGGGGCGGAGCCGGATCAGCCGGAGCCCTTCGCTCACCATCGCGGAGAGCGCCATCTCGGCGGCGGCCTTGGTGGCCGCGTAGGTGTCGGCCGGCGCCAGCGGTGCCTGCTCGGGGAGAGGGGTGCCGGCGCGGAACGAGCGGCCATAGACGGCAGAGCTCGAGACGAAGAGAAACGGCGCCGCCGGAGTGGCCTCGAGCACGGCGCGGGCGAGCCGGCAGGTGCCCGAGAGATTGACCTGCCAGGCGCGCACCGCGGCGCGGTTCGCCTCCGGGACGGCCGCGACGGCGGCGAGATGGACCACCGCATCGGGGCGAAAGTCTTCCAGCAGGGCGCGCGCGGCCGCTTCGTCCGTCATCGCGAGGGGCACGATTCCCGGCTGCTCCTTCTCGCCGGTGGCGAGCAGGCGGGCGGCGGGAAAGCGGGCGGCAAGGCGCCGGCGGAGATGCCGGCCGACGAAGCCGGTGGCGCCGGTGAGAAGGATCCGTTCCGGCCTCACTCAGCCAGTCTTTTGCCGGGCGCGGTGGCGGGCGAGATCCGCCTCCACCATTTCCGCGGCCAGTGCCTCGAGTCCGACCTCCGGCGCCCAGCCGAGCACCTGGCGGGCTTTGGCTGCGTCGCCCTTGAGTGCGTCCACCTCGGCGGGGCGGAAGAGCGCGGGATCGACGCGGACGAACTCGCGATGGTCGAGGCCGGCGTGGGCGAAGGCGATCCGGCAGAACTCGCCGACCGAGGTGCTGCGGCCGGTTGCCACCACGTAGTCGCCCGGGGCCTTCTGCTGAAGCATCAGCCACATCGCGCGCACATAGTCGCGCGCGTGGCCCCAATCGCGTTTCGCTTCGAGATTGCCGAGGCAAAGCTCGCGCGCGAGGCCGAGCCTGATGCGCGCCACGCCGTCGGTGATCTTGCGGGTGACGAATTCGATGCCGCGGAGCGGGCTCTCGTGGTTGAAGAGGATGCCCGAGGAGGCATGGAGAGAAAAACTCTCGCGGTAGTTCACCGTCATCCAGTGTGCGTAGAGCTTGGCGGCGGCGTAGGGCGAGCGCGGGTAGAAGGGGGTGCGCTCGTTCTGCTGCGCGGCCTGGATCCTGCCGAACATCTCGGACGAGCTTGCCTGGTAGAAGCGCGCGCGGGGAGCGGCGAGCCGGACCGCTTCGAGCACGTTGACGGCGCCGAGGCCGGTGACCATGCCGGTGAGCAAGGGCTGCTGCCAGGAGGAGGCGACGAAGCTCTGCGCGGCCAAGTTGTACACCTCGTCCGGCCGGTGCTTTTCGATGATGCGGACGAGGCTGCCGAGATCGCCCATGTCGCCGTCGAGCAGCTCGATATGGTCGAGGATGCCGAGCCAGCGCAGGCGCTCGCCGATGATGTCGGAAGAGGCGGAGCGGCGCAGGAGGCCGAGCACGCGATAGCCGTTGCCGAGCAGGAGCTGCGCGAGGTAGGCGCCGTCCTGGCCGGTGATGCCGGTGATGAGGGCAGTGGGCATGGGCGGGCTCCGAACGGGGTCGGGCGGCCGGTCCGGGCGCCCGGGGCAGCCTTTATCCGGAGTTTTCGCCGCCGGCCAGGGCCGGCGTTCCGCTGCCCGGGATGGGCTTGCCGATCATCCGGGAGTGGGCCGTTGGCGGGGGTTTCGGGCCAGCGGGGCGGAGAAATTCTTTTTTTCGGATGGGCGAATCCCGGACAAACCGGACACGACGGGGGTGCCGGAGGGGTGGGGGTCTGTCCGGAAGCGGAGAAAATTTTTCTATGATGACGATTTGAAAGCGTAACGAGTGACGGGCAACGGAGGACGTGCGCCCCTGCGGCACTCGCTCTTTGTTTTCAGTGGCCTGCCGATCCCTGCCGCGCGACAATCAAGCAAGGAGTCCCGCCGTCATAGCCGCTCCGGCAATTTCGGTGCGACATGATCTGGATCAATTACTTCGGCAGGGGCGGCGGTAGGACATGCGCTTTCTTGTCAGCAGGGGAATGAAGTGATGATGGGCGAGAAGAGCCACGGGCCGGTCGATGCCGGTCGCCGCAGATTTCTCACCGGGCTGGTCTCCGGAGGAGGGGTGGCGGTCGGCGTACTGGCGATCGCGATGCGTCCCGCAGCCGAAGCCGCCGGCCCCGTCGAGGTCTCGATGAAAATCATTACCGGCAAGATGATCGGGAAGCCCGGGTGGCCCAGGTACGAGCCCGCAAACCTGGTCCTGCCGGCGCACCGCCTTGTCCAAGTGACCGTGCGCGATTACGACGATGGCTCCGCGGACATTCCGGGAGGCTATAACCGGGTCAGGGGTACCGTCGGCGGGGTCATGCGCCTGATCAAAGGGACGCCCGCGACCATCGCCCCCGGGGCGGGGACGGTGGTCAAGGAGATCCCCGTGAAGGAGGTCGCCCATACGTTCACCATGATCGGCGAGCGCTTGTTCATGAACGTGCCGATGCCGCTCAAGTCCACGGTCGTCTTCCAGTTCATGACGCCCGGACCAGGAACGTATCCCTGGCAGTGCATGGCAGCCTGCGGGACCGGCGTGGGCGGCTGGGGCGGTTCGATGGAGACGGACGGCTGGATGCGCGGGGCAGTGGTCGTCAAGTAGCCGGCCGGCATGGGATGGCGCGCGGACCTCCATCTTGGCCGAGAGCTTCGCTCCGAGGCCGGATACGTTGAAGCAGGCCGGGTCCTCATCATCGCATCCGAGCGCGACCATCCAACCCCCATTACGCCGCGCCCGGAACTCTCAGAGGCCACGCCCAGGCCGCCACGCTCATATCAACCTTCGGCTGTATTCCGGTAGAGATCCTTCTCGCAATGGTTTACGCGGTGTTCCGGTGAAGGCGTGCACCCGGCCGATGCTCCGGTGCGGCCGGGTGCAATCGGGCGGCAGCGTCGTGTTCAGGTCCGACGGCGTGGAGGGAACGGTTCTCATGGCGGGCAGGAGCCCGAGGAATCCGATCAGGGAGCTGGTCTCCGTGGCGCTGGATCTCAGGCTGCAAGGGGTCCCGGCCAGGGCGATCGCGGGCGCGGTCGCCGAAGAGGCGCGGCGGCGCCGGCTGGGCGAGGCTTCGGTGCAGTCCAACTGCGAAGGGGTTGCGGTGGTCTTCAAGACCGGGGAGCGGATCGACTGGGACGGCGCGGCGTGGGCGTTCGTGCCGCCGGTCCGGCGGCGCTGAGCGCCGCGCGGCCGGGCCAATTCCGGGATGGCCCACTGGCCGCTCTTGTCTCCAAGCCGCCCTTCTCTCCAATAAGCCGGGTGCGGTACAGCCTGCACGCATGCTAAGGTTGCGGCGTGTCGTCCGCGACCAAAATCCCGGCGCGCCTGACCGTGGCGGAATTCCTGGACTGGTGTCCGGAGGACGGCCGGGTGTGGCAGCTTGTCGACGGCGAGCCGATGGCCATGGCGCGGGCGAGCACGGCGCACGCGCGGATGCAGACCGAGATCGGCGCGCTTCTCCGCAATCATCTGCTCGAACGGGGCAGCACGTGTGATGTTCTGACCGCGCCGGGTGTCGCGCCGCGTGTCGGCAAGGCGAACAATGTGCGGATCCCCGACCTCGCGGCGAGCTGTTCGCCGGCCGGTGACAACGGGCGGCTTCTGAGCGAGCCGGTTGTGGTCATCGAGATTCTTTCTCCGAGCAATCACCAGGAGACCTCTGCGAATGTCTGGGCGTACACGACGATCCCGAGCGTTCGGGAGATTCTGGTCGTGTCGTCGGTGGATGTGCGCGCGGAGCTGCTCTGTCGCGGGGCGGACGGATCGTGGCCGGAGCAGCCGGCGACGATCGAGGGGGGCGAGGTCGCGCTCGAAAGCATCGGTTTCCGGTGTCCGCTCGCCGCGTTCTACCGCACGACGAGGCTTGCCGCCCTGCGTTGAACGGGCGGCGGGAGGGCGGCGTTGCTCCCTCACCCTCCCTCTCCCAGGCGCTTCGCGCGCGGGAGAGGGGCAGGAAGGGCACGGCGGCGTGCCGTCATTGGGAGCGAGGAGCCGATGCGAGCAGAATCAAAAGCCCTTGACCGGGTTCCAAAGGAACCAGATACCATGCGCATCGAGCCGGCCTTCCTGTTCGATCTCGACGGCACGCTGGTGGACAGCGTCTACCAGCACGTGCTGGCGTGGAAGCAGGCGCTCGACGCCGAGGGGATCGAGCTCGCGGTCTGGCGCATCCATCGCAAGATCGGCATGAGCGGAGGGCTCTTCACCAACCAGCTTCTGCGGGAGACGGGCCTTGAGATCAGCCCGGAGCGGGTCGACCGGCTGCGCCGGCACCACGCCTGCGCCTACCGCCAGCAGGCCGGGGCGATCCGGCCGCTGCCCGGGGCGAGGGAGCTGCTGGCGTGGTTGACTGCGGCGGGCATTCCCTGGGCGATCGCCACCAGCGGACGCATGGAGACGGCGGCGGTGAACCTCGCCGCGCTCTCGGTCGACCCCGCGGTGACGCCGGTGGTCACGCGCGAGGAGGTGAAATATGCCAAGCCCGATCCCGATCTCTTTCTCGCCGCTGCCGAGCGGCTCTCCCGGCCGATCGAACACGCCGTGGTCATCGGCGACAGCATCTGGGACATGCTCGCCGCGGTCCGCTGCCGGGCGCTTGGTGTCGGGCTGATGTGCGGCGGCTACGGCGCGGAGGAACTGCAGAAGGCGGGAGCGTTCCGCGTCTACGAAGACCCGGCCGACATGCTGGAGCACATCGACGAGGTCGGCGGGCGGCGCTGACTTTCCCGGCGCGATGAATCGGGGATGAATTCCGAACGGATCCTCCCCGCGCCGCCGCCGCTGCGGGCCGGCGGGCCGGCACCGGCAACGGGTTCGCGGCTCGTGCTTTACGCTCTCGTCATGGCCGCGACGGTCTCACCACTGCTTTGGGTTCGGGTGCCGCCGCTGGTCGACTATCCCAACCATCTTGCCCGGATGTGGATCCTGGCCCGGAACGGAAGCAACCCGGCGCTCGCCGCAAACTACCAGGTCCATTGGCGGATCCTGCCCGACCTGGCGATGGATCTGATCGTTCCGCCGATCTCGAAGATCCTGTCGATCGGGGCGGCCGGGCGCGTTTTCATCGCGCTCACGATGGTCATGCTGATCGGCGGGACGGCAACTCTCCACCGTGTGCTCCATGGACGATGGGGCGTCGCGCCGCTTTGGTCGGCGCTCTTCGTCTATAACGCGGTGCTGTTCTGGGGCTTTCTCAATTGCCTCTTCGGGATCGGTGCCGCCCTCTTTGCATTGAGCGGCTGGATGGCGACGCGGGAGTGGCGCCCGGGCCGGCGAATCCTCGTGTTCTCGGTGGTCGCCAGCCTGCTCTTTCTCCTTCATCTGTTCGCCTTCGGGTTCTACGGGCTGGCGGTTGGGCTCCATGAGCTCGACGGCCGGATCAGGCAGCGGCGAATTTCGCTCACGAGCGCTTTGTCCCTGGTGGCTGCCGGGTTGCAGTTCGCGCCGGGTTTCCTGCTCTGGTATCTGAGCCTCAAGCATGGCGGGCCGACCCTGACGCTCTACGGCGATTTCGCCGACAAGCTTTACGCGCTGATATCGCCGTTCACGTTCGGCACCGCCCCGGTGCCGCTCGACGAGGTCACGGGATTTCTGGCAATTGCCTTCCTTGCGTGGGGCATCCTCACGCGCTTTCTCACGTTCGCACCCGAATTCCGCCGACCGCTTGCGGTGATGGCGCTGGTGGCGGCGGCGATGCCCAATGTGCTGAGCGGGAGCTGGTCGGCGGATCTGAGGCTGCCCGTCGCTCTCACGTTTCTGTTGATCGCCGCGACCGAGGTGAGAATTCCGACACGGAGGATGACCGCGGCGGTGGCGGCGCTCGCGTTTTGCGTGCTCGGTGCACGCATCTGGGCGGTGACGCAGAGCTGGCGCGACTATGGCCGCCAGTTCGACGAATTCAGAGCCGCCTCCCGGGTGATTGCCGTGGGATCGCGCCTGCTGGTCGTCGAGGGGCCTATCCCGAGAGGCCAATCGCGGCTGCCGGGCGTGCCGGGCTTTTTCGCCCGGCGGCAGAGCGTGGCGTACATTCATATGGCTGAGCTATCGGTCATCGATCGCTCGGCCTTTGTCCCTTACCTATTCACCGGGTGGACGACGATCGAGGTGGCGGCGCGCAACCGGGGAATCGCCCAGTGGGAGGGTGTGCCGGTGACGCCCGGAGAGCTCGGCGAAAGCGCCGGCCCCGGGCAACGCAAAGAGCTCGATGCGCGCCGCACCGTGTATGGAGAGAGGCTCTATTGGCGTGACTGGCCGGACGAGTTCGATTTCGTGCTCTGGATCGATTTCGGCTCCCGGCCGAAAGACGTGCCGCCCCAACTGCGTTTGGTGGCGCGGGGCAGCTTCTTTCAGATCTTCCGGGTGGTGCGGCCGGCGATGCGCGTGCGGTAGGGCGCGCGGGGCGCGGCGGAGTGTCGCAAGGGCTTGCGACCGCGTTCGTTGTAACATTCGTCCGGCCTGGTCTTCGTCGGTTCCGGTCCGTGGCCGTCTCGGCCCCGTTGACACGACGTTCGCCGCGCACCGGCTCGCCGGCCGCGTCCAGCCGCTTGATCACATCATAGCCGTAGAGCAGCGCCCGCCACCCGCCTTCCCGGGTTCCGCCCGGCCGCGCAGGCCGCGGCGGGTCTTGTCAGCCAGATCCTTGAGGAACAGGGCATTCATACGGAATCCGGCTGGTCGCCCTGCTTACGGATGTCAGCGCCTGGTGGCACATGATTGGGGTGGCGGTAATCGCTCTCGTCCTTATTTTCGTTCCCGCCCATCACCAGAGCGCCGGGTTCGTTTTCACCGGCACCTACAACAGCACCGGCTTTGGCTTCTTGCCGTATGTCCTGCTCATCGGCCTCTTGATGGCCCAATACACTTATACCGGCTACGACGCCTCGGCCCATATGAGCGAGGAGACTCATCGGGCCCAGGTTTCCGCCCCCCGCGGGATGGTGTGGTCGATCATCATCTCGGTCATCGCCGGCTGGGTGCTGCTGCTCGCCGTTACTTTCGCGATCCAGAACTACAAGGCCGAACTGAATTCGGCCACCGGCGTGCCTCCCTTCCAGATTTTTATCGACTCGGTGGGGGCGAAACTTGCGACGTTGCTGGAAGTCGTTGTGATTGGCGCCCAGTTCTGGTGCGGCATGTGTTCGGTCACCGCCAACTCGCGGATGATCTACGCCTTCTCCCGCGACGGCGCCGTGCCGGGATCGAATTTCTGGCACCGGATCAGCCCGCGCACCCGCACGCCCACCCACTCGGTTTGGCTCGCCGCCGCCGCCGCTTTCGTCCTCGGCCTGCCCTATCTCTGGAGCCCGACCGCTTACTTCGCCGTCACCTCGATCGCGGTGATCGGCCTCTACATTGCCTACGTCGCCCCGATCTATCTTCGCATTCGCCAGGGACCGGCTTTCCAGCCCGGCCCTTGGCATCTCGGCCGTTGGGGGCGGCCGATCGGGATTATCGCGGTGATCTGGGTGCTCATTATCACGATCCTCTTCATCCTGCCGGAGGTGTCTCCGGTGACCGCGACGACGTTCAACTACGCGCCGCTCGCGGTCGGTGTCGTCCTGCTCTATGCGTGGGGATACTGGATGGTCTCGGCGCGGAAATGGTTCAAGGGACCGAAGGTCCAGGGCTCCGAGGAGGAATTGCTGGCGATCGAGCGCGAGCTCGATCGTGCCGCCGGCGCCGCCGAAGCCGCCTGAGGGAGGCGTTGCCGGCGATCTCCGGACTGCAAGGTGTGATTGAAGCCCGGAATGAAAATGCTGCCGGCTGCGACCGCACCCGGTTTGACGAAAGCCGGGTGCCCCGATTCCGAATTTGGGGATCACACGATGAGCCGCGGAATCGAGACACCAGCTCTTCAGTTCGAGTGGCCTCTTGATCTCCTGCGCTCGCTGCAAGTGGCAGCGAACTTCGGGGGCGGGATAGCAGGACGCTCCGGGTACGGCGGAGTGCCGCGAGGCCGCGCAAATCGCCATGGCGGCGGCCGGGACGCGGCGGCGCCCGGACCAATACCGAGCGGCGATGAGGCTCGCCCATGTTTTCGCGGGCCAACGTGGCGGAGGACGGCCGGGCTCCCATTGCGCTCGCGCAATGGGGACCCGGCGCGGCTGGCGGCGGGGGAGGCGGCGGGTAGCATGGATTGCTGCGGCGGCGTTGCCGCCTCGCAATGGCGGGGCTCGGGGGTGGGCGCGACGCACGATGACGGGAGATGAGGGAGATCGCCGCGAGGGTGAAGGGTCGATCTCATCGACGGCTGGTATAAGTTTATGGGACCTGGTTCATCCTTGAACCTGCCGCGCGGACGGTCACAGCCGCGAAGCGAAGACCCGTTTCTTCCGCCTCGTCGAGGAGGCGGCCAAGGGCGAGGCGGGCGCTCGTCAAGGTTACGGCACTCGAGACGCCGATTGGCGGGCAGGTCCGGCGGCCTGGCTTCATGGCCGGCGAGATCGTGGTGCCGGACGATTTTGACGAGATGGGCAACGCCGAGATCGAGCGGCTCTTCGGCGAGGACGCGGGTGAAGCTTCTGCTCGACACGCAGGTCCTGCTGTGGGCTGCGGGAGCCCCCGAGCGGCTGTCGGCGGCGGCACGTGGCCTCATGGAGGATCCCGGGCAACGAGCTCTTGTTCAGTGCCGCGAGCCTCTGGGAGGTGGCGGTCAAGCGGGCGCCCGGCCGGCCCGATTTTCGCGCCGAGCCCAGGCTGTTGCGGCGCGGGCTCCTCGACGAGGGTATGCCGGTCTCGGGGTTACGATCGCGCTTGACCTTCTGCCGCCGATGCGATCGCCGAACACCTTTCACCGGGCGTTTCCCCGGCCGTCCGGCCGACGTTTCCGCGCTGGCCGCTCTCAGGACTTCACGCCGATCAGCAGATGGCTCGGCCTGACCCAGAAGAGATCCGAGAGCGAGGCCCGCCATGACGGGAGATTTTCGGAAACGGCGCCGACGACGCCCCGTACCGCGGCGGAGCCCTGAAGCACGCGAGGGTCCGGGCAGAAGTCGTGCCACATGATGAGGCCTCCGGAGCGCAAGAGCGGGAGCGCCTTGGCGGTGTCGCTTGCGACGACGCCGGCTTGGTGCCCCCCATCGATCAGGATCGTGTCGAAGAAGCCGGGCGCGAACTCTCCGGCGGCGAAATCGCGGCTGTCGCAGAGGATCTGCGTGACGCGCTCCGCGAAGCCGGCTGCGCGGTAACGCCACCCGATGCGAGACCCTGCATCGGTGGGACCGGCGGCATCCGGCTCGGGGATCGACGGCGCCTCGTGACGGCCGGTGGCTTGCCGGGTTTGTGCCTCGGGCGGCCTGCCAGGATAGAGCGGGGCGCCATGGGCGTCGCGCTCGCCCTCCGGGAGATTGATGGTCCAGATCCGCGCGGCGCACGACCCGGCGCAGAGGACGGCGCCGAACCCTTCCCAGGTGCCGAACTCGAGATGGCGGGCCGGCCGGAAATTCCGATAGAGGTACCGGAAGATCGCCGATTCGTCGGTCTCGGTGACGAACTCCTCCAGGCCGTAACGATAAACCCGCTTTTCCGGCACGAAGGGCCGCCGGAAGCCGAGGGCCTGGCCCAGCTCCTCCACCGGCACGATCCGGATCGGCCGGTTTCCGCCGGGTGCCGCGCGCCCCGCCGCCCCGGCGGCGGCCGGATCGGGCGGCAGGTCGAACCAGCGCGTTTCGTGATCAAGCAAGGGGGAGAGGCTCGGTGCCGCCGGCACCGCGACCGAGGCTTGAATGGAAAGCACGCGAGCCGTCGCCGGCGCGCCTGCCTCGCTCACGTTCCGGATCATGAGGCACGCGACATCGCTGCTTTCGGGCGCCAGGATCTCCGCCGTCCGGCAGGCGGGAGCCGCGGCCAGGCGAACCTCCTTGCCGACATAGGCACGATAATCGGATGCGAGGCATCCCAGCCCGACCGCGCCGCTCATCACCTCGACGCGGACCCGGATCAGGACCTGGCCGGCCGGCTCGGTCTCCGCCTTGCGCGGCCAGCCGGCCGCGAAGGACCAGCGCGGGCCCGGCGCCGAGATCGTCCAAACGGCTTCGTTCCGTTCTATTACCGCTTCGTTGTGCCTGACGGGCTCGTCAGCGAAATAATTGCGGAGGGTTTCGCCCGGGACGAATGCGCGCGGCAGCATGACCGGCCGGCGATCGAAGGCCAGGGCCAGCGTATCGCCGGCTCCCGGGCCCCCTTCCGGGCCTCGCTTCAGCAAAAAGTTCTCGTCGTCCAGCACGAGCGCCTGCGTGTAGCCCTGCCCGAGCAGCCACAACATCGCTTCACCAGCGGACTGGCCGCGCGTTGCCAGCGCGTGGTTGAGCTCGACCACGACCCAGGGATCGAACCGTTCCAGCGTGCGCGCGCTGCCCTTGAGCACGTCAAGATCGAAGCCGTCAACGTCGATCTTGATGCAGTCAAGGCGGTCGACGCCTGCGCGGGCGACGAAGTCGTCCAATGTGACGAAGTCATATGATCTTGTCTCGGGCGCCTGGCCCCAAATCCGGTAGATCGGCTCTTCGAACGCGCCGGTGCGCGCTCCCACGGCGAGCGGATGGACCGAGACGTTGCGAGCCTGGTGAAAATCGAGATTGCGCCGCAACAGGCTCGCCGTCTCCGTCGGCTCGAATGCGTGGATGTGCCCTCGAGGCGCCAATCGGGAAAGGAGGATGGCGTAGATGCCGACGTTCGCACCGACGTCGAACACGACCCAGTCCGGACGGGCGTTCTCCGCGAACCATCTCTTGGTCTGAAGCTTGCACTCCGGATAGTAGCCCGCGAACTCCTCGTAGGAGGCGGCAAGCTCGATCGGTGCCGCAGCGGGAACGAGCGAGACCGCGCGCGGGTGCGTAGCCGGGCTCGAGTTCACGGGCCGGCTCGCAGGTGGCCACGGCGCGCGAGCCCTTGGTCCGGACCTGGTGCACGTTGCCAGCGCCCGGGAGGGCCGGTTTCGATGGTGCGCGCGCCGCTGCGGCTTAGCGGTGGCGAGACACGTTGCGCCCTTCGGCGGTTTTCGGTCGTGCGGGGCGGCACCCGGGGCGGCGGCGTGGTCAATCGGAACGTGGCTCCCTGGCTCGGTCAGCGCGGCTCTGCTCTGATCAGCGTGTGCCATCCGAAGCGACGTTCAAGGGCGCGGAACATCCTCTCCGGCATGGCAGCGAACCAGGGCTGAAGCTCGTACTCGTAGCGGACGTATTTCTCGACCACGTACGGAAAGATATGGTCCTGCGCGATGGAGACGACCTCGAAGCCTGCGGTAGCCAGCATTTCCCGCATCTCACGGCGCGTCACTGTGAAGGCGATCGGGCAGCCGGACTGCGCTTCCGGCTGGTCGATACCGGCCTCGATCATGGCGTCCTTCCACGAGTTCTTCGCATACAGCATCAGGCGGAACTCACCGTCCGGACGCACGACGCGGCGGGCTTCTGCCAGTACGGCCTCGGGACGAGGCGTGTGGTGGATGACGCCGAACGAATAGACAAGGTCGAAGGCCGCGGGTTCGACGAGGGAGGAAAGTTCTTCCGCGTTTCCCTCGATGAGCCGCCCGCGAAGGCCGAAAACCTCGAACCGGCGGCACGCAAGGGCGAGGCTTGCCTTGGAGAGCTCAACGCCCGTGTAATCGGCTCCGGCACGCGCGAAATTGACCGCATCGGTGCCGATTCCGCAGCCGATCTCCAGTACCCGCTTGCCTTTCCAACGCCCAAACTCGGCAAACGCGGGGATATGCGGCTCGACGAAATACTTCCGCTGCTCGACCTCGTCGAAGTAGCGGCGCGAGCCCACCTCGCTCGGGGAGTGGCGGACGTTGCACGGGCGGCGGTTCCAGTACTCCGCCACCGTCTCGATGGAGGCCGGCTGCGTCATCGCTGCCCTATGCGGAGCGGCACCTCGTGGCCGGCCCACTCTCCTTCATGGCGCAGGGTTTTGGCATAGCCCCTGGGAACGCGACGCTGTGCCCCTTTGGGCGGTCCTTGCCGGCCTCGACCGTCGCGCTCTTCAAAAGGTTCCTGGCGCCCAGCGTCGAGCAGGGCTTGGTTTCCCATCAAGGCGCTGGGCGCCTCGACAAAGCGGCTCATCCGTTTGGAGCCGTCGAAATAGTGGCGCGGGCTGACGTCGCTCGCCGAGCGGCGGAGATTACGCTGGTGCCGGTCCGACCGCTCCGCAACGGCCTCGATTGACGAAGGCTCGGCAGGGAGCGCTATGCTCATCGTGGCAGCGCGCGCAGGCGTGCGGGCTCAACAGAATTCTGGCGTATGGCGGATTGGGGCTCCGGCATCGCCGGGCCGCGGCCGATCTCGATCACGTCGGCCACGGCGGCGACGCCCGGATCGAGGATCCGCCAGCAATCGATCACTGTCTTCCGCTCGCTGCGCGAGGCGAAATGTTCCGCCCGCAGGGCCGCGTAGGCGGGCATGGGTGCGGCGATCACGACGACATCGGCGTGGGCGACCGCCGAGGCGGGATCGCTGACGGCGACCACGCCCTCGCCGAGCGCGGCGGCGGTGTTCTCGAGCGCCAGCGGATCGCTCAGCAGCACGCGATAGCCGGCTTCGGTCAGCCGTTCGGCGATCATCACGCCCTGGCTCTGCTCGATCACCGGCGTGCCGGGCTTGTACGCCATCCCGAGGAGGGCGACGGAGGCGTCGGGGGGTTCGCGAAGCCGGCGGACCAGGGCCACCACGCGTTCCACCTGGCGGCGGTTCACCGCGTCGGTTGCGGCGGCGATCTCGGCGCCGGTGCCGAGCGAGCGGGCGAGCGCGGCCCAGGCCACGTTGTCGCGGGGGAAGCAGGGACCGCCATAGCCGAGAGCACCCTTGAGGTATTTCGGGCCGATCCGGCTATCCTTGCCGAGCGCGGCAGTGACCACCTCCACGTCCGCGCCGGGAAGCTTCTCGCAGAGTTCCGCCAGCATGTTGGCGTAGCTGATCCTGGTGGTGACGAAGGTGTTGACGGAAATCTTGGCGATCTCGGCGTTCACCCAGTTCATCCGCTGCACCGGCTTCTCCGCGCCGAGCATCCCCCGATAGAGGCGCTCCAGCACGTCGCCGGCGCGGGGATCGCTCTCGCCGATGAGCACCATGTCGGGATGCAGCAGGTCGCGCACGACGCTGCCGAGCGCGATGAACTCCGGATTGTAGGTGAGCCCGACGGTTTCGCCCACACGACGGCCGCTTGCTTCCTCGAGCGCGGCGCGGATCGGGCCGCCGGTCGAGCCCGGCATCACGGTGCTCGTGATGTTGACCACGTGGTAGCGTTCGGTTTCGCGAAGCGCGCGGCCGATCTCGTCCACCGCGTCCAGCACCCAGCGGTTCGTGAAAACGCCGTCCGGCCCTGAGGGGGTCGGCACGATCACGAAGGAAACGTCCGTGCCGCGGATGGCCGTGCCGAAGTCGGTGGTGGCGGAAAGGCGCGGCCCGGCGCGCGCGATCGCTTCCTGCAAGCCGGGCTCGCGCACCGGCGCACGCCCGGCATTGATCGCGGCGACGAGCGCAGGATCGACATCGACGCCGATCACCCGGTGGCCGGTGCCGGCCAGGACCGCGGCGAGGGGGGAGCCGAGCTTGCCGAGCCCGATGACGGCGAGGTTCACGGTTCTTTCCGTGGGCTGCGCCGCGCTCATGCCGCCTGGCGCACGCGTTCGTTGCGGCGCGCCTGCTGCTCGATCCAGCGATAGGTAGCGGCGAGGCCAGCCTCGAGCGGCCGTGACGGCGCCCAGCCGAGCTTCTCGCGGATCAGCCGATTGTCGGAGTTGCGCCCGCGCACGCCGGTCGGGCCCGGAATGTGGCGGATCGAGAGCTGCTTGCCGGCGATGCGCATGGCCATCCCGGCGAGCCCGTTGATCGTCACCATTTCTTCCGATCCGATATTGACGGGGCCCGAGAAATCCGAGCGCGTGAGGCGGAGCGTGGCTTCCAGGCATTCATCGATGAAGAGGAAGGAGCGGGTCTGGTTGCCGTCGCCCCAGATCTCGATCTCGCCGCCCGGCGGCGCGAGCGCCACCTTGCGGCAGACGGCCGCCGGCGCCTTCTCCTTGCCGCCTTGCCAGGCGCCCTCGGGGCCGAAGATGTTGTGGTAACGGGCGATCCGCACCAAGATGCCGTGGTTGCGCTGGTAGCTCAGATAGAGCCGCTCGCTGAAAAGCTTCTCCCAGCCGTATTCGCTGTCGGGGGCCGCGGGATAGGCGCTCGCCTCGGCGCAGTTCGGATTGTCCGGGTCCTCCTGGTTGTGGAGCGGGTAGATGCAGGCCGAGGAGGAATAGAAGATGCGCGGCACGGCGCGGCGGCGGCAGGCTTCGAGCATGTTGAGATTGATCGAGGCGGAGTTGTGCATCACGTCGGCATCGTGCTCGCCGGTGAAGATGTAGCCGGCGCCGCCCATGTCGGCGGCGAGCTGATAGACCTCGTCGAAACGACGATCGACGATGGAGCGGCAGAAGCCCGGATCGCGCAGATCCCCGATGACGAAATCGTCGGCTGCGGTTGACGAGAACTCCGGGAACTTGAGATCGACGCCGCGGACCCAAAGCCCTTCGGCCAACAGGCGCCGGACCAGGTGGCTTCCGATGAAGCCTCCTGCGCCGGAAACGAGGGCGGTCTTTCCGGTCATCTCTCCTCCTTTGTCTCAGCTTGCCGCGGCGAGGCCAAGAGGCACGGCGGCCGTTCCGTTATCGTCCATGCGCCCGATCGGCAGCAGCGCGACGGGGCGGGTGCGAACACCCCGCACCATGAACCGGATTGCGCCCGAGGACCAGACGCGGAACTCGAGCCGCATCGGGTTGCCGGTGCTATCCGGCCGGTCCGGCACCGTGAACTCGAGCCGCTCGGGGTCTCCCGCCAACGTCCTGGCCCCGACCGGCGCCAACGCGAGGAAACTGTTGTCGGCAAGGCAGAAGACGTCGAGGGTGATCTCTCCGGCCCCGACGCACGCCGGGCTGCGAGCCTCGGGGTTCGGCGCAAGATCGACCTCGAGGAGATACCGTCCGGGAAGGAGCGAGGTGTAGGGTCCGAAGACGACGTATCCGCCTTGGCCGGCGCGCGCCACGACGCCGGCCGCGGTCGCACGGAGCGGAGTGTCGGGAGAGCGCGCCGTGACCGCCGGGCGCCGGAGGCGCCGCCAACGCGAGCGCCCCCAACGCATGCGTCCTGGCAGCGGCTCGCCGGCAGGGCCGACGAACATCAGCGGCAGCCAGTCGAGGGCTGTGGCGGGTGATCCGACGGTGCCTTCCGCGAGCTCTTCGAGGGTTACCTGCGTAACCCGCGCCGGGACCAGACCGCGCGTGAGCAGGCGGGCTTCGATCCTGAGCGGTGCCGCGAAGAGCACCAGATTTTCCGACACGATGAAGTCGAGGGCGACCTCCCCTCGTGCGAGATCAGCGCCGCGGACCGGCCCGAACGCCAGAACCGTGTTCGACGAAACGATCTCGAGGATCATGAGTTCCGCCTCGAGGAGCGGAGCGGGGATGCGACCGGGCGCGAATGCGACACGAAGGCGATAGGCGCCGTCCATCAGGTCGAGATAGCCGCCATAGAAAACGTAGCCCTCGGTGCCGGCCAGGGCGCCGATGCCCGTCCCATCCCGCCGCCCCGCGCCGCCGACGCCGAGCACCGGGAGCAGCGATCGCACGCCCTTCTCCGAAAGGTTGCGCGGGGCCCCCCGGAGCCCCGTCGAGATCCGAGCGGCAGCGGCACCGAAGCGCCTCCGGGCGAGCGCCCGTAGCGGCGCGGTAACCCGCCAACTCCGCGAGCGCAGCAACGCCTGGATCTCTCTTTCCAGCTTCCGGACCAGGAGAGCGGGGTCGTCCACACCCCTTTCAGGGGGCAGAACGAAGCCCTGCCTCAGCCTCGTCGCGATCGGTGCGGCTGCCGCGGCGATATGCGTCTCCACGAGCGCGTTGAACCGGCCGTGCACCGCGTTGACGGCGATGAAGCGGCGCGGCGCCGCCGCCTTGTTCTCAAGCCGCCGGCGCTCGCTTTTCACCAGCCGGCGAAACCAGAGTTGGACCCAGCGGAGGGCACGGGCGGGATCGGGAGGCGACGCGCCTGGCGCACCATCCGGGGGCCGCGGCCCGAAATCGATCACGAAGGCCGCAGCCTCGCGCGCGAGGTCCGCGAAGGGGACCGGGCGAGCGGCCGCCGGCGAGGCTGCAATGAGCCACTCCGCCTCGGCGGGGATCATCAGATCGCCGGTGAAGCCGAGTGCCCGCCAGGCGGCGGCGAAGGACCCGAGCAGGCGGGGTTCCACGCCGATCCAGCCGATGGTCGTCGCCCGCGGGTAGCAGGAGAGCGCATCGATGAGGAAGGGGACGACGTGCCGCGGGTCGTAGCCGACCTTGTCGTAGCTCTCCTGGCGGTATGCGATCTCGGTCGGCGCCGACATGGGTTCGCCGATCCCGGCGCGGAGCGCGGAAACGTAGCGCCCGACCCCGTGGTCGAGGCGGATCTCCTCGATCGTCTCGGAGGCGAGCCCCCAAGACGCGCTCTGCCCAGGGATTTGCGGCCCGGTCAAACCATCGATGAAAAGCATCGGGTCGTTCTCGACGCGATCGTGACGGTGCGCCGGCGTGACCTGACGCGTATGGTCGCAATGGTAGCCGAAGAAGCGGTCGGCGAGCGAGCGCGGCGGGCTGCGCAAAAAGCCGAGCCGGCGAGCGAGGTTCGAATCGACGTGCCAGCCGAGCAGCATCCGCTCGTCGAAACCGTCGATACGGAAGAGGTCGGCGCGCGGCGCAAGCTGGAAGTCGCCCGGCGCGTCATAGAGGATCGTATCCGAACCGAGGACGATCTCGTTCAGGTGCAGTTCCCAGCCCCAGCGCTCGATGGCGCGGATGGTGCCGGCGGGGTCCGTTCTGTCGAGGCCCTCCCAAAGGGTTTCCGGTATCTCGAAGCGGGGCATGTGGTAGAGGGCGTCATCCAGCTCCGCTGCGACCGCGCTCAGAGAGCGCCTGGTGCGCGGAACGAAGATCATGTCGGTGTTGGTGGAAAGGATCCAATGGTTCCCGGGATTCGAACGGCGCAGCGCGACGTTGCGCGCGATCGGCTCCAGGGCCAGGAGGTGCGTGCGGTCCCGGAACTGCCGGTGCTGCGCAGGGCGCACGCGGAAGATCCGCAACAGCCGGCGCGCCCGAGGGGTCAGCGTGTCCCGGATCGCTTCGGGAAAGGTGGGGTAGTCGTCGGGCGTGTTGTAATCGACGAACAGGATCTCGTCGCCCTCGGCGTCGAGCACCTCGGCCATGCAGTTGAGGCTGAGGGCTGCTCTCTTGTGGAGATTGTAGCCGTAGCTGTCGTTCCGGCCATAGAGGATCATCGACAACATGGCGCCTCACAGGAGGCCGGATTGCAGGCGCATCCCCGATGGGCGCGGGCTCGTTCCTTTCCTGCCGTGGGTTGGCCGAGCACGTCGTTTCATCCTGGCGGTGAAGAGCCGGAGGAGGTGCCGGCCGGACCGGCACGACCGTACCCAGCCTCCAACGCCGGCCTGTAACATGACCGGGTTTCGGCGCACAATGGAGTGATGCTTCGGGGGGTGAGCTTCGGGGGGTGGGCGATGGGCGCCGTGCCGGCTGGCCGCGGCGCGAGGATCCGCCAATGAAGGACTTCGGATGCGTTTACCAACAGGGCGTGGGAGGTCGATTTGGAGCTTCTTACCGGGGCAACGGAATTCGCGCGGCTCGTGGCCGGGCGGCTTGACCCGGACTCCCCCTTGCGACTGGTTGACGTCGGATGTTCCGGCGGGATCGACGAACCGTTTCGTGCGTTCGGCGAGCGGCTGTCGGCCTGGGGGTTCGACATCGATGGCGGCGAATGCGCGCGATTGCAGGCTGCGGAGACGTTCCCCAAGGTCCGTTACATCGCGGGCCGGGTCGGGCTTCCCGAGGGACATCCTTTCCTGGTGGCGCGGGCGGCAGGTTCGCGGACCTCCGGCAATCCGTGGGACCGATTGAGCGTTGCCGCAACGCAACGCTATCGGCAGGCCGGAATGGCCTCGGGGCCCGCGGCGGCGCTGCCGGAGCTCGTGGAGCTTGGCTCGTTCTTCGTGGCCGAAGGGATCCGCGATCTGGACTTCCTCAAGATCGATGTGGACGGGGAGGATTTCGCCATCCTCTCCGGGCTCGAGGGCAAGCTCGCGACGCTCGGTGTCCTTGGTGTCGGGATCGAGGTCAATTTCTATGGGACCGACAACCCGACGGACCACACGCTGCACAATGTCGATCGGTTCATGCGGCAACAGGGGTACGATTTGTTCGGGCTGTCCGTGCGGCACTATTCGGCGGCGGCACTTCCTGCACGCTACGCCTTCGAGTCGCTGCCGGCGCAAGGCCGGTTCGGCCGCCCGCTTCAGGGCGACGCGCTCACCATGCGCGATCTCTCGGCGCCGACTCAGCGATTGGCCGCTGCCGTTATGACTCCTGCGAAGCTCGCGAAGGCGGCGGCGATCTTTTCGCTGGCCGACCTGCCGGACTGCGCGGCAGAGGTGCTGATCACGTTTCGCGATCGGCTGGCGCCGCTGATGGACGTGGACGCCGCGCTCGATCTGCTCACCGAGGCGGCACGGGAGGACGGGATGCCTACCCGGTACCGCGACTATCTCGCTGCCTTCGCCGCGGACGCCGCGTGCTTCTACCAGCGGCCGAGGCAGCCGGAATCGCCGGCACCATCAGCCGAATGCCCGCGGAGGGTAACGGAGGAGGCGCCCGACCCGGGGGCGGCGATCGAGGCGCTGAAGGCCGAGAATGCCGCTCTCCGCCAGGACCTGGATGCCATGCGAGCTTCCCGGTCCTGGCGCATCACGGCACTGCTGTGCCGCGCGAGAGATGCAGTTCGGCTGGCCTCGAAGCCAAGGCGTTGAAAGGCAACGCCTTGGCCCCGCGGGCGGCGGTGAGGACGGGCAGCGGCAAAGGTCAAGGGAGATCCCATGTCCGCGGATGATCTCGTCAACGTGCTCTACCGGGACCGGCCCCAGCAAGCGCTCGCACGCGATGGGGTCCGCCGGCCGTTGGACTGGCGAGGCGCTGCCGTTGTCTGGCTGGTGTCTTCGCTCTTTCTCCTTGCGTTTCAGGCCTATCTTCAGAACGTCAATATCGCGACCAGCAACGGGTTGTGGCAAAGCGTGGAGCTCCGGCCATGGGTTGAAAGGCCGAGCTGGGCGCATTTCGATGCCGCGAACGCGCTTTATTACCCGGTCTATGGATTTCTCTGCCGTATGCTTGGTGAACTCGGCGTGCTGCCGGGGCGGCTATGGCAGCAGATGGCCGAGCTCAACGCCGTGTCCGGCGGACTCGGGCTCGCCGCGGTGTACCTGTTCGTCATGGCGTGGCTCCGGCGCCGATCTGTCGCGGTGCTGACGGTTCTTCTGTACGGCGGCTCCGCCTTCTATCTTCTGCTCTCCGTGATCGACGAGTACGATATCGTTCCGGACGTTTTCGTGCTCGCTGCCACCCTGATGGCGTGCGCGTGGTTTGCCCGCCCTCGTGTCGCCCAGATCGCCGTTGTCGCCATCGTGTTCAGCATCGGCTGGCTGTTCGGCTGGCATTTCCTTTTCCCGAGCCTGCCGCCGCTCTTGCTGGCGCTCTTTCTCGCTACCGGCACGCCCGTGCAGCGCGTGGCTCGCCCAGCCCTCTTTCTCCTGTTCATGTCGATCCTGCCCCTGGCGCTGGCTGCGATCTATTTTTCCACGAGCGGTAAGCCGCTTCCCAGTGCGGTTGCGTTTCTGATCCGACTGTTTTGGGTTGGCAAGGGTGTCGGGACCGGCTGGGGCGGTTTCGCCGCGGCCAAGTTTCCGCTCGCCGGAGGAGGCATGGCCGAATCCCTCATCGGCGGAATGAACCTGGGCTACGGCGAATGGGCGACCAGCCCAATGGTGGCGAGGCAGATCCTGGCAGGTGCGATCCTCGGGATCGGACTGCTCGGGATCTCCCTTCGTTATGCGTGGCGGAATCGGACCGTACCGCCCGTTGTCACTTCCGCAGTCGTCCTTGGCGGGACCCTGGTGACGGGAATCGTCTTCAATCTTTATTCTCAGCCGCAGGACCCCGAAATGGTAATCAGCGTCATGGTCTGGACCGTCGCCGCGTGGGCTCTGGTTGCGCAGGCTGTGCTGCGCCCGGGTATCACGGCCCGGCCGATCCGCGGGCGGAGCGCCTGGGTGCGCCGGTGCGCGCCCGTGATTCTCGCCGCAAGCCTCATCCCGTTCGCCTACAACATTTCCGCGCTGGCGGCCTATCGGGGGGGAGACCCGGAGTTCGCCGGCGCGGCCTCACGCCTCAGCCGCCGCTTCGACCTGCGGCGGACGGTTTTCCTCTACCACGGCTTCGAGGGGATCATAACGTGGCAGTTCGCCCTGGAGGACGGGAGCTGGACTCCGCCCTCGCAGCTGCCGCCCGCCCCGAGCCGACGAGCGACGTTCAAATTGATCGCCGCGGCGGGCATTCCGGTCAACCATCCGCGCTGGAGCCCGGAGCGGCAGGCCGGCTACCTTCGGGATCAGATCGATGCCGCGCTCGCGCGGCATTACGAAGTCGTTGCAGGCGGCGGGTTTCTGGCTCCGGACGCCGCGTGGGTTGACAGCTTCCTGACGGTCGCCTCGCCGGCCGTGCCGCAAGCGATGCGGCGCATGTTCGACCGGAACTTCAAGCTTACGCCTGCCTACCACGACCCCTATCTCGGCGAGTACGAGCTTGTGACGCGCAGGAGCCGCCCGTGATAACCGAGCCGCTCAGCCTCTCGGTCGTGTCCCCCTGCTTCAGCGAGGAGCAGGTTCTTCCGGAATTCCTGCGGCGCACGCGGGCCGTGTGCGACTCTCTCGATCTGCCCTACGAGATCGTCATCGTCGATGACGGGTCCGGCGACCGAACGTGGAGCATCATCTCGGAGGCAGCCGCCGCCGACCCGAGGATCCTCGGCATGCGCCTTCGCCGGAACCATGGCCATCAGCTCGCGCTTTCCGCCGGCATCGCCGCGACCAAAGGAGCGATGGTGCTGCTGATCGATTCGGATCTGCAGGACCCGCCCGAGCTGCTGCCCGCGATGATCGAGCGGCTCTGCGTCGAAGGGGCGGATGTCGTTTACGGCCAGAGGCGCCGGCGAGCGGGTGACAGCCTTTTCAAGCGTGCCACGGCGGCGGCCTTCTATCGCCTGATCGATCTCCTCTCGGATGTGCCGATCCCGCGGGATACCGGGGATTTCCGCCTCATCAGCCGTGAGGTGGCGGATCTGCTCTGCCGCATGCCGGAGCGCCATCGGTTCGTCCGCGGCATGATCGCGTGGGTCGGGGGCCGGCAAGTCCCCTTTCCCTACGATCGGTGCCCGCGGGGGGCGGGGTCCACCAAATATCCGCTGCGGCGCATGGTGCGGTTTGCCGTCGATGCGATCACGGGCTTTTCCCGGCGTCCTCTCCAGGCTGCAACCCTGTTCGGGATCGCCGCCGTTTTCTTCAGTATTGCGCTGGCGCTCTATTCCTTGCTCGGCTGGGTTTCCGGCGTGGCGGTGCCGGGCTGGACCAGCCTGATGAGCGCCGTCGGGTTCCTGAGCGCGCTGCAATTCCTGATGCTGGGGATGCTCGGTGAATATCTGGGCCGGCTTTACGAAGAGAGCCAGGGACGGCCACTTTTCCTGGAGGCGGGACGGGTCGGCTCGGGTCTCGCAATCGGTGAGCGGACGCGCGTGCGATCCGAGCGAGAACTTCCGCATGCCGCGATCCGAGATTGACGCGAGGAGGTACCGGTTCTACCGCTGCCGTTCGACGCGCTGAGCGGCAGCATGGACCCCTCCGAATTCGATTCGTATGCGGATACCTACCATGAGCAGCACTCGAGGAACATCGCGCTCTCCGGGGAGGAGCCGGAATTCTTCTCGGAGTACAAGGTCGCCGACGCCAGGCGCCTGGCGGCGGTGAGGAGGTTGCAGGTATCAAGGCTCCTGGATTTCGGATCCGGAATCGGCAACTCCATCCCGTACTTCCGGAAGCATTTCCCCGGAGCGGACGTTTTCTGTGCGGATGCGTCGCAACGCGCGCTCGCGGTGGCGGCGGAGAGGTTTCCCGGCCCCGAGCACCAGGTGCACGTCAAAGAAGGATCGGGACTGGATCTGCCGGACGGATCCTTCGATCTCTGCTTCTCGGCATGCGTGTTCCATCACATCGCGCACGACCGGCACGGCTTC
Source organism: Pseudomonadota bacterium (assembly GCA_021816925.1). Taxonomy (GTDB): domain Bacteria; phylum Pseudomonadota; class Alphaproteobacteria; order Acetobacterales; family Acetobacteraceae; genus JAKAWQ01. The sequence goes on from JAKAWQ010000013.1 coordinate 53,808, forward strand.
TGGCTCGGGGAACTACGGCGGGTCACCAGGGCGGGCGGAATGATCGTCATTTTCGAGCATAATCCGCTGAACCCGCTGACGACGGCCGCGGTCCGGTCCTGCCCGTTCGATGTCAATGCGCGGCTGATGACGGCCCGGAAGCTCGCCCGGACAATGCGTTCCCAAGGCTGGCGCGATCCCGGCTGCGAGTACCGCGTTTTCTTTCCGCACGTGTTCTCACGGCTGCGCCCGTTGGAGCGCTTCCTGGTGCGTCTGCCGGCCGGGGCGCAGTACAGCTTGTCATCCGTGAAGACCGGCGAGGCATGATCGGGCAATTTGCCAAGTTCGTTTTTTTTGGTGCGGTGAATACGCTCGTCGGACTTTCCGTCATTTTCCTGGCCCTCCGCTTCCTCGACGCCGGTGCGCTTCCTGCGAACGCCGCCGGATATCTCGCGGGGTTCATGGTAAGCTTTGTGCTGAACGGGAGGATCACCTTCGGGCAGGAGTCGTTGTCGGCCTCCATGTTCGGGCGGTTCGCCGCCGTGTATGCTATCGCGTACCTGGCAAATGTGGTGACGCTCTGGCTGGCGCTTTCCTCGGGCAAATATCTGGCCGAGGCTGCCGGGGTGGCAGCGTACACCCTGATCGGTTTCCTCGGATGCCGGTTGTTTGTCTTTCGGGCTGCGTAACGCCAGTCAGGGACACCCGGCGGGACCGGCGGGAGCGGGCTCCGGCCCGGGCGACGGTGTCGAGGTCAACTACTACGGGAGCGACAGCCCGACGGACAACACGCTGCACAATGTCGATCGGTTCATTACGGCACTATCCGGCGGCGGCGCTGCCCGCCCGCTACGCCTTCGAGTCTCTGCCGGCGCAAGGCCGGTTCGGCCGCCCGCTTCAGGGCGACGCGCTCACCATGCGCGATCTCCCAGCGCCGGCGCGCAAAAGCCCCAGCCGCCCCGACCTTCGGGAAATCAAGCGGCCTCCAGCACGTTGACCTCAAGGCGCCTGCCCAACATCCGCAGGGCGGCCTCGAGGTCCTCAATGTGGCTTGCGTGCAGCAAGTCCCGCAGACGACGGATGGCCTTCTCATCGCGCCCCATGCGCCGGGCAAGCTCGACATTCGAGAGGCGGGCGGCGAGCATCGCATCATGCAGCGCGAGCTTCGCCGCCTCCAGCACCGGCACAAAGACGACCGGACGCCCATGCGCGGCCGAGGGACGAGGAAGCGGCTTCTCTTCGCCCACATAGAAGGACAGCGCCGTCACCAGCACGTCGCAGGCGCGTTCAAGAGCCTCGGCGCGAGTGGCCCCCGCAGTGATGGCCTCCGGCACGTCCGGGAAGGTCACGGTGAAGCCCTCAGGCTCTTCCACAATCGCAGCCGGATAGGCGTAACGCATCGTCAGCGCTCCATGTCGTCTTCGACCAGACCGAGCTGCCGCAGGACCGCCCGATAGGTGCCGGCCGGCAGATCGCCCGAGTGCATCGGAACCACCGTCCGGCGTTCGCCGTGCCAAACCTTCCGATGGCTGCCTTTCCCGGGCTCTTCCCGGTGCTCGATGCCGAGCCTGGCCGCCCGCCGCCGAAGCCGCCGCAGAAGCTCCGAAGCCCGCATCCAAGGAGAGAGTGGGACGCAAGGGGACGCGAGGGCAAGGAAAATCGGACAGATTTGCCCGACGATCCGCCCTGCTGCCCGCCGAGACCGACCCCGAGGCCGGCCCCGAGGCCGGCCCCTGGATGGTCCCGGCCGTCCGCGCCGGCCGCGCCGCCGCCCCGTCGGAATGAGCCCGACGCCGGGCCGATACCGGCTACGGCTGGACCGGGCCCGGCGCCCGCCTCGGGCAGGCGGGAGCCGGGCTCCCGAATCGGACGTGCCGCAGCACCGGAGCGGGGTACTGCGCCGCCAGCGGGCCGGTCGGGAGAAGGGTGACCCCTCCGGCCGAGGACTGGGCAACCGGGATGCGGTCGAACGGATCCTCGTCTATCGGCGGCAGAAAATCGAGGGCGACAGCCGTGTCCGCGGGAGGGTCTAATCGGCCGCAGGGACTGCGGATCAGCATCGAAATGGGACCGCGCTCACCCTTCTCCCTCACTCTCTTCCCTCACCCTTCTCCCTCACTCTCTTCCCTCACCCTCCTCCCTCACTCTCTTCCCTCACCCTCCTCCCTCACTCTCTTCCCTCACCCTTCTCCCTCACTCTCTTCCCTCACCCTCCCGACCCTTTGGGTCGGGTCCCTCCCTCTCCCAGGCGCTTCGCGCGCGGGAGAGGGTGGGGAATAATGACCGGTTGAGCCGACGGAAACTCTCCCAGGCGCTTCGCGCGCGGGAGAGGGGGAAGAAGGGGGGCGGGAGGGCCGGGGTAACGCCGGCTTAACCCCCTTCCAACAGTATCTCCCGGGATGCGCAGGCGGACCGCGGGGCAACGAAGGTTCCGCAGAGAGGGCCCGTCTTCCACCGCAAAAAATTTGCTCCACGAAAAAATGAACCTTCGTGGGACCCGGCGCCGATCCCCGGCAATCGGAACGTTCCATGGGTCACTCCGACAGCGGGACAAAACCGCCGCTGACCGGGCTCGTCGATATGGGAAACACCGGCTTCTACAATGAACCGGGAACCCTTCCGACATTCAACATCTCCGACCTTGCCGGCTATCCGGGCTCGTTCGGCGCGATCGTACTGAACGTCACCTGGGCCGAACTGCAGCCGAGGGAGAGCGGGCCGCTCGACACCTCCCCGATCGACAACGCGATCAGTGCCGTCAACGCCTACAACAGAGAGCACGGCACGAACGCCGGCATCGAGATCAGGGTCTGGGGCGGTTACACGGCGCCCGCGTGGGCGAAGAGCATCGACGGTCCCGCCGTCAGCATCATGGGGCCGGTTCCGGGCGACCCGAACGGGACGCAGCCCGAGACGGTCGGAAGGTTCTGGAGCGCGGACTATATCGCCGCATGGAGCGGCTTTCTCGGCCAACTCGCGGCGGGCTACGACAACAACCCGGCGATCGTGGCCATCTCGAACAGCACCGGAGCGTCGCACACGGACGAGCCGTTCTCGGTGAACCCGAGCCAGCTGCCGGCGCTCCACCAGGCCGGCTACAGCGACGCGGCGGAGGAGCTGACCCTCCGGGCTTCGGTCGCGGACTACGCGGGCTGGAAAGCGACCCCGCTCGAATACCCGATGAACCCGTTCCACCTGGATGAGAGCGGCACTCTCAAGGGCGACGCGAACTTCACCCTTGCGGTGCTGCAGGAGGCGGAGAACCCGGGCCGCGTCATCCAGCCCGGCAACCATGCGCTGACCGGCTCTCCCCCCGGCGCGGACGCCTTCATCTTTGCCCAGACGGCGGTCGACGCGGCACTGAACCCGGCGACGACCCCGGCGAGCTATCAGACGAGCGATCCGGCCATTCTCGGCTCCTATGCGGATTGGCCTCAGGCGATCGCCGCCGGCATCACGGCCGGCGCCGGCAACATCGAGCTTTGGGATGCGCCGGGGAACACCGGATTTACCGGCGACAGCCCGAGCGCCATAGCGGCCATGGCGACGGCACTGGCGAACGGCGCCGCTCCGGCAACCGGGGCGCCCGATGACGGCAAGCCGCTGCAGCTCATTGCCCCGAGCGCCGTCACCGGCTCGCCGGGGGTGATCCCGCTCTCCGGCACCAACGCCGTTCTGCTCGCCAGCGCGACAGGTGCCGCGTCCTATACGGTCAGCGTGATGTCTTCCGGCGGAGACATCGTGGAGCTCCGCGAGAACGGGACACTCGCGAGCGGCAGCACGCTCACGTTCAGCGGCTCGCTCGCGAGCGTCAATACGGCGCTCGCAAGCCTCGCCGACAATGTTGCGTCGGGCACGGACGCGCTCATCATCACCGCCGCCGACAACGAAGGCAACGGCGTCACGGCGGACATCGGCGTGAGAGCGGCGGATCCGGCTCCGTCCGGAGCGTCCGCCGGTCCGATGACGGCCGGGGGCGCCGGCGCGGCGGGGACGCTCTCCGTGGGCGGGGCCCCGGCGGCGGGCGGGGGCAGCACCGTCATCGCCGGTCAGGCAAGCACGGGCGCTCTGGAAATAGCCGGTCAGCCGGGGACCACGGGCATGCTGGTGGTGGCGGGCGCCGATACGTCGCTCGCGATCGCCGGCAACCTCGATGTCGGCGGTACCGACTCCTCCGCCGGCGGGGCGGCGACGCTGCTCGCCGCCCTTGCACCAAGCGCATACAGCACGGCGAGCCTCCCGGTCGGGGGCACCTTGCAGGTGTGGGGCGAGGGGACGGTCCGGCTGACGGGGGCGCTCGGTGCCGGTTACGTCGATATTGCGGCCGGCGGTTCCATCAGCGGCGATGGAACGCTGGCGACGTCCGCCGGCACGGCGATCCTCAATGACGGCACGATCGAGGCGGTCGCGGATCAGACGCTGGGGCTCCAGGAGCTCGCGGTCGCTGCCCCGGTCGCGGGCACCGGGGAGATGCAAATCGACGCCGGCGCCGAGCTCGCCCTCAAGGGTGCGGCCGGCGCCGGTCAGACGATCCTTTTCGCCGCGCCGAGCCAGGCGCAGCTCTCGCTCGGGCCCTATTCGCCGACCACGCTGGCGCTCGCGGACCCCTCCGCCTTCGCGGGAACGATCGCCGGGTTTTCCTACGCTGCCAGCCTGTTGCTCGAAGGGGTGGATGCGTCCGGCGCCACCTACGCGTCCGGCACTCTCTCCGTCGATCCGGCGGGGGGCGGGGTTCCTCTGAACTTCGCCCTCTCGGGCGACCTCGCGGGCCAAGTGCCTGCCGTTTCGGTGTCGGGCTCGGGCAGCGACGCGGCGACGACGGTCACGTTCGTCCCGGCGGGCGGCGGTGAAGCGCCCGCGTTCGCGGCGCCCACGACGTTGCAGGCCGCGGCGGGTATCCCGGTCGCGGTGGCGGGCGTGGTGCTGGAGGCGCCGCTTCCGGCGCCGGAAGCGGCCGGGACGACGATCGCGGTCACGATCACCGCCGGAACGGGCACGCTCGGGGCGGGTAGCGACAACGGCGCCACGTCCCTGAGCCGACCGGACCCAGGGACGCTCGTTCTCACCGGCGCGGTGAACGCGGTCGAGCAGAGCCTCGAGACCCTCACGTACGAGGGCGCGGCCGCAGGAGCCGACACGATCACCCTCTCGGCTTCCGACGCCTGGGGGACGTCCGCCCCCGCGGACATCGCCGTCACGAACGGCAGCGCGGGCGCGGAGTACGCGTGGAACTCACCGGGCGGCGGCAGCTTCGCCGACCCCAAGTCGTGGACGACGAACGGAGGTCCGGCGGGAACTGCGCCCGGCGGCGCGGACATCGCGGCCTTCGGCGCCGGCTTCTACAGCGTCACGGGCGAGGGTGCGGCGGGAGAGATCAGCGTCGCCGGCACGCTGACCCTCACGGGGAGCATCACCGCGCAGGGCCTGCCGGGAACCGGTCTCGCGCTCAGCGCCGATCATGGCGGGGCGGTGACGCTGGCGGGCGGCGCGGTCCTGAATTCCGCCGGGACCGCGGTCGTGGGCGTAAGCGGCAACGGCCTGCTCGCGGTGATGGGCGGCGCGCTGGACGTTACCAATGCCGCCGGAGACTCGCTCGTCATCGGGGAGAACGCCGGAAGCAGCGGGACGGTGCTCGACCTCGAGCAGCTCACGGCCGGCGGAACGGTTGAAGTCGGGCAGTCCGGCAGCGGAAGCCTGGAACTTCTCGGGGTCGCGGCCAGCGCCTCCGATCTCTCCGCGGTTGTCGGCGCGGCGCCCGGCGGACATGGCGCGGTCGTCATCAACGGAGGCGAATGGGCAACCGCGGGTTGGCTTACGATCGGTGATGCCGGATCCGGTTCGGTCCTGATCGACGGTGCGGCGAACGGCGTTACCGGACAGGTGACCGCGCAAGATGCGACGATCGCTCACCAAGCCGGAAGCACCGGGACGGTGAGCCTCGCGGGCGGTGACCTCCTGGTGGCCAGCGACTACGAAACCTCCAGCACCCTCAAGGTGGGCGGCGGCGGGGCGGGCGTTCTTGACCTGACCGACGGCAGCAATGTGACCGTCGGGGTTGCCCTGGCGAGCGTGGGCAGTTCCACGCTCTTCAATAACGGGACGCTCGTCGTCGGCGCGGCGGCAGGGGGCGCGGGGTCGGTTACCATCGGCGGCGGCTCCGCGGTCGAGGTGGATGGCAGCACCACTGTCGGCCAAGCGGGGGTCGGCCAAGCGGGGGTGGGCAGCGTGACGGTCGGCGAGAGCGCCGCCGATACGGGCCTCATGGCGATGACGGGCTCGCTGGCGATCGGGCCCGCCGGTAGCGTTACGCTCGGCGGGCCGGGGGCGGTCGTGCGTGCGAGCGCGATCACGATCGCCCCGGGCGGGAGCATCGAAGGCTCCGGCACGCTTTCCGGTGACGGCGGCGGCGATCAAACGGTACTGCTCAGCGGGATCGTCAACGACGGCACGATCGCTGCCAGCGGCGGCTCGCTCCTCGTCTACGGCTCCGTTGCCGGCGCGGGCACGCTTGCAGCGGGCACGCTTGCAGCCGGAGAAGGTGCTTCCCTCACGCTGCAAGCGGCCATCGGTCCGGGGCAAACCGTTCTGTTCGCGCAGGACGCCGTCACGACGCTGAACGACGTTGGCGCTTTTGCCGGCACGATCGACGGATTCGCCGCTGCCGACACGATCGATATCGGGTCCGTTCCCAACTCCGGTTCGGGGACCGCCCAGATGGGTGCGAACAATGTGCTCACGGTCACGGAGGGAAGCCAGACCTTCCATTTGCACTTCGATCCCACGCAAAGCTTCGCCAACGACATATTCCAGCTCTCCCCCGACGGCGCGTGGGGCACGGCGTTGACGATGACGGATCCGCCGGCGCCAGCGCCGGTCCAGCCACCGCCGGCCCAGCCGCCGTCGATCCAACCCGTGACGATCGAAGAGAGCGCGGCGGCGGTCGAGGCCGCGCTCAATCAGCTCGAGGCATCGGCGCAGTCCGGAGGGATCAACGGGATCGTGCTCACGGATCCGGGGATCCCGACGCTCGCGGTGCCGGCGTCCGTGCTGGCTGCCGATACGGCCGTGCTCCGGTTCATCGAGGGCACATTCAACATCGCCGTTCCGGACAGCGGCCTGCAAGGAGCGAACGCAGCCCTCCAGAGCCTCAGCCCCGGCACGAGCACGGGAGCGGCGGGGATTACATTCGTTGACGGAACGATGGCCTACAGCAACTCGGGGGCCGCAGCGGAGATCGACAGGCTTTATCAGACCGTGCTGGGCAGGCCGCCCGACCCGGATGGGCTGAGCCAATGGACGAGTGCGCTGGAAACGGGTACCCCGCTCGCCGACATAGCGTCTCTGTTCCTGGGAAGCCCCGAGTATCAAGGGAAGTTCGGCGCCGGCGCGCAGAATCCGACGGGCTTCGTGACCCGGCTCTACGAGAACGGCCTGAGCCGGGCACCGGATCCCGGCGGCCTCGCCTTCTGGGTCGGGCAGTTGACGAGCGGGCAGATGAGCGAGGCCCAGGTCGCGGCCGGAATTTCACAGAGCAGCGAAGCGATCAGTAATTCCAGGCCGGCCCTTGCCTCCGGCATCTGGGCGCCCAACCAGGACGCCGAAGAGGTAGCAAGATTATACTATTCCGCGCTTGGCCGCGAGCCGGATCGAGGAGGGCTCGAATATTGGACCAGCCTTCTTCAGAACGGGACCGATTCGCTCAACCAGATTGCGGGCGATCTCCTCGGCAGTTCCGAGTTCCTTGCCAAGTACGGGACCCTCTCGAATGTCGATTTTGTCAAACAAATGTACGAGAACGCGCTTCAGCGTGCACCCGATCCTGCCGGCGGGACGTATTGGGTTGGTGAGCTGCAGAGCGGCGCCATGAGCCGAGCCGGGGTCCTGGTCGGCTTCAGCCAGAGCCAGGAGTCCATCGCCCTCAGATTCTCCGCCGTCGAGCAGCATGGGATCGCTTACACCGGCTGAGAGGTCTTTCGCCCCCCGGTCGCGCGGACGAGGAGGAAACCGAGGGCGGGGCGGGGCGGCGGGGCGGGGGGCCGATCGGAAGGGCGGCGTTCCCACCCTTTTTCGTCACTCTCTTCCCTCATCCTCCCGGCCCAACGGGGCGGGTTCCTCCCTCTCCCATGCGCGCGTCCCGCGCGCGGGAGAGGGGCAGGAAGGGCGCGCGAGGCCAGTGAAGCGATGCCGGATTCCACCACAGCCTGCGAACACTTCTTCACCATCGGCCATTCGACGCGCTCGATTAGCGAACTGGCCGGGCTGCTGCACGAAGCGGGGGCCGACTGCATTGCCGATGTTCGCAGCGTCCCGCGATCGCGGACCAATCCGCAGTTCAATGAAGATACGCTGCCGGCCGCGTTGGCCGCTGAGGGGCTTCATTATCGCCGCATCGCCGCATTGGGCGGGTGGCGCAAGCCCGCCGGGCCCTCGCCCAACACATACTGGGAAAATTCCGGCTTCCGCAACTATGCCGACTATGCGGGCACGGCCGCGTTCCGTTCCGGATTGCAGGAACTGCGCACGCTGGCTCATCATCATCGTCCGGCGATCATGTGCGCGGAGGCGGTCTGGTGGCGCTGCCACCGCCGCATCATCGCGGACTACCTGCTGGCAGCGGGCGCGGACGTGCGGCACATCCTCGGCCACGGCAAGATCGAGCCGGCCCGCATGACGAAGGCGGCGGTAAAGCAGCCGGATGGAACCCTGATCTACGTGCCTTGATGCCCATGCCTTGATGCCCCCGGGGGCGTGAGAGCGCATCGGCCGGATCGCCTGCGGCTCTCTTGCGCTCTCACGCGGCTTCAGCGTGCAACCGCCGCAACTCGGTTTCCAGAAACTCCGCGACGGCCCCCGGTCCCGATCCGGGCGTGCCCGCGCGCCCGGCGCGCGCCTCGGCCTCGGGGTTGTAGTTGGTGTTCGTATTGACGTCGTAGACCAAGAGCCGCCCGCCCTGATCGGCGATGAATTCGAGGCCCGCGATCTCGATATCGTTTGCCGCGAGAAAGCGCTCCATCCGTTCGCGAAGGAGGGACGGTATGCCCTCGACGATACGGAACCTGGCCGGCGGCGCTTCGCCGAGGGGGCGGTTCGTGCCGCCGACGGCGCAGGCATCCGCCGGGCAGAGTTCGAAGCCCTGGCTGGTGTCCACCTCGAGCGCGTAGAGGAAGCGCCCGCCGACGAACTCCGCGCGCGTGATCACGGGGCGTGCGGCGCGCACGTATTCCTGGAGGAGTTGCAGCCCGTCCACCGGCGGTTCGTAGTCGGGACCCTGCAGATGGGCCGCGAGAGCGGCCGCATCGTGGAAGAGCCGCACGCCAAGCCCTTTGCCGCCCCGGTTCGGCTTCAGGATCACCGGCGCGGCGGCGAAATACCGTCCGGCCGCGGCCACGATCCGGTCGGGGCCGGCAACCAGCACGGTTCGCGGCGTCTCGAGCCCGTGGCGTTCGAGCGCGGCATATTGCCGCACCTTGCTGATTTCCAGATCGAGGGCGCCGGGCCCGTTGATGACGCGCCGGCCCCAGCGGGTGAGCCAGGCGAGCGTGGCCGCCGTGAGCTCGGCGCTGAACCGGTGGCCGCGGGTGTGAGAGGAGGCGCTCATCCGATTGTAGAACACGCCCAACGGCGGGGGCAGCGCCAGATCGAACGTGGCGCGCTCCAGGAACCATTCGCTCCACGGCAAGCCCCGCCGTTCGAGAGCCTCGGCGAAGGGCGGCAGCCAAGCCGGATTTTCATGCAGGATGTGGATAGAGGGCGACATCGTGGCCTCCGGTTCGGGTGCAGCTAATAGAGGGATTTTCTTCCCTGATTGCAAATCTGCTCGCAAAAAATAAAATCCTTCCTCATATTGCGAACAAAGTAGAAATTCGCTCTCATTCCTGCCGTTCCGACGGCCGTCGCTTTCCCCGCCGCGAGCGCGCTTGCGCCGGGCCGGCGGTTTTCCCTCTCTTGCCTCGGTCGGCGGCGGCGCGGCTGGACGGGGGCGCGGGCCGGCCCTATCCGTGCCGGGCCGGCGCGGGCGGCGCCGCCCGAGGGAGGATCCGGACGCCGCATGAGCTTCGTTTTCTACGCGCAGAACGACGAGGACGTGCTGCTCTGGCGCGCGCCCGCGAGATCCGGCGCGGCGGCGCGGGCGAACGCGAGGAGGTTTGCGGTGAGACGGCCGATGCCGCGTCCGGAATATTCGGGGTCCTGGAGCGCACGGGCATCGACGAGAATGTCGGGCGGCGCACTCATCGGCAAGGCGGCGAGTGGTGTGCGGGGCGCGGCGGGGGCGGCGGGATCAGGCGCCGGCGCGCGGCTTGAGGCCGGCAGCCTCGATGCCGGCGACGGCGCAGGACTCGTCCTTGGCCGAGACGTCGCCCGAGATGCCGACCGCGCCGAGAACCTCGCCTGCCTCGTTCTCGATCAGCACTCCGCCCGGCGCCGGAACGACCCGCCCGCCGCTCGCCATGCCGATGGCGGCGATGAAGGCGGGGGTTTTCTCCGAGCGCGCCCAAAGCTCGCGCGAGCCGAAGCCCATGCCGAGCGCGCCCCAGGCCTTGCCGAAGGCGATCTCGGCGCGAAGGATGCCGGAGCGGTCCTCGCGCTCGAGTGCGACGAGATGGCCGCCGGCATCGAGCACGGCGACGGTGAGCGGCGCGAGGGCAAGCTCGCGGCCGCGCCGGCGCGCCGCCTCGACGATGGTGCGGGCCTGATCCAGGGTGAGGCTGGCCATCGGTATCTCCTATTCCGGCGCGTCGGGCTGCGCAACGCTCGAGCGTTTTCGGCCTGACTGAAAATGCTTCTTTTCCGTTTCCCGAGCGGAGATACGCGCACCTCGATCGCAACGCGATTCCGATCAGGCGCGATTCCTCCTTCCTTTTCCCGAGGAGAGGCACGCGCGGCCGCTGGCCCCTGGGGCCGCCGGTAGGATATCCCGACCGGAGAAGGGGCTGCCTCTCTTTTTGCGGGGAGGTGTGGGCGAGGATGGGGCGAGGGAGGGTTGAGATCGCCACGTCGCCCCGCGCGCTGCGGCGCGCGGGGCTCCTCGCGATGACGTTGTGCGGGAAGGAATGCGCGCTGCGGCGGGTGGTGCAGGGTAGGGCGAAGGGGCTGGCCTCTCTTTTTGCGGGGAGGTGTGGGCGAGGATGGGGCGAGGGAGGGTTGAGATCGCCACGTCGCCCCGCGCGCTGCGGCGCGCGGGGCTCCTCGCGATGACGTTGTGCGGGAAGGAATGCGCGCT
>JAKAWQ010000014.1 GCA_021816925.1 Pseudomonadota bacterium
GTGCGGGAAGGAATGCGCGCTGCGGCGCGCGGGGCTCCTCGCGATGACGTTGTGCGGGAAGGAATGCGCGCTGCGGCGCGCGGGGCTCCTCGCGATGACGTTGTGCGGGAAGGAATGCGCGCTGCGGGCCGCGGGGCTCCTCGCGATGACGTTGTGCGGGAAGGAATGCGCGCTGCGGCGGGTGGGGCTCCTCGCGATGACGTTGTGCGGGAAGGAATGCGCGCTGCGGGCCGCGGCGCTCAGGCGCGACCGTAATTGTCCTCGAGGCGGACGATATCGTCCTCGCCGAGATAGGCGCCCGACTGCACCTCGATCAGGGTCATCGGAATGCGGCCCGGATTTTCCATCCGGTGCACTGCGCCGAGCGGGATTTCGATGCTCCCGTTCTCGCCGAGGAGCCGCTTCTCTTCGCCCACGGTGACGAGCGCGCTGCCGCTGACGACCACCCAGTGCTCGGCGCGATGGAAGTGCTTTTGCAGGCTGAGGACGCCGCCGGGCTTGACGACGATGCGCTTGACCTGGAAGCGCTCGCCGAGGAAGAGGCTTTCGTAGTACCCCCAGGGGCGAAAGACGCGGCGATGGCTGGTCGCTTCGGGGCGGCCAGACGCGCGCAGGCGGTCCACCACGGCCTTCACGTGCTGTGCGCGGTCCCGGTTGAGGGCCAGGACGGCATCGTCCGTGACGACCACGACGGCATCCTCGAGCCCGACCACGGCAGTGAGCCGCCCCTCGCTCCTCACATAGCAGTTGGCCGCCGATTCCAGCAGCACGTCGCCGAGCGCGACGTTGCCGGCGGCGTCCTTCGCCTCGATCTGCCAGAGCGCGTCCCAGCTTCCGACGTCCGACCAGCCGAGGTTGGCGGGCACCACGGCGGCGCGGCGCGTGCGTTCGGCGAGGGCGACGTCGAGGCTGATGGAGGGGGAGGCGCGGAATGCCTCGGCGCCGAGGCGGATGAAATCGGGGTCGACGCGGCGCGTCTCGACCGCGCGGCGCACGGCGGCGAGCACGGCGGGGGCGTGCAGCGCCAGTTCCTCGAGAAGCGCGGCGGCGCTGAAGACGAACATCCCGGAGTTCCAGAGGTGCCGCCCCGAAGCGAAGAGGCGGGCGGCGGTTCCGGCGTCGGGCTTTTCGATGAAGCGTGCGATTCGATCCACGCCCGGCGCTTCGGGCAGCGCCGCGCCGGGCTCGATCCAGCCATAGCCGGTTTCGGCCGCGGTCGGGAAGATGCCGAACGTGACGATGAAGCCGGCGCGCGCCGCGGGCAGGGCGGCCGCGAGGGCTTGCCGAAGGGCTGGCGTATCGGTGATCGCGGCGTCGGCGGCCATCATCCAGAGGATCGCGCGCGGATCTTTCTCCGCGACCAGCAGGGCCGCGGCGGTGATCGCGGGGGCGCTGTTGCGGCCTTCGGGCTCGAGCACGATCCCGGCACCCGCGATGCCGGCGCTCGCGATCTGCTCGGCGATCAGGAACCGGTGCGCCTCGTTGCAGACGATGAGCGGCGGGGCGAACCCGGGGCCCACCGCCCGGAGCGCCGTGTCCTGGATCAGCGAGTGTTGCGAAACGAGCGGCCAGAGCTGCTTCGGATAGCTCTCGCGCGAGACGGGCCAGAGCCGCGTGCCGGCGCCGCCCGAAAGGATGGCGGGCACTATTCTGTCCTCGGCGGGTCTGTCCTCGGCGGGCGCGGCGGCGGGCGCGGCGGGCATCTCTTCGAGTCCTGGGGCAAGGAGGCGCATCGCGGGTCCTGACATCCTCTCTCCTCCGGTGGCCCAATTATGACGCCGGGCCCTATCGGGGCAAAGGAATCCGGCCGCACGGGGCGGCTTGCCGGGCCGGCGCGGCCCTTCCATCATGCACGGCATCCCGACCCTGAATGGAGGCCCTCCCGATGCCGCCATCCGCCCGCGCCAATGATCCGGCGCCCGAACCTCGTGCCGCCCGGGCCGGCGCCGCATGACGAAGCATCTGCTCGCGCAACTGACCTCGGCCGAGGCGCGCGAGCGCCTGGCGGCGCGGCCGGTCATTCTGCTGCCGCTCGGCAGCCACGAGGACCAGGGTCCGCACGCGCCGATGGGAGACTTCCTCTCCGCCGCGGCGATGGCCGAGCGGATCGCCGCGCGTGCCGGCGAGCGCGGCACCGATGCGCTCGTTGCCCCGGTGGTTCCCTTCGGGGTGGCCGAATATTTCGGACATGCGCCCGGCGGCATCGCGCTCTCGCCCGCCACGTTCCGCGCGCTCTTTTCGGAAGTTCTGGAGGCGCTGCTGCGCCACGGCCAGACGCGGCTCCTCATCATCAACGGGCACGGCGGCAACGTGCCGGTGATCCACGAGGTGACGCTTGCCATCCGCCGCGCGCGCGGCCTTATCATCCCGAGCTTCTATCTCTGGCGCATCGGCTATGGCTTGCTGCCCGGCATTCTCGGGCCGGAAAAGGCGCGCGCGGCCAGCGGCCACGGCGCCGATCCGCTGACGAGCGTGGCGATGCATCTTTTCCCCGCGCTGATGCGCCTCGACCTCGTACCCGCTCCTGCCGAGCCTCCGCCGATCATGGGGCTGGCGGTCAGCGGGCTCGGGACGGCGCGTTTCGAAGGGGCCGAGATCCAAATTCCGATCGAGTTCAACGAAGCCGCGCCGGGTGGCGCGCTCAACGCCGACGCACGGCTTTCCGCTGCCGCCACCGGCGCTCTGCTGGTCGAGCAGTTGACCGAGCTCGGCGCACGCTTCGTTCTCCACTACGCGCAAGAGGCCGCGTGAGGCTCCCGGTTTTCGGCGCCGGAGCGGCCGGCCTTCATCCCTGAGCGCGCTCGTGCGCGGCGCCGGTGAGGAAGCGGTCGAAATAGGAGAGCGTGCGTTCGAGCCCGAGCTCGAGCGGCACGGCGGGCTCCCAGCCGAGCAGCCGGCGCGCGAGCCCGATATCGGGACAGCGCTGCATCGGATCGTCGGCGGGAAGCGGCCGGTGCACGATGCGCGCCCGGCGGCCGGCCAGAGCGATGATCCGCTCGGCGAGTTCGCGCACGGTGATTTCGTGCGGATTGCCGAGATTGACGGGCCCGGTCGTCCCTTCCGGGGTCTGCATCATGCGCACGAAGCCCTCGATCATGTCGTCAACGTAACAGAATGCCCGGGTCTGGCTGCCGTCTCCGTAGATCGTGACGTCTTCGCCGCGGAGCGCCTGGATGATGAAGTTGGATACGACGCGCCCGTCGCTCGGATGCATGCGCGGGCCGTAGGTGTTGAAGATGCGCACCACCTTGATCCGCGTGGCGTGCTGGCGGTGGTAATCGAAGAAGAGCGTTTCGGCGCAGCGCTTTCCCTCGTCGTAGCAGGCGCGCGGGCCGAGCGGATTGACGTTGCCGCGGTACTCCTCCGTCTGCGGATGCACGTCCGGATCCCCGTATACCTCGCTCGTTGATGCCTGCAGCACCTTGGCCTTGGTGCGCTTGGCCAACCCCAGCATGTTGATCGCGCCGACCACGCTCGTCTTGGTCGTCTGCACCGGATCGAACTGGTAATGGACGGGCGAGGCCGGGCAGGCGAGGTTGTAGATTTCGTCGACCTCGACATAGAGGGGGAAGGTCACGTCGTGCCTGAGCGCCTCGAAACGCGGCTTGCCGAAGAGGGCGGCGAGATTGTCCTTCCGGCCGGTGAAGTAATTGTCGGCGGAGACCACGTCATGCCCGTCCCGCACCAGCCGCTCGCAAAGATGCGAGCCGAGGAACCCGGCTCCGCCGGTGACCAGGATGCGGCGCGGCGGCAGCGCTTCGCCCGCTTCGTTCTCCGTGCGCTCGCCCATGCGGCCCCTATCCGATCGCCGGCCGGACGGAATGTCCGGGATTCTCCGCTGCCACGTGGCAAAGAGAGGCGCGCAATGTCAAGCCCGGCTTCGCCAGGCAGGGAACTTCGGGAGCAGGACACGAGATCGTTCTGGTCCAGGACGCCGGCCTCGAATATGATCCGGCGGATTATCCGGCTCCGCTGCAACCGATTCTCGAGGGCGAGGCCGATGCCGTCTTCGGCTCGCGCTTCCGGGGCGGCCGGCCGCACCGTGTGCTCCATTTCCGGCACCGCGCCGGCAACGGCCTCTTGACCCTCGTTTCCAACGTCTTTACCAACCTCGACCTGACGGATATGGAGGCCTGCTACAAGGTCTTCCGCCGCGAGATCATTCAGGCGATCGAGATCGAGGAGAACCGGTTCGGCTTCCGGCCGGAAATCACCGCCAAGGCGGCGAAGGCCGGTTGTTGCGTCTTCGAGGGCGGCATCTCCTATTACGGTCGAACCTACGAGCGGGGAAAGAAGATCGGATGGAAGGACGGGCTCTCGGCGCTCTGGTGTATCGTCAGATACAATCTCTTCCGGTAAGCTTCTACACCTATTTCGTGGTCGGCGGGCTCGCCGCAATCGTCGATATCGGCGGTTTCATGCTGCTCACCGGGGCCTTCGGCATCCCCTGGTTCTGGGCCGCGCTTGCCAGCTTCGTGGTCTCCGCGGCGGTCAATTACCTGCTTTCGATCCGCTTCGTCTTTGAAAGCGGGGTCCGCTTCCGCCGCCATCACGAGATGGCGCTGGTGCTGCTGGTGAGCGTGATCGGGCTCGGTTTCAATGAAGCGGCGCTCTGGCTGATGATTGCGGGCGTGGACCTCGGGCGCCTGCCTGCCAAGGTGATCGCGACCGGCGTCGTGTTCCTCTGGAACTACAGCGCACGGCAGCGCTTCATTTTCCGCGCGGCGCGTGCGCGTGTCAGGCGGCGCGACGCTGCATGAGGCGGGAGAGAAGATGTCGAGAACCGTTGCCCGCCTGATCGCCGAAAGCCTCGAAGCGCATGGCGTGGATCAGGTCTTCTGCGTGCCCGGCGAGAGCTATGTCGGCCTCACCACCGTGCTCGCCGAAGGCAACGCGATCCGTTTGATCGTCTGCCGTCACGAAAGCGGGGCCGGGTTCATGGCCGCGGCCGACGGCAGGCTCCGCCCGCGTGCCGGCGTTGCGATCGTCTCGCGCGGCCCCGGGCTTTCGAACGCGATGGTGGCGCTGCACTCGGCCTGGCACGACGCGACGCCGATGGTGATGCTGATCGGCCAGGTGGAGCGCGCCGAGGCCGGCCGCCAGGCGCTGCAGGAGCAGAACTACGCGCGCCTTCTCTCCGATATCACCAAATCGGTGATCGAGGTGAACGAGCCCGCGCAGGCATCCGAGGCGATCGCGCGCGCCTTTCATTTCGCCGAGAGCGGCACGCCGGGCCCGGTTGCGGTGGTGGTGCCGGAAGATCTCTTCGATGCCGAAACGGAGGCGCCGCTCGCGCGGCCGCGGCCGCAGGCGCTTGCGGCCCCGCGCGGGGAGGATCTCGACCGGCTCGCGGAGATGCTCGCGCGCGCGGTGCGCCCGCTTGTGCTGGTGGGTGGCGCGCTCGCCGCCGATTCGCTCACCGACGGCGCGGTTGCGACCGACCTTGTGCGGTTCGCCGAAAGCTGGATGCTGCCGATCTCTCCCACGCATCGCCGGCCGCAGCTATTCGACAGCCGGCATCCGAACCACGGCGGATACATGGGGATCCGCGTGCCGCCGCCGCTCTTGTCCGAGATGCAGAAGGCGGACCTGTTGGTGGCGCTCGGCGAGCGGCTGACCGACACGGTGAGCCAGGGCTACCGCTTCCCGCGCGCGCCGGATCCGCAATTGCCGCTTGTTCATGTCTGGCCGGATGCGAACGAGATCGGCCGCGTATGGCGCCCGGATCTCGGTCTCGCCTGTTCGCCGCACGAGGTGATCAAGGCGCTCATTGCGCGTGGCGCGCCGCCCGGGGCGGAGGCGAGGCAGGGCTGGGTGGGGACGCTGCACGCGCTCTCGCTCGGCCTCATGGAGCCTTGCTGGGAACCGGCGCCGGACGGGCTCAACTTCGCGGCCGTGGTGTGTGCGGTGAACCGCCATCTTGCGCCCGACGCCGCGGTGACCTCGGACGCCGGCAATTTCGGCTCGTTCGTGCATCGCTATCTCGATTTCCGGCCGGGGCAGACCTTCCTTTCCTCGGTGGTCGGTGCCATGGGCTCGGGCGTGCCGATGGCGGTTGCCGCCGCGCTCCGCCATCCGGAGCGCCAGACGATTGCTTTCGTGGGCGACGGCGGGGCGCTGATGACCGGCAACGAGCTGGCCACCGCCCGCCAGTACGGCGCCAAGCCGATCGTCATCATCTCCGACAACGGCATGTACGGGACGATCGGCATGCATACGGCGATGCGCTACCCCGATCGCCCGTTCATCGAGGCGACGCGCCTGACCAACCCCGACTTCGCGGCCTGGGCGCGCGCCTTCGGCGCGGAGGGCATCACCATCCGGGAGGACGCCGAGGTCCGGCCTGCGATTGCGGAAGCCTTCGCCGTTCGATCTCGCCCCGTCGTCGTGCACTGCCTCACCTCGGCGCTGCAGATGAGTGCCTGGCGGCGCTATGACCGCGGTCCCTCTCTTCCATGACCCAACCTGAAGGGTGGTGCGCTGATTTTGGGGTCGGGGCTGGGGGAGCCGTTGATTTGCTTTGAGCGGCGGTGAAGTGGTCCAAGTGTGTCGTGGTGAATACTTCTTCCTGTGGCGGCGATCATGCGTGACGGATCGAGTCCGTGCCGGCTGCTCATTCGGGATGTTCGTCCGCGAGAAGCATAGCAACGGCCTGGCCTTGCATCACCTTTACCGAGGCGCAATGCTCCGGG
Source organism: Pseudomonadota bacterium (assembly GCA_021816925.1). Taxonomy (GTDB): domain Bacteria; phylum Pseudomonadota; class Alphaproteobacteria; order Acetobacterales; family Acetobacteraceae; genus JAKAWQ01. Next base: position 6,693 of record JAKAWQ010000014.1, read on the forward strand.
GGTCAATGCTCCGGGACGCCGTAGCCGAATCAAATGGCGGGCCACTCTCGACTTGACCAAATGGCACAGTTTCGGGCAGTAATGATGCTATTGTCGAAGTCGTATGCGCCGGGGACAAAGCCTCGCAGATTGGCGTTGCGAGCAATCTTCGGGCGCGTCGTTACGTGGACCCGAGTCGCGATATCGAGGTGATTTGCGGCATGGGTATTCATAAGGCGGAGCGGGAACGATTCCTGAAGCTTCTGGCCACAACGGGCAGCGTTTCTCTGGCGGCCGAGCGCGCCGGCATTTCGAGGAGCCGTTTTTATCATTGGCGTGAACGCGATACGCACTTTGCTGCCGCGTGGCGCGAGGCGATTGAAATCGCGACTGATGCACTCGAGGCAGAAGCACGGCGCCGGGCCATCGAAGGAGTTGAGACAACCGTCGTTTATGGCGGACGGATGGTCCGGGACGATTCCGGGAAGCCGCTGACCGTCCGCCGATATTCCGATAGCCTTCTCGCCCTTCTATTGCGGGCGCATCGTCCCGAGAAGTACCGCGAGAGGTTGCCTCACGGCTCCGGCGATCCAGAAGGGAGCGGAGCACGCTTCACATTCCGGATCAGCGAAAGATCTCCGGCGCAGGAAGTTAAGGCTGGCGGGAGTGCGGACAGTCGAGACGATCGATTATGAGAGGCCGTGGTTATATCAACGGCAGCGTGAGGCCATCTTCCACGCCGAGCGGTACGGGCTGATCGAGGCTTCGACCAAATCGGGCAAGACGTGGGGCTGCATCGTGTGGCTCCTGGAGCAGGCTATGGGAGGCCGGCGGGGTACCGCCTACTGGTGGATCGCGCCCTCCTACCAGCAGGCGGAGATCGCGTTCCGGCGGCTGAAGGGCAAGCTGCCGCGCAGGCTGTGCCAGCCCAACGAGGCGAGGCTCACCATCGCGCTCGGCAACGGCGCGGTGGTCTGGTTCAAGTCGGGCGAGCGGCCGGACGGGCTCTACGGCGAGGACGTTCACGCCGCCGTGATCGACGAGGCGAGCCGGCTGCGCGAGGAAGCGTGGCACGCGGTGCGGACGACGCTGACGGCGACCCAGGGGCCGGTCAGGATCATCGGCAACGTCAAGGGCCGGCGGAACTGGTTCTATGCCTTGGCGCGGCGGGCCGAGGCGGGCGAGCCCGGCATGCGGTATGCCAAGCTGATCGCGGCGGATGCGATCGCGGCGGGGGTGCTCGATGCGGCCGAGGTCGAGGACGCCAGGCGGGCGCTCCCGGAGGCGGTGTTCCGCGAGCTCTATCTGGCCGAGCCATCCGATGATGGCGGCAACCCGTTCGGGCTGGCGGCGATTGCCGAGTGCGTGACGGACGGAGTCAGTGGCACGCCGCCGGCGTGCTGGGGCTGGGACCTGGCGAAATCGCAGGACTGGACGGTCGGCGTGGCGCTCGACCTCGAGGGCCGCGTGTGCCGCTTCGAGCGCTGGCAGGCGCCGTGGCAAGAGACGATCGAGGGCGTGCGGGCGGCGACCGGCGATGCGCCGGCGCTGGTGGATGCGACGGGGGTCGGTGACCCGGTGGTCGAGGCTCTGCAGCGCGGCGGGGGCGGCAATTTCGAGGGCTTCAAGTTCACGGCGCAGTCGAAGCAGCAACTGATGGAGGGCCTCGCGGTCGCGATCCAGCGGCAGGAGGTGCGGTTTCCGGAGGGTATGATCCGGGTCGAGCTCGAGCAGTTCGAGTACGAATATTCGAGGACCGGCGTGCGTTATGCGGCGCCGGAGGGCGCGCACGACGATTGCGTGTGCGCGCTGGCTCTCGCCTGGCGCAAGGCAGCCGAGGTGCAGCCTGGCGCGGGCGTGCTCGGATGGATGATGCAGCAGTTGGCTGGGCAGCAGAAGCAGCAAGTGCCGGACCCGCTGCCGTGGCGGACTGCCCGTCTGGGGCGCCGTGACGATCCGGTGCCGGCGAGCGGTGTGGAGACGGACATCTACGCCGAGGCGAGGCGCAAGCTCGGGCTCAATCCCGAGCATGTGTGTGTGCGCTGCGGCGGCAGGATAGGAGCGAGCAGAGTGACCGACGGCGTGCAGAGCTGGCATCCGGAGTGCCGATGAGCGGCGGGCGCGAGGAGCGAACAGAGTGAGCGACGTGGCGGGCCGCGGCCCGGGATCCTGGTGGCTCCGCAAGGCGCCGAAGCTCATGCCCGGCGCGCGCTCGCGCGCGATGGGGCCGGGCGAACGGCCGCTCATGCCGCGCGGCACCGGCCAGCCTCCTATGGGGCCTTCCTACTATGGGCCGCCGACGAATACCGCGGCGGGCGGACCGAGCGGGGCGCCGAACCGCAACCCGGTCGAGCCGATCGACCCCTACGGGTGGAACACCGGGCTCGAATCGCAATACCGCGAGACGCGGCCCGATACGCCGCCCGGCGTGATCCGCGATGTGGATATCGGCACCAACTTCTTCTCGCCGTTCCAGCCGATCCTTCCCTTCGCGCCGCTCACCGGCAACTACGCCAGGGAGTGGGATTATCCGGTCGGGGTCAACCTCGACTACCAGCCGAAGCGCTTCGCGCTGATGAGCCAGCTCCGGCTGATGAGCCAGAGCTGGGGCCTGCTGCGCTCGGTGATCGAGACGCGGAAGGACCAGCTGCTCACCGTGCCGTGGGAGATCCAGGCCAAGAGCGGCGGCGGCGCCGGCGGCGCGGCGGCGAAGCGCGTCAAGGAGTTCCTGCAGAGACCGGACAAGAAGCGGCGCTTCACGCAATGGGCGCGGCTGCTGCTCGAAGATCTCTTCGTCATCGACGCGCCGGCGATCTATGTCTGGCGCAACGAAGGCGGCAAGGGAATCGAGGGCGTGCACGCGCTCGAGGTGGTGGACGGCGCCACGATCCTGCCGCTGGTCGATGACGCCGGGCGCATCCCGGACTGGCCGAGCCCGGCCTATCAGCAGATCATCAAGGGGCTGCCGTCGATCAACCTGACCGAGCGGGAACTTCTCTACCGGCCGATGCGGCCGCGGCCGGAGCTGCCGCTCTACGGCTACTCGCCGGTCGAGCAACTGTATCTGGAGGTGACGGAGGGCATCCGGCGCACGCTCTACCAGGTGAATTTCTGGACCGAGGGCTCGATGCCAGAGCTCGTCATCACGGTGCCGGACCCGTGGACGCCGCAGCAGATCGCGATGTTCCAGGCGGGCTTCGATGCGATGACGGGCGGCAACGCGGCGCTCAAGAGCCGGGTCAGGTTCGTGCCGGGCGGGATGAAGCCCTTCGACATCAAGAACGCCAACGGAGAGGCGCTGAAGAGCGACTACGACGAATGGCTGGCGCGGCTGGTCTGCTACACGTTCTCGGTGAGCCCGCAGCCGTTCGTGAAGGAGATGAACCGCGCCACCGCCCAGGTGAGCGTCGAGGTGGCCGAGGAAGAGGGCACGCTCGCGCTGCAAACGTGGTTCAAGGACGAGGTGATGGACCCGCTGATCCAGGACGTGCTCGGCGCGGAGGATCTGGAGTTCGTGTGGCAGCCGAAGATCGATGTCGATCCGCTGCAACAGGCGCAGGTGGCGGAGATCTACCTCAAGGCGGGCGTGCGCTCGATCAACGAGGTGCGCGAGGAGATCGGAGAGGAGCGCGTGGCGGACGGCGATGCGCTGCTGATCTATACGGCGAAGGGCGCGGTCGCGCTCGAGGACGTGCTCAGGGCGCCGGAGGCCGACACCAGCGCAAAGCCTGCTGCGAGCGAAGCGCGGCAGAAAGAGCCGGAGCATGCAGAAGCGCAAGCCTAAGGCGCCGGAGCCCGGCGGCGCGGACATCACGCCGCGCATATGCCGCCACGTGCATTGCGACGGCGTCAGGCTCTGCCTCCGCTACACGATGAGCGACGGGACGTACGTGGGCGAGATCGACATGGCGGCGTGCGGCGGCCCGGCAACGTGGCAGATGCTCGCCTACGATCTCTTGCAGGTGACGAGCGCGGCGGCGCAGGGCGAAAGATGGCCGGAGCCAGGCGCGGAGCCGGTGATGCGCACGAACTGAGGACAGCCCATGGACCAGGTGGGATTTTATCTGCCGATCGCGAAGGTCGATCGGGAGAAGCGGATGGTGTTCGGCTACGCATCGACGCCGACGCGCGATCTCGACGGCGAGGTGATCGAGCTCGAGGCGATCAAGGCGGCGCTGCCGGGATACATGGAATGGCGCAACGTCCGCGAGATGCACCAGCCGAGCGCGGTCGGCGTGACGAAAGAGGCGAACATCGACGAGAAGGGCCTCTACATCGGCGCCAAGATCGTCGATGACGAGGCGTGGAAGAAGGTCATCGAGGATGTCTACAAGGGCTTCTCGATCGGCGGCGATGTCACGGATCGCAAAGGCTCGACCATCACCGGCCTCGATCTCATCGAGATCAGCCTCGTGGACAGGCCGGCAAATCCCGATTGCAAGATCGATATGAAGAAGGCGGCCGGCGTCCCGGCGCGTTCCATTGGAGATGAGACGATGGCGGAACCGATCCTGAGCTCGGCGATCGAGCACGGCATTTCGCTCGCGCCGGAGGAAGTGGGCCTCTTCGGGCGGCTTCTGGCGAAGCTGGCCCGGAGGGCCACTGCGAGGCCCGAAGGGCCGTGGCAGTCCGGGGCGGACGGTCTCGCCAAGGGCGGCGACGAGCCGGGCGACGGCAAGAAGCCCTACGGCGATGTGGAATACGCCGATCCAGGCTACCAGGAGGACGGCAAGAAGCGCTATCCGATCGATACCGAAGCGCACATCCGCGCCGCCTGGAGCTACATCCACCAGAAGAAGAACGCCGACGAATACACGGCCGAGCAGCTGGCGGCGATCAAGCGGCGGATCGTCGCGGCCTGGAAGAAGAAGATCGACGAAAAGGGGCCGCCCGAACAGAAATCCGCGCACGGGGACGACACGGGCGACGATCCGTTCGCGAGCAATCTGGTCGATGCGGGCGGAGGGCCGGAGGCGGCGCACGACGGGCTGAGCCTCCCAGCGAAATGCGATGCGGCGATCGTCAAAACGATGATCGACGTGAAGGCGCTCTCGGAGGCGTTCGACCTGATCCGCAATGCACAGCGCGGGCGCAGGCAGGAAGGCATCACCGAGGAGGACGGCGGCGACCGTTCCATGAGCGAGAAGCTCGGGAGCGTCGCCCGCGAGCTGGCGAGCGTGATCCGCCAGATTGTCGAGCACGAGGGGAGCGAGGCGGAGACGATGAGCGACTTCGCCGATGTCATTTCAGGAGTGGGAAAGATGGCAGACGTTGGTCTGACGAAGCGGGCGGCCGACGGCCGCCATCACGAGCATATCAGGAAGGCGGCGCACCACATCGTCGAGGCGCACAAGGCGTGCGGCGCGGCGATGGAGTGCATGGCGCGCGCGCGCCGCAAGGACGGCGAATTCAAGCGCGCCGATGGCACGATCATCAAGGCGGCCGATCATTTCGCCCGCGCGATGGAGCACATGGAGAAGGCGCACGAGCACCACGTGCTGGCGCACCATCACCTGCGCCAGGCGGTCGGCCACAAGGGCGAGCCGCACGAGCAGCCGGGCGATGCCGAGCCTCCGATCTACAAGCCGGAGGAAGGGCTGGAGCCGCTGACCCAGCGCGAGATGACCGAGGGCGAAGTGCCGGAGTACGAGGTGGACGAGCCCTACCAGCACGGTCCGGTCGGGCACCCCGAGCGCTCGGGGATGAAGGCGGTGCAGGCCGAGCTTCAGAAGAAGGCCGAGGAGGCCGCGTATCTGCGCGGCAAGGTCGAGGCGCTGGAGAAGATGCCGGCCAGTCCGAAGGCGCGGCTCTTCGCGGTGCCGCGCGGCTCTCTGGCGGTCGGCGAGGCGGAGGAGACGAGCGCGACCGAGAAGCTCCTCAAGGGCGTCGATCTCGACGCGGCGACGCCCGGCGGGCGGCAGGCGGCGGCCGGCCGGCTGATCGGCAACATGATCGCCAATTCCGCAACCTTCGCGCGGCCGGTCCTGACGGACCCGAGCTTCCGCGGCGGCGCGGCGCGGTAAGCGGCAGCGATTTGAGAGGATATTCCAGATGATCAACAACGAGATTGTTGCAGCGCTGCTGCAAAACGACAGCTTCATCAAGGGCCTGGGCGGGAAGCTCGGCACGATTTCCAAGGCCGACACCATCAGCCAGGCCACTGGCCTCCTCTGGTATGACCTTCGGCCGGTGGTGCAGCTCCTGTATCCGTTCAAGGAGTTGATCCCCGAGATCAGCCGCCTGCCGCGCGTTTCCGCCGATGGCGGCAACGCCTATCACTGGAAGCGCATCACCTCGATCAACACGAGCCAGATCGCGCTTGGGGTGAGCGAAGGCAATCGCGGCGGCCGGATCGCACTCGCCGAACAGGACCAGACCGCGACCTACAAGACGCTCGGGCTGGAATCGAGCGTGACGTTCGAGGCGCGGCTGGGTGCCGAGAACCTGACGCCGGACGCGCTCGGCAACGCCGTGCAGTCCACGCTCAGGAGCGTGATGATCGGCGAGGAGCAGGCGCTCATTCTCGGCAATGCCGGGACGGCGCTCGGCACCACGCCGACGCCGACGCTCTCCGCGGGCGGCACGGGCGGCACGTGGGCGGCGGGCACGGCTTACGTGATGGCGGTTGCGCTCTCCGGCTTCGGCTGGCTGAACACGACGCCGTGGAACAACGTCGCATTGACGGGCGGCGTGCCGGGGCAGATCAGCAAGAGCAACGCCGACGGCTCGACCGACACCTTCGGCGGCGGGTCGGCAGGGCCGAGCGCCGAGGCGAGCGTGACGACGACGGCGGGCGAGAACGTGACCGCGACGGTGGCGGCGGTTCCGGGTGCGATCGCCTATGCGTGGTTCGCGGCGGCGACGACCGGGGCCGAGACCTATGTCGGCACCACGTTCTCGAACCAGGCGGTGATCACCGGGCCGGGAGCGGCGACCGCGCAGCCGGTGACGAGCCTCAAGGTGGGGGGCGTCTACAAGGACAACAGCGTCAACCTGCTGCTGCCCGACGGCGTGCTCTCCCAGGTCTTCGGCAACGTGTTCGGCGGCGCGCCCGGCACGGCGATGAGCACCAATCCGGTGCTCGCCAACGGGGTGAGCCTGAGCACCGGCGGATCGCTGGTCTATACCGCCCCGGCCGGCAACACCGGGCTCACGATCAACGGCACCAACATCAACGAATTCGATGCGGTGCTGCGGGCGGCCTACGACCAGTACAAGCTCGGCTTCGACCGCATCCTGATGTCCGCTGCCGACATCCAGAACTTCATGGGCACGATGCTCGGGCAGAACGCGGCGGCGGCCTTCCGTATCTTCTTCGATGCGGACGCGGAGACCGGGCGGATCGTCGCCGGCCGGCGCGTGACGAGCTACCTCAACAAGTGGTTCGGCAACACGCTCGACATCGAGGTGCATCCGTTCCTGCCGCCGGGAACGGTGCTGTTCTGGTCTGACCGCACGCCCTACGAGCTTTCGGGCGTGCCGAACCTGCTCGAAGCGCATGTGCGGCAGGACTACTACCAGATCCAGTGGCCGTTCCAGACCAGGCGGTATGAATACGGCGTCTACTGCGACGAGGTGTTCTCCTGCTACTTCACGCCGGCGTTCGCGGCGATCACCAACCTGAACGGGCCGGGCGGCAATCTGAGTATCTGAGGGGTGTGATGGCAGAGAAGAGCAACCTGGGCGAAATGGTGGCGAGCGGCAAGATCGTGGCTGCCACCCATGAGAGCGTGCCGGAGGGTGTGCGGGTCGAGGCGCCGGCGGGCGTGGCGAGCGTGTCGGTTGCCGGGCAGAACTTCACGGCGCGCGATGGCGCTTTCCGGGTGCCGGCGCATTTCGGGGGGGCGCTCCGGGAGCATTTCGCGGGCCTGGCGAGGCACGCGGAGGGCGTGGCGGCGAGACTCGCGCGAGAGAGTGTCGCGGCGGCGAAGGGCGACGTGCGCGAGGCGATGAAGCTGTTGCAGGGCGAGATGGACAAGCTCGGCATCTGAGCAACCTGTGGCGAGCGGAGCGTGGCCATGCTGGTGCGGCTGCCCGCAGAGACGCCGTTCGTGAGGGTCGGCAGCCTTGTGGTCTATCCCGATCGGTGGGGCGTGGTCATGGTGCCGGACGAGGTGGGAGCGGCGCTGATCGCCAGCGGCAACGGGTTCGAGCCGGCGACAGAGCGGCTCCCGCCCGGGCCGGTGCAGCCGGCCGGATGATGAGGCGGTGATGGCAAATCCCAGGGACCTCGCGAGCCTCGCCGATTGCAAGGCGTTCATCGTTCCGGCGCTTTCCGCGACCACGGCATCCGACGCGGTGCTGGGGGCGTTGATCTCCGGGGTGTCGCGCTCGATCGAGGCCTATCTCGGGCGCGAGCTCATGGCGCAAGAGTGGGCCGAGATGCGCAACGGCTCGGGGCAGGACCGGATTGCGCTCAAGCACTTCCCGGTGTTCGGGGTGACGAGCGTCACGATCGAAACGAACGCCATACCGGCGGCCGGCAATCCGCCGACGCAAAGCTGGGGCGGCTACACCTTTGATGACCGCTTTGTCTATATATCGCCTGGTTTCATTGGTTTTCCGAGGTATTTCCGGCGCGGCGTGCAGAACGTGCAGGTGGTCTATTCGGCGGGCTACATCACGCCGGGGATGATCGCGGTGGCCGGGCTGCCCGGATGGGCGGCGAGTACGCTCTACGCGGCGAATGCAGAGATCGTGGCCGTGCCGCCCGGCACGGCGCAGGGATACGTCTTCACGACCGCGGGCGGCGGCACGAGCGGGGCAGCGGCTCCGGCGTGGCCGGCGCAGCTCGGCGCGAGTGTGGCGGACGGCAGCGTGACCTGGCAGGTGACGGCCGGGGCGGTGGCGCTCTTTCCGGGCGCGCAACTCTTGCCGGACGGCATCAGGATCGCGTGCATGCAGCAGGTAGCGCTTCTGTTCAAGAACCGGACGCGGGTCGGCGATACGGGAACCGGCGAAGGACCGCAGCGGGTGAACTACATGGTGAAGCAGCCGATGCATCCGACCACGCTGGCGATGTTGCAGCCTTACGTGGACTGGGCGTTCCCGGGGGATGTGTACTGAGCCGGGTGGCCGGCTCACTTGCGGGCCTTCCCCGCCCGTGCTTACCTGTTCCTTAATGAAGCCGTGCTTGCGTGGCCTGAGAGAGATGAACCTGTTGCCGACCTTTGGGGTGCCTTTTGGGGTGGGCTCGCCGCTCCGGTCGGTCTGTTCGCCCCGCCCCGGTCTTACATGGCCTCTGCAGGCCGGGTTCAGTTGCATCAGGGGTAGCGGATGAACGAAGCTCAGCAACAGGAAGTGGACCGGAACTACGACGCATTTCGCAAACTGCTTCCCACCATCCTTCCGAAATACCAGGGCAAATACGCGCTGATGAAGGACGGCAAGGTGCTTGGGTATTTTTCCAGCGCGGAGGACGCGCGGGTTTCCGCCGTTGCCTTCATCAAGGACGGGCTTTTTTCGATCCAGCAGGTGACTGACATTGGTATAGACCTCGGCTTTTTTACGCATGCCGTGCCTGTCGGTTAGCTTTGTCCCGGCCGTCGGGCCTCTGCTGCAGCTTGCCATTTTGCCGCCGGGTTTTGAGCCGCCTGCCCCATCGAATCCGGTCGGGCAACCGGGGTCTCCAGTGAGCTTGAAGCGATACATGGCCCTGCTCGACATGGGCGCTTCCTGCACATGCATTTCGGCGAAGGTGATCAGTGACTGCAGTTTGACGCCGGTCGGCAAGCAACCGGTGGGAGGCGTTCACGGTCATCAGCCGACCAACCTGTATCAGTTTCGGGTCGGCGTCGTGTTTTCACAGGCACCATTGCCGAGTGGCATCGTGAGCGCCAGCATTGTTGCATTCCCCGTCACGGGGGCGGAGTTCGTTCCGCCAACGCCGGGGATCTTTGACGTCTTGTTGGGACGCGATGTGATCTGCAGAGGCTCTCTGGCTCTTTCGTTCGACGGGCACGCGATTCTTTGCGTTTGACCGGGCGGTGTAACCGGGGGTCCCGGTGCGCCGCTGAGTGACGCGCCGGAAAGGGTGTCGTCTGCTTCATTATAGCAGTGGGACTTCATCGCATGGCCCGTTTTGGTGAGCCGGATGCCGCTCGGTCGTGAGGCCATCTACTCGGCCCTGTTTCAACAGATTTCCGCCCTTCTCCTTTCGCCGGCAGGACCATTTCAGTATGCGGGGCGGCGCCCTGTCTCGATCAGCACGCTTGGCGCGGAGCAGTATCCCGCCTTCGTGCTGGTCGAGAAGGGCGAGATCTACGACCGGAGCAGGCTCTTCGCGCCGGCGCGCGTGACGCTGCTCGCGGATCTTTTCATCTACTCGATCCACGGCGACGTGCCGGACGAAAGCGATGTTGCGAACCTGAACGCGCTGGCCGATGCGGTCGAGGATGCCGTGCAGGCGGCGTGCGGCCCGACCGCACAGAACACGCTCGCGGGCCTCGTGCAGGAAGCATGGATCGAGGGACGGCAGATCGTGACGCCCGGCTCCTACGCGCAACGGCAGAGCGAGCAGGTGATGGGATTGGCGGTCGTGCTGCCGCATAGCCGCTAGGAGCGAACAGGGTGAGCGACGATGCGCCGCGAGGGCTGGAAAGCCCGTGGCGGCCCACGGTGGCCTGAGAGATGAGCGGCACTATCTACGGCACCGGCCCGGTGTGGCTCGACCCGACCGCCTGGGCCGGGCGAACCTACACGCCGGCGCTTGGCGAGGATGTCGGCACGATCCAGGCGGCGATCGCCGCGCAGCTGGCGAGCTACTTCTCGGGCGCCGGGCTGGCGATTCCGGTCTATGTGTTCCCGGACTTCGATCTCGATACGTGGTGGGCATCGGCGGCCATCGCGTTCGTGCTCGTATCGTATCAGGGCACGCGCTTCGGCAAGCCGATGACGACCGACGCCATGGTGCAGGAGCGGCTGCTCACGTTCGAGGTGCACGTGGAGGCAAGGCAGACGGCCTGGGCGCTGAACGGCGCGGGCAGCGTCTATGCGCTCGTCGATGCGATCGAGGCGGCGCTGACCGGGTTCCGGCCGCCGGCGTGCCGGAACGCCTACTTCTCGGAAGAGCGGTTCAGCGAACAGGACCCGGAAGGCCGCGTCTGGCTCTATGACATGCGGCTCGAGGTGCCGACGCTGAAGCTCAAGACCGCGCCCGCCTATGCGCTGGCGAATCTGGTCAAGGGGCAGATGTATGCCGCGGCTCTGGCAGTGGCGAACGGCCAGCAGGTCGCAGCGGGGAGCTACACGTTCGCGAACGGCACGCTGACGCTGCCCGGGGGGCTTCCGGTGGTGGTGGGCGCGGTGAGCTCGGGCAACGGGCTCGTGCTCTACCAGGAGTTCGTGGACTGGACCTGCGACGGGACGACCGGAGTGGTGACGGCGGTTGCGGGCGGCGGCATCGGGGCAGCCGATACGGTGATGATCGCCTGGGCGCCGGCGGATACAGTGACGGCGGTTTACCCGGGCGGCGGCGCGCCGACAGAACCGACGAATTGATCTCGAACGGAAGCGATTTGAGGCGGGCTGCGGCAGCGTAGCCCGAGGAGAAAAACATGCCTGCGAATTTTCTGCACGGAATCGAGGTTACCGAGGTCACGACCGGCCCGGTGCCGGTGACGGTGGTCAACTCAGCGGTGATCGGGCTCGTGGGCTCGGCGCCGCAGTGGGCCGCGGCCTCCGGCGCGCCGGTGCCGCCCAATCCGGACACGCCGACCTTGAGCGGCTCGACACTCGCGGACTCGCAGTTCGGCCCGCTGGTGCGCGGCTACACCATCCCGAGGGCGCTCAACGCGATCCGCGCGCAGGGCTCCGGCCAGGTGATCGTGGTCAACGTGTTCAATCCGGCGGTGCATCAGACCGTGGTCGCGGCGACGGCGTTCAGCATGCCGGCCTCCGGAACGCAGGTGGTGAACCTGAAGCAGATGGGGCTGATCGGGCCGGGGCTGCCGAACTCGGGGACGCTCGCGAGCACCGTGGTGGTGCAGAACTCGGGCAAGACCACGACCTACATCGAGAACACCGACTACACGGTCGATTACGTCAACGGGTTCGTCTATGCGAAGACCGGCGGCGCGATCACGCTGGGCGAGGCTCTCAGCATCGCCTACACCTATGCCGACCCGAGCAAGGTCATGGATGCCGACATCGTGGGCGCGGTGACCGGCGGCGTCTATACCGGGATGCAGGCCTTCCTCACCACGTTCCAGAGCATGGGCTTCTTCCCGAAGCTCCTGATCGCGCCCGGCTATTCGCAGGATGAGACCACGGCCTCGGCGCTCACCACGCTGGCAACGACGATCCGGGCCATGGCGTTCATCGACAGCCCGCCGGCGACGAGCGTGGCGAGCGCGATCAGCAATCGCGGCACCGCCGGCAACTCGTTCGACACTTCGAGCTACCGGGCGATCCTCTGCTTCCCGCAGGAGATGTGGTTCGATCCGAGCATCGTGCCGACCGGGAACACGCTCAACAACCAGGGGATCGTCATCAACCAGCTCTACAACGCCAATGCCGATGCGCCCTATTCGCAGTGGGTGGCCGGCGTGACGGCGGCGCAGGATATCGCCAACGGCTACTGGTTCAGCCCGAGCAACGTGCAGGTGCAGGGCATCGTCGGGCCGGACATCCCGATGTATTCGAGCGCGTTCGATCCGTCGAGCGACACCAACAACCTGAACGCGGCCGGCATCCTGACGGTCTTCAACGGCTTCGGAACCGGGCTCCGGGTGTGGGGCAACACCTCGGCGGCCTATCCGAGCTTCACCGATCCGGCGACCTTCATTCCGATCCGGCGCACGATGGACGTGGTCGAGCAGAGCGTGCAGCTCGCCATGATGCAGTTCCTCGACCAGCCGATCACCAACGGGCTGATCAACTCGATCCTGGCGACGGTGAACGGGTTCCTCCGGACGCTGGTGCAGCGCGGCGCGCTGATCGGCGGCGTGTGCACCTACAACCCGGCGGAGAACACGGCCGTGCAGCTCGCGGCCGGGCAGCTCACCTTCGACATCAGCCTGATGCCGCCGCCGCCGGCGCAGACGATCAACTTCAACGTCTATGTCAACATCGCGCTCCTGAACACGCTGGGTCCGGTGAGCGCCGCGCAGACGCAGCCCACGGGAGCGCAGTAACATGGCATCGCTGGTGATCAATTCGCTGTGGAATTGCAACGTATATCTCGACGGCACGAGCCTCCTGGGCCGCGCCGAGGAGTTCGAGGTGCCGCAGCCGAAGCGGCTGATGCAGCTCTACAAGGGCCTCGGGATGGTGAGCCGGATCGATATCCCGGTCGGGTGGGACAAGGTCGAGGCCAGCATCACGTGGGCGAGCTTCGATTCCGGCACGATCGGATCGCTGGTCAGCTCGACGGCCATGCAGCAGTTCGCCGCGATGGGCGATCTGCAGGTGCTCTCGGCGGCCGGGGAAACGAGCGAGCTTCCGATCGTCTACAACGTGACCTGGCTCACCGTCGATCCCGGCCCGGTGCCGTTCAAGGCGCAGGAGAACATCAGCTTCAAGACGACGATCCAGGTCTATCACATCGATCTCACGGTGGCGGGGACGCAGATCTATCTCTTCGATGCGTTCTCGAACCAGTTCATCGTGAACGGGATCGACCAGCTCGCGCAATACCGGGCGAATATCGGCGGCTGATTGCGAGCGGAGCGCGGCAAATGAGCGAGGCGAACCGGGACCTGCTGCGCACCTTCATGCGCGACTTCGTGCCGTGGCTGGCCGTGATCCTGATCGCGATGGGCTGGGTGTGGAGCGATTCGGCCGCCATGGCGACCATCACCACGACGCAGGCGGACCACGAGCGGCGGCTGACCGCGGCGGAGATGGCGTTCAGCGATCAGGCGCAGGAGCTTTCCGACATCAAGGCGCAGATTTCCGCGCTCTCGGTGCAGATTGCCGATCTCCGGCGGCTGATCATGGCGGCGGGGCACCCCAGCGCGTTTACCGCGCTGGGGACCCCGGCGCCGGCGATGGCGCCGAGCGTGCCATCCGCCGGGAGCGGACCGTAGGTAGCCATGGCGGTCTATCCGGCAAAGGTCATCGACCGCGTCTGGGAACAGGATACGCTCACCGGCACGGGGGCTCTGTCCCTCGGCGGCAGCGCGGCGGCCGGAGGATATCTGACCTTCGCCCAGGCTCTCAGCGCCGGCGATCTCGCGAGCGGGCAGAACGTTCGTTATTGCATTCGCGACACGGTGACGTTCGTCTGGGAAACCGGGCTCGGGGCATTCACTTCCGGCACGCCGAACACGCTCTCGCGCACGATCGTGTTCCAGAGCACCAATGCCAATGCCCTGGTGAGCTTCGCCGGCAATCTCTGCGATGTGTTCATCACCAACGGCGCCCAGCGCGACAACCAGGGCATGATGCCGTTCGTCGCAGGCAATTACTACGGAACCCCAGGCACCAATGCGCCGGCGGCGAACGCCTACACGGATATCATCTTCGCGACGCCCTTGCGCTGGCGCGGGCCGGCCGCTCCGGTCAGCCTCTCGATCTACTGCTCGACGGCGCCCACGAGCGCGGTGGCCTACGAGCTCGGCATCTACGACGGGACGCTTGGGGTGCCGGGCGCGCTGCTCTGGGATGCCGGGAGCATCAGCGTGTCAGCGGTCGGGATGCAGACGCTATCGCCCGCCTCGCCGCCCGTGATCGACGTGCCGAATGTGTATCTGGCGTGCGGAGTGCCGGGGGCAATCAACGGCATCCAGCTCTGGGCTGTCGGCACCGGCTACAACGGCGCGGAGCAATTGCTTCTCGAGAGCCAGGGATTGGCCGTCGCTCCTGCGACATCCAGCAACCCTGTCGGATACTACGGCACGGGAACCTACACCGGCGGCGCGCTCCCGGCGACGTTCCCGTCGCCTTCCATGGTGGGAGGCCAGGGACAGCATTCGATCCGCGTTTTCGTCGGGTTCTGAGCGCGAACGGTTCGCTGCCAGATGACGGCCTTCGCACCAACCTCCGGACTGCCGGTTGCGGGGCAGCCAACGGCGGCCGGGCCAACGACCGCCAATGCCAGTGCGCGCGGCCTCGGAGCAGCGGTGGCGCGGGCAACATTGGGCGGGAGCGTTTCGGGGAGAGCGCAAGGCAGTAGCGCCGCGGTGGCGCGGCTGGCGATGGGCGGCCTCACCCCGGCGGCGCTTGACGGCGCCGGCGGGGGCACCGCCGCGGTGCGGCTCGCGGGCCATGTGAATGCGAGGACAAACGCGCACGGCAGCGCGGCCGGGCAGCTGGCAGGCACGACGGGGGCGCTCATTACGGCGGTCCTGCGCGGCCTGGGTGGTGGCGCCGGGCGGCTGGCGATGGCGAGCGCGGGCACGATATCGGCGCGGGCCAAGGGCGCCGGCAGGGCCACAGCACGGCTCGGAGGTGCCGTCTCATCGGCGGCGCGCTCGGCAGCGGGCGCCACTGGCCGGCTTGCCGGCACGACCGGGGCGCTGGTGACCGCAGCGATGCGGGCGATCGGAACCGCGGTCGGGCGGTTCGCGATGGCCGGATCCGTCTCGAGCCCGGCGCGGGGGCAAGGCGCGGCGCGGGGACGTGCTGCGCTCTCCGGGGGCGCCTCGGCGGCTGCGAGGTCGCTGGGGGCGGCAAGCGGGCGGATGCTCGGGTCAACGGGCGCGCTCGTGCTCGGGTATTTGCGGGCGATCGCTGCGGCGTGGGGCCGGCTGACGGGCGGTGCTACGCCGCTCGGGTTCGATGCGCGCTTCTGGATGCAGCCCCCGGCAGAGGGGATGACGATGACGGGGCTCTCGGCCGCCTCCGGCGGCATGACGATGACGGGGTACTGATGGTCCAGTCGGCGACGGCGCTCCGCTCTCTCACCTCGCCGGCGGAAACCGGCGTCGTGACGGCGGATTTCGGCCGCATGCTGGCGGCCGGGGTGACGATCACGAGCGTGAACACGGTGGCGATCGGGGTCTTCCCGAACCTCTACTTTCCGGGTCAGGACGCGGCCGCGGCGAGCCGCTTGCTCGGCGCGGCGCAGATCGTGGCGAGCCCGAGCACCGGGGCGGCCAGCGCGGCGATCGCGCAGAGGGTCGGCACATTCCTGCCGGCCGTGCGCTACGCGATCCAGATCATCGGCAATGCGAGCGACGGGTCCGTTCCGGAGCTCTGGCAATACTGGACGGCAGATTATCCCGGCATGCCGGGTGGCGCCGGACCGTCCGGCTGATGGGGCAATGACATGGCAAAGACAGGATTTCTCGCACGCGACCTCCTGAACTGGAGCGCGGGCATGGTGGCGATGCCGGCGCTCGGCGGCCGGTTCATCGGTCTTTTCACCACCGCGCCGACGGATGCCGATACCGGCAGCGTCGAGGTGAGCGGCGGGGCGTATGCGCGCGCGCAAGTGGCCGGGCAGCTTGCGACGAGCGCGGCGACGTCGAACAGCGCTACCCTGACCTTCTCCGCGGTGCCGGCCTGGATCAAGGCCGGCATGACGGTGCTCGATCTGACGACGCCGGCGGACATCGGCGCGGGAGTGACTGTTGCAAGCACGACAGGCACGACCGTCACGCTGAGCGCCAGCGTTACGGTCGGCCTCGGCGACAACATCACCTTCTCGACCTTCCCGGCGGCGACGAGCGAGGGGCCGGCAAGCGTCGTCTCCGGCTCGATCATTTCTTTCCCCCAGGCAACGGCAAGCTGGGGCACCGTGGTTGCGTGGGGGCTTTTCGACGCGGCGACCGCGGGCGATCTGCTCTACTGGGACTGGATCGGCAACGACCCGTGGTTCCCCTTCGACGGCACCCTGGCGTCGCCCGGCGTGCTGACCGCCTACGGCATCACGGCGGGATCGGTCCCGGCGCTGGCGAACGGCGCGAGCGTGGTGCTCACGGGACGCTTCGGCGGCACGCTGCCGACCGGGCTCAGTCCGGAGACGGTCTATACGGTCGCCCTGCTCTCGGCCGACACGTTCAATGTCGGCGTCAACACGACGGCGACCGGCGCCGGACTGGTGCGGCAGCTCACCGAGCAGCCGATCGCGATCAACGTGACGTTCTCGATTCCGAGCGGCGACCTGGCGATCTACGAGAGCTGAGAGGATTTCAACCGATGCGCACCATGCTTGCGGCCGCGCTGGCGGTCGCACTGCTGATCCCGGCTGAAGGACTTGGGGCGCGGGCGCCGGTGCAGAGCCTGCCGCGAGGCGAAGCCGCGGCGGTGATGCCTCGAGCGCAGGCGACGGCGCAGTGCGGACCGCTCGGCGTGGTGCTCGGCGTGCTCAAGGCGCGCTTCGGCGAGCGGCTGCTCTGGTGGGGCGACGGGCCGGACGGCGTGACCATGATGGTGACGGAACGGCCGGACACGCGGACGTGGACGCTCCTGGCGGTGCATGACGGCGAGGCGTGCATGATGGGATCGGGCGGCTCGGCGAGAGCGCAAGGGTCATAAGGTCGATGGCCGTCTTCCGCCCCCGCTTCGTCGTCATCAATGTCATGGTGGCGGCGGTTGGGATTGCGGCGTGGCGGGCCGGATTATTCGCTGCGGTGCCGGCGCTCGGCGGTAAGGAAGCCGCGATGCTGGCGGGGCTTTCTCTTTATGCGCTGGTCGGCTTCGGGGCGGCGTGGCGCGGGCGCTGGGAGACGGCGAGGCATATTGCGAACGGCGTGCCGATGTGGGCGCTCGGGTGCACCGGGCTCGGCATGCTGCTCGCGGTGAACGGGCTGCACGCGCTGACGCCGGCGGCGATGGCGGTGGTGTTCCGCGACATGGCATTCGCGATCGCGCCGAATATCGCCGGCGTTCTGCTGATGGCGTGGCTGCGCGAGGCGATCTGGTGGTGCGGTGGCGAGGAGGTCTGAGTCACCAGGTTTCGCCTGGGCTTTCCGTGATCTGCTGATCGCTTTGCTCGTGGTCTTCATGGCGCTTGCGGCGCTGGCGCTGGTGGCGGCTACCAAGGCAGAGAAGGCCGGCGTCACGCAGGGCGATCTCGTTTTCACGCTCTCGTGGCTGAGCGCGCCGAAGGCCGATGTCGATCTCTGGGTGAAGGCGCCGGGCGACGCGCCGGTCGGCTTCTCGCACATGAGCGATGCGCACTGCAACCTGCTCAGGGACGATCTCGGGAGCACGCTCGACCCCCAGAGCACGGCTCAGGAGATGGTGGTCTGCCGCGGGCTGCCGAGCGGGGAGTGGATCGTCGATGCGATGCTCTACCAGGCGCACGGCGCGGCGCTCCCGGTGAAGGTTACGGCCACGGCGATGCGGCTCGGCGCCGGCGGCGTCACGACGTTCCTGGAGCAGAGTGGACTGTTGCGACACCGGGGAGAGCAACTGACGATGTTCCGCTTCCGGTTCGCGCGCGGGCATTTCCTGCCGGGCAGCGTGAACCGTCTGCCGATGAAGCTCTACGGGATGCAGCCGTGATCGCGGCGCTGTTCGCGGCCGCGGCGCTCATGACCGGCGCTGCCTCACTGTTTGCGGCGAGACCGTGGCTCAAGGCCGGCGCCTATTGCGCGCTGGTTGTCGCGATGGGTGTGACGTGGTGGGCGAGCCTGGGGCGGCCGCGGCCGATCCTTCCGCTGCTCGGCATTCCGGCCGGCACGGTGGCGGCGTTTTCGCTCGACGAGCCGCGGGCGATCTACGTGTGGCTCATGCCGCCGGGAGCGCGGGTGCCGGTTGCGCTCGCGCTGCCATGGAACGAGCGGGACGCGGCGGCGCTGCACCGCGCGATGCGGGCATCCCAGAGGCTCGGGACGCGCGTGAAGATGCACGGCGGCCAGCGGCCGGCAGGGGCGTCCGGCACGCCGATGCTCCGACGCGATGGACCGGTGTTCTATCCGGCGCCGAACCCGCCGCTGCCGCCGAAGCAGAGGCCATAGCGCAGCAGTGACAAGGATCGGGGTTTTCGAGGCCGTCGCCGAGGGCGGCGGTGTCAGATGCGGCGTGATGGGCGAGAACGAGGACGAGTGGCTTGCCGCGACGGATGTGCTGCCGATCGCGGAGGCGCGGCGCGTGGCGGCAAAATTGCAACGGGCAATTCACGAGGCGGAGGCCGAGGAAGGGCAGTGAGATGGGCGCCGAGGTTATCGCGCATCCGATGGCGGCTGGCCGCGCGCCGAACCCGCGCACGGTGCGGGCGCGCTGGCTCGCCGCCCTCGAGGCGGTGCGCGCCGACGGCGGGGTGAAGGGGCTGCTCATCTACGAGACGCCGGACGGATCTGTCGGGATCACGCCGACAAGTGACGTATCGGCGGCGCACACGCACGGGCTGCTGATCGCGGCGATCGCGAAGTTTACCGAGGATGCGGACGACGAGGCATGAGCGCGGATGGTCCGCGGCCAACGGCCGCGTTTGCTGCGGCGGTTGCGTGGATCCTGAACTGGGAAGGCGGCTACCAGGATGATCCGGGCGATCCCGGGAACTGGAGCGGCGGCGCGGTCGGGGCCGGCAAGCTGCTCGGGACGAAGTACGGGATCTCGGCGGCTTCCTATCCGACGATGGATATCGCGAACCTGACCGAGGCCGAGGCGCGGCTGATCTACGCGCGCGATTACTGGACGCCGGTCGAGGGAGATGCCCTTCCGCCGGCGCTGGCGATGGTCGTGTTCGACGGGGCGGTGAACTCGGGCGTCGCGCAGTCGGCGGTGTGGCTTCAGGTGGTGGTGGGCGCGGCGACGGACGGGGTGATCGGGCCGGAGACGCTGGCGGCGGTGCAGGCGTGGCCCAACGGCGCAACGGATCTGTGCGCCGAGGTGCTGGCGCAGCGGGTGGCGGCGAACGGGATGGACCCGGATTTCGGAGTGTTCGGCCTGGGGTGGGCGCGGCGCACGGCCGCGCTTGCGTTCCAGGCGGCGACAATGTTGTGAGGTAGGAACCAATGCAGACAACTCTCTCGACTGCCACGGCCTCCGGGGCGGTATCGCTCGCGGCGATCGTGGTGCTGGAGTGGATCCTCGGCTTCTGGCACGTCTCGATGCCTGCCGATGTGGCGACGGCGGCGGCAACGCTTCTGACCGCCGGCGTGCATTATCTCGTCGCGGTCAACGTGCTTCCGGCAGCAGCAGCCGCCGGAGGGTCCGGTGCCGCCGGAGGGTCCGGTGCCGCCGGACGGTCCGGTGCCGCTCAGCCTGCCCCCCTGCCTCCGGCGGAGCCGAAGCCGCGAGCCGAAGGCGTGGCGGCGTGACTACGCCTGGAGCCGAAGCCGCGAGCCGAAGGTGTGGCGGACGGGGTAGCGGGATGCGCAACGCGCTCTTCGCGGGTGTCGCCAGCCTGGCGCTTCTGGCAGGCTGCACCTCGGGGCCGAACGGCTCCGTGGTAACGCTTGCCTCAGCGCAGGCGGAGGCGCAGGCGATTCTCGTGGCGCTCGAGGCGGGCGCGACCGTCTACACGACGGCGAGCACGACGACGCCGGGCGAGGCGGCGGCGGTCGAGAACGTGCTGGCGATCGCGAAGGAAAGCGTGGCGACGTTCGAGGCGGCGAACCCGACCGAGACGCCGGCCGAGCTTGCCGAAACGGTGAGCCAGGACATCGAGGCGGTGCTCGCGGTGATGCCGATCGACCCGGCGACGAAGACGGCGATCGACGCCGGCATGGCGGTGATCGACGCGCTGGTGGCCGGGCTCTCGGCCGCGCCAGTGCCGCCGGTCCCGACGCCTATGCTGACGCTCGCACCCCACGTACTGCCGGCGCCGCCGGTGCCGATTCCGGTGCCGCATCGGCTGCCTCCGAGGGCGTGATGCGCAAATGGCTGATCCGAGGAGTGGCGTGACATGAGTGATGGGTTGCGGGTCGAGGTGCCGGACGCGCCTCAGCCGGCGGACGAGCGCGAGTTCGAGCTGCCGAGCGGCCGCAAGGGCGTGATGCGGCGGGCCAAAGGGAAGGACGTTCGGCTTGCCATGATGGCGGTCGGGCAGCCGTTCGATTCCGGCAAGTATCTCTTCGCGATGATCGCCCGGCGGACGAAGATCGACGGCAAGCAGCTTGCGCTTGAGCAGATCGACGAGATGGACGAGGAGGATGTCGAGCGGCTGATGGAGGAGGTGCAGAAAGGGCGCCCTTCTCGGGAGACGGCCGACTCGTGAGCCCGGCAGAGCTGGGCGAGATGATCCAGGCCGGGTTCGCGCCGCGCGAGCTGGACGAGATGGACCTCGGCGAGATCACGAGCTGGCGAGCCGTGATGGAAGCCTACGCGGATAGGGGGTCAGTTTGAACTCTATTCGGTCTCCATAGGACGAGTTTCCTTCTCATAGGATTTCGTCACGCCCAATCGGGTGGCGACAATCCCAGGTCAAGTTTGGGGCCAAGATGACGCCCGAACGCGGTCGCAAGGCGGCTCTCCCAACCCCCATTCCCGTACTTGAAGGTGTACATTCGTATGCGCATGCGTTGCAACATAGTTACAGAGATTGCGCCGGTGCTCTGATCGCAGGCGTCTTGAAGTCCCACAAGGAGGCTATGCCAACCTCCATCCTGTCGGGTATCAGGGTCCTGACCGAACAGCGCTTCCATTTCCGGCGCATTCAAAGTGAAGTTCATAGAACACCCCGTCTGTCTCATTATTAGGACTTGTACTTTTCCCGCATAGATTCCATCTTCCCCACCGCTTGAAACCTAGGAGGACGCCATGCAGTGGAGGGATCGTATCAACAATTACGTGCGGGAAACAGGATTTCCGAAGTGCCTGTTCATCGGCGCAGATGGACGAGTGGTCGGGACATGGATCATGGGCAACGATTATAGGGTACAATCCGCCTACTACGGCGGCTATCCGGCCGGCTATTTGCGCCGCATCCGCGCCTTGTTCCCGGACAAGCGGCATACGCTGCACCTGTTTTCCGGCCAGGTCGATCTCACAGCATTCCCCGGTGATACGGTGGACATCAACGCCAGGTTCAAGCCGACTTATGTAGACGATGCGCAAACGCTAGCGCGTGTGCCGCTGGAAACCTACGACCTCGTGCTGGCCGATCCACCCTACAGCGTCGAGGATGCTGAGCGTTACCAGACAGCCATGGTGAAGCGGAACACCGTGATGAGCGCGCTGCGGCGGTTGTCAATCGGTGCCCATGTGGTGTGGCTGGATCAGGTGTTGCCGATGTACCGGAAGGATGCGTTTGACCAAGAGGCGGTCATAGGAATGGTGAAGTCCACCAACCATCGGTTTCGAGTCGTGACGATATTCAGACGTCGGGATGCGGCCGTATCCCACAATGTTGCAGCTGCCGCAAAGCGCCGTGAAGCAAGTCATCAAATGGAAGCTGCGGAGCAACTCTGCTGCGCCTCCCATTCCTCCAACACGCGCACCATGTCGGCCAGTTCCCAGAGCTTCGTCGTGACACCGGTCGCCATCGCTGGGGTGCAACGGAGCGTCCGGTGAATGCGGACGAAATTGTAGTGCATGGTGTGGATCGCGACCGAATGCGCGTGGTTCTCGACCTTCTTTGAGAAAGCATTCGTCAGCCGTGTGAAACGCCGCGCGATCTCGACGAGATGGACCTCGGCGAGATCACAAGTTGGCGAGCCGTGATGGGAGCCTACGCGGAAGCCGTTGAAGGCGCTGGCAAACGGCGCTGAGCGGCGCTAATCTGGATGCATGCGGGTCATCGTTATCACCATAATTCGGACAATCATTACTTGGCTGATGCTGGCGGTAGCGGTCGGGGGGAACTACCTGCCTGCGTGGCTCGGCGCTCTCGTGGCCATCGGGGCGCCGGTCGTCATCTATATGCGGGCGACGAATGCGGCGCGGCACCGCGAGGCCAGGGAGGACGAGCGCCTGGCGCTGGCGATCGCTGAGGGCGTGCGGAGAGCATCGCAGTCCGTCCCTCCACAGGATTTGTCACCGCCAAACAGATAGCGCCGGCTCTGCCGGCTGACGGAAAATAGAAATGCTGAGGATCACCATGACGGGTGCGCCCGAACTGCGGGCAGCGCTCCGGCGCGGCGCGTCCGCGCTGCGGCGCGAGGCACTCCTGGGCGCGATCAAGGAGATCGCGGTCCGGGCGACGCTGCAGGCCCGGTGGTCGATCGGCCGCGAGAATGCCTGGTGGGCGCCACTGGCGCGCCGCACGGTCCAGGAGAAACGCCGTCTCGGCTACACCGGGCACGTCTCGGCCACCGATCCTCTGCTGCGCACGGGCAGGATGCGCACTTCGATACGGGCCGGGGCGGTCGGCCTGACGGCGTTCGTGTTCTCGCGCGATGACGTGGCGCTCTGGCAGGATCAGGGCACGCGCACGATACCGGCGCGGCATTTCCTGCTGCCGGCCATGGAGACGGCAGTCGAGGCAGGGATCCCGGTGATCCGGATCGCGTGGGACAGCGTGTGGGAGTGAGCGATGGTCTCCGCCTATCGTGACATCGGCGGCATCGCTGCGTCGTTCTCTGTCGTCGATGAGTTTTCCGGGCCGCTCCAGCTTGCCGCCGATCAGATCGGCGAGGTGCAGAAGGCGATCGCCGGCGCGGCGACATCGGCCGCGACCTGGGCGAGCGCCATGGCGCGCGTCGGGGCGTCGATGGACGCGGTCGGGCCGGGGATGGTGGCTCTGGCCGACGGGCTCAAGAAGGCCATGCCGGCGATGCAGGGCGGCATGGCCGACGTTGCGTATTCCGCCGCCGCGCTGGACGGGAGCGTTGGGGCAGTCGCCGTATCGCTGCGTGACATGGGAGCGGCGGGCGCTGGCCTCTCGGCGCCGTTCACCAAAGCGGCGGTGGCCGCCGGGCGGCTCGATGCAGCGCTGACCTCCGCCGACGACCGCATGACGGTGCTGGCCGACAAGAGCGCGGCGGTCGCGGCGTCGAGCAAGGAAGCGGCGACGGCGACACGGCTGATCGGAAGAGGGGCCGGCGGGGTCGGCGCAGCAGCCGGCGGCGGTGGAGGTGGCGGAAAAGGAGGAGGAATATTCGGAGCCGTCAAGAAGGGCGGCGAGCCCGCGCGAAAATTCTTCCACGTGCCGGGAATGGCTGCTCTCGGCGGCATGTTCGTCGGCTACGAGGCGGTCAAGTCGGCGCTCAAGACCGACTATTCCGTGCGCGCGGCGGCGCTGCTCTACGACCCGACGGCACGCCACGATCCGAAGCAACTTGCTCATGACGTGCGGTTTTTGCGTGAGCTATCGTTTCGGACCGCGCAGGGAACAATCTACACGGCGCAAGAAACCGCAGCGGCGTACGGAACGATCGCCAATATCCTGCGCACCGCCCCGAAATTCCAGGGCAAGCACAAGTTCCCGGATTTCGCATCCGTCGCGCCGATTCTGCTGCGCGCGTCGGAAGTCGCGAGCATGCAGAGCCTTGGCAGTCTTTCCGAGAGCGCCAAGGCAATGGTGATGTATGCGCATCTCACCGGCGCATACACGCCGGCGGCGACGGTCAGGCGCACCAATCAGATGCTGGCGATGGCCGAAGTCACGGGCATGAAGATGCCTGCCCTTGAGCGCGTCATGAGTTACGGCTTGCCGATCATCCGGGCGCTCGGCGGCAGCATGTCACAGGGCGCGCTTTTGACCGCGTTCCTTGCCCAGGCCGGTCTCGGCCGGCGCGCCGGATATGCGGTCGGCCAGATGGCCAGCGGATTGCTGCAAACCGGTGGTCCGCTCACCGCGGCGCTGGAGCAGCAATACAATTCGGCTCAGAAGGCGCTCGGCAAACATTTCATTCCGGTAACGAAAGCCAAGATGAATGCGCACGTCCTCGCGCTGCACAATCTCGGCCTGCTGGACTCGTCCGGGCGCCTCACGGTGCTGGGGCCTGGTGGGAGGCTTTCGATCCACAAGGAGATTGCGGCGCTCATCGCGGCGTCTGGTCGCATGAGCAAGCAGGCACTCGCGTCGGCGCTGCACGCCGCGTTTGGAATCCGTGGTGAGCGCGGCGCAGCTCTCGTCGCGATGCTGGGCCATCTCTACGCCAGCTTCGGAAAGGCGGTCTCGACCACGCCGGGGGCGGCACGGCAGCAGGCGCTGTTCGCTAAGACTCCGCTGCAGCAATTCGAGCAGGTGTGGGCTCGTTTGCAGGACATCGGAAACATCATGGCAACCACGGTGCTGCCCGATTTCCTTGCAATCACGAATATGCTGCTGCGGTTGACGAACATGATCGATACGCTCTTCCGCCGGCATCCGTATCTGGCGAATGCACTGTTCCAGGGCGCGTTGGGTGCCGCTGTCGCCGGTCCGGTCGGTGCCGTGACTGGCGTCACGTCGGCGCTTTTGACGCCGCATAAAATTCGGCGTCCACATCTCGACACGCTAGCCCCCTGGGTGCGGAATCTGCTCGGAATGGGGCCGAGCAAAACGGAGGTGCATGTCACGGCGCCGCTGAACGTCACGGTCGAGGGATCGATGCTCGGCGATTATGCGAGCCTCAGCATGTTCCTGAGCGATTGGTGGCACAAGCACTCGGCTGAGGTGGGCGCGAGCGTAGCGCACCAGATCAAGGCGACGCAGACGCACCACAAGCGCGCGACGTTCCTTGATCCGGCGTACGGCTTTCTGCCGCCGTGAGCGGGGCGGTCCGCTGCTACGGTTTCCAGGGCAGCGGAACGTAGCGATAGGAGGGCGTCCGAGCCGCTGATTGGGGCATCGGGCATGCGCTGCCGTAGCTTGGTGTCCAGGGCGGCAGGCTAGAAGGCAAGCATGGCAGACGGGAGGCGGTAATAGGGCTTGAGGCGATTGGCGCTGCACAGCCGCCGAGGGCGGCGGTGAGGAACAGAAGCATCGGCAGGGGCTTTTTCATGCGTCTCGATTATACCGATCTCGACAATCGAGCGATCACAAGCGCGTGTGAAGCGCCATGAGCGGGGCGATCGCGGTCGTCGATGCGGCGCTCGGCGCTGTCGCATCGGCGGTTGGCAACAGCACGGTCGCCGGCGCGCTCGGGTTCGGCGATTTCGCCGCGCTCGGCAGCGTCTCGTTCATGCTGCTCGGCTCGCCCGAGACGCTGGTGCGCGACCGCAAGAGCGTATTCGCGAAGCTGCCCGTGATCGGTGCGCCGCCGGTTCTGCAATGGATCTACGACGATCTCGAGCAGATCACGATGGGCATCCGGCTGCACAACTGGTGGTGCGATCCGGACAGCGCGGTGGCGCTCCTCGACAGCGTGCGCGTCTCGCATCAGCCGCAGCCGCTCGTGATGGGGACAGGCATCCCGCTCGCCGGGCTGCTCGGCGGCGGCGAGGCGAGTCCGGTCGCCGGGCAGTATGTGGTGACTGAGCTCTCGGTGACCGACCTCTGGCGCTACGCGGGCGTGGCGCAGCACATCGATTGCAAGCTCGTGCTGAGCCAGTGGCAGCCGGCGCTGCCTCCCGGGGCGCCGAGCATGCAGCCGCCGGGGCCGACGCCTGGGATCATAGGGGCGCCGGCGGGGCTGACCGCGATCTACGCGGCCGGCGCGACGCTCGGGCTGCCGCTGCCGAGCCTTGGGTTCTCGACGGTGGCGCTCTCGGCGATCGCGCGGGCGGGCGCGCCATGAGTGGATCGGTGATGACGCCGGCCGAGTTCGCGGCTGCCTATAATCTCACAGCTGTCGCGGGGGCGCCTCCGGTTGCGCCCTCGGCGGTGCAATACGTGACGGGGCCTGCCGACCGGTGGGATATCGTGGCGTGGCGCATCTACGGCGATCCGACGCAGGTGAGCACGGTGATCATGAACAATCCGACGGTGGCGATCTCGCCGGTGCTGCCGCAGGGGATCACGCTCTATTGCCCGCTGATCGCACCGCCGGCGCCGCCGGCGAACTCGACGCCGTGGAGCCCGTGAGATGAGCGGCACCCTGCCGCTGCCGCCGGCGCTGCCGCTGCCTCTGCCACCGACGCCGCCCGCGGGAGGAGCCGCCTCGGCCGCCACGGCCCCCTGGCAGCCCCCCGTGGGCGCGACCACGAGCCTCGCCGTGCCGCAATGGCAGGTGGTCTACAACGGCACCGACATCTCCGGCGACATCCTGCCGATGGTGACGCAGGTCTCATACCAGGAGAACGTCGGCGGCCTGACCGCCACCATGGCGGTCAACGTCGAGGACACGCTCTATCGGTTCCAGCGGTCGAGCTACCCGCAGCAGGGCGACACGATCCAGCTCTCGATCGGCTACGCGGGCGCCGCGCTCGTTCCGTGCGGGAGCTTCGATATCGACAGCTTCGAGGTGGCCGGGCCGCCGGATACCTTCACGATGCACGGCATCCAGGCCGGGATCAGAAACGGGCTCAGGACGCGGCGCAACATCGCCTACGAGAACATGACCGTGCCGGAGATCGCGCAGGCGGTCGCGGCAAGGGACGGCATGACGGCAGTGATCACGCCGACCAGCCCGAACGTCGTCTACAAGCGCGTGACCCAGCACATGGAGACCGATCTCTACTTCCTGCACCGGCTGGCGAACCTGCACAATTACGAGTTCACGATCCGCGGCAATCAGCTCGTGTTCTACGGACGGGCGACACTCGAGAGTCAAGCGCCGGCGGATACAATCGCGCGAGCGCAGGTGATCAGGTTTGCCTTCTCGAACCAGTCGCTCGCGCACCTCTCTTATGCAAGCGCGCTGGTGACTTATCAGAACCCGAGTGCAAAGGCTCTCCAGAGCGGGAAGGCCACGAATCCCGCCGCCGCCTCGACCGACCAGTTGCGGCTCGCGCACCGGCTCGAGCAGAACCAGCAAGGCGCGCTCCGGGCGCAATCCGCGCTCTGGGAGGCGAACATGGAGCAGGCGACGGCGACGCTCACGATGCCGGGGACGATGCTCTACCGCGCCGGCAACACGGTGAACGTCAAGGGTTTTGGGGTGTGGGATACGATCAAGTATCTGGTCAAGAGCGCGCGGCACGAATTGGCGCCCACCGGCTACGCGACATACCTGAGCCTCAGGAACGTGGTGGCGGGCTCGGCGGCAAGCGAGAAGGTGGCGCTGCCTCTGCAGAAGGTGCAAGCGCCCTGAAAGGGCGCGCAGCATTGCGAGCGAAGCAGGAAGCAATCCGGGACGGAGGGATAATGCTGACCGATGCCGATGCCCGCGGCGCCTACTCGCGGCAGTATGTTCCGCCGTTCCGGGTTGGGATCGTGACCGCGCAGCAGATTTCGCCATTTCCGGCGGCGCGGGTGCAGTTCCCGGACCGGGACAACATCGTGACGTACTGGCTGCCGATCTGCCTGCCGAAGGTGCAGGACGACAAGTTCTTCTGGATGCCGGACGTGGGCGAGCAGGTGCTCGTGCTGATGGACGAGCACGACGAGAACGGGGCGGTGGTGGGATCGCTCGGCTCGACCGTCGATACGGCGCCGGGCTGGGCGACGGCGAACACGTTCGGCGTGCAGTTCAGCGACGGCACCGTTGTACGATACGACCGGGCGGCGCACGCGCTGACGGCGGCGCTCGGGTCGGGCGGCAGCGCCACCATCTCGACGCCGCTCGGCAACCAGGTGGTGCTCGACAACGCCGGCAACGTCGGCCTGACGGCCGGCCCGGGTGGCAAGGTGACGTTCAGCAACGGCTCTGCACCGAACGATGCACTGGCGCTCGTGAGCAAGCTGGTGGCGGCCTTCAACGCACATATCCACCCCGATCCGCAGGGCGGAGATACCGGCGTTCCGACCGTGCAGTGGACGGCGAGCACGGTCGAGTCGATAACAACCGCAGTCACGGACTGAGAGATGTCCGGAACCGGACCGTCCGGCGGCTCGGCTGTTACTCTTGCGCAAATTACCAGCGCCGACTGGAGCCTGATGCTCGACCGCACGGCTGGGGGCGCCCCTGGCAGCGGGATCGGGCAGGTGGTGCAGAGCCTCGCCGACGTGGGGCAGTGCATCGCGATCATCCTCGGCACGATGCCGGGCGAGGACCCGTGGCGCCCTACGTTCGGATGTGACCTGACGCAGTTCATCGACCGGCCTCTGCCGGCGGCGATGCCGGCGATCGTGGCGGCGGTGGCGACGGCAATCGAGACGTGGGAGCCGAGAGTGAAGGTGCTGAAGGTGACGGCGGTCGCGGGCGGCGCGGCGGCCCCCGCGACGCTCACGGTGAGCGTGACCTGGCAGATTGACCTCGGGACGAACGCGCCGCCATCGGGGACGATCGGCGCGCTCAGCCCGCAGACGACGGTGGTGACGCTATGAGCAACTCGATCACGAGCCTGCCGCCGCCGGTCTTCCTGAACGATGCGGACGGGCTCGATCCGAACCTGATCCTCGCCGACATGATCGCGGCCTTCCAGAACGCGAGCGGGCGCACGCTCTATCCCGCCCAGGTCGAGCGGCTGCTGATCAACCTCTACGCCTACCGCGAGGCGCTGGTCCGGAACGCGATCCAGTACACCGGCCAGCAGAACCTGCTCGCGTATGCGACCTACCCGATGATCGACTATCTCGGGCAGCTCCTCGGCGTGACCCGGCTGGCGAGCGTGGCGGCCACGTGCACCATCCAGTTCACCATGACGGGCGCGCTCACGGTGCCGCTCACGATCGATGCCGGCACGCAAGTCGGCACCAGCGACGGCAACTTCCTCTTTGCGACGAATGCTGCCTTGGTGATCCAGACCGGCGCGACGAGCGGCAGCGTGGCGGCCACCTGCACGACGACGGGGAGCGCCGCCAACGGCTATCTCGCCGGGCAGGTGGACGTGCTGATCGGCGCCAATGCACTCATCGCGAGCGTCGCCAACACGACGGCGACGGCCGGAGGATCTGACACCGAGAGCGACGATCATCTCCGGACGCGGATCCAGGCGGCGCCGAACCAGTTCTCGACCGCGGGCCCGAGCGGCTCCTACAACTACTGGACGCTCACCGCGGATGCGACGATCGCGGCGGCGGACATCTATTCGCCGGCGCCCGGCCAGGTTGCGGTCTATGTGCTCACGGGGCCGATCACGGTGCAGCCGGCGGCGAGCCCGAACAGCGCCGGCATCCCGAGCGCGGGGGTGATCGCCGAAGTGGTGGCGGTCCTGAACGGCGCCACGGTGCGGCCGCTCACGGACACGGTAAGCGTCGCTGCCGTGACCGAGGTGGATTACACCGTGACCGCAACGGTGACGATGTATGCCAACGCCCCGAGCACGGCGGAGGCGGCCGCCTACACTGCCGCGCAGCAGCTCGCGCTCAACCTTGCGAATGGGGTGCGCACGGATCTCGTGCCGTCGCAGTGGGTCGCGGCGCTCTCCGTCGCCGGCGTCTACGAGGTCACGCTGACACTGGCCGCGAGCATCGGCGGCACGCCTCTGACGCCTCTCGGCGACGGGCGGTTCGTCCTGCAGCCGGGCCAGTGGGCGAACTGCACGGCGATCACGCTGACATATCAGACTTCGCTCGAGGAGGAGCCGCTGTGAGCGGCACCATCGGCTCCAGCCTGACGGCGCCGGGCTCGATCAACGATGCGCGGACCAAGGCACACCTTGCGATCGGGCAGAGGCTCGGCACGATCGACCTCACGCCGCTCCTGATCTACACGGTGACGAGTGCGCCCGCCTCGGCGCTCCCGTTCCTCGCGTGGCAGTTCGACGTTTCCTCGCCGTTCTATTCGCTTCTGGCGAGCGGCGCGGCGCAGCAGACGCTGATCGAGAACGCGATCCAGCTGCATCGCTACAACGGCACGCTCTACGCCGTCACGACGATCATGGCGACGCTCGGATTCCCGGATGTCACGGTGGAGGAGGGCCAAGCGAGCTGGGGCGGCGCGACGTGGCCGGCCAACGAGGGGTGGGCGGTCTTTCGCGTCTATGCGAACGATGTGACGATGCCGGTCAGCGCCATGACGGAGGCGCTGGCGGTGGCGGCGATCAACTTCTTCAAGCCCGAGCGCTCCTGGCTCGATTCTCTCTGGTTCGCCGCCGCACCGCTCGCCGATGCGGTGACGGTGAGCGACTTCATCGTGATCGTCGCTGAGGGCCAGATCGCGGAAGCGCCGCTCGAAGTGACCGATTACGTGAGCGTGACGGGCTGGACGCTCGCCGACACCAAGACCATCGCGCCGCTCTACAGCGCGCATTTCTATCATGCCGGGATCCTGGATGGGCCGCCGCAGCCGGCGGTAGCGGATTCCGGTCTTGTCATCAATGGAGTTCCAACGGAGTGACAACATGAGAAGGTGGCAGAGGACCGTCCGCTGGGAGCGCACCGTGCGCCGGGAGCGGACCGTCCGCCCGACCGGCCGTATCCGCCTCTGGCGGGTGGCAGCGGACCATCCGCACGGCGAGCGTTTCTGGGAGGGCGACAATCTGGTGGTGAATGCCGGGCTGCCGGCGTTCGCCGAGCAGGCGGGCGGCAACAACAGCTACCAGGTGGCCGCCGTCGGGTTCGGCAGCGGATCGACCGCCGTTACCGTCAACGACACCGACCTGACCGGGCCGGAGAAGTACTACAACGCGGTCGGGACGGCGACGTTCCCGAGCGGCGGGACGGTGCAGCTCGCGTTCGCGATCCAGGCTGCGGACTATGCCGCCTATGGCCTGACGATCCAGGAGATCGGGCTCTTCAGCAATCCGCCGACCGCGGTCACGCTGCCGGCAGTCGCCGGGTTCAGCTATCCGGCCTGGGCGGCGAGCAGCGCGCAGCCGGTCGGCAATCTGGTGAAGAGCGCGGCGGGCAATCCGTTCCGCTCGACGACGCCGCCGGCGTGGCCGGCGAGCACGAGCGAAGCGGTCGGTCATCTGATCATCGATTCCAACGGCAATCTACAGAAATGCACGACGGCGGGCACGACGGGCTCGGCGCATCCTGCCTGGGCGACGACGGTCAACAGCACGACGGCCGACAATACCGTGACGTGGACCTGCGAGGCGCTCTCCGGCTACACGCCGACGACCGGTGCGAGCGTGCCGAGCTGGGTGACGACCGCAATCGGCGCCTTCACGTACGACAACACGGTTGCGTGGACCTGGCTCGCCGGCCTCGCGCTGCCGACGCCGATGATCGCGCACGCGGTGGTGCCGAGCTTCGCGTTCACCGGCTCTGCGTCCTATTCCGGCACGTGGTCGCTCACATTCTGAGGGCTGAACGATGGCAAACCTGATCGACTCGCCGTCCTACACGGTGAACGGGGTCTACCAGATCGCGCAGACCGACAAGGTGGAGGGCGCGGCCACGGGGGCGAGCTTCGGCGGCATCGGCGTCTCGAACGAGCCGCACCAGAATCTCGCGAACCGGACGGCATTTCTCTACGGGCGGCAGAACACGAACATCGGGAACATCACGACGCTGCAAGGGCAGGTCAGTGCGCTTCTGGGCCTCGTTGGCCTGCACGGGTTCCAGGCCATCACGAGCGTCGGAACGCAGTACTGGACGGCCCCGACATACACGGATGTCGCGACCTATCTGGCGCTTTTCATCATTACGGGCGGCGGCGGGGGAGGCTCCAACAGCGCCGGCACGACCCCGGGCGCCGAGTATGCGAGCGGCGCGGGCGGTGGCGCGGGTGCCACGATCATCGGGACGCTGCAAGTCACGGGCGGTGAGACATATTCGATGACCATCGGCGCCGGGGGAGGTTCCCAGAGCAATGGTGCCAGCACCATTCTTTATGCGCCAAACGGGAATACTCTCGCCGAGGCGGCGCCGGGTGGCGGCGCGGCATTTCAAAGTGCAACGACCAGCGCAGGGGTGGGCACACTCGCCGGTTCGGCCCTCTATGCGCCGTTCTCCGGTTTCATTCTTCCGAACGGCCAGGGCGGGGACGGGCAGAGCGGCGCGTTCAGCGGCGTCGGCGGCCAGGGCTGCGCATCGTTCTGGGGAGCCGGAATGCGTTCATTTGCGACGGTTGCGGTGTCTCCCGGGGCCTATGGCAGCGGCGGCGGGGGCTCGTACGCCGGCGTTGGGAACGGCGGCAGCGGGCAGGGCGGCGCCGCATTCATTCTCTGGTAGGCAGCGGCCCCTTTCTCTCGTCTCTCATACCAAGCGGCGATGAGGCTGACCCATGTTTTCGCGGGCCAACGCGGCGGAGGACGGCCGGGCCCCCATTGCGCTCGCGCAATGGGGACCCGGTGCGGCGGGCGGCATGGATTGCTGCGGCGGCGTTGCCGCCTCGCAATGACGGGGTTGGGGGTGGGCGCGGCGCACGATGGCGAGAGGTGAGGGAGGTCGCCGCGAGGGTGAAGGGCCGGTCGCATCGACGGCTGGTATAAATCCCACGCCAAAGCCGCTGCCGGCCGGTTTGCCTACGCCGCGGGAAACAGCGTCTTCGGCGAGGGTTCCGTGCGCGTGTAGTCGATCGCGCAGTAGGGCCCGCCCTGGTAGCGCTCCTCGACCGGGTTGCCGCTCACGTTCCCCTGCTGCCCGGGGATGAAAGGATCGGCTGAATCCTCGGGTGCCCAGCCGATCACGGCACGGCCGTCCCGACCCCAGAAGCCGCGCGCATTGTTCGAAGCCCCCCAGATCACCAGAGTGCCCACCGCCGGCGCGAGCGTTGCCTGCATCACGAGGCGAACGAGGTCCGCATAGGAAAGCCAGATCGCGAGCGTGCGCGCGTTGTTGACCTTGGGGCGGCAGCCGCCGATCCTGAGATTGACGTTCTCCACGCCGTGCTTGTCCCAGTAGAGGCGGCCCAGCAGCTCGCCATAGGCCTTCGAGACGCCGTAATAGCCGTCCGGGCGAAACTGGCAGTCGTGGTCGAGCCGCTCGCTCCGCTCATGGAAGCCGATCGCGTGGTTGGAGGAGGCGAACACCACGCGCGCGCGTTCCCGGCGCGCCGCCTCGTACACGTGGTAAAGGCCCTGGATGTTCGGCCCGAGCACCTCCGCGAACGGCCGCTCGACCGACACCCCGCCGAAATGCAGGATGGTGCCGCAGTTCTCGGCGAGGCGGAGGATCGCCATCCCGTCGGCGAGATCTGCCCGGGTGAAGCCCGCACCCGCCGGCAGCGGATCCGGGAAGGGTCGGATGTCGGTGAGCCGGAGCGGCCAGCCTGCGGCCCCGAGTTCTTTGGCGAGCACGCGCCCGAGCGCGCCCGAGGCGCCGGTGAGCAGAACGGGCCTCGCCGGAATTTCATCCATCCTCGTCTCCTCTTTCTCCTCGCAGGTTCCCCGGCCCGCGCGCAGCGGTCAACCGGCGCTCCCGCGCCGTCGCTGCCAGCGCATGCACTTGCTCCGCGTAACGCGGCGCGGCAACCTCTCTCGATGCGCACGCTTCCGGCAACCGCCGCCCAAATCGATGCGGGGACCCTCTCCTCTGCCGCGCTCGTCGAGGAGTGCCTGGCGCGCATCGCCGATCCCGAGGGCGAGGGGGCGCGCGCCTTTCGCGCCGTGCACGCGGCGGCGGCGCGTGCCATGGCCGAGGCGATCGACCGGCTGCGCCGCGCCGGCCGCGCGCCCGGCCCGTTTGCCGGAATTCCGGTCAGCCTCAAGGATCTTTTCGATATCGCGGGCGAACCGACGCCGGCCGGCTCGCGCGTGCTCGCCGGCGCTCCGCCCGCCGCCCGCAACGCGCCCGTCGTAGCCCGCCTGATCGCTGCCGGCATGATCCCGATCGGGCGGACCAACATGACGGAGTTCGCGTTTTCCGGGCTCGGCATCAACCCGCATTTCGGCACGCCCCGTTCGCCCTGGGATCGCGAGGCGGACGGTCGCGGAGGCCGGATTCCCGGCGGCAGCTCGTCCGGGGCTGCGGTTTCGGTTGCCGAGGGGATGGCGCTGGCGGCGCTCGGCACCGACACGGGCGGCTCGTGCCGCATTCCGGCCGCCTTTTGCGGCGTGGCGGGCTTCAAGCCGACGGCCCGGCGGGTGCCGATCACGGGCGTGCTGCCGCTCGCGCCGAGCCTCGACTCGGTCGGGCCCCTTGCCCCGGACCTTGCTTCGGCCGCCATCGTCGATGCGATCATCGCCGGCGAGGAGCCTTGCCTCCCGGTGCCGGCGTCGCTCGGGGGGCTTCGCCTCGCGATTCCCGCTCCTTTCGCGCTCGAAGGGATGGACGAGACCGTTGCCGCCGCCTTCGCCGCGGCCTCAGCCCGGCTTTCCGCCGCCGGGGTGCGGATCGAGGAGCGGCCCTTTGCGCCGCTTGCGCGTCTCCCACGCCTCAGCGAGCTTGGCGGCATTGCTGCGGCCGAGGCCTATGCCTGGCACCGGGGGCTGCTCGCCGAGCGGGGGGCTAACTACGATCCCAGGGTGCGCCGGCGGATCGAGCAGGGCGCGCGGCAGGGCGCCGCGGACTATATTGCGCTACTCGAGGAGCGGGCCCGGCTGATCGGCGACATGAACGCCGCCAGTGCGGGGATCGACGCTCTCCTGATGCCCACGGTCGTGATCGTGCCGCCGCGCCTGGCCGAACTCGAGGAGGAGGCCGAGTACAACCGGATCAATCTCCTGGTGCTGCGCAACACCATGCTGGTCAATCTGCTGGATCGCTGTGCCGTGAGCCTGCCGCTTTCCCGCGCGGGCGAGCCGCCGGTCGGGCTGATGCTGGTCGGCGAGACGATGGGCGATGCGCGACTTTTCGCGATCGCTTCGGCGGTGGAGGCGGCGCTCGGCTGAAGGGGGCGGGACAGAAGGGGGCGGGACACTGGCGCGGCGGCTCCGCCTCCTCCAGAATGGCGGCGATGTCGCGCCGCAGCCTGCAGGTCTCGCCCGAGCTGATGCTGAGGGCCTATCGGGCCGGGCTCTTTCCCATGGCCGAGACGCGGCGCGGCGAGCGGCTCTACTGGCTCGATCCAGAGTTCCGCGGCGTGCTGCCGCTCGGCCGGTTCCATTTGCCGCGCCGTCTGGCGCGAACGGTCCTCAAGGGCCCCTTCAGGGTGACCGCGGACCGCAATTTCCCGGCTGTCATCGGGGCCTGCGCGCGGCGGCGGCCGGGACGCGAGGACACCTGGATCAACGCCGAGGTCGAGTCGCTCTTCAACGAGCTGGCGCGACGCGGGCACGCGCACTCGGTCGAGTGCTGGGAGGAGGGCGAGCTGGTCGGCGGGCTTTACGGGGTGGCGCTCGGCGGCGCGTTCTTCGGCGAGAGCATGTTCAGCGTGCGGCCCGATGCCTCGAAAGTGGCGCTGGTGCACCTCGTGGCGCGGCTCAGGCTGGGCGGGTTCCGCCTCCTCGACACCCAGTTCGTGACCAGCCATCTCGCGCAGTTCGGCGCGATCGAGATCCCCCGCGAAGCCTACCGGGCCGAGCTCGTGGTGGCCGTGGAGGTCCCGGCGTACTGGCTCGCGGCTCCCGAGGCGGGCCGGCTTGCCGCCGAGATCCGGGCGCTTGCGGCGGCCCGCGGCCATGCGGCGGCGCCGCAGACGTCTTGACCTGCGGCGCCCGACGTTCCAGCTTCGGTCTCTGCTCAAGGAGAGTCCGATGCGGACAAGCCTGATTTCCGGCCTCGGTGCGCTGGCGCTCGTGCTCGGCGCCGCCTCTGCCGGCGCCGCCGGTCAGCCGCCGCTCACCCCTACCCGCGATGTCTCCGTCACCTACCAGGCGCAGGATCCGCAAGGCACGGTTCACGTGGTGCACATGTCTTTCGACGCCACCGGCCAGCGCCTGCGTATCGACGTGATCGGCCAGCCGGGCTTCCTGGTGATCGACCGCAAGGCCAAGCGCTTCATCGAGGTGAACGCGGCGGCGCACGCCTACGTGGAGGCGCCGCTGCCGCCTTCGATGGGGAACCTGATGTTCCGCAGCCCCAACATGCACCTCACCCGCAAGGGGACGGCGAGGGTGGCCGGGCTCTCGTGCACCGTCTGGGCGCTCTCGGCGGCACCGGGAAGTCCGGGCGGGGAGGCCTGCATTACAGGTGACGGCGTGGTGTTGAGCGGCCAGCCCGCCAACGGGGCCAATTCCAAGGCCGGAATCAAGGCGACCAAGGTGGTTTACGGGCCACAGCCGGCCGCGCTGTTCGTCCCGCCTCCCGGCTTCCAGCGCATCCGGCCCGGCCTGCCGCCTGGAGCCCCGGGTGCACCGGGAGCGCCGCCCGGCGGGCCCGCTCTGCCACCCGGGCCGCCAGGGGCTGCACCACCGGCAACGCCGGCTCCCGCGAAGCCGTGAGCGAGCCGGCTGAGGCCCGAAGCAGGGCCGTGCGCCGCCCCATGAGCAGGTGAGGAAGAGCGTCGCACCCTGGCGGGACCGCAGCGGCCGCTTCTCGCCGCTCAAGGCCGCCGTATTCACGCTGCTGCCACTGCCGGCCCTGCTCCCGGCAGCGCTTTGGGTCAGCGGAAATCTCGCGGGTCACCCCTCGCAGACGATCCTGCTGCTGACCGGCTTCTGGTCCGACCGGCTGCTCGTGTTGACCCTCGCCGTGACGCCGCTTTCCGCGCTCTTCGGCTTGCCGCGGCTCGTGCTGGTGCGGCGGATGCTGGGCCTCGCTGCCGGCGCCTACGCGCTCGCCCACCTCGGCGTCTATGCTTTCCAGCAGGGGTTTGCCTGGAGCTTCATCGTCGTCCAGATGGTGAGCCACGTCGTGCTGACGATCGGGCTCGTCTCGATCCTCGGCATGGCGGCGCTGGCCATGACATCGACCGACGGATGGGTCCGCCGGCTTGGCCGCGCCTGGAGGCGGCTCCATCTTCTGGTCCATCCGGCGACCGTGCTCGCCCTTCTGCATACCTTCATGGAGGCGCCGACCTCGGTCAGCCGCGCCACGACCTTCAGCGGCTTCTATCTCTGGCTGGTCGGCTGGCGGCTCCTGCCGCGCGGGGCGCGGCGCCACCCGCTTGCCCTCTTGCTGCTCGCACTGGCGGCGGCGGCCCTGACGGCGGGGCTTGAGGCCGGGTGGTATGCGCTGGCCACCGGCATCCCGGCCGGACGCGTGTTCGCGGCGAACTTTTCCCTGATTGCCGGGCTTCGCCCGGCGCATTGGGTGGGGCTCGGCGGGCTCGCCGTCGCCGCCCTGATGACGATCCGCCGGCTGATGACCCGCGCTGCCGGTTCGGCTATGAGCGTTCCGGCACGAGAGACATCGCGGTGAACGAGGGTCCCCGAACCGGCCCGGCGGGCAGCAACAGCCTGCGCAACGGCCCCGACGCGCGCGGACGTTTCGGCGGCTTCGGCGGCCGCTTCGTTGCCGAAACGCTGATGCCGCTCGTGCTCGATCTCGAGCGCGCGTACGAGGAGGCGCGGCACGATCCGGTCTTCCGCTTCGAGATGGATTACCACCTCAAGCATTACGTGGGCCGGCCGAGCCCGCTCTGGCACGCCGCGCGGCTTTCCCGTGCGCTCGGCGGCGCGCGCGTCTATTTCAAGCGCGACGAGCTCAACCACACCGGGGCGCACAAGATCAACAACTGCGTCGGCCAGATCCTGCTCGCCCGCCGCATGGGCAAGACGCGGATCATCGCCGAGACGGGTGCCGGCCAGCACGGTGTTGCCGCCGCAACGGTGTCGGCGCTCTTCGGTCTGCCGTGCACGGTTTACATGGGCACGACCGACGTCGAACGGCAGAAGCCGAACGTGTTCCGGATGAAGCTGCTCGGTGCCGAGGTCTCTCCGGTCAGCGCCGGCGCCGGCACGCTCAAGGATGCGATGAACGAGGCGCTGCGCGACTGGGTCGCGAACGTGCGTGACACCTACTACCTCATCGGCACGGTGGCCGGGCCGCATCCCTATCCGATGATGGTGCGCGACTTCCAGAGCGTGATCGGCGAGGAGGCCAAGGCGCAGATCCGCGAGGCGGAGGGCCGGCTGCCGGACGTCGCGGTTGCCTGCATCGGCGGCGGGTCGAACGCGATGGGGCTCTTTCATCCTTTCCTCGATGATCCAGAGGTGCGCCTGATCGGCGTCGAAGCGGCCGGCAAGGGGCTCGACACGGGGCGCAATGCCGCGAGCCTTTCGCGCGGCCGGCCCGGCGTGCTGCACGGCAACCGCACCTATCTTCTCCAGGACGACGAGGGCCAGATCATCGAGGCGCATTCGATTTCGGCCGGGCTCGACTATCCGGGTGTCGGGCCCGAGCATTCCTGGCTGCACGACCTCAATCGCGTCGAGTACGTCGCCGCGACCGACGAGGAGGCGCTCGCGGCCTTCCAGCTCTGCACGCGGACGGAGGGCATCATCCCTGCGCTCGAGCCCGCGCACGCGCTGGCGCATGTCGCGAAGATCGCGCCGGCGATGGCGGCGGATAAGATCATCCTGATGAATCTCTGCGGCCGCGGCGACAAGGACATCTTCACCGTGGCCGAGCATCTCGGGGTCACGTTGTGAGTCGCATTGCCCAGCGCTTCGCTTCGCTCCGGCGCGCCGGGCGGGGCGCGCTCATTCCCTTCCTCGAGGCATTCGATCCGGACGCCGCGACCAGTGCCATGCTTTTTCGCGGCCTGCCGGCGGCCGGCGCCGACCTGATCGAGATCGGCGTTCCCTTCACGGATCCGATGGCGGACGGGCCGATCATCCAGGCCGCCGGCCGTCGCGCGCTGCGTGCCGGGGCGACGCTCCGCGGCACGCTCGGCATGGTGCGCGATTTCCGCGCTGCGGACCGCGACACGCCCGTGATCCTGATGGGCTATCTCAATCCGATCCTCTCCTACGGCCCCGAGCCCTTCGCCCGTGATGCTGCCGCCGCGGGCGTGGACGGGCTGATCGTGGTCGACCTGCCGGCCGAGGAATCCGATCTCCTCGTTCCGCATGCGAACGCGAACGGTCTCGACATCATCCGCCTCGTCGCACCCACCACCGACGATGCGCGTCTGCCCAAGGTGCTTCAAGGCAGCTCGGGATTCGTCTATTACGTCAGCATCACCGGGATCACCGGCACGCGGAGCGCGAGCCTCTCGGAGCTTGCCGCGAACGTGCCGCGCATCCGCCGCCTGACCGATCTCCCGATCGCCGTCGGGTTCGGGGTGAAGACAC
Source organism: Pseudomonadota bacterium (assembly GCA_021816925.1). Classification (GTDB taxonomy): domain Bacteria; phylum Pseudomonadota; class Alphaproteobacteria; order Acetobacterales; family Acetobacteraceae; genus JAKAWQ01. Next base: position 46,365 of record JAKAWQ010000014.1, read on the forward strand.
CCGCGCAGGCGGCAGAGGTGGTTTCGGTTGCCGACGCGGCCGTGGTTGCCTCCTCGCTGATCGCAACCCTTGCCGCCGCGCTCGATGCGGGGGGGCGCCCCCTGCCCGGTCTGGTGGCGCGCGTGCTGGCGGACGTTCGGGCGCTGGCCGAGGGCGTGCGCGGCGCCCGTCGCGCGGCATGAGCTGGCTTTCGCAGTATGTGCGGCCGAAGATCCGCACGTTGCTCGGCCGGCGCGAGGTGCCGGAGAATCTCTGGCACCAGTGTCCGTCCTGCCAGCAGATGATCTTTCATCGTGATCTCGAGAAGAACCTGAAGGTGTGCCCGCATTGCGGGCACCATCTGCGCGCCAGCGCCTCGGAGAGGCTCGGCTGGACGTTCGATCCCGGCAGCTATGCGACGATCGAGTTGCCGAAGGTCGCCGCCGATCCGTTGCGCTTCCGGGATACCAAGCGCTACGCGGAACGGCTGCGCGAGGCGCGCGAGAAGACCGGGCTCGAGGATGCGTTGCAGGTGGCGCACGGCACCGTCGGCGGGCACCGGGCGGTGATCGCGGCCATGGAATTCGCGTTCCTCGGCGGTTCGATGGGTGCAGCGGTCGGCGAGGGGATCATCGCCGCGGCCCGGCTCGCGGTGCTGCAGCAAGCGGCGCTGATCGTGTTCACCGCCTCGGGCGGGGCGCGCATGCAGGAGGGTGCGATCAGCCTGATGCAGATGCCGCGCACGGTGCTCGCCGTCGGCCTCGTGAAGGAGGCGGGGCTTCCCTTCATCGTCGTGCTGACGGACCCGACGACGGGAGGCGTGACCGCGAGCTTCGCCATGCTGGGCGACATCGCGATCGCCGAGCCGGGCGCGCTGATCGGCTTCGCCGGGCCGCGGGTGATCGAGCAGACCGTGCGCGAGAAGCTGCCGGAGGGATTCCAGCGCGCCGAATATCTCTTCGAGCACGGCATCGTCGATCGGGTGGTGCCGCGCGGTGAGCTTGCCGCGACGCTCGCGCGTGTGATCGGTCTCTTGACGGTGAAGGAGGTGGCGTGAGCGAGGTCGCCGGCGCGGCGCGGGCCGAAGGCGTGATCGCGCGGCTGCACGCGCTTCACCCGCGGCTGATCGATCTGAGCCTCGGCCGGCTCGAAGGGCTGCTCGCCCGGCTCGGCCATCCCGAGCGGCGGCTGCCGCCCGTCATCCACGTGGCGGGCACGAACGGCAAGGGCAGTACCTCTGCCTTCCTCCGCGCGATCGCGGAGGCGGCGCGCCGGCGGGTGCATGTCTTTACCTCGCCGCATCTGGTGCGCTTCAACGAGCGGATCCGCATCGCCGGGCAGCTCGTCACCGACCTCGAGCTTGCCGAGACGCTCGAGCATCTCGAGCGGATCAACGCGGGCGATCCGATCACCGTCTTCGAGATGATCACCGCGGCGGCCTTTTTCCTCTTTTCCGCCTACCCCGCCGATCTCGCGGTGCTGGAGGTGGGGCTCGGCGGCCGGTTTGATGCGACGAACGTCATTCCGCCGCCGGCGGCCGCGGCCATCACCTCGATCTCGCTCGACCACCAGGAGTTCCTCGGCGACACGCTCCGTGCGATCGCCTTCGAGAAGGCAGGCATCATCAAGCCGCGTGTGCCGGTGGCAACGGGTGCGCAAGCGCCCGAGGCGCTGGCGGTGATTGCTGCGGCGGCCACCGCGCGGAACGCACCCCTGCTGGCTCGCGGCGAGGCCTGGGATCTCGTTCCGGAGGGCGAGCGATTCCTTTACCGCGACGCCCGGGGCTCGCTCGATCTTCCTCTGCCCGCGCTGCCCGGCCCGCACCAGCTCGACAATGCCGGGATCGCGCTTGCCGCTCTCGGCGCCTCCGGCCTCGACATTCCCGAGCCGGCGTACGCGGCCGGGCTCCGCGCGGTCGAATGGCCGGCCCGCCTGCAGCGCCTGACCGGCCAGCTCGCGGCGCGGCTGCCGGCGGGCTTCCCGCTCTGGCTCGACGGCGGGCACAATCCGGGCGCGGGCGCGGCGCTGGCTCTGCACCTCGCCGGCTGGAACGACCAGCCGCTCTATCTCGTCGTCGGCATGAAGAGCGGCAAGGACATCGGCGGCTTTCTTGCGCCCCTCTTGCCTTTGGCCGACTCGGTCTATGCGGTGGCGGAAGCCGGCCAGCATCTGGCGGCGCCGCTGGCAGAAATCATCGCCGCCTCCGGCGGCCGGGCGATCCCGGGGCCGACGGTGGCCTCGGCGCTGGCGGCGATCGGCCGCGAGGCTCCGCCGGGCCGCGTTCTCATCTGCGGCAGCCTCTATCTCGCCGGCGAGGTGCTGAAGCAGGATTCCGGCTGATCCCGGCGGCCTCAATTTATGCCTCTTCGAACGAGGGTGGGGCGATCAGATAGATCGGGCTCGACCAAGCCTGGTGCCCGTCTTCCTGGGTCAGTCGGACATAGACCGGCAGATCGGCCGGGCCGGTGAAGCGGGCCTTGTGGGTGAGGGCGAGGCGGTACGCGGAGGATCGCTCGGGCAGGCGATAGAGCCGGATCCGTCGTCCGAGACCGCCGGCATCGAGCACGATGTCTTCGAGCCCGATCGCCCGAACGCGGAACGTGCCTCGCGCAACGGTGGTCTCGACCGCGATCGTTCCGCTATCGGATGCAAGCCAGAGATCGATCCCGGCGCGGTTTCCGGTGGTGACGGAGCGGAAGCGAACCTCCTCGCCCGGCGCCGTGATTTCCAAAGGGTGCTCGGGGTTCAGGAAGTTCACCGCCTCGGCGCGGGTGAAACGTGTGCCGGCGAGCCGCACGACCCCTTCCCACGGCACCTCGCGGCCGCGACCGCGGTATTCGGCCCCTTCCCAGAGCACGCGCACGCGCCGGCCGAGATGCCCGGCGTCGAATGGCCGTTCGGTCAGCACGCGCTCCTTGCCGTGGAAGACATCGATCCGCTCGATCGGTGCCGAACCGATCGCCTCGACGCGAAGCGTCATCGGCACCGCGCCCGGTGCAACGATGTCGCCCATCAGCGCCGCCTTCCGCGGCGCGCTGCGCGCCGGTCCGAGTGCGGGATCGTCTTCGAAGATCGGAACCGGTTCGGCAAAATGCCCCTCGACGGAAAGAAAAAGCCGGGTGCCCGTGGTGCCGTAATGGCGGCGCCGGCGCAGCGCCGCGAAGAGGGCCGCGCGCGTCAATTCCGGCATCAGGTAACAGGTGAGGCCGCCGATCGCACCGAAATGCGAAGCACCCGGCCGCGTCGCCCCCGGGCGGCCCTTGTGGTCGTCGCTATGGCAGACGATTCCCACCCGATAGCCGCAGTCGAAGGCGTCGTGCAGCAGCCACTCGAACGTGCCCCAGGTCGAATGCACCTCCACGGCGCGTTCAAGCCGCCCGTCATGGGCCATGCGCACATCGGCGTACCGCCCGCCGACATGCGCGATCACCACCGCGTCCTCTCCCTCGAGCGCCTGAAAAAGATCGGTGGCGGTGAAACAGTCGGGCGCGCCGGGGGCATCGGCGAGCAGGATGCGCGAGGAGTGGCGGATCGGCCGCCCTTCCTCACGGAAGAAGACGTTGCGGTCCCCGCCCATTCCGGTGTTGCCGGACCATTCGTAACCCGGAACCGTGAGGAAGCGCCCCGGCTCGTGGAACCGCTCGGTCAGCCGGTTCAGCTCCGCCCAGAAGGTGTCGCTGATCTGGAAATCGTTGCCCTGGTGGCCCACCATGTCGATGAAGGCGGCGTCGCGCGCGTAGCGGAAATAGGCCTCCGCCGTTCCTGCTCCGATCGTTTCGCCGCTCTGCCCGTGCAGGTCGGCCCAGAAATGCCGAAGCGGCGTCTCTTGCGACACCCGCATCGGGTTCGTGCGTCCCACCTCCGAGCCGTGCCCGTCTTCGAGCGTGATCGTGAGTTCGCCCGCCTCGGGCGCGGAGAGCCCCTCGATCACCGTGCGGCCCTGGCGCGGCATCACCCGCTCCGGCAGGCCGGCGACGGGGCGGGAAGCGCGGATGACGAGCGGGCCCTCGGCGAGCGGCGTCGGGTTGCCCCAGCGGTCCTCCGCGACGATCGCCAGGCGGAAGGGCTGGCCGGTCGCAACGAGTGTCGGCAGGATCGCGCGCCAGCCGCTCGCCGGGCCGGCGATCAGGCTCGGTGCCGGCGAGGGCAGCTCGCAGAATTCGTAGGTGGCAAAGGGATCGACGCTCACCTTGAGCGGGAAGCCTGCCTCGCAATTCGTTTGCAGGCGGAAGCCGGGCGAACCGCCGCTCCGCTCGCCTAAGCCCACCGTGATGCGATCGCCCGCGCGCAGGAAGCCGCGCACGACGCGGATGAAGATCGTGTTGGCGTAGGGGCGGATATTGGCGAGCGTGAAGCGCGCCTCCAGGACCGCGCCATTGCTGGCCGCGACCGTGACGTAGTTCGGCGCGGCGGGACGATCGAATTGCGGCCTGGCCATGTCCGAGGTCGTGCGCCAGGAGATCTTGAGGTGCCCGGTATCATCGATGCCGAAGCGCCCGGCCGTATAGACGAGGGTGAGCGAGGCGTGGGAACCCGCTTCGAACGGTCCGGCCGGGGTGAGTGCGACCGCGCCCATCTCGGCGGCCCGGTAGGTCGTGAAGGGCATCAGTGGAATCCCATGTGGCTCGGCAGGAAGAGCGTGAGGCTCGGAAAGAAGTAAAGGAGGTAGACCATTGCGAGTTCGATCGCGATGAAGGGAAGGATGCTGACCATCATGCGGGTGAGCGGGATACCGGAAACCGATGAAACGGTGACGAGATTGAGCCCTGCCGGAGGATGGATCTGGGCCATCTCCTGGTTGACGGCGACCATCACGCCGAACTGCACCGGATCGATGCCGATCGCCTTGGCGATCGGGAAGAAGATCGGGATGGTGAGGATGGTGAGCGCGCCCGATTCGAGGAAGGTTCCCATGACGAGATCGGCCAGCACGATGCCGCTGAACACGAGAAGCGGCCCGCCCGGAATGTGCCCGACCGCGGCCGCCAGCGTCTGCGGCACTTGCAGGAGGGCGCTGTAGCGGGCGAACACCGAGCCGGTTCCGAAGATCAGCAGCAGCATCGAGGAGGTGAGTGCCGCGGCGCGTGCCGCGCGCCAGATCTTCACGAGCGTGAGCCGCCGGCGCACCAAGCCGAGCAGCAGCAGATAGAGGGCGGCGACGGCGCCGGTTTCGGTCGGCGTGACGAGGCCGAAATAGATCGAGCCGATGATGAAGACCGGGAGGACGACCACCGGCAGCGCGCGCCTGAGTGCCGCGCCGCGCTCGGTCCAGGAATAGCTGCGCCCGGGGGCGCTCGCGCGCGGCCCCAGCATCACATAGACGGAGAATCCGATCATCAGCAGGATGCCGGGGACGACGGTCGCCATGAACAGGCTGCCGATCGAGGTTTGCGTGATCACGCCGTAGATGATGAGCGGGATCGAAGGCGGCAGCAGGATGCCGAGCGTTCCCCCGCCGGCGACGAGCGCACCGCGGAGCTTCTCCGAATATCCCTCGCGCGCCAGCGCCGGCAGTGCGATCAGTCCGACCGTCACCGCCGTGACCGGGCTCGAGCCGGTGATTCCGGCGAAGATCGCGCAGGTCAGCACCACGGCGACGCCGAGCCCGTTGCGCATCGAGCCCACCCAGACCTTGCCGAACTCGAACAGTTCGTCGCCGACCTCCGATTGCTGGACCAGCATCGCCGCCAACACGAAGAGCGGGATCGTGACCAGCTCGAAGGTGTTCAGGCTCTGCCAGAGAAACGAGGTGAAATCGACCATCGCCTGGGAAAGGCCGAACACCAGCGCAAGCCCGGCGAGGGACGCCAGTCCGATCGAAATGAAGATCGGCACGCCGATTCCCATCATCGCGAACATCAGGGCGGTAATCAGGAAAATCTCGGACTCAGTGCCGAACGGCATCGTGCAGCCTCGCGATCCTGGGGTCGAGGAGATGGGCGAGGCCCTGCAGGCCGATCACCAGCCCGCCGATCGGGAAGGCCAGTTGCGGCCAGAACTGCGGCACCGCGAGCAGCGTGTCCGAGGTGAGGCCCTGGGTATAGCTGCTCCAGGCCTGGTTCGAGCCGGCCAGCAGCAGAAGGGCGCCGAAGGCGAGTTCGCAGCATCCGGATACGCGCCCGAGTGTCCGCGCGAGGCCGGGGAACCTGTCGGGGAGCAGCATCACCCGGAAATGATGCCCCGTCTTCAGGGCGAAGCCGCTCGCCGCGAACACGATCATGATGATCGCGTAACCGCTGGTCTCGAATACCCAGGTGGGCGGGTCGCGGAGCTGATCCATCACCACCTCGAAGGCCACCGGCAGCGGCAGCAAGAGGGCGAGCGCGGCGGCGAAGAGGGCCAGTGCGCGCGCCAGGGCGGAGAGGAATGCGGCGGCCCGCTCGTTGGCGGGCCCTTTTGTTATGCCGTCGTCGTGATTGGCCGCCTCACTGGCTGGCACGGAGCGCCTCCGCCACCAGCGCCGGCGGATATTTCTTCTGCTCGGCCTTGGAGAGCGGGGCGAGGGCGGCGGCGAAAGCCTGATAGGCGGGCGTTCCGGGCTCGATCACCGTCACCGTCATCCCATGCTGTTGCATGGCAATGAGATCGCTCTTGAAGGAGGCGATGATCGCCTTGTTGGCGATGGTGCCCGCCTTGGCGCCGGCGGTGATCACCGCCTGCTGCAGCGGCTTGGGGAGCTCCCTGAGCGCGTGCGCGTTCATGACGTAGATCGTCACGCCGACGCTGAAGAGGCCGTTCGGGTCGAGCAGGTATTTGGCGACCTCGTATTCGCGCAGCCCGATCTCGCCCTGGATGCCGCCGATCGCCGCCGAGACCGTGCCCCGCTGCAACGCCGGATAGACGTCGCTCACGGAGATCGTGGAGGGGGCGCCGCCGAGGGCCTGGATGATTTGCGTCGAAAGCCGGTCATAGGCGCGAACCGTCCGGCCCTTGAAGGCGGCCGGCGATGTCATCGGCACGTGCGAGACCACCATCGGCGGACCGTTGTCGAGCAGCGCCAGCAGCAGCATCCCGTGCTTGCGGAGTGCCGCGTCCAGCGCCTTGAAGAGCGGCGTGCCGGGACCCACCGCCTGCTCGAAGCGGTTCTCCGGCGGGCGGAAGAAGATGGTGTTCATCACCGCTGCCGGCGGAGCGATCGAGGTGAAGCTGCCGATCGTGCCGAGCGAGATGTCGGTGACGCGGGTCTCGACCGATTGCGGGACCACCTGCTCCTTCACCAGCGATCCGGCGGGAAAGTGCTGCACGGTGATCGCGCCGTGGCTTTCCTGGGCGAGCAGCTTCGTGAATGCGGGCACGAAGGCGGAGACCTGCGGCGCGGCCGGCGATCCCCAGGTCGCGAGCCGGAGCGTGTAGTGGGCCGCGAGCGCCGGCGCGCAGGGGATCAGGAAAAGGATGGCAAGTGCCAGCAGGTTTGCGCCGATCCGGCCAGGCGCGGACGGCCGCCGCGTTTCATCCAATTGCATGTTCTCTCCTCCCTCGAAGATGGGCTTCTCTCTATTGGTATCGCACTGCGTTCCCGACGTCCCTGCCGCGTGGGCTCAAGCCATGCCGACCGGTTCCGGCGGGTCAGGCATCACGTCGTTCGGGCGGCTCTCGATCATGTCCGTGAGTTCCCGCCGGACAGCGCTTACCCCTTCGTCATCGAAGAGATTGTCCATCTCGAAAGGATCGTTGACGAGATCATAGAGTTCGCCGGCGCCGGAGCCGAGTTCCAGGGTGAGCTTGTGCCGTCGTGTGCGCACCGTGCGCAGCCTGAGCGCGACCCCGCAACGCGAAGGATGCAGGTCCCACTCGTTGTAGGCGAAATCGCGCCCCGCTCCTGGCTTCTGCTCGATCAAGGGCCGGAGGCTCCGGCTGTGCAGCGCCGAATTGGGTGAGATACCCGCGTAGTCGTAGAAAGTGGCCGCCAGATCGAGGGTGGAGACGGGATCCCCCACAACCGCGCCGGGGGGGATGCCGGGGCCGCGGAGGATGCAGCCGACCCTGAGCAGGCCTTCGTACATCATTGGTCCCTTGAGGATGATACCATGGTCGCCGAGCCAGTCTCCGTGGTCGGTGGTGTAGATCACGATCGTGTTGCCGGAGAGGCCGAGCTCGTCGAGCGCGATCAGGATCCGCCCCACATTGTGGTCGATCAGCGAGATCATGCCATAGTAGTTCGCGATCAGGTGGCGGAGCTGCTCGTCGGTCTGGCGCGGCGTGCGCGAATAGCGCTCACGGAAGCCGCGGAGGTCCGGGTTGGCGAGCTCGGGCGTCGATTCGAGGCTCGCCTTGTGCCACCACGGGCGGCGCTCGAGGTCGAGCGCGCGATGCGCGGGCAGATCGACATCCTCCGGCGAATGCAGCCGGCTCCAGGGCTCCGGTGCATCGAAAGGATGGTGGGGATCCGGGAAGGAGGCCCAGAGGATGAAGGGCCGCTCCCGGTAGTGCCTGAGAAAGGCGATCGTGCGGTCGCCGGTCCAGGTGGAGTTGTGCCAGGCGGGCGGCAGCGCCGAATGCCAGGTCTGCGCCGCACCCACGTCGGGGGGCAGGTGCGTTCCGTAGAGCGTGTTCTTCCGATCGCCCTCCCCGTCGGCATAGTACCAGCGTTCATAATGCTGCCCGGAGGGCGGCTTCTGGGGCAGATGGATGTTGTGCCCGCCCACCATCAGCTCGACATGGTTGAAACCCATGTAGGGTCCGAACCAGTCCGGGCCGTAGAGGTGGGTGCTCGCACGATTCTCGGGCTTGCCGGTCGGCTTGAAGGTATGGAAGGTCGAGAAGTGCGCCTTGCCGATGAAGCCGGTCTGGTAGCCCGCCTTGGCGAACTGCCCGGCGAAACCGGCGGCGCCGACAACATCGTCGAGGTCGATTCCGTTGTCCCGGACGCCATGCGTGCGCGGCAGGAGGCCGGTCAGCATGCTGGCGCGCGAGGGCTGGCAGACGACGTTGGGCGTGATGCACGCGGCGAAGCGGGTACCGTGCCGCGCCAGGCGGTCGAGATGCGGCGTTTTGATCTTCCGCCCTTCGAAGCCGTAGCAATCGCCGCGCTGCTGGTCGGAGGTGATCATCAGGATATTGGGCCCATCCGGCATCGCGTTCTCCTCTGTCCGCGGCGGCGCGGCGCGCGGTCCCGCGAGCGGGCGGCACATCACCATTTTCGAAGGGCTCGAACAATCCTCTGGCCGGGCCATACCCGATAACCTCCGGGCATTGGTTGCCGCTCTCTTCCGGCGGCCCGGTGGCGCGCCGCGCTGGGCGCGATATCATGATGTTATCGGCCGTGACTCGGTCGGGGGATTGTTCGCCCCGGGCTTCAGGGCTAGCCTTTTTGTTTGGTGACGAATGGGGCGGCACGTCCCGAGATGTCGGTCCTCGGGTCGGAGCGCAGAGGTGCTCCGGGGCCGGACCGAATGGGAGGATACGATCATGGTCTCACGCCGTAGGGGCGATGGCCCTCACGCGAAAACTCTTCGCCGCCGCGCCGTCACGCCCGCGATCCGCTCCAGCGGCTTGATCACCGCCGACTGATGCTCCTCGGCCAGCCCCTCCCCCGATCCCATGCGGTGCAGCATGTGCGCCGCCTCGCCGAGCAGCACCGGCACGCCGAGCTCGATACCCATCTGCACTGCAAGCCTGAGGTCCTTTTCGGCGAGCGCCAGCCTGAATTGCGGTTCGAACATCCCGTTCAGCACGTTGTCGATGGTCAGATGGAGATGCCGGTGGTCGGCTGCGGTGGATTTCATCACCTCGACCAGCACCGGGAGCTCCACCCCCGCCTTTGCGGCAAGCACCAGCGCCTCGGCGTCCAGCGCGCAGATCGCACAGGAAACGAGATTGTTGACGAGCTTCGCCGCCGCCCCGCTGCCTGCCGGGCCGCAATGGAAGATGTCAGTGCCGATTGCCGCCAGCACGTCCCGTACCTCGGCCAGCACGGCCGCATCGCCGCCCACCATCAGGGTAAGCTCGCCCTTTGCCGCCGCGGCCGGCCCCTTGCCGACCGGACAGTCGAGCATTCGCGCCCTCTTTTCCGCCACCGCCGCATGCATGCGCCGCGAGGTCATTGGATCGATTGTGGAAAGGTCGATATAGATGCCGCCCGGCCGGATGCCGTGGATCAGCCCTTCCACGCCGAGCACCGCCTCCTCCACCGAGGCCGGGGTCGGCAGGCTCGACAGCACGATTTCGGACGCAGCGGCGACTTCGCGCGGCGATCGCCTTGCCATCGCACCGGCTGCAACCGCAGCCTGCATCCGCTGCGTGACCGGGTCATAAGCGCTGAGCGGAAATCCCGCGCGAAGCAGTCTCTGCGCCATTCCGCCGCCCATGTTGCCGAGACCGAGAAAACCCAACGCGGGCTTTGCCATTCCTCCCCGCCCCATCCCGCGCGGCAGAGGAGTCCAGCCGCCGTTGCCAAGTCTATCGCTTCCCGCGCAACGCGGGAAGCCATATAAGGAGCGGGACGAGATAACCAAACGCTATCCCTCAACCCCGCCTGCGAGGCCGGACTTAGCACCCCGCTTTCCATGGACCTCCGCCATCTCCAGCATTTCCTGGTTGCCGCCCGGCATGGCAGTCTGCGCCGCAGCGCCGAGGCGGCCGGCATCTCGCAGCCGGCGCTGACCAAGAGCATCCACCGCCTGGAGGCCTCACTCGAGGTGCCGCTATTCGAGCGCTCTTCGCGCGGCATCCGCCTGACCGAATTCGGCGAGGCGCTCGTGCTGCACGCGCGCGCCCTCGACGTGGAGTTCCGGCTCGCGCGGGAAGCGATTCAAGGCATGCGCTCGACCGCCCGCGGCGTGATCAAGGTGGGCGCCGGGCCGAGCATGAGCGTCTCGCTGCTGCCGGTGCTGACCGAACGACTGCTTGGTCAGAGCGAGGACGTGCGCATCGAGGCCTATCCCGGTCTGAACGACACGTTGCTCGCTGCACTCGAGGCCGGCACGATCGATTTCGCGATCACGTCGCTCGCGGCGGGATCGAGCGTGCCGAGCACGATCGCGCAAGAGAGGCTGTTCACCGACCGGGTGGTGGTGGCGGGGCGGGAACAGCATCCGCTTGCCGGGCGCGATGTCGAGGCGAAAGAGCTTCTGGCCTACCGCTGGCTCTTGCCGGACCGGAACGTGCTGACCCGCCTTTATCTCGACGAGTTCTTCCTCCGCCGCGACCTTCCGCTGCCGACGATCTGGGCCGAGACGAACTCGATCCACTACATCCTCGAGACGGTCGGCCGCACCGATCTCCTGAGCTACGTCCCCTTGCTGCTGCTCGCGGGCAAGCCGCTCACGACGATCAGGGCGAGCGGGCCGGTCTGGCGGCGCAGCGTCGGTATCAGCTATTGGCGCCGCCGCACGATGACGCCGGCCAGCCTGCTATTCCTGAAAGTGCTGCGCGAGGTTGCGCGCGAGCTGCACGGCGGATGAAAGCACGGAGACCGGAGGAGATGACGCTCGCACTCGATGAGGAGGCGGAAGCGATGCGGGCCGGCCGGTTCGGGCCGGCGCGGCAGTGGGCGATCGCACATCAGCTTGAAGTCGGCGGCTATCTCGGCGCCGCGGACCTCGTGCCGGTCTCGCAGGCGCACATCATGGCCGATACGGAATCGCTCGGGGCCTCGGGCGTCGGCTGGCTCGAAGGGCTGGCGGCGCTTCCCGAGACCGAGCGGCGTGTGCGCATCCCGACCATGACCGATCCGCGCGGCACGGATTTTTCGCAGGCGGCGCGCCTCGGTCAGCAGGAGTGGATGCTCGCGCTGGAGCGTCGCGTCGTCGCCGCCTTCGAGGCGCTCGGCGTGCTGATGACCGACACCTGCGTCACCTACCAGACGATCATGCCGCCGGTGGCGGGCGAGCACGTGGCGTACGGGGATACCGGCGTCGTCATCTATTGCAACAGCGTGCTCGGCGCGCGCTCGAACTTCGAGGGTGGTCCTTCGGCGCTCGCCGCGGCGCTCACCGGGCGAACGCCCCGCTACGGCTATCATCTGGAGGCGGCGCGGCGCGGCGCGTTCGTGGTCCGGCTTGCGGTTACGCCGGCGAGGCTCGACGAATGGGGTGCGCTCGGGGCCATCATCGGCCGGCTCGCCGGGGATTACTGGCGCGTTCCCGTGATCGTCGGGCACGAGCGCGTGCCGGGCTCGGATGCGCTCAAGCACTTCGGCGCGGCGATGGCGAGCTACGGCTCGGTGCCGCTCTTTCACATGGTGGGCGTGACCCCGGAGGCGCCGACGCTCGCCCAGGTGATCGATCCCGCCACCCCCGCGCTCGCCACCATCGGCGAGGCGGATCTCGGCCGCTTCCGCTCGGGTTATGACGGGAGGGGTGAGGCGGTCGATGTCGTCGTCTTCTCCGCCCCGCAGCTCAGCCTGATCGAGATGCAGGCGCTGGCGGGGCTTTTGGCGGGCCGGCGCACCAGCGTGCCGCTGCTTGCGGTGACGAGTCCGCAGGTGAAGCCCGACGCCGATCGCATGGGCATGACGGCCAAGATCGAGGACGCCGGCGGCACCGTGCTTTCGGGCATGTGCTTCTACCAGAGCTACGCGCGCGAGCTTGCCGCCGCCAACGGCTGGCGGGTCCTGGCCACCAACTCGGCCAAGCTCGCCAACATCATCGGCGGCTACGGCTATCGGCCGGTGCTGCTGTCGCTGGAAGCGTGCGTCGAGGCGGCCTGCTCAGGGAGGATCGCATGAAGGAGTTCCGCGCCGCGTCGGCGTTGGGAGAGCGGGTGAGCGGCCGGGCACTCGTGGCGGCCGACAATTTCTCCGCCCGTTACGATCTCGATCGGATCAGCGGCATTTTCTCGCGCGCGGAGCACAAGCTTGCGGGCCGTTCCTATGTCGGCCTTGTGCTGGTGTTGAACACGGTCAAGGGGGGTGTCGCCAGTGCCTGGATGCTGCGCGAGATGAAGTCGCGCGGCGTCGTGCCGGCGGCCTTCGCGTTCAACCGGGTGAACCCGATCATGGTGCAGGGAGCGGCGTTCGCCGGGATCACCATGATGTCGGGCTTCGACGTCGACATCACGGTCGCGATCCCGGACGGCGCGCAGGTCGCGCTCGAGCCCGACGCCACGCCGCCGGTGCTCTGCCTCTTCTGACCGCGCGTCACGCAAGGCTGGCGCGCTGGGCCGCCGCGGTCCATCCTGGCGCGATGATCCGTTCACCGTCGTTGCCGGCACGCCGTGGGGTGCACGTTGGGTTGGCCGTGCTCGGAGTGGCCGGTCTCGTTGCCGGATGTGCCGGGCCTCCCGAGACGGCCCAGCAGCGGGCGGCGTACGCGGCCTGCCGAAGGGAGGCGGAACAGCAATTTGCGATCCAGGACCGGGCGAGCCTCTATCAGCCGGACAACAGCCTGACCCCTTATGCCGGAGGGAGCCCCGCGCTTGCCACGACCACGACGCTGGCCAACCGCTTTGCCTACCGGCAGATGCTTGATGCCTGCCTGCGCGGAGCGACCGGTCCTGCCCCGGTGGCACCGGCGCCTGCGCCTCAGCGTTGACCCGGCGGGCCGCCCCGCGCGCTTGCCAGGGCCACCTGGATGGCGGCTCGGGCTGCCTTCGGACATGCGGAGGGCGCTCGAAGGCGAGGGCGCGGCGGCTTGCCCGGAGCCGGTCTGGGCCTTAGAAGGCGCGGACAATGTTGGACACGACGGGGCGCCTCGATGTCGAAAATCAATCGCACAGGCGGCGGTAAGATCCTCTCAAAAGCCGTTGACTACCATGGGTTCGTGTTTCTCGCGGGCACCACCGCGAGCGATCTCTCCAAGGACATCAAGGGGCAAACCAGAGAGGTTTTGGACGAAATCGACCGCCTTCTGGAAGCAAACGGCACCGATAAGACCCGTCTTTTGCAGGCGCAGATCTGGGTCAAGGACATCCGTGACCGCGACGCCATGAACGAAATCTGGACCGCCTGGCTGCCTACCGGCGGCGCGCCCGTGCGCGCCTGCGTGCAGGCCAACATGGCTGACTCCCGCCACTTGGTGGAGATCATGGTCACCGCCTGCAAGTGACCTCACGGTCGGTTACATCGGATTTCAGTCACAAAAACGACGCTTATCCACAACCGAGGATAGCAAAGTTGTGGGCGAGGCGCGGATTCCGGAACGTTGTGATTTGCGCGCCACGCATCCCTGAGATTACGAAACCGAAGGATTCGTAACGGGGGAGAGAGGAATGGCCCGGCGGGAAGGCTACCGGAACAATCACCTCCTCGCTACGCTCCTCGCGCTTCCCCTCCTTCTCGCCGTCTGTCCGGCGGCACTTGCCGCGCCGGGTGCTCTGCCCGGGCCAACGCCCCGGCCGCCTTCCGGACTGCAATGGGTTCGCTATTATTTCATCTCCTGCGTGCCCTATGCGATCGAGCGCAGCGGCATTTTCCTCCCCGGCAACGCCTGGCAATGGTGGGGGAACGCGGCCGGGCGCTATGCGCGCGGGCACAGGCCGGCGTACGGTGCGGTGCTCGTCTTCCGCTCGATTCCCCGGATGCCGCTCGGCCACGTCGCGGTGGTGAGCCGGCTGGTCAACGCCCGCGAGATCCTGGTGGACCAGGCGAACTGGATGCCGGCGGGGCAGATCCGGCTGAATGTGCCGGTTGTGGACGTCTCGGCCGATAACAACTGGTCGGAGGTCAGGGTCGGGATCGGCGGGGGTCATTTCGGCACCGAGTATCCTGCCTACGGCTTCATCTACCGCACGCAGCCGGGCGAAATCCCGACCGAGCTTGCGCGCAGCCTGCCGCTGCCGCCGATGAGCCCGGCGGACCTCAGCCTGGCGGCGATGAGCGGGGCAGGGGTTGAGGTGGCGGAAGTGCCGCAGTTCTCGCCGGGCTCGGCCCTGGTTTCGGGCCAGATCCGGCTGGACGCGCCGGACCACCGGCTGCGCTGAGGCCCCCGCGCGGGGCCTTGCGCCGGCGCGCGGCGGGGTGAAGGAATCCGCGCCGGTGACAGGCGTGGACGAAGTGCAATGGCCAAGGCGAGGGCGCCGGCGAATGGGAGGCGCAGCCCGGCGCGGCTGGCCGCGCTGATCGAGGAGCGCGAGGCACGCCTTCGCTCGATCCTCGAATCGGCTCCCGACGCGATCGTGACGATCGACGAGCGCGGGATCATCCAGTCCTTCAGCCAGGCGGCGCAGAGGCTGTTCGGCTATGCGGCCGGGGAGGTGATCGGACGCAACGTCTCGGTGCTGATGCCCGAGCCGTGGCGGGGCGAGCACGACGCGTACATCGCCCGGTACCTTGCGACCGGCGAGCGGCACATCATCGGGATCGGGCGGGAGGTCACGGCCCTCAGCAAGGACGGCGCGGTGTTCCCGATCGAGCTTGCGGTGGGCGAGGCGAGGGCGGGGGGGACGCGCATCTTCACCGGCTTCGTGCGCGACCTCCGGGCGCGGCGGCGGATGGAAGAGGAGCTATTGCAGGCGCAGAAGATGGAGGCGGTCGGGCAGCTCGCGGGGGGGATGGCGCACGACTTCAACAATCTGCTCACGGTGATCTCGGGCAATCTCGAGATGCTGGAGCCACACCTCAGGGAGGCCGAGAGCCGCGAGTTGCTCGGCGAGGCGGCGGAGGCGGCCAGAGCCGCCGCGGAGCTTTCCGGGCGGCTCCTGGCGTTCAGCCGCAAAGAGCCGCTCGACCCGAGGCCGGTCGGCCTCAATCGGCTGTTGCAGGGGCTTGCAGATCTGCTGCGGCGGACGCTCGGCGGGACGATCGAGGTCGAACTCAGGCTGGCGGAAGGGCCGTTGATGGCGATCACCGATCCGGGGCAGGCGGAGAATGCGATCCTCAATCTGGCGATCAATTCCCGCGACGCGATGCCCGAGGGCGGTCGGCTCACGGTCGAGACCGGGCGCGAAGTGACCGTGCCGGAGCGTGGCGAGGCGCCGCGGCGGTTGGTGACGCTGCGAGTGAGCGACACGGGCCTCGGCATGAGCGAGGAGGTCCGGCGGCGGGCGTTCGAACCCTTCTTCACCACCAAAGGGCCGGGCAAGGGGACCGGGCTCGGGCTCAGCATGGTGTACGGGTTCGTGCGGCAGTCGGGAGGGGAGGTGGAGATCGAGAGCGCGCCAGGGCAAGGGACGAGCGTGCTGATCCGGCTGCCCGAGGCGGCGGCGGCGGCGGAAGCGGGCGTGCCGGGCGCGGCAACGGGCCCGAGCGGGCGGCAACGGGTACTGGTGGTGGAGGACGATGCGCGGGTGCGGCGGGTTTCGGCGCGGCGGATCGCAGCACTCGGGCATGCGGTGATCGAGGCGGCGAGCGGGCCCGAGGCGCTTTCGGTGATCGAGGGCGGGGCGGGCATCGATCTTCTTTTCACTGACATCGTGATGGCGGGCGGGATGAGCGGGATCGCGTTGGCCGAGGCGGCGCGGCGGCACCGGCCCGGGCTCAAGATCCTGTTCACGTCGGGTCACGCGGAGCCCGAGGAGGTGGTGGAGGCGAGGGGCGCGAGCGGCGCGGGATGGCTCGCCAAGCCGTACGGCATCGCCGCGCTCGAGGCGGCGATCGAGGCGCTGATGGCGCGGCCGTAAGGGAGCGGGCGGATGGATTTCCGGGAGAAGCTCGGTGTCGCGGCGGGGGCCAAGGGGAGGCTCGAGGCGATCGACCCCGCCTTCAAGGGCCGGCACGAGACGGCCGAGGCGGCACGGGCCGAGACCGAGCAGTACCGAGAGCGCCTGACCAGGCTGCAGTCGCTCCTCTATGCGGAGGGAAGGCGCGGGGTGCTGATCGTGCTGCAAGGGATGGACGCCGGGGGCAAGGACGGGACGATCGGGCACGTGTTCGGCGCCCTCAATCCGCGCGGCGCGCGTGTCGCTTCGTTCAAGGCGCCGACGGCGGGGGAGCTTGCGCACGATTTCCTCTGGCGGGTGCACCCGCAAGTGCCGGCCAAGGGAGAGATCGTGATCTTCAACCGCTCGCACTACGAGGACGTGCTGGTGCCGCGGGTCCACAAGACGATCGAGAAGGCGGCGTGGGAGGCACGGCTTGGGCAGGTCCGGGCGTTCGAGGCGCTTTTGACGGAGAGCGGCACGACGGTGCTCAAGTTCTTCCTGCATATCAGCAAGGAGGAGCAGCTCGCGCGCTTCGCCGAGCGGCTCGAGGATCCGGCGCGGAACTGGAAGATCAGCGAGGCCGACTACGCCGAGCGGGCACTCTGGAAGAGCTACCAGGCGACCTACGAGGAGGTGCTGGCGGGGACCAGCACGGAGGCGGCGCCCTGGTTCGTCATCCCGGCAAACCACAAGTGGTTCCGCAACCTCGCGGTTTCGGCGATCGTCGTGCACACGCTGGAGGCGCTCGGGATGCGCTATCCGCCGCCCGGGGTCGATCTCGCGCGGATCCGCCGCGAGTACCACGCGGCCGAGAAGGCAGCCCGGCAGGGCGGGTAGAGCGGGTCGGGTATGCCGTGATTTCGGCTCTTCATTTGACCGAGCAAATTCGCGCGCTCCGGGATCGCTTCGCGATCCCGGTCACGCGAGATCCTGTCCAGCGTCCCGATTCCGAGGTTCCTTGTCATGACAAATCGCCGGAATCGGAACACTCGCCCTTGGTTTTCAGCGTTCTCTTTATCCCCTCCGTTCGCTGCGCAGGGCCGCGAACTGCGGGGGCAGGACGCGTCCTTCTTTTCAGTGGCCTGCTGATCCCCTCCGTTCGCTGCGCAGGGCCGCGAACTTCGGGGGCAGGACGCGTCCTTCTTTTCAGTGGCCTGCTGATCCCCTCCGTTCGCTGCGTTGGGCCGCGAACTGCGGGGGCAGGACACGTCTTTCTTT
>JAKAWQ010000080.1 GCA_021816925.1 Pseudomonadota bacterium
CTGATCCCGACGATGCCGAAAACCAGGCTACACCCGTTGATGCAGCGCTTCTCTCAGATGCTACAGGACCAGCCGCTCTTCGCAGACGTTTTCGGGCCGGTCTGACAAATGAGGGGAGTCATGAGGCTCATGCGAGGAACTGGTTCTGGACACGGCCGAGCCGAAGCTTGTCGTCCGGCGGCACAGGGATCCGTACGGGGGGCCGGCGCGCCCGCACCAGATGCGGTTCCCCTGGCCGCGGGCAACAACCGGCTTCCAAGGCGGCCCCTTGCCGGCTATCTTCCCGCCGGATGCGGCGGATCAGCCGCTCTATCAGCGAGATACTGCAGCAGGCCCGGCGCGGCAGATCCGGAACAGGCGTACGGCGCGACGGCGCCGGCGGTTTCAACGACAGGCGGGGGGCGCCTCGGGCGGGCGGGACAGGATGGAACGCAGGGACGTCTACAACAGGCTGTTCGGTCGTCTCGACACCCAGCGCAGCACCTCGTACGTGCTGCGGCTGGCCTTCGTATCGATGGGCGGAATCTTCCTTGACGGCTACGATATCGTCATCATCGGCCTCGGACTGGCTGGAATAAAGTCCGTATTCCATCCCACGCCCTTTGATCTCGTCCTGATCGGTGTGATTGCGCTGTTCGGCGTCATGATCGGCTCCCTGATGAGCGGCTATGTCACGGACAGGGTCGGACGGAAAGTCATGTTCATCCTGGATCTCATTCTCCTGGTCGCTGCCGCGCTGCTGAGCGGCCTTTCGCAGAACATCTATGAGCTCGTGATCTTCAGGTTTCTCGTCGGCGTGGGTGTCGGAATAGACTTTCCGGTCGCGACATCCTACGTCAGCGAACTGGTGCCGGCCAGAAGTCGTGGCCGGTACATGACGCTGCTGATCAACTTCTTCAATGTGGGGGCGCTTGTCGCTGTCATCGTTGCCTACAAGCTCTACCCGTTGGGCATCGACGTCGCCTGGAGATACATGCTGGCGCTCAGCGCGGCGCCCGCCCTGCTGATTCTGTTCATGCGGCTCGGTATCGAAGAGTCGCCGAGGTGGTTGTTTGAACGCGGTTATATCGACGAAGCCATAAAAGTCGTCGAAAAGGCGACCGGCCTGGCGATCAGTGCCGAGGACAAGGATCAGCTGCGGCGTTCCCGCGTGCCGGAAAGAGGCTCGGGCTCCTACGTGGAGCTTCTTACCAAATACACGCGGGACGCCGTCTTCATCGGCATCCTCTATATGCTGTTCCAAATCGTCTTCATTTCGACCGGGGTGCTCGAGCCGCTGTTCGCGAAATCGCTCGGCGTGGCCGGGGAGACCACCGCGCTGCTGTACTGGTCCTTCGCGATCGTCGGAGTCGTCATCATATCCATCCTGGTGGAAACGCCCCTCGGAAGACGAAACACGGGCCTGATCGGCTTCGGCGGCACGACCGCGCTGATCGCCGCTCTAACCTTCATCCCGCATTCCTACTCCCTGGTGATCGTATCCGCGTATATTCTGTTGTCTCTCGTGACGAATCTGGCAGCCACCTTGCACTTTCTCTATTCACCCGAATTGTTCCCGACGAGGATCCGGGCAACGGCGGAAGGCTGGAAGCAGGGAATCGGCAGGGCCGCCGGAATTGCGGTTGCGCTGCTGTCGCCCTTTGTGTCTTTCGATACGCTGCTCTATATCATTTTGGGCTTCAGCGTCCTCGCATTCCTGAATCAGTTCCTGCTGGCCAGGGAGACAAGAGGCAAGACGCTCGAAGAGATCTCCGGCTGACCCGCCGGTCCTTCCGGTCGCGGGCAACCCGCACGTCCCGGATGGGCGGGGTTTCGCGGTTGATGCTTGCCCTTGAAAGGAGGAGCCGTGCCCAGTCTGCGGTTCGAGGACATTGCCGAGCTGTTGCGCGTCATCGACGCCTCCTCGTGCGAAGAACTGGTTCTGGACACGGCCGAGCTGAAGCTTGTCGTCCGGCGGCACGGGGCACCCGTAGGAGGGGCCGGCATAACCGCATCGGAACCGGCACCCGTTGCACGGCCACGGCCGGCGGCGATTCTGGCACCGGCGGCGACACGACCACCAGATACCGCATCGAGCGCCGGCAAGTCCCTCTCGGCCGGCTTGCTGGTGAACGCCCCCATGGTCGGCACCTTTTACCGCGCGTCTTCTCCCGGGGCCCCACCTTTCGTCGAAGTTGGAACTCGCGTTGCCGAGGGCGACAAGTTGTGCCTCATCGAGGTGATGAAGCTCTACAATACGATTTTCTCCCCGGTTGCCGGGCGCGTTCTGGAGATTTGCGCGGCGGACGGGGAGTTGGTGGAGTACGGTCAGACCTTGCTCATCCTCGAGCCGGAGTAAATCGAGTGACCCCCGGAGTGTGACCGCGACGCCACCGGCCACGCGTGCGTGAATGCGATCGGAGAGGAGATACCATGAACGACCCATCGGCTTCCCCGCTCGTGCAGTTGCTCCCGCGGTGGGGTCTTCACGTCGGAACGATCGTGCTTTTGAGTGTCCTGCTGGCCGTCTCGGCGAAAATCGAGGTTCCCTTCTGGCCCGTGCCGATGACCCTTGAGACGCTCGCAGTGCTGGGGCTTGCCGGCTTCTTCGGCGCCCGCCTCATCGGCCTGGCCATCCTGTTCTGGTTTGCCGAAGGAATTGCGGGGCTTCCGGTATTCGCTGGCCCCACTGCCGGCCCGGCCTATTTTCTCGGTCCGACCGGCGGCTATCTCGCGGGCTTCCTTTTGGCAGCTCTTTTCGTAGGCTGGTCCGCCGACCGCGGGCTCCGCGCTCGGCCACTCGATCTCTTCGGTGCGATGATTGCGGGGAACGCACTCATCTATGTGACAGGCGTTACATGGCTTGCGCATCTCATCGGCTTCTCCAAGGCGGTCCGCCTCGGACTCGTTCCTTTCCTGCCGGCGGATCTTGTCAAGTCGATGCTTGCCACCGCGATTATCGCGGCGGCCAGCCGGCTGGGTTCCAGCCACAGCACACGCGGCCACGGGCCGTGATCGGCGCTTTCTGATCTTACCGAGACGTGGTTCGGGAAGGCGAGAAGGAGTAACCAACCGCCGCGTGCCGGTGCGCCGCAGACGCTCGGTTACTCTGCTCTCTGCAGCATCGGAACATAGCTCCGGGGAGCCGGGCCGTTATACAGGGTCAGCGGCCGGATCAGGATGTTGTTGTCGAGCTGCTCGAGCACCTGAACGACCCAACCGGGCACACGGCCGATCGCGAAGACGGGGACGAACAGGTCCCGCGGAATGCCAAGCAGATAGTAGACCGCACCGGAATAGAAATCGACGTTCACGTTGACCCCATGGCGTGCATATGGGGTCATAGCGCGCACAACCGCCTGCAAAATCTGGTACCACCGAGGTTCCCCCATTTCCTTCGACAGCCGTTCGACGCCTGCACGCATATGCCGTGCGCGCGGATCTTCCACCCTGTAGACGCGGTGGCCGAACCCGGTAATCGGCTCCCCGGCCTTGCGCCTCTCGCGCACGTAGTCGGCGGCACGCAAAGGATCGCCTATCTCCTCGGCCATCTTCATTACGTCCTCGGCGGCGCCGCCATGAGCCGGCCCGGACAAAGCGGCAACCGCGGCTGTGATGGCGCCATGGAGGTTGGCGTTCGTCCCTGTCACCACACGGGCGGTGAAGGATGATGCGTTGGAACCGTGCTCGGCGTGAAGAACAAGGTCGCGATCAACCAGTTGCGCAGCATCCCGGCTCGGCTTTTCGGCCTTCAGCATCCAGAGGAAGTTGGCTGCATGGCCGAGCTCCCGGTCGGGTGGGACCGGGACCTGGTCTTTCCGCATCCGTGCATGAGCAGCGATGATCACGGGCACCTGAGACATCAGGCGGACGCCCTTGCGAAGCGTCGCCGCATGGGAATTGTCCGTTGCTTCCGGGGCGAAGGCGGCCAGCGCCGAAACGGACGTGCGCAGTACGTCCATGGGATGCGCCGACTTGATCATGCCGATGATGTCATAGATCGCAGCCGGAAGTTCCCGCTCGGATTTCAGCGCGCGATCGAATTCCATGAGTTGGCTCTTCGTCGGCAGATCGCCATGCAGCAGAAGCCAGGAGACCTCTTCGAACGTTGAGTGCTCTGCCAAGTCATGAATCGAATAGCCGCGGTAGCGCAGATCGCCGGCCCGTCCGTCGATATACGTGCATGGGGATCGATCGAAGTAGACGTCCCTTAGACCGCGGTAAATCTTGACGGTTGCTACTCCCTCAGCCATCTATCCCTCCTCCCGGTGCCATTGCGTCGATCCATCCCGACTTCGGGCTGCCCATGGAGCTCCTTGACCGCTGCTTCGAGAACGCGCGCCGCGTTCGTCTCAAGGTCGTTCTTCCCGAAGGTGAAGATTGCCGGATTCTTTCGGCTGCCCGCCGCCTCAAGGATGACGCCATAGCAACGCCGATCGTGCTTGGGGTGCCCGAGGCTATTCGTTCCGCCGCAGGCCGCGCGGGCCTCTCTCTTGAGGGAATAGAGATCGTTGATTGGACAAGAGACCCTCGCGTGCGATCGTACGGAACAGCCTGTGCGGCCGGACGGCAGAAGATGACCCCGGGTGAGGGAATGCGTCTCATGTCCAGGCCGTTGTATTTCGCCGGCATGATGGTGAGGCAGGGCGATGCTCACGCCATGGTTGCAGGGGCCGCCTCTCCGACCCGGCGTGTCATCGAGGCAGCCCTCATGACTATTGGGCTTGCCCCCGGGATCGCATTTCCGTCGAGCTACTTCATCATGGTCGTACCGAATTTCCTTGGTCAGGGGCCCCGGCACTTTCTGTTCGCAGACTGCGCCGTCAATGTGGAGCCAACCGCCGAGCAGCTTGCAGACATTGCGATTTCTTCTGCGCGGAGCGCAGAGGTGCTCCTTGGGGAGCAGGCGCATGTGGCCATGCTGTCCTTCTCGACGAAAGGGAGCGCTCGGCATGCGCGTGTCGATAAGATTCGGCGCGCGGTCCAGCTTGTGCGGGAGCGGCTGCCTGGACTTGCCGTTGACGGAGAGCTTCAGGTCGATGCGGCACTGGTGCCGGCGGTCGCACAGCAGAAAATATCGGACGTCGGGACGGTTGCCGGACGTGCCAATGTTCTTGTCTTCCCCGACCTTGACGCAGGAAACATCGGCTACAAGCTGGTGCAGTGGCTCGGCGGCGCAAAGGCGTTCGGCCCCTTCCTGCAGGGGTTTGCCAAGCCCGTCAGCGATCTTTCGCGTGCCGCAAGTGCGGAGGATGTCGTGGCGACCAGTGCCGTAATGTTGGCGACGGGCTGATCGATCGTACTCCTGGGAATGCCCTCCGGGAGGCGCCGACGCGTGCCCCAGGCGCTCGGGTCCAGGCTGCGATGCCGAACCCAAGCTCGCCATCGGCGCACGGTGGCGGACCCCGGTAGAAGCCCTGCCACGCGTGTCGTGGGTGGCTGGAGACTTGTTATTCAACTTAGGCGCTTTAATCGGCGAAAACGATCGGCACGAGCGGTGCGAGAGGGGTCGTCCGCATCTCCGAACGCCGGAGGGGAGGTGCTGCTACCGGAACCGCAAGCCGCTCCCGGTCATGGCCCGGACCACAGCAGTCGGAGGGACCTTTCGGGTCATTGTGGAGCCATTTCCCTTCCCTTGGGGAAAAGAGGCGTCTGACCTCACCCACGCGCCCCGAACCGTTTGGCTTGGCGGCTTGGCCGACTTGTGCGGGCTGTCCGGTACTTCCGGCCCACGAGACGTGCGATTTTGGAAACGTCAATCAAACATTCCTTGTGGCTCGTCGGGCCATCAACGGTCGTGTGATCGACTCACCTGTCGCCGTTACAACCGCGGCGGCAGCAAGAGCGGGAAGAACTGCGCCGACGAGCATTCGAGCGGTATCAGCGCATGATAGAATCTGAAGGGCTAACACCGGGAACAACAGCGCCAGCGATGACCGGGCCCGCGACTATCCTTTCCAGCTCCTCGAGTGTCTTGCCGCGAGTTTCGACAGTGGCAGTCCACTCCACGGCGACGCCTATGAATGCGACTATCGCGATGATCAGGAAGCTTACTGTTGGTCCCTCAGTGTGCAGCAGAACGGGCAGCTCATAGGCGCCGATGACACCACCAAAGAAACGTGAAATCGCTTCGACCGTCGCAGCGCCGGTTGCCCGCAACTCGATCGGGTACTGCTCGGCAAGCGACATCTTGAGCGCCGGGAAAGCGCCAGTGCCAAAGAAGGACATGATACAGGCGTAGGAGAGTGCACCGACGACCGTTCCGGCGGCGGCGAACAGGAGGGCGCCAAGCCCAGCGAGTCCCATAAAGATCACATAGGCCGCGCGTCGTCCAAGACGCTCCGCCACCCAACCATTCAGGAACTTGCCAGGGATTGCTGCCCCAGTGATGATCGCAGTGAACAGGAGGGAAGTCGCGAACTTAAGTCCGTGGGCCACGAAGATCGTCGGCATATAAGTCATCACGACATAGAACATCAAGAAGACGCCAGTTGCCGAGATGCAGCGTGCGACGGTGCGGCCAATCAGCCGAGCGCCGAAGAGCTGTACAAAATTCGCCGTGCGGGTGACCGGCGCGGCGACGCTTGCGCGGTCTGCCGGTGGTGGTAGGGGCTGCCCGGTGAGCCGGATAGACTCAGCCTCCATCCTGTCCACAACCGACTGGGCGGCCGCTATGCGGCCGCGGCGGGCGAGCCAGCGGGGACTTTCCGGAAGCAGCCAATAGACAAGTCCTGCATAGATGATCGGGCTCGCGGCGATCATGAAGAAAATCCGCCACGAAGTGGCTGCGCTGAAGAGGGGAAAGACGACGAAGCCGAGAAGCGGCGCCAGGAAATAGCCTACGGAGAGGCAGGCATCCATAAATCCATTGAAGAGGGTGCGGTGATTTTTTCGCACAAACTCCCCTACGATTGCATAGGGGAGAGGGAAGATCGCGCCCATGCCAAGGCCGGCCAGGAACCGGACCCACAGGAGGGTGTCGTAGCCGGGCGCGAGGCCGCACAGGAAGGTGAAAACGCTGTACCAGACGATGCCGGCAACAAGGATCCGCTTTCGTCCAAAGCGGTCGGCGAGGCGGCCGGCGGGAATGAGCCCGATGACCACTCCAAAGGTCTGGAACGCGACCAACGCCCCCACATCGCTGGGCGTGAGGTGCAACGTTGCACGAAGGGCAGGTAGTGAAACGCCAAGCGACCCGATGCTAAGAGCCTCGGTGAACCATGCGAGGCCTGCGACGATGACGATGCGCCAAGTCAGCCAAGTGACCGGCAGGCGTTCGAGCCGAGCTGCAACCGCCGTCTGAGCCGCCGCGACGTCGGCGTTGATGGCCAGGTCGTTCATCTTATCTCCTCCCGAATACGCCAAAGCGGTCTTCGCCCCTGTTGTCTATACCGTATCTTGGACGGGAAGCCGGAGGCGCGCGAACAGCGCCGCAGCGATATCATGCGGCGTATCCACGACGGTGACACCCGCCCTTTCGAGCGCTTCCCGCTTGCTGGCGTGGCTCCCCGCATTGCCCGTAACGATGGCGCCGGCATGGCCCATACGCCGACCGGGTGGCGCAGCGCGCCCGGCGATGAAGGCGACCACGGGCTTCGCCATGGTGGCGGCGTAGCCCGCCGCATCCTCCTCCATGGCACCCCCAATCTCGCCGACCAGGACCACAGCGTCCGTTCGCGGATCGCGATCCAGCGCACGCAACGCTTCCTCGGTCGTCGTGCCGAGCATTCCATCACCGCCGACGCCGACGAAGCTCGACTGCCCTAACCCCGCGCGAGTCAGGTTGAGGCAGATGAGGGTGCCGAGACTGCCGCTGCGCGAGATCACTCCGATCCGCCCGGGCCTGAAGACGTTCTTATTGTGCCCCGGCATAATGCCCACGAACGCTTCGCCCGGGGTTACCAGTCCTGCCGTATTCGGCCCGACGATGCGCGCCCCGAGCACTCGCGCGCGGGCAAAGACGGTGAGCATATCCTGAATCGGCACGTGCTCCGTCAGAACGACGAGGCCGCGAACACCTGCTTCGATGGCATCGAGGGCGGCATCGCGCACGTATGCCGGCGGCACGAACAGGACAGTGATATCAATCGGCATCGCCGCGACTGCGGCACGGACCGAGGCAAAGACCGGCAGGTCGAGGTGTTTCCGACCCGCGCGTTTCGGGTTGAC
This sequence comes from Pseudomonadota bacterium, assembly GCA_021816925.1. Taxonomy (GTDB): domain Bacteria; phylum Pseudomonadota; class Alphaproteobacteria; order Acetobacterales; family Acetobacteraceae; genus JAKAWQ01. Next base: position 8,149 of record JAKAWQ010000080.1, read on the forward strand.
GCCGCCCACGACGTTGGTACCCACGCTGAGCATGCGCTCCGTCCAGAAGGTCCCCTGTGCGCCGGTTATCCCTTGGACCAGGACCCGATCCGTACGGCGAAGGATCGGAAATGCAGTCATTGCGCGGCCGCCACCGCGGCCCGGACGGCATCTTCCATGAGGTCGAAGGGGTCCTTGGCAAATTCCCTTTTGATCAGTTCCACAGCCTCCTCCTCGCCGGTACCATGCACCGAGAAGAACACTGGGATGGCAGGTTTCAGGCGCTGCCAGGCTTCGATGACCCCGCATGCCATTACGTCGGTTCTGGCAAAAGCGCCGCAAAAATTGACCACGAGGGAGCGCACGCGCGGATTGTCCAGGACCAGTTCGAGCGCAGATCCGGCCTTCACATAGGCATCGCCACCGATCTCGAGGAAATTCGCCGGATGCCCACCAAAATGGCGGACGATATCCATCGTCGTCATGGTGAGGCCGGCGCCGTTCGCAAGAATGCCAACCGATCCATTGAGTTCAATGTATTTGAGGCCCAGTGCCGCGGCGCGCGACTCAAGCTCGGTCGCAGGGTCAGCGGCCGCCACCGCCAGGTGCGAAGGCTGCCGGAACGCCGCCGCGTCGTCGAGAACGAACTTGCAATCCAGAGCAACGAGGGTGTGGTCCGCGAGCTCTGCGAGAGGGTTGATCTCGATCAGCTCCGCATCGGTTTCCCTATAGCGCCGATAGAGCCTCGTCAGCACGTCTGCAATTCTCGGCTTCATGTGATCGAGGCCGAGGTCGTCGAGCATTGCGGCGGCATCGGCGGTATGGAACCGGTCGGGAGACATGACCAGCTGACGCCTTATGGTGTCCGTCCCGCGAGCGGCAACCTCCTCAATATCCATGCCTCCTTCGGCCGCAAACATGACGAGCGGGGCGCGCTCGCGTGGCGAATATAGAACAGCGGCGTAGAATTCCCGTGCTACCGGCGCACGCTCCTCCACAAGTACCGCCGTAGCACGGTGTCCGGCGAATGTGATGCGGAGAAGCTCCCGTGCCGCCGCGTGCGCCTGCTCCGGCGTGTCCACCATGCGTACGCCACCCGCCTTGCCGCGGTGGCCGGTCGGTACCTGTGCTTTGACGACGGAGGGCCCAAGCTCGGCAGCCGCCAACGCCGCGGCCTCTGGATCCTCGCACCACCTTCCATTCGGCACCTTAATACCGGCAGGGCCCAGGACCCCAGTCTTCGCATGGTATTCGAGCAAATTCATAGCTGGCCCGTTACCGTCCGTATTTCGCCCAATACGGACCGAACAGCACTTCCTCGGTCGGTCGATCTTCGGAAATGGGCCGAACGAGATGGGTTATGTTCAGGAAGTGCCGATAGTTCAGGTTCTCGCTGATCGAGTTCTTCTGCCAAGTGCCGCAGCCCATGCTGAGCGTAAAATTGAGCCCGCTGTCGAAACCGCCCCCGTTGCCAAAGGTGTGGGCGAAATTGACGAGCACACGCACTACGTCCAGCGACTGCGCGAGCCTGGAGGGGCGCGAAGAATCCCTTGTATGGATGCCGCACGAGTGCCCACGGCCCTGATAGTCAAGAATGTGTCGTACGATACCGATCGCGTCTTCAAAGTCGGCCGCTCTGTACACCGCGAGGACCACCGACAGCTTCTCCCCGGAGAAGGGATGCTCCGGACCGTAGCCATTTTCCTCCACCATAAAGAAGCGTGCGCCGGCCGCTTCATCGGGCAACGCAAAGGCCTGGGCAAGTACGGAAGCGTCCTTCGCGATCAGCTGCCTGTTCAGCGTACGACCCCGCCAGAGGAGCGAGCGAATTCGTGGCACCGCATCTCCCTTGCACATATATCCGCCGGCCCTCTGCAAGGCGGCCACCGCTTCTCTATAGATAGAACCAACGATCACAAGCGCGTTTTCAGAGGAGCACGAAGTCGCGTTATCGAATGTCTTCGAGGCAGCAATCTTGCGTGCGACATCATCAAGATCGGCTGTCTCATCTATGATAACAGGCACATTACCCGCGCCAACGCCGATCGCCGGCGTCCCGCTCCGGTAGGCACGGCGGACGTTGTCCTGCGAGCCGGTTACCACCACGAGGTCAACAGCTTCCATGAGCGACTGAGTGGCGTCCTTCGATGGGGGTGGTGGAAGAACCTGAACAAGGTCCGGGGGGGCGTCGATGCGTGCGAGTTCATTCCGCATTGCCGTGACGGTTGCGGAGGTGGTCGTAAAACCTGTGGGCGAGGGAGCAACGATGACCGCGTTGCGTCCTTTGAGTGCCATCATCGCCTTGTTGACGGCGGTCGCCGAGGGATTAGTGGATGGTGTCACCGCGGCGACGACCCCGACCGGCTTTGCAAACTTCACAATACCGCGTGCGCTGTCTTCCTCGATTACACCGACCGTTTTAGCGCGCAGAAGGTCGCGTAGAGTACCGAATGTCTTGCGCTGATTCTTGATGATCTTGTCTTTTACATTCCCCAGACCTGTGTCTTCCACTGCCAACTTCGCGAGCGCCTCGGCGCGGTCGGGACGATAGAGAGACCACGCGAGAGCCGTGACGAGCTCATCCGTGCGGTTTTGGTCGGCGTCTGCGATTGCGGCTAGAGCACCACGCGCACGCTCAACCAGGGGCTTGACAACGGCCCCTGCGGGTCGGGCTTCCAAATCGGCAAGCGCCTGGTCCATATCCGGTCGTTTCTTCACCTTCCATCGCGTCTTCGGTAACGGGCTTAAGCAAGCACCTCCGCTGCGGAGTTCGTGCGCGACCTCCCTCCGCACGCGTCTACGTCGGAGAACACGTCAGGCCACCGAGTACGCTGCGTATTTCTCGAGCAGCCGCTTCGGCTTCGATAGTGCGTCGCGACGGAAGGGATCGCCGAGCTCTTGCGTAACCATCATTTCCAGGACCGTGGTCTTGCCGTCGCGCTGCGCGCGGCACGCGGTCGCAAGAGCCGCTCCGACGTCGGAGACCTTGTCAATCACGTGGCCTTCTGCGCCCATTGCGCGGGCGATTCCGGCAAAGCTCGGGTTCTTGAGATTGGTCCCGACGAAGCGGCGGGCATAGAAATCGACCTGGTTCTTTTTCTCGGCACCCCACTGGCCGTTGTTGAAGACAACGGCCGTGACCGGCAGGTTTTCCCGAACGGCGGTCAGGATCTCACCGAAGCTCATCGTGAAGGCGCCGTCGCCGACATAGGCGAGAGCCGGACGTTCCGGTGCGGCTGCCTTGGCGCCGATGGCAACCGGGAAGGCATACCCGCAATTGCCGAAGCTCATTGCGGCGAGCATGCTGCGAGGTTGCTCAAACCTGAGGTAGCTATTCGCCACCGAGCAGATATTGCCGATATCTGTGGAAACCATTGCATCCTTTGGCATTGCCCGCTCGAGAGCGCGGAGCATTTGTCGAGGATGCATGCGGGACCCGTCGGCGCCTACCTCGCGGCTGAAATCGTCCGTCTCCTGGGTCCAGCGATCGAGTTCGCCCTCCCAGGCGGTCTTTTCGGCCCGAATGGTCTCCAGCCGCTGCTCTCGTGATGCGGTCCCACGGAGTGGGCGATTGGCGAGCGCGGTAAGGATGGCGTCCGTCACCTCTCCTGCGTCGCCTGAGATGCCAACCGACATCTTCTTGACCAACCCGAGGACCTTAGGATCTGCATCGACCTGGATGATTTTGGCTGTGCGCGGCCAGTAGTCGATCCCGTGTTGAGGGAGGGTGCCGAACGGGCCAAGCCGCGTACCGAGCGCAAGCACGACGTCCGCGCGGGCGATCAGCTTCATCGCTGCCTTCGAGCCCTGGTAGCCGAGAGGCCCGGCCCACAACGGATGGTTGGCCGGGAAGCTGTCATTGTGCAGGTAGCTTGTGACCACAGGCGCGCCGAGCAGTTCGGCGAGGCTGGTACAAGCCTCACCGGCTCCGGATACGATCACGCCGCCGCCCGCCACGATCACCGGGAAGGTCGCATCGGCCAGAAGTGCGGCTGCGCTGGTCACGGCCTGCCGGCTACCTGCCCCGCGCTCGATCCGGATCGGCTCAGGAATTTCGTAGTCATCTACGGCATAGAAGTAGTCGCGCGGAATATTCAGCTGAGCGGGCCCGAGCTCGAGAAGCGCCCGGTCAAAACACCGCGCTGTGATCTCCGCTATCCGGCGCGGATTGTTCACGTGTCCCTGAAATTTGGTAATCTTTGCGAAGATCGACAGCTGTTCGGTTTCCTGAAATCCGCCGAGCCCCATGGTCGCGGACCCCGATTCCGGAGTGATCGCCACAACCGGGCTGTGCGCCCAATAGGCAGCCGCGATCGCCGTTACGAAATTTGTTATACCTGGTCCATTCTGCCCGATACATACGCCATGGTGGCCACTGACCCGCGCATAGCCATCCGCCATATGCGTCGCGCCTTGTTCATGAACTGTGGGGATGAAGCGGATGCCTGCCGCGGGAAAGAGGTCCAGCGCATCCATGTAGGCGGACCCGACTATGCCAAAGATGTTGCGCACCCCTTGGACGCGTAACGTCTCCACGAAGGCTTCGCTTGCGGTCATCTTCGTCATCGCGCTGTCTCCTTCCGAGGCATGGCTTGGCGCCGGCGTACGGATCGGCGGGGGGTAAAGCCTGGGTCAAAGGGCGTGAAACTCTCACCGAGTGCGTGCGCCGCTGCGAGAAGCGCCGCGCGGTGCCGGTAGGCGTCGGCAGCCGGCATTCGCGCCGAGGGCGCCTGGATCGCTATGCCGGCCACGATTTCGCGCCGTGCATTGAACACCGGGGCTCCCAGACAAACGACGCCGGCGAGGTACTCCTCGCGATCGAGCGAAAGCCCGTCACGCCGGATTTTCTCGAGTTCGGTTTCAAGGGCTGCTGTGGTGACGATCGTGTTCGGGGTACGAGGCAGGAGCTCCAGCTGCTCGAGCAACGTTGACCGCCGTCTCTTCGGAAGGAAAGCTAGGAACAGCTTGCCGATTGCGGTGCAATGGAGTGGTACCCGTGCACCGATGGGGAAATGGAGCCGAAGTGGCCAGTGAACGGTTTCAATCCGATCGAAATAAAGGATCTGGTTGCCCTCGAGCGTGCCGATATTACAGGTCTCGCCGACCTCGGCAACCAAGCGGTGCAGGATCTGTCGGCGCGGCGCGTACTGAACCGAACTGCTCAGGATACCGAAGGCTAAGTCCACCAGCCGGGGCCCCGCCGCAATGCGCCGCGTGGCGAGCTGCCGGTGCAGAAAACCCTCGGACTCAAACTGCTCGATCATCCGGTAGACGGTGGGCTTGGGCAAATCGAGGTGTTCCGCGATCTCAGGCGGGGTGACCGGTCGCGCGGCACGGACGACATATTCGAGAACCGCGAAGGCCCGCTGAAACACGCCCACGCCCACCCTCGGCGTCGGCTCTTGCTCGGCCGCCTCGTCGCGCGCGCAAGCCGGCTCTTGGCTGAACACGCCCGGAGGCTCCAGTAGCCCGGCACTTCGGGGGGTCGCCGCTCTGACCATGCCCTATGCCCTTGCCTTCTTCCCATTCGCCGATTCTTTTCCTCTTGCAGGATGGTACGATCCGCCGATAACGTCAACCCCGATCCTACCAGGGGAATCGCATTTGGATTTGGCTGTCGCTAGCTAATCAATCTGTCTGGTTTTGGTAGGGCGTGATCTGTCCGCTCCGTTCTTGCTCTGTGCCGGGGCATGCCCCGGCACAGAGCGGCCGCGATGGGAGCGTGTCATGCGGCCCGTTGCTCCGACTG
>JAKAWQ010000081.1 GCA_021816925.1 Pseudomonadota bacterium
CACGCCCTAGTCTCTTATGACCCCACTGTTGCCACTTTCTGCGTTAAATCCCATCAAATCATAGCCGGGATGATGACCGCCTTGGTGAGCCGTCCGGCCGCCGCGATAGCGGCGCGCCCGGGCTTTGTCAGATAGTACCGGTATGTCCCGGTGACGCGCTTGATCACGCCGATGTCGAGCAGTCGGCGCGGTTGCCGCGACAGCCGGGTGGGCGAGAACATCCCGAGGTTCGGCAGGAGGTCAGCTCGGCGGACGCCGGCGATGTTGACCCGAGGGTTCTGCAGGGCATGCAACAATGTGCTGTCCCGTGGTTCAAAGAAGTTGATCCCCTTGACGGTCTTGCCATTCACCTCACGCGGTTTGGCAAGACGGTCGAGCGCGCGCACCCCGGCGGAGAAATCGTCCAGGGCGGAGAGATGAGCGAGATAGCGCCGGTTGCAACCGAGCAGTATCTCGCGCAGGTCGATCAGGCTGTAGATGGACTTCTTGACGGGCGCCAAGGCGCGGGCCGGCGGAGCCTTGCGGTGTTCAGGGCGACGAGCCAGTAGCAGCCGTCCTCGGCGGGGCCGAATGCCGCGTCTCTGCGGCCGAGGGCGGCGAAGGTGGCGCGCAGGTCCGGTGGGCCGAGGGCCGGAATGTCGCTGCCGATGAGTGCTGCGCGGCGGGGCGGGGGAAAGCGCGGAAGGCGCGCGCCATGCGCGCCCCGAGATCGCCCGGGCCCTGCGGGCGAATGACGAGACGCCGTCCGAGCGCCCCTGGAAGCACGAGCCGCGTGCGATTCGGCGTGACGCAGAGCACGGTGGCAAAACGGCGATCGGAGAGGAGACGGCGGAGCAGGCAGCAGAGCGTCGCGCGGTGGAAGCGGAGCGCGGCCTGGGCGCCACTGCCGGCGGCGAGCCGGTGCTTCACGGTGCCAAGGCGCGGCACGCGGGTGAAGACGAGGACGGTATCCTTCATGAGTAGAACCTGGCGATCAGGCCGAGCGGGCCTCCGATATACCAGAGGCCGAGACAGGCAAGGTTGCGCGCGGACCGCCAGTACCAGCCTTCCCTCTCCCAGCGCGCCGCCGAGGTGATCGCGCGCGGGGCAAGCGGGACCAGCCGGCTTCGGCCGAGCCGCCGCACCAGATCGACATCCTCCATTAGCGGCAGCGGACGGACGCCGCCTGCCGTCGCAAGGGTGCTGCGCGCGATGATGAGGCCCCGATCGCCGTAAGGCAGGCCGAGTCTTCGGCAGCGAAAGGCAACCAGCCGTTCGAGCCTGCGCGCGCGGGGATTGGCGCTCGCCAGGGCGAAACGGAAATAGCCGGCGCGGGAGGCATTGGCGGGCGCGGCCATGAAGGCCTCCGTGGCTCCGCGCCAGCCGGGTTCAAGGCGCGTGTTGGCGTGCAGCAGAAGCTCCCACTCGGTCTCGACGGCATCGATGCCGGCGGCAAGCTGCCGGCCCCGGCCGCGCGGTGCGGCGATCACCCGCGCGCCCGCGGCGGCGGCGATCACTACGGTGGCGTCGGTGCTGCCGCCATCCGCCACCACCACCGGCAGCCCCGGCGCTTCGGCGGCGACCGCGGCCAGGGTTTCGGGCAGCGACGCCGCAGCATTCAACGTCGGGACGACCGCCGAGAGGCTCATGTTTGCATCACGATGTTCCTATTTTGTTCTTGACGTCCCGAGCGCGTCCGCTAAAACCGGGGCGGGACGAAGAGAGGGCCGTGCGATGCACGAGCAGGCGGAAAGCCCGCTCCGGGAGCGGGACCGGGAAGCCGTTGCGACGCTGGAGCACGCCGGGGCGCCGGAACCGGAGCTCGCTGTCCGGCGGATTTCCGTCGTTCGCAAGGGCCGCGGCGCCACCGGCAACCCTCCCCTCCGCTTCGAAAGCCGGGAGGTGGAGTCGTTCGATGACGGATGGGCGCCGGCGGGCGAACCCGAACCGACCCGACCGCTGGCAACGACGCTGATCCGCGACCAGAGCTGCTCGGCGATTGCCTGGAACGAAAGCCCCGACATTGGCTTCGACCGGGCCGTCAATCCCTATCGCGGCTGCGAGCATGGCTGCATCTATTGTTATGCTCGGCCAAGCCACGCCTATCTCGGGCTTTCGCCCGGGCTCGACTTCGAAACCAAGATCGTCTTCAAGCCCGATCTTGCGTATCTCCTCGAACGTGAAATCCGCCGACCTGGCTACCAGGTGCGGCCGATCGCGCTCGGCTCGAATACGGATCCCTATCAGCCGGTCGAGCGGAGGCTTTTGCTGACGCGCGCGGTGCTCGATCTCCTCGATCGCACGGGGCATCCGCTGGCGATCGTCACCAAATCCGCTGGCGTGGTGCGGGATCTCGAGATCCTGGCGCGGATGGCGGCACGTAACCTCGCGCGCGTGCATGTCTCGCTCACCACTCTTGATGCCGGGCTCGCGCGGCGGATGGAGCCGCGCGCGTCGGCGCCGGCGCGGCGGCTCCAGGCGATGGCCGAGCTTGCGCGCGCCGGCGTCCCGGTTGGCGTGATGGCAGCCCCGATGATCCCCGGGCTCAATGATGCCGAGCTCGAAAAAATCCTCGAAGCGGCGGCCCGCAACGGCGCGCGCCATGCCGCATTCGTGCTGATCAGGCTGCCGCACGAACTGAAGGAAATGTTCGGGGAGTGGCTCGAACAACACGTGCCGGGGCGCGCGCGCCACGTGCTCGGCCTTGTGCGCCAGGCGCGAGAGGGACGGCTGAACGATCCGAGCTTCCACGGCCGCATGCGCGGCAGTGGGCCCTATGCCGAGTTGCTCGCAGCGCGGTTCGCGCGTGCAGCCCGCAGCCTGGGGCTCGCGGAACGGCCGGCCGAGCTCGATTGCGGCCAGTTCATTCCGCCGGACAAGGCTCCGGTGACGCGCCAGCTTGTTCTTCTCTGAAGGAGGAAGGCGGAAAACTTGCGCGCGGCGGCTGAATGGGCGTATGGTTTCGCCATGCTTCGCAGCGCCTTCTGTCTGGCCCGCCTGCCGTGCAAGTGCGCCCGGGGAGTGCTGCGCCTCGCTGCGATCGGTCTGCTGCTTCGACTTACGTCCCCCTGGACGTAACGCCGCGGGCGGTCGGCCCGGGCACCGTTCAGGGGACCCCGTGCCTTCGTCGCAGCACCCCCGAGGAATCCTGCCATGAGCGTCATCCAGCACCCGAGCTTCGGCGAGGTCGCCGAGGATCGCATCATCATCCTCGATACCACGCTTCGGGACGGCGAGCAGTCCCCCGGCTTCTCGATGAACCTCGCCGAGAAGCTGCGGCTTGCGGAGGCACTCGCGGAGCTTGGGGTCGATGTCATCGAGGCGGGGTTTCCGATCGCCTCGCCCGGGGATTTCGAGGCTGTACGTGCCATCGCCGAGGCGATCCGCGGCCCGGTGATCTGCGGCTTGGCGCGCTCCGGTCGCGAAGACATCCTGCGCGCGGCCGAGGCGGTAAAGAAGGCGGCGCGGCCACGCATCCACAGCTTCCTCAGCACCAGCCCCTTGCACATGAAGCACAAGCTCCGCATGGAGCCCGCCGCGGTGCTGGAGGCAGTGGCGGGCTCGGTCATGCTTGCCCGCCGCTACACCGACGATGTCGAGTGGTCGGCCGAGGACGGCAGCCGCACGGAGTCGGACTTCCTTTGCCGCTGCGTGGAAGCCGCGATCCGCGCCGGCGCCACCACCATCAACATCCCCGACACCGTCGGCTACGCCCTGCCGGAGGACATGGCACGCATCTTCATCATGCTGCGCGAGCGCGTGCCAGGGACCGAGAAGGTCATCCTCTCCACCCATAACCACAACGACCTTGGGCTCGCAGTCGCCAACACGATCGCCGCCATCCGCGCCGGTGTGCGCCAGGTGGAATGCACCATCAACGGAATCGGCGAGCGCGCGGGCAACGCCGCCCTCGAGGAGATCGTGATGGCGCTGCGCACGCGCCACGATGCGATCCCGGCGGCCAACCGCATCGCCACCGAGAACATCCTCAGGACCTCGCGCCTCCTTTCCACTATCACCGGCTTTGACGTGCAGCCGAACAAGGCGATCGTCGGGCGGAATGCCTTCGCCCATGAGGCCGGCATCCACCAGGACGGCGTGCTGAAGCATGCGGGCACCTACGAGATCATGACGCCGGAGAGCGTCGGCTGGACGCGCTCGAGCCTCGTCATGGGCAAGCACTCCGGGCGCGCCGCGTTCCGCAACAAGCTGAAGGCGCTCGGCTACGACGGCATCGGCGACAACCAGCTGAACGACGCATTCCGCCGCTTCAAGGAACTCGCCGACCGCAAGAAAGCCGTTTACGACGAGGATATCGTCGCCCTGGTGGATGACGAAGTGCTGCGTGCGCATGATCGCATCCGGTTCATCTCGCTCGACGTGCACGCCGGCTCGAGGAGAAAGCCTGAGGCGACGCTCGAAATCGAGGTGGACGGCACGCCGCTCGCGGCGACCGCGCAGGGGGACGGGCCGGTGGACGCGACCTTCCGTGCCATCCGTGCGCTCTTCCCGCATGACTCGGTCCTGCGGCTCTTCTCCGTCGGCGCCGTCACCGAGGGCACGGACGCCCAGGCGCGCGTGACCGTGCGGCTGGAGGAGAACGGCAAGCTGGTGGACGGGCAGGGCGCAGACACCGACACGATCGTCGCATCGGCGCGCGCCTATCTGCACGCCCTCAACAAGCTGCTCGTCAAGCGCGCGCGCACCGAGCCGAAGGCGCTCTCGGCCTGATCGGGGGCTCGGGTCCGGGCGGACCGCCCGGATCGATCTTCAGGCTCGGCCGGAGCCAGGCATGGCGGCGAGGAACTCCGGGCCGAGCTCGGCCAAGCTGTTGCAGCCGAGCATAGCGAGGTTGCGATCGATTTCCTCGGAGAGGAGCGAGATTGCATGCCGCGCGCCGGCCTCTCCGGCGACCGCGATCGCGTAGAGGAAGGGGCGTCCAAGGAAGACGAAGTCGGCGCCGAGCGCCAGCGCCTTCAGCACGTCCGTGCCCCGCCGCACGCCGCTGTCGAGCAGCACGGCCATGTCGCCGGCTTCGGCCCTCACGGCGGCAAGCGCGTCGAGCGCGGGGATCGAGAAGTCGAGCTGCCGGCCGCCATGGTTCGAGACGATGATCCCGTCGAGCCCGGTTTCGCGGCCGATGCGCGCATCCTCGGCGGCCAGCATTCCCTTGACCAGGAGCTTGCCGGGCCAGCGGCGGCGGATCCAGGCCATGTCGGCCCAGGAAAGCCCGTCGCGGCGGCCGAGCGCGCGCTCGGCATTGGGCGAGACCACAGGGGCGCCGCGCGTTGCGGTCGCATTCTCGAAGTGTGGAATTCCGTTCTTGAGGACCGTGGCGAGCACCGTTCCGAACAACCAGCGCGGATGCGTGAGCGCGTCGAAGGCGAGCCGCGGCGTCGGGCGCAGCGGCAGCGAGAAGCCGTTGCGCACGTTGTTCTCACGGTTCGCGCTCACCGGCACGTCGGCGGTGACGACGAGGGTTCCGTAGCCGGCGCGCCCGACGCGTTCGATCAGGCCGCCGATGCGGCCGCGATCAGCCGGGATATAGGCCTGGAACCAAGCGGCTGGGTTGGCGGCGATCACGGCCTCCAGCGGCGCCAGCGAGGCGCCGCTCAGGATGAACGGGATGTTGGCCGCGGCGGCCGCGCGGGCGAGCGCGAGGTCGCCTTCGAAGGCGCTGAGCGCGGTGGCACCCATCGGCGCGATGCCGAACGGCGCGGCGTAGCGGGTGCCGAACAACGTCGCCGACTGGCTGCGCCGCGTGGTGTCAACCAGTACCCGCGGGCGGAACCCCCAGGCCGCAAAGGCCGCGCGGTTGGCGGCGCGCGAGGCGTTGGCCTCGACCCCGCCCTGCACGAAGCCGAACAGGAAGCGCGGCAGGCGCCGGCCGGCCGCCGCCTCGAAATCCTCGAGCGCCAACATCGCCGAGAGGCCGTGCCCCGGCCGCCCGGGGGGACGTGGGATTGCGGAGGGGAACGGCTTGTCTGGCACGGGCTCGTTCGGCCGGTTCACCACAGCATCAACAGCCGACATCTTCCCCTCGCCTCTGGCTTCGCCCGGCCCGTTCCGCGACTCGCCAGCGCATGCAAGAGGGATTCTCGATGCTTGCCAAGGGCGGTCCGGTGCGGCGCGCATAGTCGCGCATGGGTGGGCGCGTCGGGGGCGCCCGGATCCCGGCGGGCAGCCGCGTCGCCGGAGCGGCCTGCCCGCGCCGTCGTGCTTCGGGAGCGGAGTTCCGACTGCCGGCTCTTCCTTCACGAGCGAGGGGAAATGTCCGCCGTACTGGCGATCAGGTCCCGCACCTCGTGCAGATCGGCCGCAACGGTCGCGCACAGCGCGCGGATTTCCGGCGTGGGTCGCAGGAGATCGGGCACCATCACGACCATCATGCCGGCGGCATGCGCCGCGTGCACGCCATTGAAGGAATCCTCGATGGCTGTGCAGCGTTCCGGCGCCACGCCAAGCCGTCGGGCCGCTTCGAAGAAGATGTCCGGATGCGGCTTGCCGCGCGCGACATCGTCGCGCGTAACCACGACGGAAAGGCGCGCACCGAGGCCGGAACTTCGCAACTGATAGGCCGCCCTCTTGCGCGTGGCGGAGGTTGCGACCGCACGCGGCAGCGCCCGCCGCTCGAGCTCGTCGAGGAGCTCGGACGCTCCCGGCTTGAGAGGGACGCTGCCGGCGAGCAGGCGTTCGCACTGCTCCGCGTAAAGCCGGTCGTACTCGGCGAACGGGAATCCGGGTCCGAGATGCGCTGACAACAACGCATCGCCCTCCGACCCGGGAATCCCAATCAGCGAATGGCAGAACTCGTCGCTCACCGTGAACCCGACTGCCAGGACTGCGTGCTTCAATGCTCGATGATAGACGGCCTCTGTGTCGTGCAGGGTTCCGTCCATGTCCAGGATGACTGCACTTGCAGGCCGCGGCAGGCGGCCGCGGGCGGTTGTGCCGCGCGCGGCGGGGGCTACCCGCTCAGACACCGGTTTCGTCGCGGAGCGCAAGCACCGCTTGGACTACCGCGTCCGGTGCCTCCCATGGCAGGAAGTGGCCGGCTACCGGCACCACCTCGCGACGGTAGGGGCCCGTGAAATGCAGGGCCGCATGCTCGGAGTGTTCGACCGGATCGACGCCGTCGGCCGCGCCGTGCAGAACGATCGCCGGCACGCTGATCGGGGGCTGTTCGGCAAGCTGCCGCTCGATCGCCGCAAAGGCGGGATCGCCCGGCGCATTGTTGTAGCGGTGGCGATATGAATGGATCACCACCTCGACGAAGTCCGGATTGTCGAATGAGGCGGCCGTGCGACGGTAGGCTGCCTCCTCGAAGCGCCAGTTGGGCGACCAGAGATGCCAGAGCATCCGGCAAAAAGCATAGCGATGTGCGGCGAGACCGGCGCGGCCGCGCTCGGTGTTGAAATACCATTGATACCAGAAGCGCTGCTCCTGTGCCGGCGTATCGGGCAGGCCGGCGCGGGCAATGCGCTGGATGTTGTATCCGCCGATCGAAACAAGCCCCCGCGCGCGGGCCGGCCAGAGCGCGGAGACGATGCAGGCGGCGCGGCCGCCCCAGTCGTAGCCGGCGAGGATCGCGCGTTTGATCGCAAGGCCATCGAGCAGCGCGAGCAGATCGGCGCCGAGAGCCGCCTCCTCGCCGGAGCGCGGCGTCGATCCGGCAAGGAAGCGCGTCGGGCCGTACCCGCGCAGATAAGGGACGATGCAGCGGCAACCGGCGGCGGTGAGGCGCTCCACCGTGCCGTCCCATGCGCGCGCGTCGTCGGGGAAACCGTGTAGGAGGAGAACGGGGGGACCGTCTCGCGGGCCCTGCTCCTCGAAGGCGATTTCGAGCGAACTCGTGACAAGGCGCTGTATGGCGGGCGGCGCGACCATGTGGCCTCCGGATCGGTCCGGATGGTATGGGAACAGGATCGGCGGACGCGGACAAGCGAGAGGTGATGCGCGCGCCGCCGCCAATCGGCAGGAGCCTTGCCCCATGATCCACGTCATCGCGATCGTAACCGCCAAGCCCGGCCAGCGCGAGGCGATTCTCAGCGAGTTCCGCGCCAATAAGCCGAGCGTTCTGGCCGAGAAGGGCTGCATCGAATACGGGCCGGCGGTCGATGCCGAGGGTGCGGGCGCCATCCAGACGCCATTCGGCCCCGATACGTTCGCGGTGCTTGAGAAATGGGAGAGCCTGGAGGCGCTCAAGGCCCACGGCGTTTCCCCGCACATGGCGGCCTATGCGGCACGGACGCGGGAGATGATCGCGATGCGCGAGATCCGCGTCCTGGTGCCAGCCTGACCGACCGGCCGGCGTTCAGAAGCGCGCGGCGATCTCGAGCGCACCGAAATTGAACATGCTGCCGCCCTGCCCGTGCCAGGCCTTGGTCTGGAAGACCTGCGTGTAACTCACGCGGAAGCCGTGGATGATCAGCGCGATGCCGACTTCGAAAGTGCCGAGGAACGGGTTGGCCGTGACGTGCGGACCGGCCGAGAAGGTGTTGCCGGCGAGAAAGAGGTCGTGCGCCACCGCCTGGCCGTCGGCGCCGATGAAAACATACCACGCGAACGGGCGCCCGGCGGCAAAGATCGGGCTGCCGCCGGTTGCCGGCGGCAGGCGGTTCGGCCCGAAATCCGCCGCGAGGCCGCGGCCGATGCGCACGATCGTGCCGGCCTCGCCGTAGATGCGGACGCTGCCGATCCCGAGCGAGACGGCCGGCAGCAGATCGCTCTCGATCCCGCCCACCTTGCCCAGCGGGATGCGCCAAGTGCGGCTGCCATAGATCTCCAGCGTCGGCTCATCACGGAGCTGGGAGCCCCAGCCCTTGTTGGTGTTCTGCCCGATCAGGCGGTGAAACCCGTTCTGCACCTGCTCGCCGAGCGCGGCGGGGCCGACCAAGCCGATGTCGAGCGCGAGCATGTCCGCGACATTCGCCCGCTGATCGAGGAGCGCGGCATGCAGAGCGAGGTAGCCCGCGTAGGGACGCTGAAAGGGGCTCGGCGGGTTCGCCTGCGTGTCATCGGGCGTGAAGATCTGCTGGAAGAGCCCGAGGCTGATCCGCTCCTGCCCGGGCCCGAAAAGGGTGCGGCCGAGCCCGGCGAGCGGGGCGGGCAGCGCGCCCACCGCCGAGGTCCAGTCGAGCCCGAGGCCGTTGGTATAGTTACGGTCCGGAAGGGGGCCGACGGAGACCGAGGAATTTTCCAGCGAAAAGCTCCAGATTCCCGAGCCATTCGCCGCTCCGGCAGGGGCCGCGCCAAGCGCCGCCGAAGCCGGGATGAGCAGCGCCGCCGCAAGCAGCAGCGATCGAGAGAGGGTGTCCATCACCGATCCCCGCTCGCTTGTCGCGAATCGTTCTCTTCGAGCAATTTCCGGGTCCCTTCGCAGCAAATTCATGCCGAGCCTCGAGTCGCGGCAAGGAAGGCGTTGAGGCGGGCGAGCGCCAGCCGACCCGCGGCGTTGGCGGCCGGCATCGCCTCGACCGCCCGCACCGCCAGGCGCTCGCGCGTTACGGCATCGGCGATCAGGCTCTCGAGCTGTTGGCTGAAGGCGAAGAGCGAGGCTGCCAGCGAGGTGAGCGCTGGCTGCGGGCCGACGGGGAGCCCCGTTGCCCGCGGTGCGGCCGAAAGCGTGGAGCGTGGCGTATCCCGCCAGGCGAGCGCGGAGAGCGGCGAATTGGCCGCCGCGGCGCGCTGGCCGAGCGGGGTGATGCCCCAGAGGTCGGCGGCCGCCCGGATCAGGCTCGTGTGGTCGAAGACTTCGCTCACCACGCCGGGGTCGAGGAGCGGCGAGACGAGAAGCGCCGGGACGCGCACGCCGAGCTCGGTGAAGGCGAACAGATTGGTATGCTCGTCGGGAGCAATCGTGGCCGGCGGCACCACATGATCGAAGAAGCCGCCGTGCTCGTCGTGCAGGATGATGAAGAGCGTGCGCGCGAAGAGCGCCGGAGCAGCGAGAAGCGCGTTGTAGACGTCGGCCACCAGCACATCACCGCGCAGCACGTCCTCCGGCGGATGCTGGTCATTCTCCTCCGGTTCGAAATAGGCCGGCTCGATGAAGACGAAAGGAGGAAGGTCGGCGGCGGCGACGTCGGCGGCGAAGCGGGCGAAGGGGCGGTAGCGGGCGAGGTTCGTGGGCTCGAGCTGATGGGTGAAGACGAGTGATTGTGGAAAATCCCCGTAATAGATTCGCCAATTCACGTTCGCTTTGGAAAGCTCATCGTAGAGCGTCGGCTGATCGTAGAGATGAAGACCGGGGTGGAAGATTCCCTCTGGCATGTCGGTATGGCCGAGCGAGGTGCCGCTCTGCGCAAAGAGGCGGTTCGGCCAAGTCGGGCCTGGCACCGAAGCGTGCCAGTGATCGGCGATCACGAACTGGGTGGCCAGCAGGTGCAGGGCGGGAAGGAAGCCTTGCGGGTACCAGCCCATGATCTCGGCGCGTTCGGCGGGGCTCGATTGCGGATAGGCTTGCGCAAAATCGGTGACGAAACCGGCCATGGTGTGCCGATCGATCTGGCGGAGCACGTTGTCGAGCTCGTGGCCGGGATCCTGCGCCACGGTGCGGGAGCGTGTCGGACGCTGAAAGATCGGCGCGCCGGACGGCCAGTCGGGATTGGCAAGCGGCGCGGACGGTGTCACGCCGGCGAGGCCTCGGGTGTGCGGCGCGAGTCCGCCGAGCAGCCGGTCGAAGGACTGGTTTTCCAGCATCAGAACGATCATGCGTTCGATCGGTACCATGGCGAGCCGGATCCTACCGCCGTGTCGGCCAGGCGGCGAGAGCGATGCCGCCGAGCACGAACAACGTGCCGATGGCGAACACCGGGCCGATTCGGTCCCCGAACAGCAACGCGGAGGCGACGACGCCGATCAGCGGCTGCAGGTACTGCGTGCCGGCGGCGATGCGTGCGGGAAGCCGCCGCATGGCGGTGAGCCAGAGGCACATGCCGGCGACGGTACAAAGCAGCCCGAGATAGAGAGCGACGCCGAGCCCGGTAACGGACGGATGGAAAGGGTGCCGGCGAAGCTCGAAGGCGGATAGCAGAACCAAGCCCGGCAGCGCGGCAAGCGAGCTCCAGGCGGCGACGGTCACCGCCGTTGAGCGCAGCGCGAGCTTGGTGCCGAGCACGTAGTAGAGTGCGATGCTGACCGAGGAGACGAGAAGAAGCACATCACCCGCGAGGCTCGCCCGCGCGAGTGCTCCGGGCGGACCGAAGGCGGCCAAACCGATACCGGCGAGGGCGAGTGCAAGCCCGACCGCATGGCGAGGCAAGAGCTTCTGGCCGAGCTTTAGCATGGCCAGAATGACGGTGAAAAGCGGAATGGTGGCCGTGATGACGGTGGCGAGCGCGGCGGACGTGCGGGCGATCCCGAGAATCTGCGTCGCCTGACCGACATCGATGCCGATCGCGCCGAGCCCCGCGAGACCGAACAGCAGGCGGCGCGGCGGGATCGGCCGGCCGAGCAGGAAGAACGCGAAGCACGGCGCGGCGAAGAGGTAACGCAGTGCGGCGAGGGTGAAGGGCGGAATCGACTCCAGCCCGAGCTTCATTGCCGGCACGGAGAGGCCCCAGACCAGGACGAGGACGCCAAGGCCGGCGAGCGAGGCGGCTGTATTTCCGGGTCGTCGCCGCTCGGCACCGAGGGTACCCGCGCTCATCCGAGGCGGTCCAAAGCCGCCGAGGAGTCAGAACCCTTCCAGCACGATCTTACCGCGGGTGCGGCCACTCTCTACAAGGGCGTGCACACGGCGCAGGTTGCTCGCATCGATGCGCCCCAGATTCTCGGTGAGGGTGGTCCGGACGCGGCCCTGATCTACCAGATGCGCCACCGCCTCGAGCAGCCGGTGCTGCTCGATCATGTCGGGCGTTGCGAACAGCGGGCGGGCAAACATCATCTCCCAGTGCAGCGAGGCCGATTTCTGCTTGAGCGCGCGGACGTCGATCATTTCGGGATCGTCGATCAGGCCGACCCTGCCCTCGGGCTTCACCGCCGCGACGATCTCCGGCCAGTGCCGGTCGGTGGCGTTGGTGCAGAAGATGTAGTCCGCACCGGAGATGCCGGCCCGCGTGAGCGCAGGGCCAATGTCGGCGGAGTGGTCGATCACTGTGTGTGCGCCAAGCGAGAGGCACCAATCGCGCGTTTCGGGGCGGCTTGCGGTTGCGATTACGGTAACGCCGGTGAGCTGGCGGGCGAGCTGGATCGCGATCGAACCGACACCGCCTGCCCCACCGATCACCAGCAAGGTCCCCTCGCGGTGTGGGGAGAGCGGGATCTGCAGCCGGTCGAACAGCAACTCCCAGGCGGTAATGGTGGTGAGCGGCAGTGCGGCGGCCTCGGCGGAGGAGAGCGAGTTGGGCTTGCGGCCAACGATGCGTTCATCCACGAGGTGAAACTCGCTGTTGGTGCCCGGGCGTGCGATGCTGCCGGCGTACCACACCACGTCGCCGACGCCGAAATTCGTGACCTCCGGTCCGATGGCGACAACTACGCCAGCGGCGTCGAATCCGAGTACGCGCGGCTCGCCCACCGGGTCGGCGTGGCGGCGCAGCTTGGTGTCAACGGGATTGACCGAGACGGCCTTCACCGCCACCTGGAGATCGCGATGGCGCGGCAGAGGGTCGGGGAGCTCGAGGTCGAGCAGTGCGTCTTCGGCCTCGACGGGGCGAGCGTGGGTGTAGCCGACGGCCTTCATGTTGCACCTCTCGCGCTCAAGGTGGCATTGGTGGTAGCCGAGAAGCCACGGCAAGGGAATTGCGGGGCATGCCCCGGGGAGTAAGCATGGATATCCAAACCATCGACCAGGAATACCAGCAGCTGCAGACGCAGGCGCAGGAGACGATCGGGGAGATCAAGGACCTCGCGGGCAAGCTTTCCGCCGCTGCCCAGGGCGGCAACCAGGACGCCAAGGAGTGGCTGCTCGACCTCAAGTCCGTGGCGCTCGCGATCCAGGCCGAGCAGAACCAGGTTGGGTTGCTACTCCAGGCGCTGCATGGCTTCGTCGCCAACCAGGCGCAGGCGATGATCCAGGCACCCGCGCAGCAGGCGGGGCCGTGGGGAAGT
The DNA here is from genome assembly GCA_021816925.1 of Pseudomonadota bacterium. Taxonomy (GTDB): domain Bacteria; phylum Pseudomonadota; class Alphaproteobacteria; order Acetobacterales; family Acetobacteraceae; genus JAKAWQ01. The sequence goes on from JAKAWQ010000081.1 coordinate 13,033, forward strand.
CCGGCCCAGGGACCGCCCCCGGGATCGGGCTATCCGGGCGGCTTCGGCGCCGGGCCCGTGGGTGGCGGTGTTGGGGGCATGCTGGGCAACTTTCTCAACTCGGGGTTTGGGCGCGCGCTCGAAATGGGGGCCGGCTTCGGGATCGGCAGCGACCTGATCAACCAGATCTTTTGACCACCTTGCACCGGCTCGCGAAAGTTGTCCCCCGCGAGGAAAAGCTTGGCCTCTTACAAGCGCATGGCCGGACTTCTTGAACTTGTAACCGATTTTTAATAAAAAAACCAAATCAAATCAATGAGATGATTTAGGCGCGCCAAATCTCGGCGGATTGTCCACCGATCGCGGAGAACGGCTTTAGTGCCAGCGTGGAGCAATTTCCCCACAAGCTTGTCCACAGGCGAGAGCCGGCACGGGCCTGTTGGAGGATTGCACATACCTCCAATTGGGGGGTCCGCAAGGGGGGAACGCCGGATCAGGCACTTAGCCTCCCCGGTAATTGGAGCAGTGTGCCGGGGGACCGGCAAGGAGAGACGGTGGAAGTCCGTCGCGATGAAGGAGTAGCGAACCACATCGGCCTCGCGCCGTGCGTCGGCATCCGCGAGGGTGCGGGCGAAGCGTCGGCAGAGGAACGTGCGGGCCAGCCAGCGAGCCGCGAGAGC
>JAKAWQ010000082.1 GCA_021816925.1 Pseudomonadota bacterium
ACGCTGACCTTCGGCACGATCTTCCCGCGGCGGCGGCGCCGGCTGCGCTTGCCCGTCAGCTTGGGCTCAGTTCACTTCTCCATGCCGCTCGGTGCGATGCGCGGCCGCCCCTTCAGGCCTTTCAGCTGCGCGATCTCCTCCCGCCACTCCGCGATGATGCGCTTCAGCTCAGCATTCTCGCCGAACAGCTCCAGCATCAGCCGCTTCGGTTCCGCGGGCGGGAGGACATCAATGTCAGGCGACCGAGTCACGCCCAGGTTGAATCGAACCGCCTCGCGTCGGGTCAAGAAAAATCGGTCACACGCCCCGGCTTATGCCCCTCTTACGCAAAAGCAACCTATTATTCTGATTCTATTAGCACTTTCGGCCAACGGGCACACCAAAATTCATCGTCATCCGGGAAATCCGGGATCAGATGATCGGGGGCATGGTGATCTGGATCCCGCCCGCGATGATGAGCGCGATCGCGCTCGTGCTGGTGATCAATCACCTCCGCCTGCATGACGAGGCAGAACCCCCGCCGGTCGACCCCGAAGCCGCCCGCATTGCGGGGATGGCCCCGAACTGGACCGGCCGCACGGGCTGACCTTCAAAGCCACCCTCCCGTTGAACGTCCGGGCGCTCAGACGAGCCGGCCCGCAGCAAGGCGCTCGGCAAGCCGCATGAAAACCGGCACGGCGGCGGCAAGCTCGGCGATGTTCACGGACTCGTCCGGTCGGTGCGCCATCGCGATATCGCCGGGGCCGAGCACGACCGCGGGCGCAATTTCCTGCAATTCCGAGGCGTCGGTGCCGTAGGGCGCTGTCGTCGGCGCCTGGCCGGTGAGCTCGGAGCAAAGCCGGATGAGCGGATGCCCGGCCGGAAGCTCGGGCGGATTGCCTTCGCGCGCGACTTCGAGGACAACTCCCGCCCGCACCGCCGCCGCCTCGACTGCGGCCAGAATCGTCCCGGGATCGACGCTCGCGCTGTAGCGATATTTGATTCGCGCGGTCGCCTTCGGCACGGTGACATTGATCGCCGTGCCGTGATTGTCGATGACAAGATTGAAGTCGCTGAAGGGCGGATCGTAGGCGGCATCCTGGAGCTCTGGCTCCCGGCGCAGCCGGAGGAAGATCTCGTGCATCTCGTCCAGGAACGGCAGCATCTGCCAGTTGGCGTTGCGACCGCGCCCGGTACTCGAGTGCGCTGCCTCACCCGTTGCGGTCGCAGTGAACTCGATGTGGCTGCGGTGCCCGCGCACCGGGCGAAGGCGCGTCGGTTCGGCAACGATGATCGCCGCCGGCCGCGCCTCGCGCACCAGCGCGGAGCGGGCGGCGATCTCGCGGGCGCCTTGCTTGGTGGTCTCCTCGTCGGTACTGATGAGAAGGCACGCCGGCACTGCGGGAGGCAGGCGTGTTGCCGCGACGATGATCGCGGCGAGCGGGCCCTTGAGATCGGTCGCGCCGAGGCCGTGCAGCCGGCCCTCGGCATCGAGCCGGGCGCCGAACGGATCGTCCTGCCAGAGCGTGTCGGGAACGGTGTCCATGTGCGCCGAAAAGGCGGCGCCGCCGGCCGGGCCACGGCGCGCGACGAGAGCGCGTTTGGCAGTCCCCGCCGCGTCCCGATAGTCGAGCCGCTCGATCGCAAAGCCGGCCAGCGCCGCCTCGACGCGTTCGGCGATCGGCAGGTTGCTCACGAAGCTCCGACTGTCAATCGCAACCAGGTCGGAGAGGAGGGCAACGATCGGCCGGGCGAAATCGTCCATGCGAGGCTCCGCGACGAAGGCAGGTGGGCATGCTAGAGTGGATCTCGCTTGACTGGAATCGCGAAGCGGTTGAGGCGCGCGTGAATCCGCTCGGGCAAACAAAGCAAAGCGTTTTCAGTCAGGCTGAAAACGCTCTATCCGGAGGCGGGCGCGCGCAACAGGGCAAGACCAGGAGAAGGAACGGACGCAACGATGAGGATCGGCTATCTCGACCCGGAGAGCGGGGAGGAATATCCGCTCGATCCGCCGCGTTGGTCGGGTCCCGGCCGCCGGCCGCTCCTGCTGACGCCGATGCCCGGCATCGGAAGGTCAGAGATCGAGAACAGCGTCCGCAGCCTCTGGCGCTACCGCGCCGCGCTGCCGCTGCCAGATTCGGCCCGGATCAGCATGGGCGAGGGAATGACCCCGCTGATCGAGCGGCAGCTCTATGGCACCCCGGCGCTCGTCAAGTGCGAGTGGGTAATGCCCACGGCGAGCTTCAAGGATCGCGGCGCGAGCGTGATGCTCTCGCTGCTGCGCGCCCAGGGGATTGAGGCCGTGCTGGAGGACAGCTCCGGCAACGGCGGCGCAGCGATCGCGGCCTACGCGGCCGCCGGCAGCATGGCGGCGACGATCCTGGCGCCCTCCGTAACAAGCCCGGCCAAGCTCGTCGCCATGCGCGCCGCTGGCGCTCAGGTGGAACTGGTGCCGGGCGATCGCCAAGCAACAGCGGAAGCCGCCCTCGCGCGCGCCGAGACGATCTTCTATGCCAGCCACAACTGGCATCCCTTCTTCCTGCAGGGCACGAAGACGCTTGCGTACGAGCTTTGGGAGCAGCTCGGCTTCTGCGCCCCGGACAACGTGATCGTGCCGTGCGGTGCGGGCTCGAACGTGCTCGGTCTCGCCATCGGGTTCGGCGAGCTCGTGCGCGCGGGAGAGATCGTTCGCCAACCCCGCATCTTCGCCGTCCAGCCTGCGAACTGCGCGCCCGTCGCTGCCGCCTTCCTCGCGGGTGCCGACGAGCGCGTCCCCACCCCGATTGCGCCTACGATCGCCGAGGGAACGGCGATTGCCGCTCCGCTCCGGCTCGGCGCCGTAGTGCAGGCGCTGCGGGAGAGCGGAGGCGGGGCGATCCGCCTCACCGAAGCGGAGATCGCGTCGGCGACGCTCGATCTGGCGCGTGCCGGCCTCTACGTCGAGCCCACCGCTGCGCAGGCGGCCGCTGCATTCCGTCGGCTGGTCGCGGCGGGCACGGTCGCGCCCGGCGCCGCAACCGTCGTCGTGCTGACCGGCAGCGGCCTCAAGGCGGGTCAGCGAATCGCCGAACTGCTCGAGGGAAACACATGAACCTCTCCGATCTGCCGACCCCGGCCCTCGTGCTCGAGCGGCCGATCCTCGCGCGCAACATGGCCGCCATGGCCACCCCACTGGCGCGGCACCGGGTAACCCTCCGCCCGCACCTCAAGACCGCAAAATCGATCGACGTTGCGCGCCTGGCGCTCGGCGGCAGACCCGGCGGCATCACCGTCTCGACCCTGGCGGAAGCGGAATATTTCGTCTCCTATGGCATCACTGACATCCTCTATGCGGTCGGCATAACTCCGGAAAAGCTCGTCCAGGTCGCCAAGCTCAACGGCGCGGGAGCGGATATCGCGGTGATCACCGACGATCCCGAGACGGCCGCGGTGATCGGCGCCTACCCCACGCCGATCCGAGCCATGATCGAAATCGACTGCGGCGAGGCACGCGGCGGCATCTTGCCCGAAGATCCTGCGTTGCTCCTGCTTGCCGCCGCACTCGCGCCGCGGTTCGCCGGCGTGATGACACACGCTGGCCACAGCTACGCCGCGTGTGACCGTGCCCAGATCGCCGCGATCGCCGAGGCTGAGCGCACCGCCGTCGTGCGGGCCGCGGAGCGGCTCGGCGCCGCAGGCTACGCCGTGCCCATCGTCTCGATGGGCAGCTCGCCGACCACTCTCGCCGCACCCTCCTTCAATGGCATCACCGAGGTCAGGGCGGGCGTTTACATGTTCGGCGATCTCTTTCAGGCGGCGATCGGCACGCACGGCCCCGACGATATCGCTCTGACCGTGCTGGCAAGCGTGATCGGCCGACGGCCGGAGGCGCACCGATTTCTGATCGATGCGGGCGCGATCGCGCTTTCGAAGGACCGGAGTACGCAGGCGACGGCCCATGATTACGGCTACGGTCTGGTGCGCAGCCTTGCCGGCCAGGCAAGCTTCGGCACTGCCATCGTCCAGCGCGCCTATCAGGAGCACGGCGTCGTCGGCGCCGATCCTGCGCGACCGTTTCCCGCGCTCAAGGTGGGCGACAAGGTGCGGGTCGTCCCCAACCACACCTGCCTCACCGCCGCCGCCCACGACCGCTACTTCGTAACCGACGACAATGTCGAGGTGGCAGCCGTCTGGCCGCGCGTGAACGGCTGGTAGGATGACCCGGCACGCTTGACGGACGAGCCCACCCGATCGTACGCGGCACTGCCTGTCAGGACGAGCTACAGAACGCTCGGGAGCGCGACCATGTCGGTGCGACCACCGCTGCCACCCTTCACCGCCGAAACCGCCGCACAAAAGGCGCGCCTGGCCGAGGATGCCTGGAACAGCCGCGAGCCGGAGCGCGTGGCTCTCGCCTATACCGCGGACAGCCGCTGGCGAAACCGCGCCGAGTTCATCGCGGGCCGCGAGGAAATCATCGCGTTCCTCAAGCGCAAGTGGGCGCGCGAGCTCGATTACCGGCTGATCAAGGAGGTCTGGACGTTCGCGTCCAACCGGATCGCAGTGCGCTTCGCTTACGAGTGGCACGACGACAGCGACAACTGGTTCCGTTCCTACGGCAATGAGAACTGGGAGTTCGATGAGAACGGCCTGATGCGCCGCCGGATCGCAAGCATCAACGACCTGCCGATCCCCGAGGCGGAGCGCAAGTTCCGCTGGCCGCTCGGGCGCCGGCCGGATGATCACCCGGGCCTTGGCGAGCTCGGTCTGTAGGCAGTACCGCTGGCGCAGCCCACGCCGTCCCGCTTCTCCTCCGAGACGGGTAGCCCGCACGCGGCGCCCTACCGCGATGATCCTCCCGCCTTCTCCGCGCCGCTCAGAATGAAGTGCGCCAGCGCCTGGCCGATGCAGTCCTGCATGGCCGCCGCAAGCGCCGGTGTCGCCGAAGACCGCGCCCTCTCCAGATCGAAAGAGCCCGCATCGACCCAGGCGTGTGTCAGCTCGTAACGCGCAAAGAGGACAACCCCGGGCTCGAATGCCACTTCGTGAAATGCGCTCTCGTAGGCGTCGATATTGGTGTCGGTGCGCAGGAACCGGCTGAACTGGGGGTCGACCAGGATGAGATCGGCGCCCGCGGCGCGCACGATCGAAAGCCCCTCCGCCAGGGCAGCAAGAAAATTCCCGGGCGGGCTGTCGCGCACCGCTTCCACCGTGCCCGTTTGCCAGATGACGAGACCAACCTTGCTGCTGCGAAGCGCGCCGCGCAGCATCGGCAGCATGGCAGCCGCGGTCAGGCCGCGACCGCCTTTGAGGGTGAGCGTGATCCGTGCCTCCGGCGCCGCCTTGCGAAGCGCGGCGGCCATCCGGGCGGGAAAGCCGAGCCTAGGCTGCCTTCCGTCGGGCCCGAACGAACTGGCCGTCCCAAGCGCAAGGATCGCTAGGTCCCCGCCGGGCCGGAGCAGGGCGGCAACGCGCGGCGTCGGCTGATTGCTCGCCGCAAACTCGGGCGGCAGCGCGCAGAGCGGCGCCGCGCCGTCGGCACCAAGCGGCAGCAGCGCGAGCAGGGCGGCAGCCAAGATGCCGGGAACCGGCGATTTCATGACGATTCCGTACCAGACGGGGCACGCGCCGGCAAGCCAGCCCGGCTCGAAGCAGCACCCTTGGCGCGGTACCAGGCGGCGATCGTTGCGACCGCGAGAAGACCGATCCCGCCAGCGAGATTGACGAAACCCTGCATCGCCGCCCCGTCGCTGCGCTCCATCGCCAGCCGACCGAGGAACGAGAGCAGGATGCCGCTGCAAAAGACCGGCAGCGAATGCTGCCCGGCGAGCAGGAAGGGAGCGGCAAGGCGGCTCTGGAGCCAAGCCGCGCGGGGTGGGACGAGGCGATGCACCGCCCAAAGCAGGGCCAGGATACAGGCGAAGCGGTAGGGATGAAGCCCCGTTTTGTCGACATCGAGCAGCCAGGCGAGAAGCCAAGGCGGCAGGTGCGCGGCAAGCGCCGGATAGGGCCAGACCACGCGCGCGATGAGGAGGCCGGCAAGAAGAACAGCCGCGGCGGCGATATCGAGCAGGCGCGGCGGAAGCGGGATGTTGGGCGGCGCATAGGCAAGAAGCGCACCGAGCACGAACAGAAGCTGCCAGGCGAGCGGATTGAAAAACCAGCCGCCGCCGCCGGCCGTCGGCAGATTGAGATGAAGGAGCCGCGTCAGCGCATAGAGGCCGAACGAGAGCGCGAAGAGGAGTGCGGGCCGACGCAGCAGCGGCAGGACGAGAGCGAACATCAGCAGCAGCACGATGTAGAGCGGTAGAACGTTGAGATAGGCAGGCTGGAACAAAAGAAAGAGCGAATCGAGGAGTGCGCGGTAAGGCGCGTTCGCGAGCACATCGAGGTGTATTTCCTCGAGATATGCTCCGCGATTGAGGGCTGCCGCGGACGCCCCCACCTGGGCGGCGAACAGCACGAAGAGAAAGATGTGGGCAACGTAAAGCGTCCAGGCGCGGCGCACCACGTCCGCACCGCTATAAAGCCAGCCGGCGCGGTCGAGCGTGCGGCCGTAGGCAAGCGCGGCGCCGTAGCCAGCCAGCAGCACGAAGACCTCGGTTGCATCAGAGAGCGTGAAATTCCGAAGCGAGACGCGGCCCAGCGCGTTGCCTGGAATATGGTCGGTGAAGATCCACCACAACGCGAGGCCGCGGAAGAAATCGACGCGGAGATCCCGATTGGTGCGAACGAGTGTGAGCCTGTTCCGATTGTTCCCGCTCATGCGGCCTGCTTAGCCGCAACGGTCCGGGGATGGAAAGATGCTCCCGCTCTCAGCCGAGGCAGGCAGCCGAGAGCGCGGCAAAGGCGCGCGCCCGATGTGTCAGCGGCACCTTCTCTTCCGCCGTCATCTCGCCGAAGGTGCGCGCGCATCCGAGCGCCTGGAACATCGGATCGTAGCCGAAACCGTTTGTCCCGCGCGGCGGCCAGATCGCCACGCCGTCCACCCGGCCGATGAAAGTCTCGACATGGCCGTCCGGCCACACCAACGCGAGCGCGGAGACGAACCAGGCCCGCCGGTCGGGATTCTCGCCCATCTCCTGCCGGACACGTGCCATGGCGCAGGCAAAGTCCCGCAGAGGTCCCGCCCACCGCGCCGATCGAACACCCGGAGCACCATCGAGCGCGGCCACGCAGAAGCCGGAGTCATCGGCGAGCGCAGGGAGCCCGCTCGCCTGCGCAGCCGCCAGCGCCTTCAGCCGCGCGTTGCCCGCAAAGTCCGGCGCACCCTCATCGGGCTCCGCAAGTCCGAGCGCGCCGGCCGAAATGACGGCAATCCCGAACGGCCGCACCAGGGCCTCGATCTCGGCGAGCTTTCCCGGGTTGTGGCTAGCCAGCACAAGCTGCGCGCCACGCGCAAGGCGGCGCCCCATCAGGCCGCTTCGAGCGTGGCGCTCTGCAGGGCGAAGAGTTGCGCGCAGCCGGCGCGCGCGAGTGCCATCAGGGAGAGGAAGTCCGGCTCGGAGAAGGGCGCACGCTCCGCCGTGCCCTGGACCTCGACAATCCCGCCAGCCTCCGTCAGCACGAAATTGGCATCCGCATCCGCCGCCGAGTCCTCGGCATAGTCGAGATCGAGCAGAGCCGCGCCCGCAACGATGCCGCAGGAGACGGCGGCCACCTGCCCGGTGAGCGGAGAGCGCGCGATCACCTTCATCCGCTCGAGATGGCGAAGCGCAAGCGCAAGGGCAACATAGGCGCCGGTGATGGCTGCGCAGCGCGTGCCGCCGTCGGCGTTCAGCACATCGCAGTCGAGCGTGACGGTAAGCTCACCAAGGCGACTTCGATCGACGACGGCGCGCAAGGAGCGCCCGATCAGGCGCTGGATCTCCTGGGTGCGCCCCGACTGGCGGCCGCGCGCCGCCTCACGCTCGCCGCGGGTGTGCGTGGCGCGCGGCAGCATGCCGTATTCCGCAGTGATCCAGCCCTGACCCGAGTTCCGGAGGAAGGGCGGCACCCTGCCCTCGACGCTCGCCGCGCAAAGCACCTCCGTGCCACCCATGCGAACCAGGCAGGAGCCCTCGGCATGGCGGGCAAATCCGGTGGTGAAGGAGATATCGCGCAACGCATCGGCGGTGCGGCCGGAAAGGCGCATGAAGAAGTTTCCTGGAGGAATGGGAACGAACCCATACCGCCGATGCGGGACGGGCGGCAATCCGCCCGCCGGCCCCTCCTACGCGGCCAGGACAGCGGCCACCCAGGCGGCGGCGGCAAGCGTCGCCCGATCCTCGCCCGCCCGCCCGACGATCTGGATGCCGAGCGGTAGACCCTGAGGGCCGCTCCCGGCCGGCACCGTCACTGCCGGTACGTGTAGGCTGGTCCAGAGGAAATTGAACGCCGGATCGCCCGTCCAGCCTAATCCCTCGGGCGCCTCGCCCGCTGCGGCCGGCGTCACCAGGATGTCGAACCCCTCCATGCAGGCGGCGAAGGCGCGCGCAGCCTCGGCAAAGTCCACGCGGGCGGCAACCAACGCCGCCTCGCTTTGCGCGAGGCCGAACTCCAACCGCTCCATCAGTTCGGCACTGATCTCCGCGCGGGCGTTGGCCAGTTCCCAGCCCAACGCGCGCGCGCTCTCGACGTTCATCACGATGGGGTGCGCCTTTCTGAGCCGGGGGATCGGTTCCGAAAGCTCGTGATCGGCCAGAGGCGCGCCGGTCCGCCCGAGCACGGTGGCAACCCGGGCAAACAGCGCCGTGGTCTCCGGCGCCGCCTCGCTCCAGGAGGGCGAGCGGCAAAGCCCGACGCGCGGCGCGCGCAGTAGTTTCCGGTCTGGGTCGCCAAGATCCGCACCCGAAACGGCGCCGGCGAGCAGCGCGCAGTCGGCCACACTCCGGGCAATGACGCCCACGGTGTCGAGGCTCTCGGACATCGACTTCATCCCGGTGCGGTTGATCAAGCCGAAGCTCGGCTTGAAGCCGACCACGCCGCAGAAGGCGGCGGGACGGATCACGCTGCCCGCGGTCTGGGTCCCGTAGGCGAGAGGAAAGAAAAAGTCCGCGACCCCGGCCGCAGAGCCGCTGGAGGAGCCGCCGGGCGTGTGCGTCAGGCGCACCGGATTGGCGGTCGGGCCGGGCTTGCGGGTGGCGAATTCGGTGGTGACGGTCTTCCCGATAATCACCGCGCCGGCAGCGCGAGCCCAGGCAACCGCGGCTGCGTCGGCGCGCGGCTGCCACCGGTGCCAGATCGGCGAGCCGTACTCGCTCGGCATGTCTGCCGTGTCGAGCACGTCCTTCACCCCGAGCGGAAGCCCATAGAGCGGCCCCGGCCGCGCCGCGGCGGCACCCGCGCGCGCAGCCGCGGGATCGAACCAGGCAAAGGCGCGAACGTCGGATTCGCGGAACGCGATGCGCGCGAGGCACGCTTCCATTAATGCCTCAGGGCGAAGCCTCCCCTCGCGGATCAGACGCGCAGCCGCAGTGGCAGTGAGCCGAGACGGATCTGACATCGGCGGCATCTCCTCAGAACAGCCCCTCGCGACGGAGGCTGGTCCAGCGCCCCTTGCCCATGATGACATGATCGTGCAGCACCACGGAAAGAGTCGAGAGCGCGGTCGCGATCTCCGTCGTCATCGCTACGTCCTCCCTTGAGGGCGTGGGATCGCCCGAGGGATGGTTGTGCACGAGGATCACTGCGCTCGCGGCGAGCTCGAGCGCGCGCCTGGCAACCTCGCGCGGATAGACCGGCGTATGGTTCACCGTGCCGCGTGACTGCTCCTCGTCGGCAAGCAAGTGGTTGCGTGCATCGAGGAACAGGACACGAAACTGCTCCGTCTTTTCATGCGCAAGCTCGGCATGAAGGTACTCCATCAACCGGTCCCACTTGTCGAGCACCGCCCGATTCATCACCTCGGCACGGGCAAGCCGCACCGCACCAGCCTGCACGGTCTTGAGCGCGGCGATGCCGGTGGTCCCGAGGCCCTCGATGCGATCCAGTTCCGCCACCGGGGCCGCGATCACGGCAGAGAAGGTCTTGAAGTGATCGAGGAGCCGCTTCGCAATCGGCTTCGTGTCCCGCCGCGGCAAGGCGAAAAGAACGATTTCGAGCAGATCCTGATCATTGAGCGCCTCCGGCCCTGCCTCCAGCAGCCGGCTGCGCAGGCGCTCGCGATGGCCGGCGGCGTCAAGCGAATCGGAGGTGCGCGGCATGCGCGGGGCGGGTAGCGGCGCGCCGCTCAGCCGGTGCGATAGGGTGGCTTCTCGAACCCGGCCGGCGAGAGCGTGAAGATCTCGCAGCCGGTTTCGCTGACCCCGACCATGTGCTCGAACTGGGCGGAAAGGCTGCGATCGCGCGTCACCGCCGTCCAGCCGTCGTCGAGTATTTTCACCTCCGGGCGGCCGGCGTTCACCATCGGTTCGATGGTGAAGAACATGCCGGGCTCGAGCGTCGGCCCTTCGCCCGCGCGGCCGAAATGCAGCACGTTCGGCGGCTCGTGGAAGCGCCGCCCGATGCCGTGGCCGCAAAAGTCGCGCACCACGCTGAAGCGCTGCGCCTCGACGAAACTCTGGATGGCATGCCCGATATCGCCGAGCCTCGCCCCGCGACGCACCGCTCCCACGCCCCGCATCAGCGCGCCGTAGGTCACCTCGATCAGCATCCGCGCGCGCGTGGAGGGGTGGCCCGCAACATACATGCGCGAACTGTCGCCGTGCCAGCCCTCCAGGATCACCGTCACGTCGATATTGACGATGTCACCCTCGACCAGACGCCGCTCGCCCGGGATGCCGTGGCAGACCACGTGGTTGATCGAGGTGCAAACGGATTTCGGATAGCCGCGATAGTTGAGCGGCGCCGGCAGCGCGCCGTGCGCCAGGATGAACTCGTGGCAGAGCCGATCGAGCGCGCCCGTCGTCACCCCCGGCACGACATGCGGCGTGATCATGTCGAGGGTCTCGGCGGCGAGCCTCCCCGCCGCCCGCATGCCCGCGAAATCCTCGGGCTTATGGATCGTGATCCGCCGTGCCTCGACTTCGCCGTCCATCCTGCCTCCCTCGGCCGCGGCGGCAAGACGCGGCGGCTGCCCGCGGAAGATGCGCAGCCGGGCCGATCGGCGCAAGGGCGGCGCCCCAAGAGCTCGCACCCTTGCCTGGCCGGCGCTCCTGCACAAGGCTCGACCCGTGATCATCGATATGCACACCCACGCCGGCAAGGGCAGGCGAAGCCTTAAGGTGGACCGCGCGGTGCTCGCAGGCATGCGCTCGGCAGGTATCGCCGCCGCGGCAGTCGCCGCGGTTCCGGACCGGCCCCTGATCCGCCGCGACCCGGCAAGGCAACGCGCGCGCTCGCCCGGGTGCGCGCCGCCCGGCCCGGGGAATGCCTGGCTGCAACCGTGGCAGACCTTTCCGCCTACAAAGCCGCCGGCCTTAGAGTCCTCTCTGATTGGGGTTGTCGGGGTCAAGCTGCTTCTCTCGCCTCATGCCCTTCCCGCGGGTCACTCGCTTTTCTTCGCGGTCGGCGCAGGGCCGCCACATGATGGGGTCAGGAAGGCGAAGCGTCTCAATCTGTCTCGCGACCTTCGGGGCATCGCTGCCCTCGCAGCCCGGTTCCCCGGTGCCGCCGTGCTGGCGTTCGGGTTCGGCGACCGCGCCTTCGTGCTGGCCCGCCACGAGGAAATCGGGGTGGCGATCGGCGCGCTGTTGCCGAGCCCTGGCCTCATTCTCGTAACCGCCCTCAAGGACTCGCTTGAGGCGGCATACGGGGCTCGGTACGTCGTCGTCCTTCTGCACGTCTCGCCCGCCGCGCTCGACAGCATCGCCTGGTTCATCTGGTACAGCCTCGCAACAAAATGCGGTCGCCGGCCCCCGCCGTACGGGCCGGGGCCTTGCTCCGGCAGTCTCTTCTATGCCTCAAGCGTGCGTTACGACGGCTTTTACACCTGCAACACCTGGGCCGCGGAGGCGCTCGGCGCCGGTGGCTTGCCAATCCAGGCAGCCGGCGTGCTGTTCGCCTTCGAAGTCATGCGGGAAGCACGGACACTCGCCTCACACTGAGGCGCACGACGGCAATCAGCATGGCGGCGCGCTGCCGTTGGGGCATGCTGGCGCCTGGTTCGGGGGCACGACAATGGTGGTTCCCGACCGTGGCGGCGAGGGGTTGCTGCTGCTCAGGCTGATGCAACCCGAAAGCAGAAGCGGAAGAAGAACGAGCATGAGCCAACGCGTGAGATGCATGATGCCCACTCGCGGGTTCAGGCGCCTCGCGGCCCGGACTCGAAGGCAACCAACCCGCTTGAAGAGCCCGAGCAGGAGCTGATCAAAATGCGAACTGCTGGTGTCCTGCCCCCTATGTTCGCTGCCCTTTGCAGCGAACATAGGGGCAAGCGGGCCACTGAAAACAAAAGGCGAGTGTCCTGTTCCGACGATTTGCCATGACCAGGAACTTCGGAATCGGGACACCAGCCCAAGGTTGTCGCCGGTTTGTGGCCTGAGTGTGTCAGGAAGCGGTCACACCGTAGGTCCGCCGGGCTGATCACCCGCTTGCTAACCGCGCCCTCATCCCCTCACCGCCCCTTTGACCAGGCCTCGTAGCGCGCCTTGTTCTCGGCATTCGGCGGATAAAGCCCGGGCAAAGGCTGGCCCTGCTCCACCTCCGACATGATCCAGCCCTCCAGCCTTTCCTGCTCGGTGGCAAGCCTCACCACCGGATCGAGCAACGCCGCCGGAATCAGAACCGCGCCGTCATCATCCGCCACCACGACATCATCCGGAAATACGGCAACCCCGCCGCAGCCGATCGGCTCCTCCCAGTTGACGAAAGTGAGCCCGGCGACCGAGGGCGGCGCCGCCGCCCCCTGGCACCAGACCGGAAGCCCGGCAGCAAGCACGCCCGTGGCATCCCGCACCACCCCGTCCGTTACCAGCGCGGCAACGCCACGCTTGGCCATGCGCGCGCACAGGATATCGCCGAAGATTCCCGCATCGCTGACCCCCATGGCATCAACCACCGAGATGCAACCCGGCGGCATGGCCTCGATCGCCGCTCGCGTCGAGCGCGGCGAAGCCCAGCTTTCCGGCGTCGCGAGGTCCTCGCGCGCGGGAACGAAGCGCAGCGTAAAGGCGCGGCCGGCAAGCCGTTTCTGGCCGGGTCGCAGCGGCCGCGCCCCCCGGATCCAGACGTTGCGCAGCCCCTTCTTGAGCAGCACGGTGGCAAGCGTGGCGGTGGAAACGCCGCCGAGGACCTTGGCGATCGCGGGGTCGAGGGACATGGCAGGCCATCCTGTCGCAGGGGCAA
>JAKAWQ010000015.1 GCA_021816925.1 Pseudomonadota bacterium
GCTCAATCCGTATGCGACGCTCGATCCTTATCTGCAGGCACCCCTGGCGGGGCAGCGGGTCCGTTACGTCGGCGAGCCGATCGCGTTGGTGATCGCGGACTCGCGTGCCGTTGCCGAGGATGCGGCGGGGCTGATCGGGATCGAGGCAATCGAGCTGCCGGTGGTGACGGATGCGCTCGGTGTTGCGCCGGCCGCGCTCTTCCCCGATTGCCCCGACAACGTCGCCTGCCGCTTCTGCGACGGGTTCGGCGATCTCGAAGCGGCGATGCGAGAGGCCGAGGAGATCGTGGAATTCCGCTTCCGCACGGGGCGGCACAGCGCGGTGCCGATGGAAACGCGCGGCCTCGTTGCCGCGTTCGACGCCGGGCGCCGCCGCCTCGATGTCTGGGGCTTCACCAAGGTGCCGCACTTCAACCGCGCGGTGCTCGCGCGCATGCTCGGCCTGCCGGAGCGGAGCCTGCGCGTCGTTGTGCCCGATGCCGGCGGCGGGTTCGGCGTGCGCGGCGAGTTCTATCCCGAGGATTTCCTGATCCCGTTCGCGGCCATGCGGCTCAGCCGGCCGGTGAAATGGATCGAGGATCGGCTCGAACATCTCATCGCCGCCAATCACTCGCGCGAGCAGCACTACACGATGCGGCTCGGGCTCACGCGCGCCGGCCGGCTGCTCGGTCTCGAGGTCGCGCTCGTCAACGACATGGGCGCCTACATGCGGACGCACGGCGTGATCGTGCCCGAGCTTTCCGCGGGCATGCTGCCCGGCCCTTACCGTTGGGCCGCCTATCGCGTCGAGGTGCGCGCGGTGATGACGAACAAGACGCCGACCGGCACCTACCGCGGCCCCGGCCGGTTCGAGTGCAACGCGGCGCGCGAACGGCTGCTCGACATCGCCGCCGCGCGGATCGGGATGGAGCCGGCCGAGATCCGGCGCCGCAACTTCATCCCCGCCTCCGCCATGCCGTGGCGTGTCGGCACGCGCGCGCTCGGCGAGGAGGTGATCTACGACAGCGGCGACTATCCGGCCGCACTCGAGGACGTGCTGGCGCGTTCCGGATATGCGGGCCGGCGCGCCGGCCGCGTTACGGGGAAGCTCCGCCGCGGCCTCGGCATCGGCTGCTTCGTCGAGAAGACGGGCAAGGGGCCGTTCGAAGGCGCGCGCGTCGCACTCGATCGGAGCGGGGTGATCGAGGTGGCGACCGGCGCGCCGAGCCTCGGCCAGGGGATCGAGACGATGCTGGCGAAGGTTGCCGCCGAGCCGCTGGCGCAGCCGCCGGAGACGATGCTGATCCGCGCCGGCGAGACCGAGCTGCTGGCCTTCGGCGGCGGCAGCTTCGCAAGCCGCGCGACGGTGCTGGCCGGCAATGCCGCGTATCAAGCCGCGCAGGAACTTGCCCGCCGGCTGCTCCGCGCCGCCGCAGAGAAACTGGGCGCGGCCGAAGAGGAGATCCGTCTGGTTCCGGGCGCCGTTGCGGCGGCGGACGGGCGGCGCCTTGCGCTTTCGGAGATCGCCGCCTCGGCCGATCCGCTCGGCCCGGAACTCGCCGTCACGGTCTATTTCCGGGCGCCGCACATGGCCTATGCCTACGGTGCCGTGATCGCGGAGGTGGAGGTCGATCCGGTGCTCGGGCGCGTGCTGCCGCGCGGACTCTGGGTGAGTTATGACGTCGGCACCGTGATCAATCCCGGCACCGTGATCAATCCGGAGATCGTCGGAGCGCAGATCGAAGGTGGCGCCGCGCAGGCGATCGGCGGCGCGCTGCTCGAGGAATTCGTTTATGACAGCGCGGGGCAATTGCAAAGTGGCTCGCTTGCCGATTACCTGCTGCCGGCGGCCGACCTCGTGCCGCCGATCTTCCACCACGACCTCGGCCTCTCGCCCTCGCCGCTCAATCCGCTCGGCGTGAAGGGCGCGGGGGAGGCGGGCCTCGTCGGCGTCGGGGCGGCGCTTGCCAACGCGGTTGCCGACGCGCTCGCGCAGCCCGAAGCGGTCGATCGGCTGCCGATGACGCCCGAGCGCGTCTGGCAGTGGGCGGAGCGGGCGCGGCCGGCGCCATGAAGCCCGCGCCATTCGCCTATTGCGATCCGCAAACGCTCGAGGAAGCGTTGGAGCTTCTCGCCCGGCACGGCGAGGAGGCGAAAATTCTCGCCGGCGGGCAGACGCTCGGCCCACTCCTCAACATGCGCCTGGCGATGCCCGCGGTGCTGATCGACATCAACGGCATCGCCGCGCTCGAACACCGGCGCGCCGATACAAAGGGCCTCGCGATCGGCGCGCTGACGCGCCAGAGCGCGCTCGAGGACGATGCGGACGTGGGCGCGCTGCAACCCTTGCTCGCACTCACCTTGCCGCAGATCGCGCATCGTGCAATCCGCAATCGCGGCACGGTAGGCGGTAGCCTCGCGCATGCAGATCCGGCGGCGGAATGGCCGGCGATTGCCACGCTGCTCGGTGCCGAGCTGATCGTGCAGAGCCGGGCGCGGGGGACGCGGATTATTCCGGTGCAGGAATTCTTCATCACCCACCTCACCACCGCGCTCGCCGCTGACGAGATCCTGTGCGAGGTCCGGCTGCCGCCCTCGGCGCCCGGCAGCGGCTACGCGGTGCTCGAGTTCGCGCGCCGGCACGGCGATTTCGCGCTCGCCGGCGCGATGGCGAGGCTCACGCGCGATGCGGCGGGCAGGTTGCGCGATCCGCGCCTCGTACTGTTCGGTGTGGGCAAGCGCCCCGAGCGCGCGAGCTGT
This sequence comes from Pseudomonadota bacterium, assembly GCA_021816925.1. Taxonomy (GTDB): domain Bacteria; phylum Pseudomonadota; class Alphaproteobacteria; order Acetobacterales; family Acetobacteraceae; genus JAKAWQ01. Next base: position 2,740 of record JAKAWQ010000015.1, read on the forward strand.
GCCGAGGCGATGCTCGCCGGCGCGCGGCCGGAGGCGGGCCTCTTCGCCGCCGCGGCGCAAACCGCGGCGGGCGAGACGGATCCCTACGATGATCTGCACGCTTCCGCCCGCTACCGGCGGCATCTTGCGGGCGTGCTCGCCGGGCGCGCGCTCGAGCAGGCGTTCGCGCGGACCGGAGAAGACGGGCATGCCTGAAACAAGTGCAAGCGGCTCACGCACGATCCGTGTTGCGGTCAACGGGACCGAATACGAACAGAGCGTCGAGCCGCGGCTTCTGCTCGTGGACTTCCTCCGGCACGATCTCGGCCTGACCGGCACGCATGTCGGCTGCGAGCATGGCGTCTGCGGCGCCTGCACCATCACCTTCGATGATGCGCCGGTGCGTTCCTGCCTGATGTTCGCGGTGCAGGCGGACGGCCATCGCATCGGCACGATCGAGGGGATGGCCGAAGGCGAGACGCTGCATCCGCTGCAGATGGCCTTCTGGGAGTTGGGCGGATTGCAGTGCGGCTTCTGCACGCCGGGATTCCTGATCGCGGCGCGCGATCTTCTGGCGCGCAATCCCGATCCGACGGAGCAGGCGGTGCGCGAGGGCCTGACCGGCAATCTCTGCCGCTGCACGGGCTATCAGAGCATCGTCGCCGCGGTCCTGGAGGCGGCGCGCCGGCTGCGCCAGGCCCCGCAAGGCAAAGCCGGCGAACCCTGAGCGCGCGCGGGCGCCCGCCTCAGGCCTCCTTGACGAAGTCGTAACGTCCGACCCCTTGCACCAGCAGATAGCGGCTGACGCCCTCCGTCGCGTTGCCAGAGCGGTGCACGGTGCCGGGCGGGACCGTCAGGGTCTGGCCGGGGCCGAGCCGCTTCGTCTGCGGTGGATCGCTGAGCTCGACATCGATCCGCCCCTCCAGGCAATAGAACCGGTCGGTGACCTCGGAATGATGATGCCAGGAGAGGCGATCACCCGGCTGCAACACATATTCCACCACGCGGACATCCGCGGTCTGCAAGACGGTCCGGGTCTTGCCGGCCGCCGCTTGCTGAGTGGTCTCGTTCATGGTTCCTTCTCCTTCTCGCTTCTGTCGCGCCCGCTCTTGTCGGAAAAGCCTCGGCTGGAGACGGGCCGGCCCGTTCACCTCACCCGGCCGCCTATGCCCGGATCCAGGTTTCCGAAAACGCCAGCATGGCAGTGCTCATGGCGCGACCCGCCATCTCACGCGGCACCGGCTGCCCGGGCAGGCGCCGGCCGTTCACCTCGATCGCGGCGTCCCGGGAGGGAACGAACAGGCTCGGCATGTGGTGCCGGCCGGTGGCGGATCTGTCCGGGGGCAGCACGAAACAGAACGGCGGACCGAGCCCGGTCCAACTCAGCCGCACACTCAACGCGCCGGCCGCGACGGTCTCGCTATAGGCGGTCCCCGGATCGCCCGCCGTCTCTACCCGGTCGAGCCGGCGGTATTGCAGCGCGTTGAGCCCAGGCCGGCCGCGAAAAGCACCGAAATGGGAGACAAAGCCCGCGACAAGGAAGCGCGCCAGCGGCTCGTTGTCTGTGAGGCAGAGAGGGGCTTGCTCCGGCGGCGGGTGCTCCGCCTCCAGGGCGCGCAGCAACACCAGCGCATGGCCGCGGCCGTGTGGCGAAAGGACCACGCGAAAGAAGCTGGCGAGTGCCACGAACGGTCCATCCTCGCGCTCCTTCAGGGAAATGCCGGGGTTTTCGCCGGACCACTCGACCGTTCCGGGAAAGATGATCGGGTCGGCCATGTGGTCCTCCCTTTGTGTTCCTATCGGAGCGGAGCCGGGGCAACGCCGGATGCTTGCGGTTCGGTAGCGCCACGGCGCGGTCGCGGCAGAGGCCCGGACGGGCGGGCCCGGAACAGATCGGCTGTCGGCCCGCCGGGGCCGATCAGATCGGCGAGCGTCGAACGCCCAAGCTCTTCGAGGAAGGCCTCTCCCGCGCGCCGCAATGCCCCTTGCAACAGGCAGCAGCGGCCGAGCACGCAGGCACTCGGTTCTGCGAAGCAGGGGACAAAGTCCATGTCCGGCTCGGTGCGCCGCACCACGGGTGCGAGATTGATCGCCTCCGGCGGCTTGGCGAGGCGGATGCCGCCGTGCCGGCCGCGCAAGGTCTCGACCTCGCCCGCGAGCGCCAGGCGCTGCACCACTTTGTTCAGGTGCGCGGCAGAAATGCCGTAGGCGGTCGCAATCTCCGCCACCGTCGCGCAACGCCCGGGATGCAGGGCCAGATACATCAGAACCCGGAGCGTGTAGTCTGTGTAGGCGGTCAGGCGCATCGGTCGGCCGAAGATGAGGACGGTCGCCTCGATCGGGCATCCGGGTTCCGGGTCATTGGTCGGGCAAGGCGGTAAAGCGACATCTTGAATACCAATTACCTCAGCCGCGCGGATGTTGAAAGCCCGTTGCCCGCCCTTCGGCGGGGCCGGCCGCCCGATCAACGCTGCCGCACGCCCTCGGGCACGGTTATGCTGCCGTGAGGCGACTCCGGGGTGGTCACGCCTGCCACGCCGTCGTGCGGCTGCTGGCGCGGCGCTTGCCGGGCAATTCGCCGCCGCACCCGGGTTCCGGCCGGTCCGTGGCGCGACTCTCTTGAATGCTCAAGGCCAACGGGAGACGAATGGATGGTTCAGCTTGTCCTGACCTTCTGCCTGGCACTGTCGGGCAGCACCTGCAAGACGGTGCGCCCGCCGTTCGAGCAGGGCTACGCCTCGCTCATGCGCTGCATGACGGCGGCCCAGTTTATTGCCGCGGACATGCTGCGTGACCGGCTCGACCTTCAGGGCTACCGGCTGACGCGCTGGCGCTGCGGGCCCGGCGGCCCGCCCGGTACCGCGACGTAGCGCCCTCGATCACTCCGCCGCCGACACCATGGACGCTGCCCCGACCCAGGCGCTACCAAAGGGAAGTAAGACGCGCGGAGGCGCCGATGGCCAATCTCGGAACGAGCGAGTGGGACCGTGACGCGGCACTCGCGACCGCGCGCATCCTGCTCGAGATCAAGGCGGTGAACTTCCGCCCGGACGAGCCCTACTTCTTCACCTCCGGCTGGGCCTCACCCGTCTATATCGACTGCCGGCGCATCATCTATTTCCCGCGCGCGCGGGCCCGCATCTGCGAGCTTGCCGTCGAGAAGATCGGCCGCCATGTCGGCTTCGAAACCATCGAGGTCGTCGCCGGCGGCGAGACCGCCGGCATCCCCTTCGCCGCCTGGATCGCCGACCGCATGCTCGCCCCCATGGCCTACGTGCGCAAGCGCGCCAAGGGCTTCGGCCGCAACGCGCTGATCGAAGGTGACGTGCCCGAGGGCAAGGAAACCCTCCTCGTCGAAGACCTTACCACCGACGGCCAGTCGAAGATCCAGTTCGCCGAGGCACTGCGCGGCGCCGGTGCCATCGTCAACCACGCCTTCGTCGTCTTCTTCTACGGCGTCTTCCCCGGCAGCTTCGAAACGCTGCGCGAGATGGGCATCACGCTGCATCATCTCTGCACCTGGTGGGACGTGCTCGAGGCCTGCAAGGACCGTCCCTACTTCGCCGCCTCGGCGCTCACCGAAGTGCGCCACTTCCTGGAAGACCCGATCGCCTGGTCCGCTGCGCACGGCGGGGTCGCCAGCGCCGAGGAGGCCGCTGCCCGCAAGGCCGCCAACGCCTGACCCGGCCCGCGCCCCGATCGCGCGCTCCCCACGCCGTCATCGCGAGAAGCGCTGCGCGCCGAAGCGATCTCGATCGGCCCTCCGCTCGTCCGCCCCCTCAGCTCCGCCGGACGTTCCAGAACACCGGAATGCCGTTCAGGATTCCGGTGATGTCCTTCCGATAGGCCGTCGGGTTGAACTGCTGCCCGAGTGGAATGTAGGGGACAACGTCGAACGCGCGGAGCTGCATCGCAACCGCGATCTTCTTTTGCGCCGCTTCGTCCGGCGCAGCGAGCCACTCGTCACGCAGCGATTCCATCTTCGCGTCAGCCGGCCAGCCCGGTGCCGCATCCTTGCCGTTGCAGCGCAGGAACGGATGGATCGCCGGATTGTACATGTCGAGCCCGCTCCAGAACGTGGAGAAGACGCTCCAGCCACCCTTGCCGATCGGCGCCATGCTGGTACGCCGTGCCACTAGCGTGCCCCAGTCCATCGAGGCATAATCGACGTTCAGACCGATCTTCTTCATCATGTCGTTGCAGACATCGGCAACCGCCTTGACGGTCGGGATATTCTGCGGCGCCAGCAGGACGACCTTCTCGCCGTGATAGCCCGCCTTCTCGAGATCCGCTTTCGCCTTGGCGAGATCGCGCGGGCCGGTCAGCGCCTGCATGCCGGCCTTGCTGGCCATCGGCGTGCCGGGACAGAAATATCCGACCCCGTCCCGCCAGAGATGCGGATCCTTGCCGACCACCGCCGTCATGTATTCGGCCTGGCTCACCGCCCCGATCACCGCGCGCCGGACCGCCGGATTGTCGAACGGCGGATTGAGCCAGTTGAACCGCATCGTGCCGATGAAGCCGGTGGGATCGACGATGCGCACGCGGAGATCCCGATTGCTTCGCATGACGGGGAGCAGCAACGCATCGGGAACCCACCACCAATCCACTTCCCCGGTCGCCAGCGCCGAGAGCGCGGTCGCGGGATCCGCGATGATCTTCCACTCCACGCGGTCGAAATGGGCGATCTTCGGCCCCGCCGTCCACTCCGGCGTGCCGGAGGGCCGCGGCACGTATCCGGCGAAACGCTCATACACCAGTCGCGAGCCAACGATCCGTTCGGCCGCATTGAACTTGTAGGGCCCGCTGCCGATCATTTCGGTCACCTGCTTGAACGGGTCTGTCTTGGCCAGCCGCTCGGGCATCATCGCGCACATGTTGGGCGGGCTCTTGCCGAGCGCCTGCGGCAGCAGAGGGAAGGGGTGCTTGAGTCGGAAGACGATCGTCTTGTCATCGGCCGCGCTGAGCGCGTCGGTCGCTGCCATCAAGGCCTGGCCGAACGAATCCCTGACCCCCCAGCGGCGGATGCTCGCCACGCAGTCGCGCGCCAGCACGGGTTCGTTGTCGTGGAACTTGAGCCCGGGGCGCAGGGTAAACCGCCATTCCTTCCCGTCGCTCGAGACCGTGTGGCCCTCGACCATCTGCGGCGTCACGGCGAAGCCGTGCTCCGGCCCCTGCTGGCCGTAGAGCGTGTCGAAGACAAGATAGCCGTGGTCGCGCGTCGGGTAGGTGGTCGTCCAGATCGGATCGAGCACCGACACGTCGGTCTGCGGAACGAAGCGAATCACGCGCTGGCTCGCCGCAGCGCCGATGCGGGGCACAGCCAACGGAGCGGCGAGCGCCGCCGCCGCGGTTCCGAGCAAGGTCCGTCTCTGCATCATGTTCGCGTTGATCACCCCCCAAAGAACGCGCGCCGTGATGGCGCGGCATGGAAGAACAGTAATCCCCGCACCCTCGGGTTGGAAAGCGCACACAGGTCTGTTCGCGACCGCTCGGTAGCGCGGCCAGCCATCGTTCGCCCCGCCTATTCTCCCGGCCGGACCTCGAGATGGCAGGCAACCCGCTGCGTATCACCCACCGGCCTCAGCTCCGGTTCCTCCGTCCGGCAGCGCGCGAATGCGTGTGGGCACCTCGTGTGGAAGCGGCACCCCGTCGGCAGCGCGATCGGGCTTGGCACGTCACCCTTCAGGATCGTCCGCCGCCGACTCGCCGCCGGGTCGGGCACCGGCACTGCCGAAAGAAGCGCCTGAGTGTAAGGATGCCACGGCCGGGCGAACAGGCTTCGCCTGTCCGCCTCCTCGACGATGCGGCCGAGATACATCACCGCGACGCGATGCGTCAGGTGCTCGACGATCGCAAGGTCGTGCGTGATGAAGAGAAGCGAGAGGCCAAGCTCATCCTGCAGGTCGGCAAGCAGGTTCACGATCTGCGCCTTCACCGAGACGTCGAGCGCCGAGACCGCCTCATCGCAGATGATCACCTCGGGCGCCGTCGCGAGCGCGCGCGCGATCCCGATGCGCTGGCGCTGACCGCCGGAGAACTCGTGCGGAAAGCGTGCGGCCGCGTCCGCCGGCAGTCGCACCTTCTCCAGAAGCCCGGCGATCCGCGCGGAGAATTCGCCGCGCGTGCGGGCGAGCGAAAAATTGGCGAGCGGCTCGGCCAAAATCTCACGCACGCGAAGGCGCGGATTGAGGCTGCTGAAGGGATCCTGGAACACCACCTGCATCCGGCGCCTGAGCGGCCTGAGCCGCCCGGCGGACAGGCTGTCGATCCTCTCGCCGTCCAGCCGCACCTCGCCCGCAGTGGGCTTGAGCAGCCCGAGGATGGTGCGGCCCACCGTCGATTTGCCGCAGCCCGACTCCCCCACGAGTGCGAGCGTCTCGCCGCGGCCGATCGTGAAGCTCACGCCGTCCACCGCGTGCACCCGCGAAACCGGCTGGCCGGGATAGCGCCGCGGCAGCGGGAAATATTTCTTGAGCCCCACCACTTCGATCACCGGTCGCGCCTCGCCCATCACACGGCTCCGGCGTGGTGGCAGGCGACCGCATGCCCGCTCGCGCCCCTGAGAAGCGCCGGCGCGGCGCGGCGGCAGAGATCGGTCGCGCGCCCGCAGCGCGGGGCGAAGGCGCAACCAACGATCGGCTTGCGCAAATCCGGTACCTGGCCAGGGATTTCCACGAGCCGCCCGCGCGCTCCATCTGTGCCGCTGCAACCGGCCGCTCCGCCGAGCCGCGGTACGGCGCCGAGAAGCCCCTGCGTGTAGGGATGGAGCGGGCTTGCGAAAATGGAAGCGGCCGAACCCTCCTCGACCGTCCGCCCGGCATAGAGAACGACGACGCGCGCGGCCATCTCCGCCACCACGCCGAGATCGTGCGTGATCAGCATGATCGCGGCTCCGACCCTCGCCTTCAGCTCGCGCATCAGATCGAGGATCTGCGCCTGGATCGTGACGTCGAGCGCCGTCGTCGGCTCATCCGCGATCAGAAGTTTCGGGTTGCAGGCGAGCGCCATGGCGATCATCACGCGCTGGCGCATCCCGCCGGAAAGTTGGTGCGGGTACTCGCCGAGCCGCCGTTCCGGCTCCGGAATGCCGACCAGCGCCAGCATCTCCGCTGCCCGCGCAAGAGCCGCCCGCTTGCCAAGGCCCTGGTGCAGCCTCAGCGTCTCGCCGATCTGCCGCCCCACGCTCAGCACCGGGTTGAGCGAGCTCATCGGCTCCTGGAAGATCATGCTGATCTCGTTGCCGCGGATCTTCCGCATCTCGGCTTCGGAAAGCCGGAGCAGGTCGCGTCCCTCGAAGCGCACGGTGCCTGCGATCCGCGCCGGCGGCTCGGGCAGCAGCCTCAGGATCGACATCGCGGTCACCGACTTCCCGCAGCCGGATTCGCCCACCACACCAAGCGTCTCGCCCGCCTCGATCGTGAGCGAGACGCCCTGCACCGCCCGCACCACGCCCTCGCCCATTCGAAAATGCGTCTGCAGCCGCTCGACCTCGAGCAGCGCCATCAGCGCGCTGCTCTCACTGGCGCGTGCCGAGCCGCGGATCGAGTGCGTCGCGCAGTCCGTCGCCGAGCAGATTGACCGCAAGTACCGTCACGGAGAGAAAAAACGCGGGAAAGAACACGATGAACGGCTTCACCTGCCAGAGCGCGCGCCCCTCGGCCATGATGTTGCCCCAGCTCGGCACCACCGGCGGCGTGCCCGCGCCGATGAAATCGAGGATCGCCTCGATGATCATCGCCGAGGCGCACACATACGTTGCCTGCACGATCACCGGCGCCAGCGTGTTCGGCACGATGTGCCGCCAGATCAGCCGCGGCGTGCGCGTGCCCGCGGCAATCGCCGCCTCGACGAACGGCTGCTCGCGCAGGCTCAGCACCATGCCCCGCACCAGCCGCGCCACTTGCGGCACTTGCGAGACGGTAATCGCGATGATCACGTTGCCGACCGAGCCCTGCGTCAGCGCCATCAGCGCGATGGCGAGCAGAATCGCCGGGATCGCCATCACACCGTCCATGATGCGCATCAGCACCGGATCGAGCGCGCGAATGAACCCCGAAACCAGCCCGATCGCCATCCCGCCCACCGAGGCCAGTGCCGCTACCGCAAACCCGACCACGAGCGAAACCCGTGCCCCGTAGAGCACGCGCGAATAGATGTCGCGGCCCAGCATGTCGGTGCCGAACCAGTGGCCGGCCGAGGGCGAGATCAGCATGTTCGCCGGATCGAGCGCCTGCGGATCGACCGTGCCGAGCCAAGGCGCGGCGATCGCGAGAAATGCCATCACCCCAATCAACCCGCCTCCGATCGCGATCCCCGGATGGCGCAGCACGAACCCTGCCACCCGCCCGCGCGCCGCCGGCGGCGGCAGGATCTCCGGCAGCGCCGCCGCTTCTTCCGGAAGCGAGATCTCGCTCACAGCCTGATCCTCGGGTCGAAGAAACTGTAGAGGAGATCAACGATCAGATTGACGAGCACGTAGGCGAAGCTGAACAGAAGCACCACGCCCTGGATCACCGGGTAGTCGCGCTCCAGGATCGCGTTGACGGTGAGCGTGCCGAGCCCCGGAATCGCAAACACCGTCTCCGTCACCACCGTCCCGCCAATCAAGAGCGCGACGCCGAGCCCGGCCACCGTCACCACCGGGTTGGCCGCGTTCTTGAGCGCATGCACGAACAGCACACCCCGCTGCCCAACCCCCTTGGCGCGTGCCGTGCGCACGTAATCCTGCGCCAGAACCTCGAGCATCGCCGCCCGCGTGATGCGCGCAAGCAGCGCCACGTAGATCGCCCCGAGCGCGAGCGAAGGCAGGATCAGTCCCCGTAGGAAGGGCCAGAATCCACGGCTCAGCGGCTCGAATCCCTGCACCGGCAGGATGCGGAACACAAGCCCGAACACGTAGGCGAGAAGGTAGGCGATCACGAACACCGGAACCGAGAAGCCCAGCACCGCGAAGACCATGATCGCACGGTCGATCCAGCTCCCGTGCTTCCACGCCGCGATCACCCCGAGCGGCACGGCGACCGTAATCGCGATCAGCATGGTGAAGATCATCAACGCGAGCGTCGGCTCGAGCCGCTCTGCGATCATCGCGCTCACCGGCTGGCCGGTGAAGACGGAGGTGCCGAGATTGCCGTGCACCACCTGCCAGAGCCAGTGCCCGAAGCGCACCAGGTACGGTTGGTCGAGTCCAAGCGAGGCGCGGATCTTCGCGATCTCAGCGACCGTCGCCTGGTCGCCGGCAATGATCGCCGCCGGATCGCCGGGCGCGAGGTAGAGGAGGGAGAACACGGTCAAAGCCACGATCCCCATCACCGGGATCGTCGCCAGCAGGCGGCGGACGATATAGCCAAGCATCGCCCGCCCGCCTTCCTAGGCTTGCCGCTCAGGCGCGGCGCACATTCCAGGGATAGGGTGCCGCTCCGTCGATGATGCCGGTGAGCGTATTGCGATAGGCGGTGCGGATATAGAACTGCCCGAGCGGCACCGTCGGCACGTCATGGAATGCGAGCGCCTGCATCTTCGCCCCGATCGCGTGCCGCTCGGCCGCGCTCGGCGCCGCCAGCCACTCCGAATTGAGCGCCATCATCGCCGCGCTCTTGTACCAGCCGAACCAGCCCTGGAGGCCCTGGCCGAGAATGATCGGGTTGACGGCGGGATTATAAAGCGAGATGCCCTCCCACCAGGTGTGGAAGATCGACCAGCCACCCTGATCGATCGGCTTTTTGATCGCGCGCCGTTGCACCACCGTGCCCCAGTCGGTTTCGACGAGATCGACATTCAGCGCGAGCTTCTTGAGGTTGGCGGCGGTGATCTCTCCGAACGGCTGGATCGAGGGGAAATCGGTCGGATTGATGATGACGATCTTCTCGCCGCCGTACTTGGCGGCCTCGATCAGCTTCCTGGCCGCCGGCAGATCCGGCGCCTTGGCCATCGGATCCGGCTTGGGCGGGACGCCATAGGTCGTGCCGATCGGGAAGAAGGAGTGGCAAATCGTGAAATTCTTCGGATCGTTCGCCGTCACGGCCCGCATATAGGCGGACTGATCGACCGACATCATCACCGCCTGCCGCATCAGCACGTTGTCGAACGGCGGGAAAAGCTCGTTGAAGCGTAGGCAGCCGATATAGCCGGTCGGGTTGCCCGCGCCGATCACGACGTGCTTGTTCGCCGCCAACACCGGGATCAGGTTCGGCAAGACCAGCTCCCACCAATCGACCTCGCCCGACTGCAGCGCCGCTGCCGCCGTGCCGGCATCGGCGATCACGTGCCACTCGATGCGGTCGAAATTCACCACCTTCGCGCCGGCGGCCCAGCTCGGCTTCTCCTGCCGCGGCACGTAGCCCGCGAACTTCGTGAAAACCACGCGGCTGCCCGAGACATATTCCTTCGCCTCGAACCGGCACGGCCCGGAGCCGATCACCTGGTCAATCGTGATCGCCTTCGCCGCCGGCTGCGCGGCGATGTGCGCGGGCATGATAAAAGGCACGTTCGAAGCCGGCTTGGCAAGCGCCGCATCGAGCAGCGGAAACGGCTCCTTCAGCCGCACCTCGAAGGACTTGTCGCTTTTCACCACGTAGCGGTCCACGACCGCCGCAAGGTCCTCGCCGAACGGATCGACCGTTGCCCAGCGCCTGATGCTGGCGATGCAATCCGCTGCGCGCACCGGGCTCCCGTCATGGAACTTGAGGCCGTCGCGCAGCGTGATGGTCCAGCTTCGCCCGTCGCCCGAGACGGTATGGCCGGCGGCCATCTGCGGGTGCGGCGCGAGATGCTCGTCCACCGCGTAGAGCGTGTCCCACACGTAGTATCCGAAGTTCTGCGTCACCGCCGCCGTGGTGGTGATCGGGTCGAACAGCGTCAGATTGGCCTGCGGGACAAATCTGAGCACGCTCGCGCCCGCCGCGATCGTCGGCCGCGCCAGGGCCGTGGCCGCAACCACACCCGCGCCCGCCCCGAGAAGGGTGCGCCGTTTCATCATGACCGTTGCCTCCGCTCGATTTTTTGCTCTCCCACCGCCACGCTAGGCGAAGCGCCCGCTCACGGCAAGCAGCAATCCGCGCCATGGGTCACGTGCCGACGATGCGTATCCTCGCAGATCGCGCGGTGCCGGGCACGTTCCATGCCAACCAGGAACTATCCTGCAAGACGCTCAGATCTGCACAATGTCGTTGAGTGACCACGTCACACGGGGCGGATTCTGTCCCACCCGCACCGTCTTCGGATCAGGGAAGTGGTATGGCGGCACCGGCAGGTTGTAGGGTGCCGGCACATTCTTCCAAACCCGGCCCGCCAGATCGTATTTCGAGCCATGGCACGGGCAGAGATAGCCGCCCGGCCAGTCGGCAACCGGCGTGTTCTTGCTGGGATTGGGGAAATAATCCGGCAGACAGCCGAGATGCGTGCAGATGCCGACGAGCACCGCCCATTCCGTCTGGACCGACCGGTGCCAGTTGTCCGCATAGGGCGGCTGCTGTGGCACCTTGGAATTGGGGTCGCTCAAGTGGTCGATCATCGCCTTCGACTGCAATGCCTGCAGCGCCGCAGGCGGGCGGTTCACGATCAGGATCGGCTTCTCCTGCCACAGCACGAGCACCTGCTGGCCGGGCTCGATCTGCGAAAGATCGACATCGATCGGCGCGCCGGCGGCGAGGGTATCGGCGGCCGGCTCCATGGACGAGATGAACGGCCAAGCGACCGCGCCAACGCCCACCGCCGCCGTCGCCAGCGTGATCATCGTCAGGAAATCCCGCCGGGTCGAACCTTCACCCGGATGTCCTGCCGCCCCGTCCGCCGTGCTTGCCCCGGATCCCGATGCCATCGCCCTTCCCTTCAACCTTCGCAGGCGCCACTCTCTGCCGCCCGTTATGTAGCGTCCGCCCGCTGCCTGCACCACCCCCGAACGCGCCGGCCGCTCAATCGAGGACGCGCTCCATTGCAACCCACGTGTCTTCGGCGAAACCGGTATGCCGGTGCCGCGTGGTTTCCAGGAAACCGCAGGCAGCAAAGAGCCGCCGATTGCCCGCCAGCACGAGCCGCGTGCCAAGCTCGAGCCTTCCGATCCCACGCTTCCGCGCCGCCTCCTCGCCCGCGCCGATCAGCGCCCGCGCAATGCCCTGCCGCCGCCACGCCTCGGCAACCGCCAGCCGGTTCAGATAGAGACTCCGCTCGCGCACCTCCCAGAGGATCGCACCCACGATTTTCCCGCCCGCCTCGGCAACCGCCCCTCCTGCCTTGTCCAGCGCCTGCGCCACGCTCTCCGCCGTCTCGCCGAGTGCGGACGGCGGCGGCACCACGCCGTTCCCCGCGAACGCCGCGCGGACCAGCGCGGCCATCTCGGCCGCGTCCCCTGCAACGGCGCTTCGCACCAACACGCCGCTCCCCCTCATTGCGGCTCAGCCCCCTAAGCTGCAGAAGCCGTAGCTGCCCTTTACGCGCCCCCTCAGCATCCGCCGATGCCCGACCCCGTCACGCTCGCCGTCCTGCAGAACCGCCTTTCCGCCATCACTGCCGAAATGGGCGAGGCGATGCTGCGCACCTCCTATTCGCAGATCCTCAATTCCTCGCGCGACTTCTCGATCGCGCTCGTCGATGCCCGCGCCCGGCTCATTGCCCAGGCCGACCACATCCCCGTTCATGTCGGCGCACTTCCCTGGGCCGTCCGCGCCCTCCTCGAGGCCTTTCCCGAACCCGAAGAGGGAGCGGTCTATCTCCTCAACGATCCCTATCACGGCGGTAGCCATCTCCCTGATCTTACGATATTCATTCCCGTCTTCGCCGAGTCCCGCGCGATCCTCTTCTCCGTCGTCCGCCCCCATCAGAGCGATATCGGCGGGGCCACCCACGGCGCCTACAACGCCGCCGCCAGCGAGATCTGGCAGGAGGGCCTGCGCATCCCGCCCATCCGCCTCACCGAGTCCGGTCGGCTGCGCGAAGACCTGCTCGCCATGCTCGCCGCCAACGTCCGTCATCCCAGGGACTTCCGCGGCGATCTTGCGGCCATGATCGGGGCCGCCCGCATCGGCGTGGCCCGCGTCGAGGCGACGCTCGCCGAATTCGGCGCCGCAACCCTTACCGCGGCAATCGAGGCGATCCTCGATGCCGCCGAGCGCCATGCACGTGAGATCGTCGGAACCTGGCGCGACGGCACCTACCTGGGCGAGGCCGTGCTCGACGACGACGGCCACGGCCGCACCGATATCCGCATCCGCGCCCGCGTCACCAAGCGTGGCAGCGATGTCGTCGTCGATCTTACGGACTCCGACCCGCAAAGCCTGGGCTTCGTCAACTCTTCGCACGCCAACATGCAGTCTGCCGTGACGATGGCGTTCGCCTTCCTGCTCGATCCCGAATTGCCGCGCAACGAGGGCGCCTTCCGCCCGCTCACCGTCAAGGCGAAGCCGGGCACGATCGTCTGGGCCGAGCCGCCCGCGCCGGTCACGCTCTGCACCAGCCATTGCGCTAACGAAATCATAGAGGCGGTCATCACGGCCCTTGCCCCCGCGTGCCCCGAGCGCGCGATGGCCGGCTGGAGCCGCCGCTTCCGCATCGCCCTCGACGGAACCGACCCGCGCACCGGCCGCCGCTTCATCTGGCATCTCTTCCAGGCCCGCCCAGGCGGCGGCGCCTCCTCGGCCGGTGACGGCTGGCCCGCGGCCGGCGAATGGCATTCCGCAGGCGGCCTCAAGTTCGGCAGCATCGAGATCACCGAGGTCCGCTTTCCGCTCTTCTTCGAACGCCACGAATTCCGCCCGGGCTCCGGCGGCGCCGGCCGCTTCCGCGGCGGCGACGGCAGCACGCTCAGCCTCCTCGTTGAAACCGCCGGCCCGAGCTTGGCCAACACCGCGGGAGACGGCACGCGCCACGGCGCGCGCGGCATCCTGGGCGGCGCGGACGGCGCGCCGCATGAGTACCGGCTCGTCGCGCCCGGTCAGGCCCCGCGGCCGATCGCCACCAAGGAAACCGGCATCGTCGTCCCGCCGGGCAGTCGTCTTCTCGTCGAGTCGGGCGGCGGCGGCGGCTGGGGCGAACCACGCGAGCGCGACGGCGCCGGATCCGGCACGTGAGCGGCTACGCGATCGGCATCGATGTCGGTGGCACCTTCACCGACATCGTGCTCGCCGCGCCTGACGGCCGCCCCGGGGGCAACGTCATCACCGCCAAGGCCCCGAGCACGCCCGCCGACCAGACCGAGGGCGTGCTCGCAGGCCTCCAACTCGTCGCCGTCTCGCTCGGGCTCTCGCTTTTCGAAATGCTCGCCGCTACCACGCGCATCCTGCACGGTACGACGGTTGCCACCAACGCGCTGATCGAAGGCAAGACGGCGCGCGTCGGCCTCCTCACCACCGAAGGCCATCGCGACGTGATCGAGATGCGCGAGGGTCTGAAGCCCGATCGCTACAATCTCCGCATGCCGGCGCCGGCGCCGCTCGTCCCGCGCGACTTGCGCATCCTCGTTCGCGAACGCACCCGCGCCGACGGCAGCATCGCCGTTCCCCTCGATCGCCCCTCGCTCGCCGCGGCGCTCGATCGGCTCGCCGAGGCGCGCGTGGAGGCGGTCGCCGTCGCCTTCCTCCATTCCTGGCGCAATCCCGCCCACGAAGCCGAAGCCGCCGCCGCCGCCCGCGCCCGCCTGCCCGGAGCCTTCGTTTCGGCCTCGTCCGAAGTGCTGCCGGAGATCAAGGAGTTCGAGCGCTTCTGCACTACGGTCGCCAACGCTTCCGTCGGCCCCATCGTCAGGGACTATCTTGCCCGTCTCGAGCGCCGCCTCATCGCCTCGGGCTTCGCCGGCAGCCTCCTCGTCATGCTCTCGCACGGCGGCCTCGCCGCCGTCGCCGAGGCCGGCCGCCTCGCCGCCGGCACCGTCCTCTCCGGACCCGCCGGCGGCGTCGCAGCCGGCGTTGCGCTCTCGCGCCTTGGCCTTGGCCCGGCGCTCATCACCTTCGACATGGGCGGCACCTCGACCGACATCGCGCTCATCCAGGGAGGCCGCCCCGCGCTCGCCGCGCCGCGCGGCCTCGGTGAAGCCCGCATCGCACTCCCTTCGCTCGACATCGCCACCCTCGGTGCCGGCGGCGGTTCGATCGCGCGCCTTGACCCCTCCGGGCTCCTTCAGGTCGGGCCCGAAAGCGCCGCCGCCGATCCCGGCCCCGCCTGTTACGCCTTGGGCGGTGAGCGCCCCACGGTCACCGACGCCAACCTCGTCCTCGGCCTGCTCGATCCGGATCGCTTCCTCGGCGGCAGCCGCCGGCTCGATCGCACCGCCGCCGAGCAGGCGCTCGCCCGCCTCGCCGCGCCGCTCGCCCTTTCCGTTGCCGAAACCGCCGGCGGCATCCACCGCATCGTCAACGCCCGCATGTCCGACGGGCTCCGGCTCGCCACCGTCCGCCGCGGCGTCGATCCCCGCCGGTTTTCCCTCCTTGCTTTCGGCGGGGCCGCCGGTTTGCACGCAACCGCGGTTGCGGCTGCTCTCGGCATCGCCGCCGTCGCCGTGCCGCTCGACGCCTCGGTGCTCTCCGCCTGGGGCATGCTCAACACGGATCTCCGCCTCGAACTCTCGCGCACCCGTCTCGATCCTTCCGGTATCGAAGCGGATCGCCTCCGCGCGGACTTCGCCGCGATGGAAGAGGAGGGGAGGAAAAAACTCGCCTGGTTCTCGGGAGAAATTTCGTTCCGCCGCTCCGCCGACATGCGTTATGGCGAGCAGGTCTTCGAAATCCCCGTGCCGCTCGACGGCCTCGACTGGAATTCCTGCTCTCTCGAAACCGACATCGCCGCGCGCTTCCACGACCGCCACGAGGCGCTCTACACCTACGCGCTCCGTGACGAGCCCGTCCTCGTCGTGAATGCGCGCCTTTCCGTGATCGGCGAACTGCCCGCGCTTCCGCCCATCCGCATCCCGCGCGGGCCAGCATCCTCACCGGTCGCCGAGCGCCGTATTCTCCTGCCCGCCCCGCTTTGCGTTCCCGTCTATGATTTCGCATCTCTCCGCGACGGCCAGGAAATCGCCGGTCCCGCGTTCGTCGAATCGCCAAGCACGACGATCCTCCTTCGCCCGAACGATGAGGCACACCTCGATGGCCGCGGCTGGCTTCTCCTTCAGCCTGCCGCGGCCATCTCCGATCGCGCCTGATCCCGCCGTCCTACCTCGCGGCCCTTTTCGTTGCGGCTTCGAAAGTCTTCGGCTCGAAGGCGGGCAGGCTCTGGATGCGCCCGAAGCCTTGCGTCGCGTACCATACCGAAAAGCTCAGCATGGCCTCCGCGTCCGGCGCATCGACCACGTCCACGAAGTCGTACTTCCCTTGGGTGTAATGGATGCTTTCGAGCTTGATGCCGAGCTCCTTGAGCTTGGCTTCGCCCTTCTTCAGCCGATCCGCCTGCTTGCCGGCCCATGCCGGATCGAGCGTGCCGAGCAGCACATATTTCATGGTCGTTCTCCCCTTTCTCTGTCCTGGCCCGGTTGCCCGGGGCGAAGAGATTAGCGCCGGCCGCAAATCATCCTCAAGAACGCCCCTTGCACCCGCTCAGGGCAACGCGAATTCCGCCCTTCGCCCCGCCTCCAGCGTCCCCACGCGCGAGGCCAGGCCGAGCGTCGTGAAGGCCTGCACGAGATCCGCCTGGCTCTCCGTGAAATGCGCCCACCCGTCGTTATGCACCGCGACGATGCGCGCGGCTGGGAAGGCCTGCACCGCTTCAATCGCGTCGTTGTTGTCCATCGTCATGCGGAACGGGCCGCGGGGTTTCGCCGCGCCGGCGAAGAGGATCACGAGCCGCGGCCGAAAGCGCCGCGCGACCTCGGCCACACCCTCGTACCACACCGAATCGCCGGTGACATAAATCGCATCGCCCGGCTGCTCGAGACCGAGCACGAACCCGACGACATCTCCGCTCATCGGCTCGATCCCTGGCGGGCCATGGCGGGCCGGCGTCGCGGTCACGAAAAGACGCGCATGGCCACTCGCCAGCGTTGCAGTCTCCCACGGCGCAAGCCCGCGCGCCGCACCGCCGAGGCGCGCCGCACCGGCCTCGGTCGTGAAGGTCCGCCCGACACCATCGAGAAATGCGCGGCCGGCGCGGTCAAGATTATCGAAGTGCTGGTCGTGGCTCAAAAGCACGGCATCGATGCGGCCGAGTTCGGCAGGCGCCATCCCCGGCCCGCGCGTTTTCTTGAGCACCACCCCGCGCGCCTCGTAGCGGCCGGGCGGATCGAAGGTCGGATCGGTGAGAAGCCGGAACCCGCCGATCTCGATCAGCACGGTCGGCCCGCCGATCAGCGTGAGCGCCGCGCCCGTCTTCGCCATGCGCAATCTCCGGAGAAAGCCAGCCGCAACCCGCTTACAGCTCGACCACCACGTAATCCGCTTCCACGCTCACAGGAAACGTTTCCGCCTGATAGGGCCCCTTCATCAGCGTCTCGCCCGCCTCGATCGCAACCGGATAGGTGCGCACCCGCGTCCGCTTCGGATCACACCACGACTGCCCGGTCCGGATATCGAACTCCCAGCCGTGCCAGGGGCATCGCAGCATCTCCCCCGGCCGCGAATAACGATAGACGCCCGGCTCGTCGGAGAGCACGAGCCCGATCCGCTCGCCGAGGCAAAGGCTGCCGCCCTGGTGCGGGCACCGGTTGAGCAGCGCGAAGAACTCGCCGCCCACGTTGAAAACGCCGATTTGCCGTCCCGCCACTGAAACGATCTTGCGGCCGCCCGGGGGAATTTCCGCAACCGGCGCAACCACGTGGCGCACCATTCAGGAAAGTCCGTACGCTGCGCGCGCGTTGTCGCGAAACACCGCGCGCGTCTCGTCCTCGGAGAGCGCGACCTTGAAGGCAAGCCTTGGATCGTCCATGTCCCAGTGCGGATAATCGCTCGCGAACACCATCCGGTCCCAGCCGATCCGATCGATCAGCGTGCAGAGATCGCGCCGGTTCGGCGGCTCCTCGATCGGTTGTGTCGCGAACCAGACCTGCCGGCGGATATAGGAAGAAGGCGGATGCGGCACGTGTGGCACTTCGCTCCGCATGCGTGCCCAGTGCTTGTCGAGCCGCCATGCGAGCGCCGGCGCCCAGCCGAAGCCGCCTTCGATCATCACCACCCGAAGTTGCGGAAACGCCTCGAACACGCCTTCGAGCGTGAGGCTCGCGAGCAGCGGTTGCATGGCAAACGCGTTCGCCATGTGGTCCTCGAAGTAGAACGAGGGCCAGCCGCCGGGCGTCATCGGCATCCCGTTGCTGCCCCCCGTATGGATGCCAAGTGGCAGCCCGTGCCTCTCCGCTGCTGCGAATATCGGCCAGTACCGCTTCCGCCCGAGCGGGTCCGCCGTGCGCGTCGAGATGAAGATCGAAACGAAATCCCTATTCCTCGCACAACGTCCGATCTCGGCAACCGAGGCCTCTGCATCTTCGGCCGGGATGGTGATCGAGGCCTTGAGCCTTGGCTCGGGTTCCGTCCACTCCGCGATCTGCCAGTCGTTCAGCGCCGCGCAGAGCGCAGCCCCGAACGCCGGGTTGCGCTGGTCCTTCCCGCTCGGGATCAGCACTTGCAGGATTCCCGTCTCGATCCCGTACGGATCGAGATGCTGTTCGCGCATGAACCCGAGATCCGAGCCCGGTGGCCCGCCCGCCGGCGGCCAGGTATCGCGCCGCGAAAGCGCAGGTGTCGCCTTCGGAAAGGCGTAGCTGCCGACGAAGGGGTTTCTCGTCCTCAGCCCGAACGTCTCGAGCTCCTCCTGCCAGCGCCGCGAAAGGTGGGGAAGGAGCGCCTTCTGCGAGCGCAACATCGGGTGGATGTCGCAATCGACAACGCCGAGCCGTATCCCCTCCTCCCGGCGCCGCTCCAGAACCTCATCACTCATGACACAATTCCTCTGGCCACACTCTCCTCACGCACACTCTCCTCGGGCTCGCTCGCCGCGAGCCGCCGGTACGTCGCGCGCGGATTCAGAACCGCGACCTTCGATAAAAGCCGCTCCGGCAACCCGGGCGGCAACGCATCATCCCCGTCCCACTGCCAGTGCGGATAATCCGTCGAAAAGAGAAGCAGATCGTCCGAGCCAAGCTCTTCGATCACCGCCGCCAGCCGCTCCGGCTCCGCCGGCGCGTCCACTGGCTGCAGCGTCAGCCGCACATGGTCCCGCACGATCTCGATCGGCGAGCGGTCCACCCAGGGCACTTCCGAGCGGAGTGCCCGCCATTCCTTGGTCGCGCGCCAGAGGAATGCCGGCAGCCACGTCACTCCGGATTCGATCAGCACCACGGTGAGGCGCGGGAACTTGGTGAAGACACCCTCGGCGATCAGGCTCAGGAGCTGGTGCTGAAACGTCGTCGCCTGATCAACGTAGTCCTCGACCACGAAGCTCGGCCAGCCGAGGCTCGTCATCGGCTGGTGGAAGGCGCTGCCGGCGTGAATGCCGACCGGCAGCCCAAGCCGTTCCGCCGCCGCATAGATCAGCCAGTGCGCCCGTCTCCCAAGCGGCGTCTCCCCCGCCGCCAGCAGCAGCACCTGCACGAAGCGCGGATCGGACGCCCGCCGCTCGATCTCGGCCACCGCAAGCTCGGGGCTCCTTGGCGTCACCAGGATCGAGGCCCTGAACCGCTCGTCCCGATCGAGCCACTCCTTGGCGATCCAGTCATTCACCGCCCGCGCCAGCGCCGCGCCCATGTCCTCGCTGAACATGGCCATCGCGCCGTGCAGGCAGTTGAGGATGGCGTAGCGCACACCCCATCGCTCAAGAACCTCGCGCTTCAGCATCTCCAGGTCCCCGCCCGGCCTGCCGTCCGGCCCGTGCCATTCGGGGCGCGCCGTCAAGGGCGAGCCGGGCGGGTAGCTCGCCAGCTCCAGCCCGTCGATGCCGCGCCCCACCATCACCTCCCGCCAATGCGGATCGAGATATGGCAGCAGCTCAGCCATCCGCGGCGTGGGCGGATGCACGTCGCAGTCGATCGGGCCGAGATCGCGAAGCTGCACGGTCATGGGTTCCTGCCATCACGCGCCCACCCGCCAGGGTGCACACGCGTTCCGCCGAAAGCAACCCTCTCTCGCCCGCCAGCCGGTGCATTGTACCGGCTGGCGGGCGGTGAACGCGCTCGAACGCGCCTTCGGCGAGAGCGTCATCGCACCCTCCGCGGTCGGCAAGGAGTTCAGCTTCTAAGGCTCGCCGTTTCGTCGTGCCATCGGTAGGGCCGGCAGTCGGAAATCTGCATGGCCGCGTTGGCAACCGGTGGGGCCGGGTACACCGGCAGCCACGCCGTTCTCGCCTTGCCCGACCGTGGCGAAGAGGCGATCGTGCTCGACGACCTCTCCGAGGGCCGCGCCGGCCCGGCGATCCGGCCGCCCTCCTCGTCGCCGCGGATCGTATCCGCAATCTCCTCCGCTGGTGCCCGGCTTTCGACGATCTTCCCCAAATCATCCGCCACGCGCTCGCCTGGGAGCGCCGCCTCTGAGCCGCGCCCTACTCGGAAGCCGGTTTTCAGCTCGGGTGAAAAGGCTTTAACCTTGCCTTGCCTTGCCTTGCGGGAAGGCACGCCAGGACGGGAACGCGCGGGAGAAGGAACGATGGCCTCAGATCAAGCCAATAATCACGTCCCAGGCACCACACATCCCCCGCGCGCCGTCGCCTTGATCGGACCCTTCGGCACGGGCAAGACAACCCTGTTCGAGGCCCTGATGGCCGCCGCCGGCACACCCTTGCGCCGGCCTGGCGAGGTCCGCACCCGCCAGACCACCACCGAGACGCGCCTTGCACACGCGACCTACCTCGGTGACTCCTGGTCAATCCTCGACTGTCCGGGCTCGGTCGAGTTCGCCTTCGAGGCCCGCGCGGCGCTCGCCGTCACCGACCTTGCCGTCGTCGTGGCCGAGCCCGTGCCCGCCCGCGCCGCCGCGCTCGCGCCCCTCTTCCGCCTGCTCGAAGACGAAGATATCCCCTTCCTCGTCTTCCTCAATCGCATCGATACGCTCGCCGTTCCCCTCGGCGAGTGCCTCGCCGCCCTGCAGGCCCAGGCGCGCCGCCCCCTTGTGCTCCGCCAGATCCCTATCCGCGAAGGCGAGACCATCACCGGCTACGTCGATCTCGCCTCCGAGCGTGCCTACCGCTACCGCCCGGGGGCGCCGTCCGAACTGATCCAGATCCCCTCCGCCGCCGCGGCCGACGAGCGCCAAGCCCACGAAACCCTGCTCGAGGCGCTCGCCGACCACGACGACGCGCTGCTCGAAAAGGTCCTCGATGGCGTCGCGCCCACCCAAGCCGAGATCTACCAGAGTTTGCAGAAAGACGTCGCCGCCGGCGCCATCGCGGGCGTCCTTCTCGGCGCCGCGGAGCGCAATCACGGCATTCAGCGCCTCTGGAAGGCACTGCGCCACGACACGCCGAAACCCGCCGAGACCGCCGCCCGCCTCGCAATCGACCCCGCGGGCCCGCCGCTCCTTCAGGTCTTCAAGACCAGCTACGCCGGCCACGCCGGCAAGCTCTCGCTCGTGCGCGTCTGGCGCGGCACCATCCACGACGGCGCCACGCTCGATGCCGGCCGGATCGGCGGCGTTCTCCGCTTCCCCGGCAACGAGCCCCAGAAGGTCGCCGAGGCCGGCGAGGGCGATCTCGTGGCCCTCGGCCGGCTCGACCAGGTGGCAACCGGCGCCACCCTCGGAAGCGCCGGCGAGACCCTCCCGTTTCCCGAGCCGCCGGCTCCCGTCTATGCGCTCGCCATTGCCACCGCCGACCGCAAGGACGACGTCAAGCTTTCCGGCGCGCTACAGAAGCTTCTCGAAGAGGATCCCTCCCTCCGGCTGGCCCACGAGGCCGATACCGGCGAAACCGTTCTCGCCGGCCAGGGCGAGGTGCATCTCAACGCCGCCCTCGAGCGCCTCTCCCGCGCCTATGGCCTCAAGCTCGTCACCGCCAAGCCGCAGATCCACTTCAAGGAGACCATCCGCAAGTCCGTGCACCAGCACGCGCGACTGAAGCGGCAGACCGGCGGCCACGGCCAGTTCGCCGACGTCAAGCTCGAGATCGCGCCGCGCGCGCCGGGCGAAGGCTTTCTGTTCGTCGATCGTATCGTCGGCGGCGCGGTCCCTCGCCAGTACATTCCAGCGGTCGCCGAGGCCGCCGAGGAATCCACCAAGAAAGGCCCCTTCGGCTACCCCGTGGTGGACGTTGCCGTCACCCTGGTGGACGGCACCTTCCACTCGGTGGACAGCTCCGACATGGCCTTCAAGACGGCCACCCGCATCGGCATGACCGAGGCCCTGGCGAAGGCAGACCCGGTGCTTCTCGAGCCGATCGACAAGGTCACGGTCAGCGCCCCCAACACCTACACCGCGAACGTCCAGCGCGTGCTCTCCGGCCGCCGCGGGCGCATCCTCGGCTATCACGACAAGTCCGCGTGGCCCGGCTGGGACGAAACCGAGGCCCTGGTGCCCGAGGCCGAGCTGCACGACCTCATCATCGAGCTCCGTTCGCAGACGATGGGCCTCGGCACCTTCACGAAAAGCTTCGATCACCTCTCGGAAGCCCACACGAGGCTCGCCGAGCGCCTCGCCCGGGAGGCCGCCGCCGGTCACTGAAGGTTCCGGCGCGCCCGCCTTACGCCGCGCGATGTGCGTCGAGCGCCCCCTGGAGCATCAACGCCGCCGCCACCCGGTCGGTCGCCTCCGCGCGCCGCTTGCGCGAGAGATCCGCCTCCTCGATCAGCATCCGCAACGCCGCCGCCGTGGAGAAACGCTCGTCCCAGAGCGTCACCGGAAGTCCGGTCGCCTCGGCGAGCGCGCCCGCCCAGTCCCTTGCCGATTGCGCCGCCGGACCTTCCTCGCCATCGAGCGCAAGCGGCCAGCCCACCACCAGCCCGCCCACTCCCTCGCGCGCCGCCAAAACCGTAATCTCGGCAGCATTCTCCTTAAGCCGCCGCCGCGCCAGGCTGCCGTAAGGGCTTGCCAGCAGCAGCGAAACATCCGAAAGCGCAAGCCCGATCCGTCGCGCGCCCGGATCGAGCCCAAGCAGCCGCGCCGCCGGCGCAAGTCGGCTGAACATCTCGGCCAGGTTGAAGACGTGCATTTGTATCGTTATGGTCCGCCGCCGCCTCTTCGTGCAAGGGTTGTAATTCTTCATGCCGCTCGATATCCTGACCGTCCGGCGCATCGCGCGTCTTGCCCGGCTTCGCCTGGAGGACTCCGAAATCGAGCGGCTGCGCCAGGAACTCGGCGGAATTCTCGCCTGGGTTGAGATGCTGGATGAACTCGACGTCACGGGCGTGCCACCGATGACCGGCGCGGTCGCGATGGCGCTCAAGATGCGCCCCGATCTCGTCACCGAAGGCGGGAACCCCGAAATCGTCCTTGGCAACGCGCCCGAGCGCATCGGGGATTTTTACGCGGTTCCCAAGGTCGTCGAATGAACCTTACGGATTTCGGCCTCGCCGCCGCGCGCTTGGCACTCGGGCGGCGGGAGTTCTCTGCCCGCGACCTCACCCTCGCCCACCTCGCCGCGATCGAGGCGCTCAACCGGCGTCTCAACGCCTTCATCACCGTCACCGCCGAGCAGGCGCTTGCCCAAGCCGCCGCCGCGGATGCGGCGCTGGCGAAAGGGGAGGGGGGTCCGCTCGCCGGCATCCCGCTCGCCATCAAGGACATCTTCTGCACCGCGGGCATCCGCACCACCGCCGCAAGCCGCATCCTCGGTCCTTTCGTTCCGCCTTACGAAAGCGCGGTCACGGCCAATCTCCGGCGTGACGGCGCGGTGTTCCTCGGCAAGACCAATCTCGACGAATTCGCGATGGGTTCCTCCACCACCAGCTCGGCCTTCGGCTCGACCGAAAATCCCTGGAAGCGCCGCCAGGATCCCGAAATCCGCCTGGTCCCCGGCGGCTCCTCCGGCGGCTCGGCGGCGGCCGTCGCAGCCCACCTCGCCCTCGGCGCTACCGGCACCGACACCGGCGGCTCCATCCGCCAGCCCGCCTCCTTCTGCGGTATCGCCGGCATCAAGCCCACCTATGGCCGCTGCAGCCGCTTCGGCGTCGTCGCCTTCGCCTCTTCGCTCGACCATCCGGGTCCGTTCGGCCGCAGCGTCGAGGATTGCGCGATCCTGCTTCGCTCGATGGCCGGCCATGATCCACGCGATTCCACCAGCGTCGATGTTCCGGTGCCGGACTATCCCGCCGCCTGCGCCCGTGGCATCCGCGGGCTCCGCGTCGGCGTTCCCCGTGAGTACCGCGTCGAGGGAATGGCGGGCGAGATCGAGGAGATGTGGCAGTCAGGCCTCGGCTGGCTCCGCGAGGCCGGCGCAACCATCGTGGACGTTTCGCTGCCGCACACGAAATATGGGCTTCCCACCTACTATATCGTTGCACCGGCCGAGGCTTCCTCGAACCTCGCCCGCTACGACGGCGTGCGCTATGGGCTCCGCGTCCCGGGCGAGGACCTGATCGATCTTTACGAGAGAACGCGCGGCGAAGGGTTCGGCGCAGAAGTGAAACGGCGCATCCTGATGGGCACCTACGTCCTCTCGGCGGGGTATTACGACGCCTATTATCTGAAGGCGCAGAAGGTACGCGCCCTCATCCTCAAGGACTTCACCGACGCCTTCGCGGAGGTGGATGCACTCTTGGCACCCACCGCACCCTCCGCGGCCTTCGCCGAGGGCGAGAAGACCGAGGATCCGGTGACGATGTACCTGAACGATGTCTTCACCGTGCCGGCGGACCTCGCCGGCGTTCCGGCGATCTCCGTCCCCGCCGGGCTCGACGCTGACGGCCTGCCGCTCGGCTTGCAGGTGATCGGCCCGCCCTTCGGCGAGGAGGTGGTCTTCACGGTCGCCGCCGCGCTCGAGCGCGCGGCGGGCTTCGCCGCTCTTCCCGCCATCCGCGCCGGAAGCCCACGTACATGAGACATTGGGCATGAGCTATCGCATCGAAGGCCGCGACGGTGAGTGGGAGGTCGTGGTGGGCATGGAGGTGCACGCCCAGGTCGTCTCGAACGCAAAACTCTTCAGCGGTGCCTCGACCGCCTTCGGCGCGCCCCCCAACAGCCAGGTCAGCATCGTGGACGCCGCCTTCCCGGGCATGCTTCCCGTCATCAATCGCGAGTGCGTCGCCCAAGCCGTGCGCACCGGCCTCGGCCTCAACGCCGAGATCAACCTTGTCAGCCGCTTCGACCGCAAGAACTACTTCTACGCCGATCTCCCCCCCGGCTATCAGATCAGCCAGTACCAGCACCCGCTGGTAGGCTCTGGGGCACTCGCGATCGAGCTTGCCGACGGCACCAGCAAGGACATCGGCATCACCCGCCTGCATCTCGAGCAGGATGCCGGCAAGTCGCTCCACGACCAGCACGCCGAGAAATCTTTGATCGACCTCAATCGCGCCGGTGTGGCGCTGATGGAAATCGTGAGCGAGCCTGATATCCGGAGCCCCGAGGAAGCCGGCGCCTACCTTCGCAAGCTGCGCACCATCCTCCGCTATCTCGGCACCTGCGACGGCAACATGGAAGAGGGCTCACTCCGCGCCGACGTCAACGTCTCCGTCCGCCGCCCCGGCGAACCCTTGCGCACGCGCTGCGAGGTCAAGAACGTCAACTCCGTCCGCTTCGTCATGCAGGCCGTGGAGGCCGAGGCGCGCCGGCAGATCGCGGTCTGGGAAGAAGGTGGCGCGGTCGAGCAGGAAACCCGCCTCTTCGATCCCGCCCGCTTTGAGACCCGCAGCATGCGGAGCAAGGAAGAGGCGCACGATTACCGCTACTTTCCCGATCCCGACCTCGTACCCCTCACCCTCGATCCCGCCTGGATCGAGGAGCTTCGTGCCGCGCTGCCCGAACTCCCCGACGCCAAAAAGGCCCGCTTCATGGCCGAGTACGGTCTTTCCGCCTACGACGCCTCCCAACTCGTCGCCGAGGCGCCGACCGCGGCCTATTTCGAAACCCTCGCGCGCGGCCGCCGTCCGAAGACGGTCGCGAACTTCATGCTGGGAGACATCTCGGCCGCCCTCAATCGCCTCGGCCACAGCTTCGCCAGCACGCCTCTCTTCACCACCAAGGCAACCGGCGCCCTGCTGGACATGATCGAAGACGGAACGATCAACGGCCGCATCGCCAAGCAAGTCATCGAGGAGATGGAGGTTAGCGGGGAGGGGGCCGAAGCGATCGTCGAGCGCCTCGGCCTGCGCCAGGTGACCGATACGGCCGCCATCGAAGCGGCCGTCGCCGAGGTGCTTGCCCGCGAATCCGCCAAAGTTGCCGAGTTCCGCGCCGGCAAAGAAAAACTGTTCGGCTTCTTCGTCGGCCAGGTGATGAAGGCCATGGGCGGCAAGGGCAACCCCGCGCTCGTCAACGACATGCTGAAACGAAAACTCTCGTAGGAAAATCGGAATGCCGATCGGGCTCTACACCTGGGATACCCCGAACGGGCGCAAGATCAGCGTCGCGCTCGAAGAGATGGCTCTTCCTTACACCGTCAAACCGGTCGATATCACGAAGCGCAGGCAGTTCGATCCCGAATTCCTCAAGATCAGTCCCAACAACAAGATTCCCGCGATCATCGATCCTGATGGACCCGGCGGCGCGCCGATCAGCGTCTTCGAGTCTGGCGCCATCCTCATCTATCTCGGCGCGAAGTCGGGAAAATTCTGGCCCTCCGACCTTCGCGCGCAAATCCCCGTGCTGGAATGGCTGATGTTCCAGATGGGCGGCTTCGGACCATTCCCCGGCCAGGTGCATCATTTCCTCCAGGTCGAGAACGAGGCCGATCGCCGCTATGGCCTCGAGCGCTACATGGCCGAGACCCGCCGGCTCTATGGCGTGATGGACCGGCGTCTTGCCGAAGTCCCCTATTTTGCCGGCGCGCTTTCGATCGCCGACTTCGCCATTCTCGGCTGGGCCTGGCGCCACGAGCGGCACAAGGTCGATCTCGCCGACTTCCCGAACGTTGCGCGCTGGTATGCCGGAATGATGGCCCGCCCCGCCGTCGCCCGCGGCTTCGCGGTCGCGCTCTCCTGATCGGCGCGGCGCCCACCGTGCACGGGAACGAGAGAGCCGAAGCCGAACCTTCGGCGCCGGGCAAGGAAATCGCCGCAGCCGCTCGCCGGCTCGTCCCCGTTGACGCGCTCCCCGCGCCGCCGGTCACCTCGCCAACACGTTTCGCGCGCCGGCTTGCTGCTTGGTTGCTGAACGGGGCGTGCGCCTGGCTTACGCTCAAGCCCGGCAGCCGGCCACGCCGCGCGGGTCGGCGAATCCTGACCGATCTCGCCGAGCATCTCGCCGGGCACCGTCGGTTCGCCGATTTCGCAAGGCTCGTTCTGGCGCACTTTCCGCGCCTCCGGGACCGCCTGCGTACCGCCCTTCGCAACGAACGCGCAAGGCGGCTTCGATATGACGCCCAGAGTACCATTGCACCTTCGCGGAACGCCCGTGACGTCGATCTGAGGAAAGAACCAGAAGGCGTCCGTGATCTTTATGAGAGACTCTTGAACGCGAGGAGCTGGCGCAACAGGGAGATTCGCAACGTATGAGGCTGGTGATCGACCTGCAGGCCGCGCAAGGAACCAACAAGGACAGAGGGATCGGCCGCTATTCGTTGGCGCTCACCGAGGCCCTGCTGCGCCAGGCCGCCACGCACGAGGTCTGGATCGCTCTCAACGATGCGTTTCCGGACACGATCGAGCCGCTCCGCGCCGCCTTCGACACACTCCTCCCGCAGCATCGCATCGTCGTCTGGAAGACGCCGCTGCCGACCGCCGCCAGCAACCCGGCGAATGACTGGCGGCGGGCGGCAGGCGAAATTCTTCGCGAGGCGTTCCTTGCAAGCCTTGAGCCCGAAATCGTGTTTGTGCCCAGCCTTTTCGAAGGAATCGTGGATGATGCCGTCACCTCAATCGGTCGCACCACGGATGGCTCCACGGCGGGCGTCACGATTTACGACCTGATCCCCTTCGCTTTCCGCACCCTTTATCTCACCGACCCGCTGGTCGATGCGGCCTATCAGCGTAAGCTCGCCAGCCTTCGGCGAGCCGGTCTCTGGCTCCCGATTTCCGAGTGGTCTCGCCGTGAGGCGATCGATCTGCTCGACCTTCCTCGGCACAGGACCGTCGTTGTTCCCGCCGCCGCGGACTCGCGGTTCCGTCCGACGCCGCTTGCCGACGGAGCGGCCAACGCGATCCGGCGGCGCTTCGGGATCACTCGGCCGTTCGTAATGTACACAGGCGGCCTAGATCACCGCAAGAACATCGAGGGCCTGATCGGTGCCTATGCGCGGCTGCCCGAGCCGATCCGCGCGGGTCACCAGCTGGTCGTCGTTTGTTCGGCCGATGCAGATGGCAGGGCTGCCGTGCGGCGCCACGCCGCGCGTGCAGGCGTTTCGCAGGACGAGCTCGTTCTCACCGGCTTCGCGCCCGACGACGAGCTGGTGGCCCTTTACAATCTTTGCCGGGCGTTCTGCTTTCCCTCGTTTGCCGAAGGATTTGGACTTCCCGCGCTCGAGGCCATGCAGTGCGGCGCGCCGACGATCGGCGCGGATGCCACGAGCATTCCCGAAGTCATTGGCCGGGCAGACGCACTGTTCAACCCGCGCGACGAAGACGACATGGCTGCCCGGCTGCAACAGGTACTGACGGACGAGGAATATCGGCGAAATCTTATCGGGCATGGACTCCGGCAGGCGCGCAAATACAGCTGGCGCGAAAGCGCTGCCCGCGCCTGGGCTGCGTTCGAAATGCTGCGGAGCGAGTTGACCCGACCGCGGCCCGACCTCGCGCGGCGGCGCCCGCGTCTGGCCTGCGTGTCGCCCCTGCCGCCGGAACGAAGCGGTATCGCCGATTACACTGCCGAGTTGTTGCCCGAGCTTGCCCGTCACTACGACATCGATGTCATCGCGGATTGCCCGCCGGTGGCGGACTCCTGGGTCAGCGCCAACTGCCCGACGCGCGACATCGCGTGGTTTGACCGGAACGCTCACATTTACGACCGCATTCTCTACCACTTCGGAAATTCGGTCTTTCATCGCCACATGTTCGACCTCCTCCGCCGCCACCCCGGACTCATCGTGCTGCACGACCTCTATCTGAGCGGCGTCATCGCGCATATGGACCGCCACGACGGCCGCAATGGGTACTGGAGCCGCTCGCTGTACCAGTCCCACGGCTACCAGGCGATCCGGGAGCTCCATCGTGCCGGAGACGCCACGGATATTATCTGGAAGTATCCTGCCAATGTTCCGGTGCTGCAGAACGCGCTCGGCATCATCGTTCATAGCGAGTCCGCGCGCATCTTGGCGGCGCAACACTACGGTCGCGATTTCGTCGCCGACTGGGTGGTGGTTCCCCAGTTGCGCCGTCCGCCGCGGGAATCCGACCACCAGGCGGCACGCGCGGCGCTTGGCTTCGCCGATCACGAGTTCGTCGTCTGCTCGTTCGGCCGCATGTCCCCGGTGAAGCTCAGTCACCGTCTGCTCGAGGCCTGGTTGCCGAGTGCGCTTGCTCGGGATCCCGACTGTTGTCTCGTCTTCGTCGGCGAGGATCCGGACGGCGGATACGCCGACCATCTCCGCCGCATGATCGCCCGTTCGTCCGCCGCCGCACGCATTCGCATGACCGGCTTCGTCCCGTCGGATGTCTATCGGCAATATCTTGCCGCTGCGGATGCGGCAATTCAGCTGCGGTCCCTCTCACGCGGCGAAACGTCGCGCGCAATCCTCGATTGCATGGCCAATTCCCTGCCGACGATCGCCAACGCTCATGGTTCCCTCGCCGAGTTGCCGAGGGACTGCGTACTGGTGCTCCCGGACCATTTCAGCGACCAGGACCTGGTCTCGGCAATCGAGGGGATCCGTGCCGACCCCGGATTTCGCAAGTTGCTCGGGGCAAGCGCGCGAACCTACGTCCGGGAGCGTCACTCGCCGCGGTTCGTCGCGGACCGCTATCACAGCGCCATCGAGAAATTCTCGACGCTTGGCCGCGAGGCCGCGAAGGCCCGGACCCTTGCCGCTCTCCTCGACGTTGATCCCGCGCCCGCGAGCGAACGTGAATGGCTCGCCGCGGCCCGGGCGTTGCATCGGAACATTCCGCCTCGCCGTGCACAACGCCAACTTCTCGTCGATGTCTCGGAGCTCGTTCAGAGGGACGTCGGAACCGGTATCCAGCGGGTCGTCCGCCGCATTCTGGGCGAGCTCCTGGCAAACCCGCCTCCCGGGTATCGGGTTGAACCCGTGTACGCGACCGAGGAAAGCCTCGGTTACCGTTACGCCCGCGCGTTCACCTTGCAACTCCTCGGCTGCTCCGGTGATTCGTTGTCGGATGCACCCCTCGACGCCCGGCAAGGCGACCTCTTTCTCGGCCTCGATCTGCAGCCTCAGATCGTGCGGCGTCAGGCAGAGAGCTACGCCGAGATGCGGAGGATCGGCGTCGAAATCCAATTCGTCGTCTACGATCTTCTGCCGATCCTGATGCCTCGGTTCTATGCGGAAGGAGCCGCAGAGATACACACACGCTGGCTTTCCACTGCTGCCGCCTACGCGGACGGCTTGATCTGCATCTCCCGCTCTGTCGCCGGTGAGGTGATCCAGTGGCTGAACGGGGCGGGCCTAAGGCGCACCCGCCAACTGCTGATCGGATGGGTCCATCTCGGGGCGGATGTCGAAACATCCATGCACACGCGCCGTCTGCCCGGACCCTCCAACGACCGGCTGGCACCGCTCGCCACCGCGCCGAGCTTCCTCATGGTCGGAACGGTCGAGCCGAGAAAAGGCCATTCACAGGCCCTGGACGCCTTCGAGCGCCTTTGGGCTCGGGGCGTCAACGTCAACCTCGTGATCGTCGGAAGAGAGGGCTGGATGGTCGGAAAATTGACCACACGGCTCCGTGCCCATCGGGAGCGGGATCGGCGGCTATTCTGGCTTGAACGCATCAGCGACGAATCCCTCGAGAAGATCTATGCAAACTGCTCATGCCTCCTCGCCACCTCGGAAGGAGAGGGCTTCGGTCTCCCGCTCATCGAGGCCGCGCGCCACGGGCTCGCGATTCTTGCGCGTGACATTCCCGTTTTTCGCGAAGTGGCCGGCGACCACGCGCGCTATTTCCGTGCCGGTACGCCAGAGGCGCTCGCTCGAGCCGTTCAGGACTGGCTCGCCGCCTTTGCTGCCGGTGCGCATGAGAAATCGGATCGGATGCCTTGGTTCACCTGGGCCGAGAGCAGCGAGCGCCTCAAGAGCCTCCTTCTCGGCAACGGCTGGTACGCACGATGGCCCGCTGGCGCGGCATCGGTGCGCACGCCTGCGGGTAACGTGGCGGCCGCCGCTACCTCTTCGCCGTGATCGCCAGCGTTTCGAGGCCAAGTCCCAGATGCCGCCGGTCATCGCCCATTTTCGATCGATCGGACGCGCCGGCCGCACAATCCGAAAGCGTACCCGCGGCTCCCGTCCGACCAGGAACGCCGCCGCTCCATACGATGCCAGCAGAACAACAACGAACAGCCCAAGGCAAACGCTCGCCGCGAACTGAAGCGCAACGAACAGAACACGCACCGCGCTCGCCTCGCTCGTTCCACCCGCCGTCACCGACCTTCCCATCTTCGAGGAGGTCGAGGCGGCGGCCCGGTTCGCCGCCGCCGATCCCGCCGGCCTCGCGCGCGAGACCGCTGCCCTCCTGCGTGACGCTAAACGCCGCCAGGTCCTGCGGGCCGCCGCGGCGGAATGGCTCGGCCGGCGCAACTGGGCCCGCACCGGGGAACGCCTGAGCGGGATGATCCGGGGCCTCGTTGCCGAACAATTCATACGCTCGCGGCTAGCCGCATCTCTCACCGAATCAGGTGCATTGGGGCGTGGATTCTGCGAGAATCGTGTTGCGGACACGGTTGGATTGGAGATAACAAACGCGATTTCTCCTCCGGTTGCTGAGCAGCAAGAATTTCTCCGAATCCCGGTGCGAGTTTCCCGGTGTTACTGAAATCTGGCTTTCAGGCCCGTCCACGTTTCCCGAAACGACGTCCCGAGGGCCCGGCCGTTCAGTTTCCGAGACACCGATCGGGCTCGATCTGGAAGGGCAGCAGGCGCTCGAGCGTCTCGCTCATCTCATAGACGCTGGCGATGGCGAGCGAATGATCGAACGGCATGCGTTCCCGCTCGGCCCGGCGGCGCAAGGCCTCGTGATGTATCTCCATGACCTCGGCAGGAATTGGAACATCGCCCGGATCGAGGATCCGGATGTAGCCTTCGGCATCCCGGGCAGGCATCACTCGGCTCTTGACCTGTCGGTTGGGAGACCACGGGATGTCGAGGACACCGCTCTCAAAGGCCCGAATAGCCCCGACGGCGGGGTCCCCGTCGCCGATGTCGAGGACCCTATCCACGATCGGGCGCACTTCGCGAGCAATTAGTGCCTTCTCGCGCTCGTATTCTGGAAGTCCGTCGAGGCGGATGCCGCGCGCCATGTAAATCGCCATCCGGGTCATCCGGAGCGCCTCGGCGTTCGCCTTGGGCGTCGGGATGCCGATCGCCTCATGCGTCGACTTGGTGGTCACGCTTACGGCACCGCCCACGGCGGCAAGCGTGCCCCCATGTGCAATGAGCGCCGAACACTGCGCCTCATCATGCGGCCACGCGCCCATCCAGTGAAGCGATGTCACGGGCGTAAAGACGTCGGGGTGGCCGAATTTCCGAAGATACTCCTGGCAAAGCTCACCGCAGGCGGCGATTGCTGCCGCGTCCTGGACCAGGTGAAGGCACTGGCCGAGCTCAAGGCCGTAGTTGCGCACTCCCTGCGCGGCGGCGAGCAGCGTGTCCAGAATGCAAGTGACGATGGCGATCGAGGGCGGAATATTCGTGCCCGTCAGGAACCCCGGCTGGCGCCGGTGCAGTTCAACCCCCTTCTCGGCGTAAAGGGCGGTCAGCCTGTCCAAATACTGATAATTGCGGATGCCCTCGGCGATTGAAAGTTCTTTCGTATACGAAACCGTATACGCGATGCCAGAACCGAGGTAGCCGGTATACCCCGCCGCCAGGGCGATCTCCGCAGTGAGGCGAGGCATCGCGGTACCAGAGAGGACGATGTTTGGCCGATTGCTTGCCTCGACCAGCTTGCGGCAGCCGGGAACGCCGGCGTTGACGATCGGAAAACCGTTGAGCATGGAGCGCCCGACGGTTTCAGACTCTGCCATGCCTTTGGCGGCTTCGCCGAAGCGCTCGTTGCGTGTGTAGCTGTCGGTAGTGGTCGGAACGATGTCCGCGAGGCCCTCGGCTTCTAGCGCCTGCATCAGCTCGATCTGCATAGCGAAAGTGCCGAAGCCACCGCGCGGCTGCGTCAGGCACATTCTCTTCTGCGCTGCCAGCCGCATTGCCGAGGCGAGGCTCTTGTGAGCCGGCATTAATTTGTGATAGGCGACGGCTTCGTCGATATCGACGCCAGCGCCGGTCGGCCAGCGCGTAAGATTCTCTCTTCGCAGGATCGCGAATTCGTCCCAGGGAATCGGCCCACCGCTCAACTCCGGCTGGCTTTTACGCTGCAGTGCTACTGCCACCGGTAAAGCTCCGCGCAATTGAATGAAGGTGAGAGGTCGCAAGCGCCATGGCCACCTCCGGCTCGCGCTCGGCGAGAAGGCCCACGGCATAAAGCACATAGCCGCGATCGATGAGGATCCGCGGCTGCGCCGGTCTCAGCGATTGCGGCTCGGCAGGGTCCGAAAGAGCCGCCTTCAGGATTGGCAGTGGGTCAGCCGCATGGACCAGTGGACCGCCGGTGCCGATCAGCGTCGTGACGCCGCTCAGATCCTTGCCGCGCTGCATCACCCTCGGCCCGGTCGCGGTATAGACGGTCTCGACCGTGCCTGCGTGGCGGCGCACCGCAAGGCCAATCGCAGCGCTCGCCAGCGCCTGATCGAGCATGGCTTCCTCAAGCGTTGCCGGGACGCGCTCGACATCGGCGGCAAGCGCCCTCAGGAGCGCAGTGACGCGCGGCTCGGAGAGGCCGGCCGTCGCCGCGATCGCCGACAAAGTGGCGACTTCGGCTATCGCAGCCGCGTTGTGGCGCATGCCGAGATCGCCCTCGACCGTCCGCTTGGCAAAAGGTTCCGGAAGACCGTGCAGGAGAATGTCAGGCCGCGCGGGTGCCCCGGTGCAGATCGAGTGGACATCGGTTGTCGCACCCCCGACGTCGACGACGATGAGATCGCCGAGACCCGGGCGCTTAGCCGTGCCCCTTGCCAGGAGACGGGCCCCCTCGAGCACCGCGGCTGGGGTCGGCATCAACACGGCGTCGAACATCGCCGCCGCCCGGTCGATCCCTTTGGCATGAACGATGCGCTCCATGAACACGTGGCGGATGGCCGAGCGTGCCGGGTCGATGTTGAGCAGGTTGAGCTCGGGCATGACGTTATCGGCAACACGGACCTCTTTGCCGGTCGCGGCAAACCTGTCTTCAGCCTCCTCTACGGCCGTCCGATTGCCGGCCAGAACAATCGGGCAGGCAAGCTCGCTCGCGCTCAGCATAGTCGCATTTTGGAGGATTACCTCGGCATTGCCGCCGTCGGTGCCGCCGCAGAGCAGGAGGATATCGGGTCGCAGCCCCAGGATCGCCTCGATGTCCGACCGCGTCAGGCGGTAGGCGAAGGTACCGACGAGCTTGGCACCGGCGCCCAGTGCGGCGCGGCGGGCGGCCTCGGCCGTTAGGTCCTTGACTAGGCCCACCGTCACCATCCTGAGACCCCCGGCGGCGCTGCTCGATGCCAAGCGGTGACGGAAGCAGGGCAGGCCACCCAGCTTGCGCGCCAAGTCGTCAAGGGCCGCTTTGAGGCCAAGCGTCACATCGCTTGTCACGGTTGACGGCCCCTGACTGCTGCCCACAATCCGCCCGGCATCGAGGTCCACGGCCCGGAGCTTGGTGAAGGTACTGCCAAAGTCGATGAGGAGCGCAAGCGAACCGGAGTTCGTCATGGCAGGGCAATCCTAGCCCCCGCGGCACGTGCCGCAAAATCGCGATCGAGGGCGGCGATCACGTCTTCCGGTCGGGTTCCCGGCGGGAAAGCGCGGTCAAAGCCCATATCGAGGAAGCGCCGCTCAACGTCAGGCCAGGGCTGCTTGCCCACCACGAGGTTGCCGCCGACATAGAGCAGGATCTCGTCGATCCCGGCCTCGACGCAGAGGTCTCGAAAGCCGCGACAGTCGAGTTCCCCCTGCCCGTAAAGCGAGGAGACGAGAATGGCGTCCGCCGCGGTCTCGATTGCGCCCTCGATGAACTCTCGCGCCGGTGTGAGCGCACCGAGCGACGCAACCCTGTATCCCGCCTTCTCAAGCGCAAGCGACAGAACCCGATTGCCAACAATATGGGTGTCAGAACCGATCACTCCCGTGAGCAGCATCCTTGCGCTACGCGCCGCCTGTTCCGGCGTCATGTCATATCGCCCTTTGGGCAATAAAAGGCGCTCCGAACCGGGCTTTGCCGACGGTGACCCGCGCGACGGCCGCCTCATCGAGCCTTGGCGGCTCCGGGGCGAGCCAGAGCATGCCATCGGAAATCCGGAACGGCTCCTGCACAAGGGGTGCCGATTGCTTAAGGAAGCCGTTCATCTCTCCGGCATTGCTGATACGGAAGCGGGCGATGCAAGCCTCCATCCAGCACCCGATCTCCGTCGCGACCCCGTTGCCGAGCACCGGCTCCATCCCAAGTGCTCGAATGCGGCCAAGCGCGGCGTCAAGACGGCCCAGATTGCCAAGTTTCATGAGCTTCAGCTTCACGTATCGAGCGCCGATCGCCGCCGCCCGATCGATATCTTCTTCGCCGTAAATTGATTCATCCAGCATCAGCGGCACGGTCGAGATGCGCGCAACGTCCTCGGCCGACTTCCAGTCCTTGGCGTCGCAGGGTTGCTCGAGGAGCTCGATACCCTGAGGCTCAAGCGCTGCCGCAAACCAGCACCCCTCCTCGCAGGTATAGCCCTGGTTCGCGTCGATGCGCAGCCGCGCACGGCCGCCGGCCAGCCCCTGTGCCCGAGCTACGCGCGCGAGATCTTCCGACACATCGAAGCCGACTTTCATCTTGAGCGTTCGATACCCCTCTCTGATGTAACGCTCGATCTCGGCCGCCATCGCTGCGTCCCCGGTGGCGTTTACCGTCCCGAGGAGAGCGACGCCGACGGGCTCGGCGACCTCGAGCAGAGGATCCCTCTCGGTCATCTCGATCGCCGTCGCGAGAGCTGTGGCTGTGAACGGAGCATGCGCGAAATGCTGAGCGATGCGATGCTTTGCTGAGCCGGAAGCTATTCCAGGAAGCTCGGCGGCGATGTTGCAGGCGAGAGCCCAGCTGTCGGCGATGGTCTCGTCAGTGTAGCCGGTCAGGATGGTCGCCTCGCCGATACCAGAACCCTCTCGGCCAACCATCCGAACGAGAATCGTGTCGAACTGTGTCACCGGGCCAAGCGAGAGCTTATATGGCTCGCTGAGCGGCACCGCCAGGCGCGTGAGTGTGACTTCCTCAATCGTTGTCATGAGGACTGCATCTATCGGCCAGCGCGAGAGTATGAGGCTCCAAAAGCTTCCGGCGCGCGGAAGCCAGTTACCGGCAGGTTGAACATTTTCCTATTAGCGATCCTTTTCACGCTATTTCTCCGCGTGCAGAAATATCCCCATTCGGGACCGTGGATTCGGACAAATGATGGGCACCAATTTGAAATGCGCAAGCTCGATGAGGATGAGAACGAAGACGTCGCATGCAGCTGATTGCCTGCCATAGACCTCAGGCGAAACCTATTAGAGAGTTCCAAACGCAGGATCGCGGGTTTCAGCGGACGGGAAAACTTCCGAGACGACCCGGAAATGAACAAACATCGAGGCGCGCGTAAGTGGTAGTATACGCTCCGGGGTCGAAGGGCTGTACAAGCGACAAAACCCGAGTGCTTCTTGAGCCCTCTTTTCCGCCTGTGCGCGCTGAGGGCCACCATAGAGATAAGGCTCCCTGAGGCAGGGATATGGGCTTCCGTTCCTTTCGCGATCTCCCGGGCACCGAAGGGTCTCCGCGCTATCAAACCTTTAATCACTGATCGCTTTCCGATGTCAGCTCGGCAAATGGTTTTTTTCATCGGGCCGCCGGTTCGGTTCAGTTCAACGGTGGCGGCGAACGATTTGCCGCCGCCGTCGACGCTTAGTCGGAAGCGAGATGTAGCCCGGAGGCCTCCTCCAATGTCTGTCCCGCCGTTTCCTTACCCCAGAGCAGCACCACCAGAGGTCCGATGACGCCAATGATCGCGATGAGTCGGAAGATGCCGGAGAGGCCGATCGTAAGAATGATCACCGGCACAAGATAGGGACCCACCACGCCTCCGAGGAAGCGGCCAATCGTCTCCACGGTCGAAGACCCGGTTGCGCGTAAGCGAGTCGGAAACTGCTCGGCATAGTACATCTTTAGGCCCGGGAACGTCCCCGTGCCGAAGAACCCCATAAGGCAGCCGTACGTAATGACGAGACCGAGGCTATGCACCGTGCCAAACATAAGGGCTCCGATCGAAGCCAGAACCATGAAGAGGATATAAGTGGGCTTGCGACCCCAAACGTCAGATAGCCAGCCATTCAGCAGCTTTCCGGGGATTGCGGATCCCGTGATAATCGCCGTGTAGAGAAGCGAATGGGCAATCGTATAACCCTCCTTCACGAGGAGGGTAGGCATATAGATCATGACCACATAGAACATCAGGAGGGCCGACACCATCGCGGTGCTGCCGATAACCGTCTTGCTCAGCTGCCCAGAAGCCCATACCTCTGCGGCCGACGGTCGCTTTTTCAATTCCTGCATGTTGACGCTGTGCACGCGGGGCGGAGGCAGAGCGGCTCCTGTCTCGCGCTCTACTCCTGATTCGATTGCGCGCATGGCTGTTTCCGCCTTTTCCCGGCCAAGCCGCACTTCCATCCACCGCGGGGACTCAGGCAGCCACTTATGGGCGATAGCAGCATATAAAAGCGGAAGTCCGCAAACCAGCAGGTACACCCGCCACGAAAGGGTGGGCGCGAAGTGGGGAATGATTGCTGCGCCGATGAGTGGAGCGAGGAAGTAACCCACCGAAAGGCAGCCGTCCAGAACGCCGTTGAACTTGGTGCGCGTGAACCTGGGGACGAATTCGCTCACGATGGCATAGGGCAGCGGGAACACGGCACCCATCCCTAGGCCGGAAAGGAAGCGAAGGATCAAAAGCACGCCGTAGTTAGGGCTAAACGCCGCCAGCATGGTGAGCGCGCTGTACTCGACGACTCCCCAGACAAGGATTCGCTTACGGCCGTAGGAATCCGCCAGATAGCCGGCGGGAATGAGGCCAACAACGATGCCTGCGGTGGATGAGACTGCGAGCATGCCGACCTGCCCGGGCGTCAAGTCCATGACCCGCCGGATGCTTTCCAGCACGACCCCAATGGCACCAATATCGAGAGACTCGATGAACCATGCCGCCCCCGCAAGCGATACTATCAGCCAAGTGAACCGACTGATGGGCAGCCGCTCCAGCCGGCCTGGAATATTTAATGATTCAACCGTTTCCTGAGCCATTATCTCCCCTCCCAAGCGCATGCGCGCCCGGATGTGCGACTTTGTTGGCCGGCTGACTGACGCATTCGCGTAAAATCTCCGCTTCATATCACGGCTGCCGGCAAGAGACGCCTAGAATCCTCGCACCCCCCAGGGGAATCGCATATGGAACTCTACGGTCGATTTTGCGGTCCGCGTGCGGTTTTTGGCGGAACAAACTCGGTCACAGACGCCGAAATCCGGCTCTCTCAAGTCGTTTAGGCGCTGAAAAATCCCATATGCGATTGCCCTGTCGCACCCCCACGTTAGATGTCTGCACGAATCAGTCTGTCATCATCGTGACATTCCTGGCGTCAATATCTGGCAGCAGACTCAAGAGCCCTTTGGGATCACAAACCTCGATGCGGCGCGCATCTTTGCGTATGAGCCCGGCCTGAGCGAAGCGGGCGAGCGCAGCGGTAACGGTTGGTCGCCGGGCGTTTATTAGATGGGCCAGTTCCTCATGGGTCAGCGCAATCCTAAGCTCTGTCCCAAAGGCGGGCGCGGTTAGCCGCGGCCGACTGAGCGCGACCAGGGCTCGAGCAAGGCGCTGTTCTACCTTGCCCGTAAACATCTCTCCGACACGGAAGTGGAAGTCCGAAAGCCGGTCGATTAGAAGCTGGCTGATGAGGATGCCGAGACGAGCATCGGCAGCCAATAGCGCTAGAAACTTCGGACGTATAATCATCACCGTTTCAATCGTCTCAAGCGCGACGGCACTGGCATCGCGCCGCCGGCGAGAGCCAACCGCCGTTAATCCGACCAGACTTCCTGGCAGGTGGATGCGCAGCAAGGCCTCGTGTCCCGAGGAGCTGACAAGATATGACTTCACCCTGCCGCTTAGCAGAAGGTGTACGTGGTCTGCTGGATCGCCCTGCCGGTACAAATACTCATGCTTTGCATGCTGTTGCCTTGTTCCGGCAAAAACAAGACGTCGCAAATGCTCTGACGAGAGAGCCTGGTCAAGATCAAGGAGTACGCCGAGGCTGTACTCGCGCATGTACGCTCCTAAACCTTACTTATCCTCGCGATTGGCAACCCTACACCATTTTTGAGACGAGGATTACCTGACAGTGAAAATGCGCGGCTAGCTTCCTCCGCCGAACCGCCCGGTGATCCCTGATCCCGCTTTCCGGCGGTCCATCGCGCAGCCCACCGTCACTCCGAGCCGAAACGCTCCTCCGTCTCCCCGCTCGTCCCCTGCTCCTGCGCTTGCCGCGCCTGCTCGGTTCTCAGCGCATCCAGCGGAACGAGCTTGCCGCCTCGCTCGAAATGCCAGAATAGCCAGCCGTTGCACGAGGGCGCGTTGCTGACCGCTGCCCCCACTTGGTGGATCGAGCCGCGCGTCGCCCCCGCCTGCAGCGCTCCGTCGGCCGCCACCGTCGCCGTGACCCGCCGCGCCCGGTCGTAGAGCCGGGTCCCCGGCGGTACCAGCCCGCGCTCCACCAGGCTGCCGAACGGGACGCGCGGCGCATCCCGTTTCGATGGGGTCACGGCGAGCCCCTCTGCCGGCAGCCGCCGCGTGCGCCTCAGTCGCGCCAGCGCCGCCTCGAGATAGGCCGGATGCCGCTCGATCCCGATGAAGTGACGCCCGAGCTTTTTCGCCACCACCGCGCTCGTGCCGGTGCCGGCGAACGGATCGAGCACGACATCACCGGGCAGCGTGCAGGCAATCAGCACCCGGTGCAGCAGCGCCTCCGGCTTCTGCGTCGGATGCAGCTTGAGGCCGTGCGCGTTGCGCAGCCGCTCCTCGCCGGTGCAGAGCGGCAAGAGCCAGTCGCTCCGCATCTGCACATCGTCATTCAAGGCCTTCATGGCCTGGTAATTGAACCGATGCCGCGAGTCACGTCCGCGCGCCGCCCAGATCAGCGTCTCGTGCGCATTGGTGAAGCGCCGGCCGCGGAAGTTCGGCATCGGGTTCGACTTCCGCCACACCACGTCGTTCAGGATCCAGAAGCCGAGATCCTGTAGCGCGCCGCCGATCCGGAAGATGTTGTGATAGGCGCCGATCACCCAGAGCGTGCCGTCCTTGCGCAGCACCCGGCGGCATTCGCCGAGCCACTCGCGCGTGAACCGGTCATAGTCCGAAAAGTCGGGAAACCGGTCCCACTCCTCGTCCACGCCGTCCACCAGGCTGTCGTCGGGCCGCCTCAGTTCGCCGCGGAGCTGCAGATTGTATGGCGGGTCAGCGAACACGCAGTCGACCGAAGCGGTCGGCAGCATCCGCATGATCTGCACGCACTCGCCAAGCAGCAACTGGTCGAGCGGCAAGTCGTGGGCGATTGCCAGGATCTCCGGGCGAGGGCAACAATCCCGCATCGTGACCGGTCCGGCCGCGCCGCGTCAACCGCCGGCTTCGGGAAACCGACGATCGACCTCTCCATCCGCGCTTGGCGCCGGGGCCAAAGTTGGGCGAGGAGGGGTTGCCGTTCGCTCCGATGCTCCGTCCCCCTCGCCGCGGTCTCCAGCCCGCGTCACCCCGTCGCCACCTCCGTTCACCGAACCTCCGCCCGCAGCATTCCGAAACCCATCCGATGGTGGGGGGTGGCGCCGAACCGCCGGATCGCGGCACGGTGGGCGGGCGTCGGATAGCCCGCGTTCTCCGCCCAGCCATAACCCGGGAAACGAACCGCAAGGCGCGCCATGGCGCGGTCGCGCAGCACCTTCGCCACGATCGAGGCGGCGGCAATCGAAAGTGAAAGCCGGTCCCCGCCCACCACAGTCTGCGCCGGGCAGGGAAGCGCCGGCGCGACGTTCCCGTCGATCAGCGCCATCTCTGGCAGGCGGGGCAGCCGGACCACCGCCCGGCGCATCGCGAGCAGCGTCGCGCCCAGGATGTTCAGCGCCGCGATCTCCGTCACCGAGGCGGCGCCGACGCCGATCTCCACCGCCGCGTGTCCGCTGAGCGCCCGAAACGCCGCCTCGCGCGCGCCGCGCGAAAGCAGCTTCGAATCGTCGATCAGGCCGGTCAGCGCCGCCGGCATGCCGCCCCGGAACACCACCGCCGCCGCCAGCACCGGCCCGGCCAGCGGGCCGCGTCCGGCCTCGTCCACCCCCGCTACCCGGCCGCCGGCCGCTTTCTCGAGCGCGAAATCCGGCATCGGCCTGAGGTCAGCCCGCCCCGCCGGCCCGTGTCATGGCACCGGTGTCATGGCACTGGCAGGCAGGCCGCCGGCCAAGCCTCCCGTGCCCGCCCCCGCCGTGGGGAGCGGCGCCGGCGTGTAGCGCCCGACATTCCCGATCAGCTGCTGGAAGAAAGAAGCACTGCCGCCCGGCGAAGGCGTTGCGCCCGCGGCCATGCCAACCTGCACCGCCTGCTTCTTGTCCAGATGCTGCACCTTCTCCAGCACGCCGGCATCGTTGAATGTCAGAACCACGACGTCCTGATGCACCACGCCCGGAAAGCGCCCGATCCGGGACCGGGTGATTTGCCCCATGTACGCCCAGCGATTGGCATCGAAAAGCCCTTCATTCGTCGGCGTGCCCAAGAGCGCACTGACGTCGGCCTCGGTCGTCGTCCCCGGTACCAGTTGCTTGAGCTGATCCGATGTTACGCTCTGGCCGCGGTACTTGAGCGGTGCCTGAAAGAGCGAGCAGCCGCCGAGCCCGGCCAAGAGCCAAAAGAGTGGCCCGAGTCGCACAGCCGGCCGCAGCGCGGCGCTCCGGCGCGCCAGCACCCGGCGGTTCTGCGGGCCGACCGTGCTCACTCCTCGATCCATCCCTCTTCAGCGCCCGGCCCCGCCGTGCCGCGAAGGGCGGTTGACCCCGGCAGCGGCCGCGCTATCAGCCTCCCGCTCCTTGCTTCGCTCTCATGGCCGGCGGCGCAAGTCAACACTCCTCGAACAGGCATGAAGGGAATGCCGCATGGGTTTCAGGCGGCGGCAGCGTGAACGGGCGGGCTTCGCGCTCTACGGCGCCGTGGTCACTGCGGCGCGCGATCCCTTCCTCTACCGGGACCTCGGCGTGCCTGACACGCTCGACGGCCGCTTCGATCTCCTCACCCTCTACGCCGCCTTGCTCGTCCTTCGCCTGGAAACCGAGCCGCCGCTCGGCCACGCGCTCGCCCAGGCCGTCTTCGACGCCATGTTCAGCGACATGGACGTGAACTTGCGCGAGATGGGCGTCGGCGATCTCTCGGTCGGCAAGCGCGTCAAGGCCATGTGGAACGCCTTCAACGGCCGCGCCGCCGCCTATGCTGCGGCCCTTGCCGCACCCGACGCCGCCCTTCTCGAGGCCGCGCTCGCGCGCAATGTCTGGCGCGGTCAACCACCCCCTGCCGGCTCCGCCGCCCTCGGCCGCCTGGTCCGGAGCGAGCAGGCCAACCTCGCCGGCCAGCCGCTCGCCCGTCTCGCCGCCGGCTCGGTCACCTTCCTTGCCCCCTCGCTCGCCGCCGCATGACCATGACAACATCCGCCATCACTCCCGAGTTTTCCCGCCCGTTGGCCCTCGCCGCGTTTCCCCCGGCCGGCCAACGCATCGAGGTCGCGGCAAGCTCCGCCGAATGCCAGGCGCTCGCCCGCCGCTTCGGCCTCCCTTCGATCGAGCGGCTCTCCTGCACCTTCACGCTCCAACGCGAACCCGGCGGAGCCATCCACGCCTCGGGCCTCCTTATCGCCCTCCTCACGCAGGTCTGTTGCGTCAGCCTCGACGAATTCGCCGCCTCGATCGAGGAGCGCTTCACGGTCCGCTTCGTCCCTTCGGGCAACGAAAGCACCAACTTCGACCCCGATGCACCCGACGAGATCCCGTACGCTGGTGGCGTGCTCGATCTCGGCGAGGCTGCGGCCGAGCAGCTCGCGCTCGCGCTCGACCCCTGGCCGCGCAAACCCGACGCGCCGACCTTTCACGCATGAGCGCCGCCGCCTTCGAGACGGGTCGGGATCGAACACCGGCGGGGCGGCAATCGCGCGGCGGACACGAAAAAATCCCGAAGATGCCACCACCGGCGGCGCGCCTCGAATTGGAGCGCGATCGTTACCGATGCGCGAAGACGCTTGAAACGCGGCACGCCGGTGCATTAGTCTTGCGCTGACGACCGCAATGCGGCGTGCCGGAAGCGTTGCGGTGATGGAGTCCGCCAAAACCGCCGTATAGGCTGATGACTCCTGCCCTGTCTTCCTCGTCCGATCAGCGACGAGGAGGGCGCGGTGGAGGAGTGCGATGGCCGGGCGTGTCTTGACGTGTGCTTTGCCGCCCCTGCCGGAAGCGCCGGATGCCGGCGCTCGCGTGCTCGGTCATCGGTTTCCGTTGCCGCGCGTGACGCCGGGTCGCCGTCACCAGCCATGTGGCCGCCAAGGCCTGGTAGTGCCGCCTCCGCCCGCGAACACCGCGATTGCACCGGCTACCCGATACGTCCGGCCGCAGTCCCCGCCAAGCTCCTGGCGCGCCGCGCCGCAGCCGAGGGCCTGAGCCATGCTCCTTCACCTCGGCTAC
This sequence comes from Pseudomonadota bacterium, assembly GCA_021816925.1. Classification (GTDB taxonomy): domain Bacteria; phylum Pseudomonadota; class Alphaproteobacteria; order Acetobacterales; family Acetobacteraceae; genus JAKAWQ01. The sequence continues at coordinate 46,658 of JAKAWQ010000015.1, forward strand.
AACCTCCTGCAGGCCGCGGTGGTCATCGGATTCGCGCCGCTGATCGAAGGAATCCTCGCGCGCCTCAAGGAGATTGTCCAGTCCAAGCGCGGCCCGAGCATCTTCCAGCCCTACCGCGACCTCGGAAAACTGCTCCGCAAGGATGAGATCGTTTCGCGCCAAAGCTCGTGGATCTTCCGCGCCGCACCCTACGTCGCCTTCACGACACCCGTCTTCGTTACCCTCCTGATCCCGGTCCTGACGCGCTACCCCCTCTTTTTCGCCTTCATGGGCGACATGCTCGGCGCCGGATTCGTGCTCGCGCTCGGCGGCTTCTTCGTCAGCCTCGCCGCGGTGGACACCGGCAATCCCTACGGGCCGATGGGGGCAAGCCGCACGCGCATGGTCGGATTCCTCACCGAGCCCGTCTTCCTGATCGTCTTCATGACGATCTCTCTCGTCGCCGGTTCAACCATTCCCTACATCGTGCAGGACGAATGGGTCCGCTCGCCGGCCGCGTTCTTCGCGCCCTGGCACGTGCTTCTGGTGATCGCATTCTTTCTCCTGATCCTCGCGGAGGACGGCCGCCTGCCGGTTGACAGCGCGACCGGGCATTTCGAGCTCGCGATGATCGAGAAATCGAAGTCCCTCGAGTACTCGGGCCGTGGTGCCGCGCTGATGAAATGGGCCGGCGCGATGAAACTCTTCGTCCTGATGGTCGTCTTCCTCAATGTCCTGGTCACGCCGTGGGGCCTGGCGGGCCCGACGGACACTTCGCTTGCCGGCGTGCTGCTCGCCGTGCCGCTCGTGCTTCTCAAAATGCTGGCCTTTGTCCTGGTTCTGGTGGTGATCGAGTCCTCGCTCGCCAAGCTGCGCCTCTTCCGCATCTCAGAGTTCACCGGCGCAGCCTTCGTCATCGCCGTCGTGGCGATGATCTCCCGCCTGTTTGCAGCTTAGGCCGGATCGGCATGCACGCGCTCTCGACATCATCCCTCCTCAGCATCGAGGCCCTGGCCGGCGGAGTCTTCCTGCTCACCGCGCTCGGCACCGTCGCCGCGCGCCAGTTGCTTACGTGCTTCAACCTCTTCGTCTTGCAGTCCTTTCTTCTCAGCGCCTCGGCGGCACTCCTCGGGCTCGCCCTCTCCTCGCCCCACCTGCTCGCCGTGGCGGCCATCACGCTCGCCACCAAGACCGTGTTGATCCCCTGGCTGCTCAGGAAAACGGTGCACGGCGAGGTGTACCGGATTCGCGAGATCGACCAGGTTCTCAACATACCGACCTCGCTTCTTCTGGCGCTGGGGCTGGTGGGCCTGGCCTACTTCTCTGTCGACTTCTTCGGAGGCGTTGCGGTCCCGGCTTATTCTCTCGTCAACCTGCCGATCGGCGTCGCCGTCCTTCTGCTCGGCGCATTCACCCTTACCGTGCGCCGGGAGGCCGTCGCCCAGCTTCTCGCCCTGCTGGTGGCCGAGAACGGCGTGTTCTTCGCCGGCATCACCATCGTCCCCAACCTGCCCGCCATCGCTGAACTCGCCGCCGCCGTGGACATCCCCGTCTACACCCTCGTGGTCGGCCTTCTCACCCGTCGGATCTACAGCGAAATGGGCACCACGATGGTCGGCCGGCTGACCGCGCTCCGGGAGGAATAACACCGTGCTGTTGGCCGCGATCCTGCTGGTTCCCGTCTGCACGAGCCTCCTCGTCCTCGCCGCTCCGGCACGGCGCTGGTCCGCCGAGATCACCATCCTCGCCATGGCGGTGGTGCTCGCCCTTGCCCTCTTTGCGGTGCAGGCGACGCTCGCACGCGGGTCCCTCTCGGCCGCCAGCGGCTGGCTCGCCTGCGACGGGCTCGGCGCACTCATCCTCGGACTCGTCGCCTTCGTCGCCTTCACGGCCGCCATCTATTCCCGCGGCTACCTGCACCGGCGTCACCCGCCGCAGCACCGGATCGAGGCTGCGGGCAGCTACTATCCGCTCTTCAATATCTTCGTCGCCTCCATGCTCGCGGTGCCGCTGATGGCCAACGTCGCCCTGCTTTGGGTGGCGCTCGAGCTGACCACCTTGTTTTCGGCGTTCCTCGTTGGCTTCGAGAACACGCCCGAGGCGCTGGAAGCGGCCTGGAAATACGCTATCCTGACGACGCTCGGCGCCATCATCGCGCTCCTCGGCGTGCTGATCCTCTACTGGGGCACGCGCGTCCTCGGCCAGGAGGCATTCACCTGGAACGAGCTGATCGCCGAGGCACCGGCAATGCCGCCGAGCCTCGTCTGGCCCGCGTTCCTCCTCATCCTGATCGGCTTCGGCACCAAAGTCGGCCTCGTGCCCATGCACACCTGGCTTCCGGACGCGCACAGCCAAGCACCCTCGCCGATCTGCGCTCTGCTCTCGGGCGTCGAGACCTCAACCGCACTCTACGTCATCCTGCGGCTTTATTCGGTCCTGAGCCGCCTCCCCGGATCCGAGGCCGGTCCCTGGTTCGTCGTCTTCGGCGTGCTCTCGGTCGGTGTGGCAACCATTCTCATGGTCCAGGTGCGGGACTACAAGCGGATGTTCGCCTTTTCCACCGTCGAGCACATGGGCATCATCCTGCTCGCGGTCGGGATCGGCGGCGCCGATGCCCGCTTCGCCGCCGCCTATCAGATCACCGCCCACGCGCTCGCCAAATCGTTCTGCTTTTTTGCGGCCGGCCTCCTCGTGCTGGCCCTCGGTGAACAGCGCATTGCCTCGATCCAGGGCTTGACGCGCCGGGCGCCGGTCGCCGCCCTCCCGTTCGTCGCCGGCGCCCTTGCCATCACCGGAATGCCCCCCTCGGCGGTTTTCGTGAGCGAGCTACTCATCCTGAAGGCGGGACTGGCACGCGGCCAGTACCTCGTCGTCGGCTTCCTCGCCCTCTTCATCGTCCTCGGCTTCGCCGCCATCATGCGGCATGCGACGCGCATGACCTTCGGTGCAGGCAGCGGATCACGCTGGACCGCCGGTGCACCACGCACATGCCTCGCAGCGCTCGCCATCACCGCCGTTCCTCTGGTGATTTTCGGCATCTCCATGCCGCCCGAGCTGGCCGGATTGCTCCGGCTCGCCGGCGCCGCAATGGGCCGGTGAGGTCGGCGCCATGGATGAGACGAGCAACACGGCTTTGAACGGCCCAACGGCCTTCGCGGAGCTCTGCCGCGAGACCTGGCAGGAGAGCGTGCGCGTCGAGCGTGAGGGCATCACCGAGCGCCTGCACTGCGCTCGGGACCGCCTGGCCGCGCTTTGCGAGTGGCTTGTGACGGCTTGCGAACACGTCTTCGTCACGCTGATCGTCGAAGAAGAGGGCGCGGAGTGGCGGCTGACCTACGTGTTCCATCCGCCAACCGGCGGCATTTTCGCGGAGGTGGTACTCCGCTTTCCGGTGTCGGAGAAGCATGTGCCCTCGATCGCATCAACGATCCCGGCGGCCGATGGGCACGAGCGGGAGGCCGCGGACCTGTTCGGCCTGATCTTCGACGGGCATCCTCGCCTCGGTGCCTTCATCCTGCACGATGGGTGGCCGGCTCACGCTCTGCCGATGCGCCGCGGCTTCGATATCGCTCGCCCCCTGTCCCGCCGGAGAACAGGGGATCCAGCGGAACCCAGCCGCGGCCTCGACGCGCCCGGTGCCTTCGCCATGCCGATCGGGCCCGTCTTCTCCGACCTCGCGGAAGCCGCGCACTTTCGTATCGAAACGCTGGGCGAGGATGCGAGCCGCATCGCGCTGCGCTTTTTTTACAAATACCGGGCGGTCGAAAAGCTCGCCGAAGGCCAACCGGTGAGCCGGGTCCAGCTTCTGGCGGAACGATTCTCGGGCGCCGCGGCCTTCGCCCACGGCCTCGCCTTCTGCCAGGCGATCGAAGAAATCGCTCACGTCACGATTCCCCCGCGAGCGTCGGTTCTGCGCGCCATCCTCGCCGAACTCGAGCGCATGCGCAGTCACGCCGCGACCATCACCGGCATCTGCAATTCGACCGCCCTCGCCGTGGCGACGAGCCAGGCGGCCATGATCGAGGAGGACCTGCTCAGGCTTTCGGCCGTGCTGAGCGGGCATCGCTACTTCTTCGGAATGCTCAAACCCGGTGGACTCGCCCTGGATATTCCGGACCCGGCGTGCCGTGAAGCAGCCACCCGGGCAGACGCGATCGCGCGCCGCCTCTCGCGGCTCAGCCGTCTTCTCCGCCAATCGAGCAGCTTCCTCGACCGGTTGGAGGAAGTGGGCGCCACGTCCGACGCGGCGGCGCTCCTGCTCGGCCTCGTCGGGCCGGTCGCCCGCGCCTCCGCTGTCGCGCGCGACATCAGGATCCTGTTCCCTTACGCGGCGTACGCAGAAACGCCGCCGGAAGTCCCGACCGAGCCGCAAGGCGACGGCTACGCACGGCTGCGTGTGTTCTTCCGCGAGGCCGAAGAGTCGGCGCGGTTGATCGCGCGGCTGGCCGCCGACATCCCGCCAGGACCCGTCTTTCTTCCCGAGGTCAGCCCTCGCGCCGGCACGGCGGTCGGTGCCGTTGAAGCGCCGCTCGGCGCCGCGTTCCACTTTGTTCGCCTCGACGCGGGCGGACGCGTGCTGCGCTACCGAATCACGACGCCATCGTTCGCCAACTGGCCGGGTTTCCAATTCGCGGCCGAAGAATTCGCATTCCAGGACTTCCCGATCATCCTCGCGACGTTCGGCCTTTCGAACGCCGAATGTGACCGGTAGGACCCGGCAATGACCAGATGGGTCTGGGAGGGGCTGAAAAGCGGGATCAGGACAACCCGATATCCCGCTCGCGAGGAGCAGACACCGGGTGTTTCGCCCGGCCGGCCCGCTGCCCGGTCGGGTGAAGAGGCTAGGCGGAACGCAGCCGCCGGCGTTTGCCCGACCGATGCCATCCGCGCGAGCGCAAACGGTAGTGTCGTCGATCACCGGCACTGCATCCACTGCTTCCGCTGCGTGCGTTCGGACTCTTCCGCAGTGGATTGGCAAGCGGGTTTTGAATGGGCTGGTGAAACCGAGCCGGAGCGGATGGCACGTCGCCTCGGCCGGCTCTTCCGCCGCTCTCTCAACATCCGCTTCGTCGATGCCGGCGCGTGCGGCGCCTGCATGGGCGAGGTGCGCCAGATCGACAATCCCTACTACAACATCCATCGGCTCGGCTTCTTTCTCACCCCGACCCCGCGCAACGCCGATATTCTCCTGGTGGCCGGCCCGGTCACACGCGCGATGCGGCACGCGTTGCGCGAAACCTACGAGGCCATGCCGCCGCCCAAGCGCGTGGTGGCAATGGGCGTCTGCGCGCTCTCCGGAGGCATATTCGGACCGAGCGCGGCGGCGGGGGGAGGAGTGAGCGACGTCGTTCCCGTCGACGTGATGATCCCTGGCTGCCCGCCGCCGCCGCTCGCCATCCTGCACGGGCTCCTCGTCGCCGTGGAGCGGAAGCCGCCGCAGCCGCTCACTTCGCTCGCGGAGGGATCCGCGCCGTGAGTTTGACCATGACCCCGCTCGCGGCATTCTTCGTGCTTTCCGCCATCGGCGCGGCCGCCGCCCTGCTCGTTCCGGCTGAGCGCAATCCGCCCGTGCTCTCGGCGTTCGGCGCCGCCTCTTCCGCGGCCCTCCTGTTCGCCGGCGCGGCGGGACTCCTCAGCGGTTCGTCTCCGTCGCTCACCTATTGGCACTTCCTCCCGCTCGGCGCTCTTCGCCTTGGCCTCGATCCGCTCTCGTCGTTGTTGGTGCTGCTGACCGGCGCGATCGGATTTCCCGTCTCCATCTTCTCCGGCACCTACCTTCTGCGCTACCGCGAGGAATACGATCTCGGCTACTTCGGCCTGCTCTACCATCTCTTCCTGGCCGCCATCGTCTTCGTGCTGGTCGCCCGCGACGTTTTCTCGTTCCTCGTGGCCTGGGAGGCGATGTCCGTCCTCGCCTACCTGCTCGTCACCTACGAAAACGACAAGAGCGATGCCGCGCACGCCGGGTTCGTCATGCTGGCGATGAGCGAAGCCGGCATGATCCTCGCCGCCGGCGCCCTTCTGTTGCTGGCCAACGGTGCAGGATCGATCGATTTCACGGCCATCCGCGCCGCCGCTCCGCATCTGAACCCAGGCATCCGCTGGGCCGTCTTCCTCCTTTCCTTCGCGGGATTTGCCGTGAAGGCCGGCCTCGTGCCGGTCAACAGTTGGCTGCCGCTCGCCCACCCCGTGGCGCCGACGAACGTCTCCGCGCTCCTCTCGGCGGTCATGGTCAATCTCGGCATCTACGGGATCGTGCTCGTCAATCTCTCATTGATGCCCCTTCATGGCACCGCACCCGGAGCGCTGGTGCTGGCGGTCGGCAGCCTCTCGGCGCTGATCGGAATTCTCTACGCCACAATCGAGTCGGAACTCAAACGCCTGCTGGCGCACAGCACGATCGAGAACATGGGCATCGTCACCGCCGCACTCGGGGCGGCGATGATCTTTCTCGCCGCCGGAGAAAAGCTGCCGGCTGCTCTCGCCTTGCTCGCTGCCTTCTACCACTTGACGAACCACTCGCTTTACAAGGCGCTGCTCTTCACGGGCACCGGTGCCGCGCAAACCGGAAGCGGAACACGCGATCTCGACCGGATGGGCGGCCTGATCCATCGCATGCCCATGACGGCAATTTTTTTCCTCGCCGGGGTCATGGCAATCGCCGCGCTGCCGCCGTTCAACGGCTTCGTCAGCGAATGGCTCACGCTGCAATCGATCCTCCGCTCGACCCTCCTCGCCTCGAAGCCGCTTCGCCTCCTCTTCGCCCTGTCGGGCGCCCTGCTCGCTCTCACCGCGGGGCTGGCGATGACCTGCTTCGTCAAGGTCTTCGCCATGGGCTTCCTCGGCCTTCCCCGTTCCGATGAAGCGGCTGGTGCCGTCGAGGCGCCGCGCGCCATGCGCTCCGCGATGGCCCTGCTCACCGCCGCCTGCCTCCTGCTCGGCATCCTGCCGACTTACGCAATCCCGCTGCTCGACCATGTCGTGAAGGAGCTCGGAGGATCGAGCGCGACGGGAGCACTGGTTCAGCCCTTCTTCCTGGTCGGCCCGAGCGGTGGCCAAGGCCTGAGCGCGCAATTCGTGCGCGACTTCCACGCGATCGGCGCTCAAGTGGGGAAAGGGCTATTGCCCGGCCGCGGGCTCGTCATCCTGCTGCGGGGAGCGGCACAGAACCCGGTCGTATTCGCGATCTCCCCCACTTATGGAGTGATCGCGTTTCCGATTCTTCTCGGGCTCACCTTCGTCGTCTTCCGCCTCGCCACGCGCGGCCGGCGCGTCGCGCGCCGCGCCGTCTGGGTTGGCGGCCTCGGCCGCCTTGTTCCCGCCCTCACCTACACCGCGAGCGGCTTTGCCAATCCCGTGCGCGTAGTCTTCCGCGCCGTGCTCCGGCCCACCGTGACCGAGCACGTAACCGAGGAAGTGTCGGAGGTCTTCCGGCCGATGGTCCGTCGCGAACAGATCGAAACCCACGTCGTAGACCGGTTTTTGCTCGGACCTGCAGCCAGCGGGCTCAGACGTCTCGCCGGCCTTCTGAGACGCATGCACTCCGGCTCGGTGAACCTCTACGCCAGCTACGTTCTTCTTACTTTGCTCCTAGCCTTCGCCATTTGGGCAGGAAGCCACTGAGTCGAAGGGGCACGCATGCGCGGTCAGATGTTCGGGGAGCGGAGACCAGCACGCCTCGGCGCCCATCCATCTATACAAGCGCATGGCCCACGCTTGCAAGAAGGAGATAACGTCATGGCGCAGGAAATCACGATCACAGCCGTCCGGATTTATGTCCCGCCGATCAGCCACAGCCAGCGCAAACAGCAGCTCCAGACGCTCCTCCACCTCCTCAGGGATCAGGCCCACGTGCACGGCCTGACGGTCATCGAGGGCAAGCGAGGGGTCGAACTTGGCGGGCCGATTCAGCCTGCAACCGTCGGCGATGTCCTGCGGCGCGATCCGGACCCGCCGCTCGTCATCGAGTTCTTCGATGAGGCGGCATCCGCCGACCTGGCACGGCGGATGCTGCGGGAGGCATTGCCCGAGTGCCGCATCATCTGGTGGCGCGCAACCAGCGACGAAGCGCCATCCGTCACGGTTCCGGCAACGGCGAAAGCCGGGCAGCATCGATCGGAAAGCTGACCCGCACCCCGGCCCTCTCGCGAAGACCGCTTGGGCGATGCCGTGCCCGGCGTCCACTTCCCTCCGCCTCACTTGCGGCCCTCAGGACCCTCTGCTAGAGCGCGCCCGCCCGGGCGGCGCCGGAGACCCGGCCAAGCCGATGAAATCGCTGGAGAGAGCCGACGCCGGGGGGCTCGGCACGTCCGCGCACGCGGCTGTGGCGAGCGCCCGCCGTGCGGCATACACTCGGGGTTGAGCCGCACCGGGCGGCCGCAGCGTGAAAGGACTTTGTTTCGATGGCTGTTCCCAAGAAAAAGACCTCGCCCTCGCGGCGCGGCATGCGGCGCAGCCACGAGGCATTGCGCGCCGAGCCGTACGGCGAATGTCCGCACTGCGGCGAACTTCGCCGCCCGCATCACGTCTGCAGCCATTGCGGCTATTACGACGGGCGCGAGGTCGCCCCGGCCGCGGACAAAGCCCTGAAGGGCGTCGTCCGCGCCTGACGCGGCGACGGCAGAAAACCCGCGGCGATGGCCGGCGCCCCGACGCTTGCGGTCGATGCCATGGGCGGCGATCACGCGCCCGGCGCGGTCGTCGGGGGCCTCGAGATCGCCGCCGAACGCCACCCCGAGATGCGCTTCCTTCTGGTCGGCGACACGGCACGGCTCCAGCCGCTGCTCACCCGCTACCGGCGCGCCGCCAGGAGCGCCGTGCTGCGCCACGCCGCCGAGGTCATCGGCGATGAGATGAAGCCCACCGCAGCGCTCCGCGTGCGCAACGCCTCCATGCGCGTGGCCATCGACGCGGTGGCCGCCGGCGATGCCGCGGGCGTCATCTCCGCCGGCAACACCGGCGCCCTGCTCGCCCTCTCCAAGATCGTCATCAAGACCTTGCCCGGCATCGACCGTCCGGCCATGGCCGCCGTTGGCCCCTCCGAGCGCGGCGACGTCATCATGCTCGACCTCGGCGCCAACGTCACCTGCGACGTGCGCAACCTCGTCGAGTTCGCCGTCATGGGCGACGTTTTTGCCCGCACCGTGCTCGGCCTGCCGGCACCTACGATCGGCCTCCTCAATGTCGGCTCGGAGGAAATGAAGGGCGGCGAGCAGCTCCGCGACGCGGCCGAGATCCTGAAGGAGAGCGCCCTCGGCCCGCAGTTCCGCGGCTTCGTCGAGGGCTACGACATCGCCGCCGGCACCACCGACGTGATCGTCACCGACGGCTTCACCGGCAACGTCGCTCTGAAAACCGGCGAGGGCGCCCTCAAGCTCGTCCGCGGCCTGCTTCGCCAGGTCTTCGAATCGAGCCTCTCTGCACGCCTTGGCTATCTCCTCGCCCGCCCCGCGCTCGACCGGTTGCGCGAATGGCTCGACCCGCGCCGCTACAACGGCGCTGTCATGCTCGGGCTGAACGGCGTCGTCGTGAAGTCGCACGGCGGTACCGACGCCGAAGGCTTCGCCCATGCCCTCGATGTGGCCATGGACATGGTCCTGCACGGCTTCAATGACGGCATGCGGGCCGGCCTCGAACGCATGGGCCGCCTCGATGCCCCCGGCGGACGCAAGGAGGCGGGCGGCGGACAGCCGCTCGCCCCCGTGCTCTAAGACGCGCTCCCCATGACCGACGACCTTGGCGCGCTCCTGGCGTCCGCGCCCACCCTGCCGCGCACCCCTTCCGTCCGCTCCCTCCTCGCCGGCACCGGCGGCTACCTGCCCGAACGCGTGCTCACCAACGACGAACTGGCCCGCACGCTTGACACCTCCGATGCCTGGATCGTCGAGCGCACCGGCATCCGCCAGCGCCACATCGCCGGCCCCCACGAGACCGCCTGCTCCATGGGCGCCGCCGCCGCCCGCGCCGCCCTCGGCGCCGCCGGCGCCGCGCCCGCCGACATCGACGCCGTGATCGTCGCTACCTCCACGCCCGACCAGGCCTTTCCCGCCGTCGCCGCACGCATCCAGCACGCGCTTGGCATCCAGCGCGGCTTCGCCTTCGACCTTTCCGCCGCCTGCTCCGGCTTCATCTATGCCCTTGCCGTCGCCGACGCCTTCATCCGCCTCCGCCAGGCGCGCCATGCCCTCGTCATCGGCACCGAGGTCTATTCGCGCATCCTCGACTGGCAGGACCGCGCAACCTGTGTCCTCTTCGGTGACGGCGCCGGCGCCGTTCTCCTCTCCGCGGGCCCCGGAACCGGGGCCAGCACCGATCGCGGGCTCCTTTCCACGCATCTGCACGCCGACGGTGCGCTCGGCGATATCCTCTACGTGGACGGCGCGGTCGGCCGGCGCGACCGCCCCGGCACGCTCATGATGAACGGCCGCGAGGTCTTCCGCCACGCCGTCGCGCGAATGGCCGAGACGGTGGACGAGGCGCTCGCCGACAACGGCCTCACCCACGCCGACGTCGATTGGCTGGTACCGCACCAAGCCAACCTTCGCATCATCGATGCCATGGGCCGGCGCCTCCACCTTCCGCCGGAGCGGGTGGTGGTCACCATCGATCGCCACGCCAACACCTCGGCCGCCTCGATCCCGTTGGCACTCGCCGAGGCGCTGGCCGGTCAGCGCATTCGCCCCGGCCAGCTCGTGGTCATGGAGGCTTTGGGCGGTGGCCTCACATGGGGTTCGGCCCTGCTCAGGATATGATGTGCTTTCGCTTGCCAATCCTCTGAGCTTTCGTGATTTCTTGACGTGCCCGTCCGGCTTGCCCTAGCCTCCCCTCATGGCGACCGTCACCCGCGCGCATCTGGCCGAGAAGATTTATTCCGCCGTCGGGCTCTCGCGCAACGAATCGGCGGCGCTTTTGGAGGCGGTGCTGGGCCGCATGGCAACGGCCCTCGAACATGGCGAATCCCTCAAGATCAGCGGATTCGGAACGTTTTCCGTGCGCCAGAAGGGCCGCCGGATCGGCCGCAACCCCAAAACGGGCATCGAGGTCCCGATCCTGGCGCGCCGCGTGCTCGTCTTCCGCCCGAGCCAGAGTCTGCGCGCGCGCGTCAACGGCCTCGAACCTTCTCTGGGTGAGGACGAATGAGGGTTCCCCCGCCGCGCCCGGCCGCCCCGCCTGCCGCCGATCCCCCGCCCGCCAGGGCGCGCAAGGCGCCCAATGCCTTCCGCACCATTAGCGAGGTGGCGGACGAGTTGCACATTCCCCAGCACGTGCTCCGCTTCTGGGAGACACGTTTCCCCCAGGTCAAACCGCTGAAGCGGGGCGGTGGCCGCCGCTACTACCGGCCGGATGACATCGCCCTGGTGCGCCGCATCTCGGAACTTCTTTATATCCAGGGCTATACGATCAAAGGCGTGCAACGGCTGCTGCGCGAGGGCGGCGGTCGTCTCGGCGAGGAGATTCCTCCGCCATCGCCTGCCGAGATTTCGGCCGCCGCCGCCGAGCGGGCGCGCAATCCCGAACTCCCGATGCCGGGCCTCGCCGCGAGTCCCGCGCCCGCCGCACGTGTGCTGGTGCGCCAGAAGCAGGATCCGGAGGCCGAGCGGCTGCGCGACGTTTTGCGCGAGACCTTGCGCGCACTTGGAGAGATGCGGGCGCTGCTGTGATCCCAGCCTCCGTTGCCGCCGGGCAGTGCGGCTGCTACATCGCCATCCGGCCGGAGCGTAGCGCAGCCTGGTAGCGCATCAGTCTGGGGGACTGGAGGTCGTGGGTTCAAATCCCGCCGCTCCGACCATTTTTCCCTCGCGCCGTTACAACCAAAGGTATATGCTTCTTAATAGTTGACGGTCTTGTTTTGACCGCAATTGATGGCTAGGGGCGTAGCTGCGATCACGCGGTTGTGAGCAATGGATCGAGCGGTGAAGGCCCAAGATTTCCCGCCGCCACCGCAAAAGGCGGGTTCGACTCGCGTGCCTACGCAGATGGATCTGCCCGGCTATCCGGCCGAGGATGCGCTCGGGCCAGCCCGCGGCATTCTACTCGCGACTGCGCTTGGGCTCATTTTCTGGGTCGCGATCTTCTTCCTCGTCTGGCTGATCTTCTTCCGCTGAGGCCAGGCGCCGCACGCTTCGCGGCTCCCTCTGGTCTTGCCTGCCGGATCGTGCAGCCGTTATTGGCGCGATGCCGCACCCGGAAACGTGGCTCAAGGTCGTGCGTGGCGGACTTTGTTGCGAGCCGGGTGACTTCTTCATCGATCCCACACGCGTCCACTCGCGGGCGGTCATCACTCGTGCCCATTCCGACCGCGCCCGCCCCGGTCACGAAGCAATCCTGGCTGCTCCCGAAACCCTCGCTCCGATGCAGGCCCGACCCGGCGCCTTCTTGAACCGCAGCACGTTCGAGCCGCTTTCGCTTGGTGAAGTTCGCAGCATCGGCGGCGTCAGCCTCCGCCTCGCCCCGGCGGCCGGTTTCATGCGCGCGGGGCGGAGAATATTTCTCTTTGGGCCGGAGAAATTCCGGACAAACCGGACACACCGGGGGTGCTCGAGGGGGAGTTGCCGGTTCGGAAGGGGAGAAGAATTTTCTCTTCGACTGCTTGGAGAAGCGATTGAGGCCGGACATGGCAAGCAAGAAAATCATTCCGTATCACCCGATTATCGTGATGTTCTGTGATATGTTATGGGATAGAAACGAAGGCCCGCGCGGGCTGCCGCTCCGCGAGAGGAGGGTGAGGCTCGAGCGGCGGTACGCGCGAAACCGGCCGCAAAGGACGGATTTGTCGCCGCTCATTCCGTTCCGGACCATGGAAGAACTGAGGGAATTACGGGCAACGGCGGGTGCGCCCGGAATGGAGGGGCTGATGCTCAAACGGGCGGACAGAGCCCGTTCGTGGCGGGGCGACCGAAGGGACTCTGGAGGACGTGGAAGCGGGCGCCGCTTTCGATCGATGCGGTGGTGACGTGCGCGGGGCGGGGGCGAGGGGGGCGCGGGCTTTATTCGGGTTACACGGCCGGATTGTGGGGCGAGGCGGGGGCTGCTGGCGGTGAGGAAGGCCTCGGTGGGCGAGAGCGAGGAGGCGGCCGAGTTCCTCGATGGGTGGGTAAGGGGCATACGGTTCAGCGGTTCGGGCCGGTTGCGGCCCGCGATCGCCGGAGGCCGAGGGGCCGAGGGGCCGAGGGCGGTGAGGGTGGAGGTGTGAATCGCGGGCGCAAGGGAGAGAGGCGCGATTGCCCAAGGCCGGGGGGCCGAGGGAGTAGCGCGGGGGCACGCGAGGCTTGGTGCGCGGCGGCTGATCCCGTCAGCGTCTCCGCGCGGGTGTTGCGAGAGCCTTTTCCAGGGCCTCGCGGATGAAGCGGGTATAGGGAATGCGACGTGCTGCGGAGCGGCGCTTTACGGCGTCGAGCAGGGACTTCGGCATGCGCATGTTGATTTGCGCCTCCTTTTTCTCGAACTCGAAATGCGCCGGCTTGAACTGGCGGAAATCGAGATCGGACAGATCCTGATCGAGGAAGGCGGCGGCCTCTTCGTCGGTTTTGAATTCAGGAACTTTCCGCTTCATAGCGAGCGATCTCCTTGGCGTGCATGTAGCGGGCGCTGATGGGCCGAACGAGCAACCGGCCGGCGATCCTTCGGGTGGTGAAGGCGACGAACACCGGCCGTCCCGCGGCGTTGCGCCCGACGGCGATGAACCGTTGCTCGGTTGCCGAGTGCTTCGGGTCCGGCGCAATCCGCGGGTTCGCGCGCAGCAGGTCCTCGATCTCGGCGGCGGTGATCCCGTGCCGGTGGCATTTTCCGAGGTTGGCCTCATCCCAGTCGAACTCGGCGTAGGCTTCGGGCATCGGGTTAACTATATGTTTGTCTATACAAAGTCAAGGCGGCCGCGAGCGCGGTCGGGTGGGGGGCGGCCCGCGATCGGCGGGGGGCTGAGGCGCCGGAGGCGATGAGGCCGGAGGCGTGAATCGCGGGCGCGAAGGGAAGAGTCCGCGATCGCCGGAGGCGTGGATCGCGGGCGCGAAGGGAAGAGTCCGCGATCGGCGGGGGCTGAGGCGCCGGAGGCGATGAGGCCGGAGGCGTGAATCGCGGGCGCGAAGGGAAGAGTCCGCGATCGCCG
>JAKAWQ010000083.1 GCA_021816925.1 Pseudomonadota bacterium
TTCGGCCCAGCCGGTCACCCAACCAAACCGCTCGTCAGCTACCAGGTCCTACCGACAACTTCCTGGGTGGATCCTTCCTCCACTGGTGAACCGCGCCTTTGGGGCGCACTGAGAAATGCAGGCTAGCCGGAAAGCGCGCTGGATGGTGGCGTGCGTTGGTGATCTTGCTGCCTGTCAGGAATTGGCCGTTGGACTCACGCCGTCTCGACAAAGGCTGGTACCCTTCTCGCGCGCGCCGGCCAGATCGGACGATCCGCCCTGATGGCGGCAAGCGCCGGTCAGATCGCGCCCGGCTGTCCGGTGGAGGCCCCGAGCAGGTCGGGCCGGCGGAGGCGGGTGATGCGCTCGGCCTCGGTGCGGCGCCAGGCGGCGATGGCAGCGTGATCGCCCGAGAGCAGCACGGGGGGCACAGGTCGGCCCTGCCAGACGGCGGGGCGGGTGTAGTGGGGATATTCGAGCATGCCGGCCGAGAAGCTCTCCTCCGCGGCCGAGGCGGGGTCACCCAGCACGCCGGGCAGGAGGCGGACGACGGCATCGAGGAGCACCATCGCCGCGGGCTCGCCGCCCGAGAGCACATAATCCCCGACGCTGATCTCCTGCAGGCCGCGCGCCTCGATCACGCGCTGGTCGATCCCCTCGTAACGGCCCGCAAGCAGCACAATGCCCGGGCCGGCTGCAAGCGCGGCCGCCTGCGCCTGGTCGAAGCGATGGCCGCGCGCGGAGAGGCAGAGAAGCGGGCGGCCGTCGGCCACCGAGGCAAGGGCGCGATCGACCACGTCGGGGCGCAGCACCATGCCTGCTCCGCCGCCGTAAGGCGCGTCATCGACACTGCGGTGAGGGCCGATGGCGAAGGCGCGGATATCCACGGCCTTGAGCGACCAGAGCCCGTCGGCAAGCGCGCGCCCGGAGAGCGAGACACCGAGAGGGCCGGGAAAGACCTCGGGGAAGAGGGTGAGGACGCTCGCGCGGAACATCAACGCGCCTCGATCTCGGCCGGCGGAGCGATGGTGATCCGGCCGGCGCGGAGATCGATCTCGGGCACGGCGGCGCGGGTGAAGGGCACGAGAAGCGGGCCAATTTCGAGGCTCGCGCCGGCGCCGTAATCATGCACCGCGCTCACCCGGCCGAGCGGAGCACCGGCGGCGTCGAAGGCGGCAAGGCCGATCAGGTCGGCAAGATAGAACTCGTCCGGACTGGCGGCGGGCAGCGCCGAACGGGCCACGAAGAAGCGGCGATTGACGAGCCGCGCCGCCGAGGCGCGATCGGCGACGGCGCGCTCCTCACCGCCGGACAGGAGGAACAGGCGGGCGATGCCCTCGGCCGCCCATTCGAGGCGATAGTTCTGCCCTTTCTCGTCTTCGAGGGGCGCGTAGCGAGCAAGCGCGCTGGGCTCGGCGGTGTAACTTGTGACGTGGACGAGGCCGCGCACTCCGTGCGGCCGCCCGATCATGCCAAGCAGGACAAGGCGCCCGCCCACGGCTCATGCCCGGGCTTCAGCGGCCCGCCTTGGCCTTCTTTCGTGGCGCCGACTGTTTCGGCTGCTCGCGGATCACCGGCGCGGCAGCGAGGCCGGCGCCGCCGAGGAAGCGGCCGACACGCTCGGTGGCGAGCGCGCCCTGGCCGAGCCAGTGCGTGATGCGCTCGGGGAGAAGCCGCACGCGATCGGCGTGGTCCACCGGCAGCAGGGGATTGTAGGTCCCGACCCGCTCGATGAAGCGGCCGTCGCGCGGGCTTCGGCTGTCGGCCACCACGATGTGGTAGTAGGGTCGTTTCTTGGCCCCGGCGCGGGCCAGCCTGATTTTCAGTCCCATTCTCTGATCCTTCTGTTGATGCTCAGAAGCCCCGCCGCGGCGGGCCCGGGGGCATCAGTGCCGAGAGGCCGTGCCGCATGACGCCTTTCTCGCCGAGCTTCTGCGCCCGCTTCATCAATGTTGTGACGTCGCCGAACTGCTTGAGAAGCCGGTTCACTTCGGGGACGGTGGTGCCGGAACCGAGGGCGATGCGGCGCTTGCGGTTGGCCTTGATAATATCCGGATGGCGGCGCTCGGCCCGGGTCATCGAGCCGATGATGGCGGCTTGCCGCTTCAGGATCGCCGTGTCGAAATTGGCTTGCGAGAGCTGCGCCTTCATCTTGCCGACGCCGGGCAGCATGCCGAGGATGCCGGAAAGGCTGCCCATACGGCCGATCTGGCGAAGCTGGGAGGCGTAGTCCTCGAGGTCGAATTTGCCCCGCGCCATCTTGGCCGCGAGCCGCTCGGCCTCGTCGCGATCGATCGTCTCGGCGGCGCGCTCGACCAGGCCGACAATGTCGCCCATGCCGAGGATCCGGCCCGCCACGCGCTCGGGATGAAAGTCCTCGAGCGCGTCGAGTTTTTCACCGACGCCGACGAACTTGATCGGCGCGCCGGTGACGGCACGCATGGAAAGCGCGGCGCCGCCGCGCGCGTCGCCGTCCATACGCGAGAGAACGATCCCGCTGACCGCGACCGCCTCGCGGAAGGCGCTCGCGGTATTGACCGCGTCCTGCCCGGTCATGGCATCGACGACGAGGAGGGTCTCGGCCGGTTGCGTAGCGGCGCGGACCGCCGCCACCTCCTCCATCAGCACGGTATCGATCGAGAGCCGGCCGGCGGTATCGAGGATGAGGACGTCGAAAGCTTCCCGCCGGGCGGCCTCGAGGGCGCGGGCGGCGATGGCAATCGGGCCCTGACCGGGAACCACGGGGAGGCTTGCAACGCCTGCGCGCTCGGCAAGTTGGGCCAACTGCAGCTGGGCGGCCGGCCGCTGCACGTCGAGGCTGGCGAGGAGAACCTTCCTCCGCTCCTTCTCCTTGAGGCGGAGGGCGAGCTTGCCGGCCGTGGTCGTCTTGCCGGAGCCTTGCAAGCCGACCAGCAGGATGGGCACCGGCTGCGGTGCATCGAGATTGAGCGCGACGGCCCCCTCCCCGCCCAGCGCCTCGACCAGCGCGTCGTGCACGATTTTCACCACCTGCTGGCCGGGGGTGACGGAACGCAGCACCTCCTGGCCGACGGCGCGGGCGCGGACGCGCTCGATCAGGTCCCGCGCGACGGGGAGGGCGACGTCGGCTTCGAGCAGGGCGACCCGCACCTCACGGAGCGCTTCGGCGACGTCCGACTCGGAGAGCGAGCCGCGCCGGCGAAGCCGGTCGAAGACGCCGGAGAGCCGCCCGGAAAGGGCTTCGAACATCGCTTCATCCCAAACGAAGACACGCCGCCGCGCGAACCTTCGCGGAGCGACGGAGCCCCCGGCGGCCGGGAACCGCGGCGCGATATGCGCGCACGCACAAGGACCGTCAATGCTGCCGCCCGCCCCGGATCATGGGCGGGCACTCGACCGGAGGCGGGGGTCAGGCGGCGGCCTTCATGAGATGCGAGAAACTCTTGCGGAACTTGAGCACCTTCGGCGCCACGACCGCCCGGCAATAGCCGCTCCAGGGGTTCCGGTTGAAGTAGTCGTCGTGCTCGGGCTCGGCGGGCCAGAACCGCTCGAGCGGCTTCACGTCGGTGACGAGCGGGCCGGGCCAAAGGGCGGCGGCGGCGATCTCGCCCATCACGGCCTCTGCGACCTCGCGCTGTCCTTCGTCGTGGGTGAGGATGATCGAGCGATACTGCGGCCCGACATCGGCGCCCTGGCGGTTCGGCGTGGTAGGATCATGGATGGTGAAGAAGATGCGGAGCAGGTCGGCGTAGCCGATCGCCGCCGGATCGAACGCGATCTGCACGACTTCGGCGTGGCCCGTCCGCCCGGTGCAGACCTGTTCGTATGTCGGGTTGGCGAGGCTTCCGCCGGCATAGCCGGACTTGACGGCGCTCACGCCGGCAACGCCGAGATAGACGGCCTCGAGGCACCAGAAGCACCCGCCGCCCAATGTTGCCTGAGCCATTCCCTGCCCCCTCATGCGCTTGCGAAGAGATTGGTATCGCGAATCATGGATCAACCGCGCGAGGGTCGACCGGCGAGCCGCCGCGAGGGCGCGGCCGCGGTCAGCGCGCTGCCGGGGCCGGTTCAGGGCGGGCAAGATCGGAAAGGGCGTTGCGCATCGGGCCGCTGGAGACCATGGCCAAGCCGCTGAACGGGGGTATCCACCTCGAGAATGACGAGCAGCGCCGAGGCGATCGAGACGGGGCTCAGCACGATCATGATGAAGACGAAGGCGTTGCGCGGTGCATTGAGGCCGAAGCAGGCGAAGATCACGGCCAGCCAGAAGACGAGCACGGCGCAGAAGGCCACGGAGATGGCGGGGCGGGCGTCTTCGATGAGGTCCAGCGCGCGGCTTCGAGATTATGGAAGTCTGCGAGGCAGCTTGCAGCAATCCCGCGTCGCAGCGGACTCGCCGGCGCGAGACGGCGGATGGCAAGCCCGATGCTGTTGAGAAGGGCGCCGAGTCCGCGGCTTTCGATGCCGCCCGGGGTGATCGGAGAGATGGACACGGGATGCATCTCGACCAGCGGCTTCGGCTCGTTGGGCCAGGTGCTGGCGATGACGGTTTCGGTGTAGCGGCGAAGATCCTGCAGCGCATCGGCGGCTGCCGGGCCGTAGTTGCGCAGCGCCCGATCGAGCTGGACGATCTGCGAGGCGAGAGCGGAGATATCGGCATTGTCGCGGCCGAGGCTCCCTTTTACCGAATAGGTGAGGAGACCCATCAACAGAGCGGCGTCACGAGCATGGTGATGACGAGACCGACCAGCTCGATCGTCTCGCGGGTCCGCTGTCGCTCCGGCAGGCGTGCCTTGACGAACATGCCGAGCGCGACGCTCGCGATCAGCAGCAGCAGAACAACGGCGGAGCTCCGGATTGCCTGCATCGTGCCGCGCGGTCAGGGACGTTGCGTTCCCTGCACATTGACATAAAGCGCATAGACCGAGGTGCTCGCCGTCATGAAGAGCCGGTTCCGCTTCCGGCCGCCGAAGCAGAGATTGGAGCACACCTCCGGCAGGCGGATCTTGCCGATGAGCGTGCCGTCCGGAGCGTAGCAGCGCACGCCGTCTTCGGTCGGATCGCCCCAGCCCATGCTGCACCAGACATTGCCGGCAGTGTCCACGCGGAGTCCGTCCGACATGGCGGGGGCGAAATCACCGGTGAAGACCCGGCTGTTGCGGAGCCGCCCCTCCGCCACCTCGAAGCAACGGATATGCGAAGGGCCGCCGTGGGTGATGCCGGTGTCGACCACGTAGAGCCGGCTTTCGTCAGGCGAGAAGGCGATCCCGTTCGGCCGCACGAAGTCATCGGCCGCGACGCCGAGTGCGCCGGAGCGAGGGTCGAGCCGGTAGACATTGCCGGGCAGCTCGAAGACGTCCTTGTGGCCCTCGTAGTCGCCGTCGATTCCATAGCCCGGATCGGTGAACCAAATGGCGCCGTCGGAGGCGACCGTGACATCGTTCGGCGCGTTCAGCCGCTTGCCCTCGAACCGCTCTGCGAGGACCGTGATGGCGCCGTCGAGCTCGGTGCGGGTGACGCGGCGCGTGTCGTGCTCGCAGGTGATGAGGCGGCCTTCGCGGTCGCGCGTGTTGCCGTTGGAGTAGTTCGAAAGCGTGCGGAAGACGCTCACATGGCCGTCCTCCTCGAGCCAGCGCATGATCCGGTTGTTCGGGATATCGCTCCAGAGAAGATACCCGCCGTCGCGGAAATAAGCGGGCCCTTCGGCCCAGCGGAAGCCGGTGGCGATGCGCTCGATTGCGGCATTGCCTTGGCGGGGGAAGCGCTTGTCCAGGGACTCGACCCGTGCATCCGGATAGCGCGTTCCGGGCAGATGGCCGAGCGGGAGACCAGCAGGATCAGCTTGCATTCTTCTCCTCCGTCCGGAGCGCGATGTCTGGTGATAGCTTCGAGTCAACGATCATGCCGCGGGCTCGACGAAGCGAGGGAAGACCGCCTGCGGCGCCGGCAGGCTCGTTCCGGCGGGCAGAGGAACCGCGAGCGCGGCGAGATCGCGGGTTGCGGGGGGCACGCCGAGCTGGTCGAGCATGCGCGCCATGCTCTCCGGCATGAAGGGCTGGAGGACGGTTGCGATGACGCGCAAGACGTCGGCGAGTATGCGCAGCACGCCGGCCATGCGCGGCGGATCGGTGCGGCGGAGCGTCCAGGGCGCCTGATGGTCGATATACGCGTTCGCGGCGCGCACGAGCTTCCATACCTCCTCGAGGGCTTCGGAGAAGGCGAGACGGTCGAGGATGCCGGCGAGGGTCGCGGGAAGCGCGGCGGCGGCGGCAAGAATGGTTTCGTCTGCCGCAGTGGGTGAATGTGGGAACGCGGGCAGCGATGCGGCGCAGTGCCGGGCGAGCAGCGAGAGCGAGCGCTGCGCAAGATTGCCGAGATCGTTGGCGAGCTCGACGTTCATCCGGGTGAGGAGCGCGCGACGGGAGAAATCGCCGTCATTGCCGAAGGGCACCTCGCGGAGCAGAAAATAGCGAACCGGGTCGAGACCGTAACGGGAGACGAGATCCCGCGGGTCGATTACGTTGCCGAGCGACTTGCTCATCTTCTCGCCCTCGACCGTCCACCAGCCGTGCGCGAACACCCGCTTCGGCGGCGCGAGGCCGGCCGCCATCAGGAACGCCGGCCAATAGAGGGCGTGGAAGCGCGCGATCTCCTTGCCGACGAGATGGAGATCGGCCGGCCAGTAGGCCCAGCGGGGGTTCTCCGCGTCGGGGAAGCCGGCGGCGGTGATGTAGTTGGCGAGCGCGTCGAGCCAGACGTACATGACGTGGTCCGGATCGCCGGGCACCGGGATGCCCCAGCGGAAGCTCGCCCGGCTGACGGAGAGATCCGTGAGCCCGCCGCGGACGAAGCTCAGCAGTTCGTTGCGGCGCGAGGCAGGGGCGATGAAGCCGGGATTGGCCTCATAGAACGCGAGCAGCCGGTCCTGCCAGGCCGAAAGGCGGAAGAAGTAGGAGGGCTCGCGCACCCATTCGACCGGAGCGCCGGAGGGTGCGAGGCGGGTTCCGTCCGGACCCGGAACGAGCTCGGATTCATTGTAGAATGCCTCGTCGCGCACGGAGTACCAACCCTGGTACTCGCCGAGATAGATCTCGCCCCGCTCGACCAGGCGCTGCCAGAGCACGCTGCAGCCCTGCTTGTGGCGCGGCTCGGTGGTGCGGATGAAATCGTCGTTCGAGGCGCCGATCGAGGCTGTCATCTCGCGGAACTGTGCGGCAATGCGATCGGTGAAGGATTGGGGATCGAGTCCAGCTTCGGCCGCGGCTTTTTCGACTTTCTGGCCATGCTCGTCGGTGCCGGTGAGGAAGAAGACGTCGAACCCTTGAAGGCGCTTCCAGCGTGCGAGCACGTCGGCGGCGATGGTCGTGTAGGCGTGGCCGATGTGCGGCGCACCGTTGACGTAATAAATGGGCGTGGTGACGTAAAAGCGCTCGGTCATGATGCGTCCAGAAGGGCGAGACCGGAGACGACGGCCTGGCGCTTGTCGAGGCTGAACCGCTCGGTCTCGTCGGCAAGGCGCGAGAGCGCGTGCCACACCTCTCCCCAGGCATCAAGGGGCCGGAGATCGAGCAGGCGCTGCTGATCGGGATCGGCGCGGCCGCGCGCGCCGGCGCGTACGGCCGCGGCGAGCGCGGCGAGCAGGAGTTCCATGAAGGTTGAAAAGCCGCTCTCGGCGCGGCCGAGGCGATCGACCACGCCGTGGGCGCGGGCGGCACCGAAGGAAGGCAGGCCGTTCAGCACCTCGTCCACCAGCGCGGCCATTGCCACGCCCTCCTCGGCGGCGAGGTGGAGCGCCCGCCCGGGCGAGCCCTCGGCCAGTGCGGCCAGCCGCGCGCGCGTCTCGGCCGAGATGTCCGGCAGATGGCGCGCCAGAATCGCCTCCATATCGGCATCGGCGAGAGGAGCAAGCCGCAAGAGCCGGCAGCGGCTGCGCAAGGTTGCAGGCAAGCGGCCGGCCGCCGCGCAGACCAACAGCAGAAGCGCTGCTGCCGGCGGCTCTTCCAGCATCTTGAGGAGCGCGTTGGCGGCGCTTGCGTTCAGCAACTCGGCCGGATCGACGATGACGACGCGCCAGCCGCCCTCGATTGCGGTCCGGTGCAGGAACTCCGCGCCGGCCCGGACGTCATCGACAAGGATCTCCCGGTGCAGCCGGCCGGTGCGCGGATCGATCGTCCGCGTGACGGTGCGGAGATCGGCATGCCCACCGGCGGCGACACGACGGAAGATGGGATGCCCGGGATCGAGCCAGAGGCTCTCTCCTTCGCTTGGGAGGCCGGCGAGGAGGCGGCGCGCGAAGCGATAGGCGAGAGTGGCCTTGCCAATGCCGGCGGGGCCGGCGATCAGCCATGCGTGATGCAGCCTTCCGCCACGGGCGGCGTCGAGCAGTGTCCGCTCGGCCGGAGCGTGACCGAGAAGATCGGCGTTGGCGCGTGGATCGGGTGCTGTCACTGCGCGGGCGCGACCATGAAGTGTTCCAAAACTGCGGCCAGGATCTGCTCATGGACGGCGGGGATCGCGCCGGTCGAGTCGAGCATGAGACAACGCTCGGGCTCGGCGGTGGCGATCTCACGAAAGCCCTCGCGGACGCGGGCAAAAAAATCCTGGCCGAGCGCCTCGTAGCGATCCTTCTCGGCGGTGCTGCCGGGGCCTTCGGCGCGTTCGAACAGGGGAAGGCCGCGGCCGGCGAGCCGGGTTCGCGCGACCTCCAGCGGCAGATCGAGGATGATCGTCAGGTCAGGATCGAGCGCAAGCAGCCGGCGCAGTCCGCCGATGAAGGACCGATCCGAGCCCTGGCCATAGCCCTGGTAGGCCATTGTCGAGTCCGAGTAGCGATCCGAGATCACCCATTCGCCGCGCGCCAGGGCTGGCGCGATCACGCGATCGACGTGTTCGGCGCGGGCCGCGAAGTGCAACAGCGCCTCGGCCCGTGGCGACCAATCGAACGAGCCGCGAAGCAGGAGCGTGCGCAGCGCCTCGGCTTCCGGCGTGCCGCCGGGCTCACGCGTCAGGCATACGGCCGATCCTGCTCGTTCCAGTGCGCGGGCGAGGAGGCGCGCCTGGGTGGTCTTGCCCACGCCCTCGATCCCTTCGATCGTGATGAAGCGGCCAGGCACGGCGCCTTCAACGACCGAACGCGAGATGCGTAAGGACGGCGATGGCACGTCCCGCGAGGCCGAGCCGGGGCACGGCGACGGCGGCATAGAGAGGCAGGCGGGCGGGCGGGACGCCGGCGCCGTCGAGGAGGAGAGAGCCGAGCGGCTGGCCTGCCGACACGGGCGCGGGGACCGGGGCATCATAGGTCGCGCGGATGCGAGCGGTGCGGCGCCATCCGTGCGGCAGGGTTGCCACGAGGTCGGCGCGTCCGGCGAGCGGCACGGTGGCGGCGGCGCCGAGCCAGACCGGAACGGCGGCGACAGGGGTGCTGGCCCTGAAGAGGGTGACGTCTTCGAAAGAGCGGAACGACCAGTCGAGCAGGCGGAGACCTTCGGCGGTGCGGTCCCTCTCGGTCGGCATGCCGTTCAGCACCATGATGATGCGCCGGCCGGCGCGCAACGCACTCGCGCAGAGCCCGTAACCACCAGCATAGGTGTACCCGGTCTTGAGGCCGTCCGCGAGATTCTGCTGCACGAGCTGGTTGCGGTTGTACTGCTTGATGTTGCTGAAGGTGAAGACCTTCTGGGAGGCGTAACGGTAATACTCGGGGAACTCGCTGATGATGAGACGCGCAAGGGTGGCGATGTCGCGGCAGCACATGTAGTGCCCGGGTGCGGGCAGGCCGGTGGCGTTGACGAAGTGGGAATTGACGAGGTGGAGCTTGGCGGCGGTGCGGTTCATCAGTTCGGCGAAGGCGGCCTGCGAGCCGGAAATGCCCTCGGCGAGGACGACGCAGGCATCGTTGCCGGAATCGACCTCGATACCCTTGATGAGATCGAGGACGCTGACCTCGCCACCGAGCGGGACGAACATTTTCGAGCCGCCGGTGCGCCAAGCGTTGCGGCTGACCGGCAACGTCTGATCGAGCTTGAGCCGGCCGGCCTTGAGCATGCTGTAGACGATGTAGAGCGTCATCAGCTTGGTCATCGAGGAAGGCGGCATCGCGGCGGTGGAATTCTTGTGGAGCAGCGTGGCGCCGGTGTTGAAGTCGGTGATGAGCGCCCAGCGCGCCTCGGTGCCGACCGGGCCGAGCGGCGTGGCGGCGGGTATGAAGGTGCGCTTGATCGGGTGCGGGCCGGCGAGCATGGGAAGCGCCGCGGGCTCCGGAGGTGCGCCGAGAGCCGGCGCGGGCAGGAGGCCGGCCAAGGAGGCAAGCAGGAGCGATCGGCGAGCTGGCATGGGTTCCTTCTCCTCACTCCGCGACCAGACGCGCACCCGGCACGCCTGCGCGCAGAACCTCCTTTAGCATGGCGTCGGCCTCCGAGATCGTGGCGAACGGGCCGACCCGCACTTCCACCTGGAGCGCGCCGCTGCCGTAGCGGGGTGCCATTGCGGCACCGAAGCGGCCGAGCGAGGCCGCTTGCAGGGCAGCGTAGCGCTGGCTGGTAAAGAGGCCGGTGCGGACCCAGAGCTCGTCGGGCGCGGGCGCAACCTCGGAGAGGGTGCCGGGCGCAGGACCCGGTGGCGGGGCGGTTTGCGCCGCTTCGGGTGATGGACGCGCCGAGTGCGCCGGCCCTTCGGCAGAGTAAGCACCAGGGAGGGGCGGCAGGGCGCTCACGGCGACGCGGCGGATAGGGGCAAGGGAGACCGCAAGGGTGGGTCCGCCGGGAAGAGAGAGAGCCAATGCCTGGCTCGGGCCGGGCAAGACCTGAACGCGTACGCGCGCGGTGCCGCCGGGGGAGAAGCCGAGAAGGGAGGCCACACGCGGCGTGACGGCGAGGATGCGTGCGGGATCTGCCGGACCGCGGTCGTTGATGCGCAGGACGATCTGCCAGCCGTTCTCCAGGTTGGTGATGCGTGCGATTGCCGGCAGTTGCAGCGTGGGATGCGCCGCGGCGAAGGCCTCGGGCGAGTAGCGCTCGCCGTCGGCGGTGAAGCGGGCGTGACGGCCAGAATAGACGGCGGCGATGCCGGTTGCATCGTAGGAGAATTCGGCGCGCGGGTATCGCCAGATCCCGTCGGCCTGATAGGGCGCCCCGACCGTATAACGGATCGCCGGGTGCGGCGGCTTCTGCAGGCACCCGGTGAGCGGGAGGAGGAGAAGAAGCGGGCGGAGGCGCTTCACGAGGTGACGAGATCGCCGAGCAGGCCGACGGCGAGGGCGTAGAAATCGGAGGGATTGTAGCGGCGTATGGCGTGGAAGTTGGGAAACGCGAGGTAGGCCGGCCCGGTCGGGCCGCCGGGCATGAGCAGCCGCGCGGGGATACTGGTCGGCGGCAACGGGCCGCCGTCGAGGCGACGGAAGCCAAGGCGCGAGAAGGCGGCGAGCGTCTCAGTGGTGCCGCCGGCGGTGAGCTGGGGCGCCAGCGCGGGCGGCGGCAGGAGGACCTGGCGGCCCCAACTTTGGCCCTCTTTCCAGCCGCTGCGGACGAGGTAGTTCGCGATCGAGGCGAGCACGTCCGGGACGTTGGTCCAGATATTGCGCTGCCCGGTGCCGTCGAAATCGACGGCGTAGGAGAGATAGGCGCTCGGCATGAATTGCGGCTGGCCCATCGCGCCGGCCCAGCTTCCGACCATCGCCCTGGGCGTGACATCGCCGTGGCCGAGGATAGAGAGGGCGGCGAGGAGCTCGGAGCGGAAGTAGGCGCCGCGGCCGGCGCTGTAGGCGAGCGTTGCGAGCGAGCGGATGACAGGAAAGCCGCCCTGGTAGCCGCCGTAATTGCTCTCGAGGCCCCAGATGCCCATGACGACCCCGGGCGAGGCCGGATACGCACGCATCACGCGCGCGAGGAGATCACGGTTGGCGGCGTAGAGGGCGCGGCCCTTGGCGATGCGCGCGGCGCTGAGGACGGCGGCCGAGTATTGGGACCAGGTTTCCGTGAATTCCGGCTGGTGGCGATCGAGCTCGATCACTTTGGGATCGGGTGCGAGACCGGCGAAAGCCGCGGCGATGGTGGCGGCGGCGATGCCGCGGCGCTCCGCCTCGGCGCGGACGGAGGCGAGGAAGCCCTGAAAGCCTGGATCGGCAGCCAAGGCGGAGAGTGGTGAGAAGGCAAGCAAGGCCGGGGCGGCCCCGAGTGCCATTTCGAGCGCGCGGCGGCGGGAAGAGACGAGCATGGGTGCGTTCTGCCACGCGGGCGCGCCGCGCCGCAATGCAATCGGCGTGCGGCGCCAGGGCAATCGGGTGAAGGAGTATGTGACAAACCGTCGGAGACCTGAATCGAAGGGTTCCCTCGATTCGCGAGAGGGGAACGACCATGGCAGAGGCGACGGCAGCGTGTGCCGCCTTCGACGAGACCGTCGTCTTTCTGGGTCATTTCAAGGACCTGAAGGACCCCCGCCAGCAGGGGCAGGTCACCTATCCGCTCGCCGAGATTCTCCTCTGCCTGCTCGCGGGGCTGGCCGGGGCCGAGACCATGGTCGATATCGCGCTGTTCGGCTGCAAGAAGCGTGACCTGTTGCGGCGCTTCCGCCCGTTCAAGGAGGGCACCCCGGCACACGACCATCTCGGCGGCATCCTGGCCGTGCTCGATGCCGAGCAATTCCAGCGTTGTTTCGTCGCCTGGGTCGCGGCGCTGACCGG